>JAJDAK010000018.1 GCA_029261895.1 Deltaproteobacteria bacterium
CTCGTTAGCTTTATGCACTACGACCTGGGATTCTTTGATCACGAGGCCGCCAGGCTCGAACCTGCGAAGAACCCCTTCGGTGCTAAAGTGTTACCTATGTCTCCGGTATAAACCGTTACCCATGTGTCCGGTATGGACCAAGTTGCGTTGGTCGGGGCGAGAGGATTCGAACCTCCGACCTTCTGAACCCCATTCAGACGCGCTACCAGGCTGCGCTACGCCCCGACTTTAGTGAGGTATCGGCGGCCAAAGGCCGCCTGCTCACACGGCAGGCAGCTTCGTGCCTGCCTCTATCTCATCCGACAGGTCAGATTACTTCGTATCTAGGTTAGGTGCTAGCCCGAAAAGTCACGGCTTGATGCCATGGACGACCTTGGAGAGCCAGCAGCGTTCGGTCGAGGTTTCGGCCATGTCGAGGCCGGCGAGGATCTTCTCGATATCGTCTTTGACGTAGTCGGCATAGAACGGCTCGTGCATCTGCGCGGGGAAGTCTTCGAGTAGCAGCTGGAGTTCCGGCGACTCCACGAGTTGGGCCGAGTCTTCGATGACGAGCAGGCCACCTGGCCGCAGCACGCGCAGCATTTCGCCCACGGCGTTTCGGCGGGCTTTGCGTGGAAGCTCATGCAGTAGGTAAGTGCTGGTTACGATGTCGAAGTATTCATCTTTGAACGGGATCGCTTCGGCGTTCTCTGCCAGCAGCGTGGTTTCCGGAACGTCGGCGAGCGTTTTGCGCGCTTCTTCGATGTAGAACGGGCTCATGTCGATGCCAAAGTACTGATGCCCCGGTAGTGCGGTGGCAATCTGCGCAAGCGAGCGACCCGTGCCACAGGCCACATCGAGGATGCGCGGTGTGCGTCCGCTGCGATGTTTCGTGAAGCGCGTCATCGGTGGAATTACCTGGCGTCGCATTACGTCGGCGCAACCAAGGAATACAAACTCAACGCTGACGTCGTAGACCTCTGCCGAGTGTCGACTGAGGTAACCGTCGGTTTGCCAGTGAAAGGTGCGGCGAAAGTATGCGGGGTAGCGTTCGCGATCGACATCCTTGGGGAGATCGTCGTGCTTGCGTTCCCGTGCGCGGAAGTAACTACGCGGGATGTCTGCAAGGAAGCGAGGCAAATTCCATGCGTGTTTCGCGATTGGGAATTGAAATAACAGCGACTTCGGGTAAAGCCCCGTTTCGGCGTTTTCTAAGTCGCGTTCGAGCAACTCGAAGTAGCGTGTCTGGAGTGCGATCAGACCTTCGCTCGTGGGCCGTCGGGCTTCGGGCGTGATCAACCGTAGTGCCGTGTGGGCAAGCATGATGGGAAGGCGCAAGGTCGCTTGTTGCGCGCGATAGGCAGCGCTCGTGAGGCTCGCGGGGACGTTGAAGGGAATCGGAAGTTCCACGGCGCAGAATATAAGCGATCGGTTTCGCGGCCGCCCACCAAGACGCTATGGTACGTCGGAACCGAGATAGGGAGGAGTCGATCATGATCGCCGATGGCAGCCAGGTTTCGCTTGAATACACACTCACCACCGACGACGGAAAGGTCGCCGATAGCAATGTCGGCGCGGAGCCCCTGGTCTACACACACGGTGGGCAGCAGATTTTACCCGCGCTGGAGGCCGCATTAGTGGGCCTCGCAGTGGGCGAGGAGAAGACGGTCAGCCTTAGCGCGGAGGAGGGCTATGGGGTCGGGGATCCGGAATTGATCCAGACCGTGCCCGCAAGCACCGTACCTGAGGATGCGCATGAGGTTGGCACCCAGTTGCTTGCGGAGTCGTCCGAAGGAGAGCAACACATGGTCCGCGTGAAGGAAGTGAAGGGCGAGGAGATCGTGATCGATCTCAATCATCCGCTTGCGGGTGAGTCTCTGCACTTCGCGGTCAAGGTACTCGCGGTCGAGTAGCTTCCGTCAACCGACGTTGCCAGTAACGCGTTCGGGTGACCGATGTCTGGAATCGTATTCGCGGCGGTGATTCGGTTGAGCGCGTCCGCGACCATCGAGCCGGCACCTGCTACGCCACCGAGCAGTCCGCCTCCGGTTACGGTGATCGTCGAAGCAACGCCGTCGGCTTCGGAACCGATATTCCAAAACAGATCCACCTTGCCCGCTTGTCCGGGTGTAGGGCGGAATGGCGCACTCGCCGTAGATGGGGAATCTTCTGCGCTGGGGTGAAGGATTGTCGTTAGAGAGCCTGGTTTTCTGGGTCGTCGAACGTGTGAGCGAATTCGGCTATACGGGCATCTTTGTGATGATGTTCGTGGAGTCAAGCTTCGTGCCGTTCCCGAGCGAGGTATCGATGATTCCCGCCGGGTATCTGGCTTCCCAGGGCGAGATGAATCCGGTTCTCGCGACCCTGGCAGGGGCTTTCGGGAGCATCGGCGGGGCGTGGGTCAACTACTGGCTCGCGATTACGCTTGGCCGCACTGCCATCGAACGGCTGGGTCGATATTTTTTCATCACACCAGAACAGCTCGATCGCGCTGAAACATACTTCGCTACGCACGGGGACGTCACCACCTTTGTGGGGCGTTTGATTCCGGGGATCCGCCAAATAATTTCGATTCCTGCGGGGCTTGCGCGCATGTCGTTTTGGCGTTTCACGCTCTTCACAGGAGTGGGCGCGGGAATTTGGTGCGCGATTCTTGTGGCGGTGGGTTACGTCGCGGGGGCGAGCGAAGAAATTTGGCGACCGCTCTTGCAAAAGATTACTGGCGGATTGTTTGCTGGACTTGTGATTTTGGTGATCGGGTACCTGATTTGGCACCGAAAAAGGGCAGCAGCCTCTTGAAGCGGCAGGTTGGAATCGCTGTCTTGCTTTTGTTGATGGTTGGCTGTCGTACGCCAGGTCGACCAATTCCGGAATCCGGCACCGGCGTGCATGTGGTGGTACCCGGCGAAACTGCGTGGTCGATCTCGAAACACTATGGCACCACAGTCGATGACTTGAAGAAACGCAACCGCTTGCGCGATGCGACTTCGCTCATGGTGGGCCAGCGCCTGATTGTGCCCACGCACCTCCACGAACCGCAGCCGCGACTGAAGAATGTTTGGGATTCGACGGACCCGCGCGGTAGCGCAACCAAAGCTAAGTTTCGCTGGCCGATCGATGGCAAGATCACCAGCGGGTATGGGCTGCGCAATGGCGCCCACCACGATGGCGTCGATATTTCAGCCGGTACCGGAACACCGATTCGCGCGGCCGAGGCGGGGCGGGTGATTCACTCGGGGAGCGGGTTATCTGGCTACGGCAATATGGTGATCGTAAAACACACGGGAAACCTCTCTTCCGTTTACGCCCACAACCGGAAGAACCACGTCAAAGTCGGTGACTTCGTTGAACAGGGCCAACGCATCGCAGAGGTTGGACAGACGGGCCGCGCCACGGCGCCTCACCTGCATTTTGAGGTGCGACGCGACGGCCATGCGGTGAATCCACTAGACTACCTGCGATGAGTTCAATCCAGTACCTACACTCGAAGATTCGCGACGTTCCCGACTTTCCGAAGCCGGGGATTGTGTTCAAAGACATTACGCCGTTGCTGCAGGACCGGGACGCGCTGCGTTTCGCCTGTACGCGGATGGCAGAGCCCTTCAAGGGCCTTGGGATTGATGTTGTGATTGGGATTGAGTCCCGCGGCTTTATTTTTGGGCCTTCGGTGGCGTTGGAACTCGAAGCGGGATTTGGCATCGCACGCAAGGCCGGCAAGCTGCCCTGGGATACGCTCAGCGAGACTTATGATTTGGAATACGGCACCGCGACTATCGAGATGCACCGCGATACCGTGGGTCCGGGTCAGAAGATCCTCTTGATCGATGATGTGATCGCTACCGGTGGTACCGCGGCCGCGACCGCCAAGCTTGCGACACGCATGGGCGCAGAAGTTCTCGGCGCCAGCTTTCTGGTCGAGCTCGGTTTCCTTAACGGAAAAAACCGCCTCGACAACATGCGCGTCGAGGCGGTTTTGGAGTTCTAGAGCTGTTGAACGCTTAGGTGTTCTTCTTGCTCTTCAGGATCTGTCGGCTTACGAGCGCCGCACCCGCTGCAAAGAGCAGCACGCTGCCTGGCTCAGGAACCGGCTGTGACGGATCGATCGGGGGCTTGTTGTTGTCGCATTCAACGTGCTCGCAGACGTCTTCACAGTCCCCGAACTGGCCATCGCCGTATTCGCAGATGTTCTCGTTCGTAGTAACGAGCGGAGTGTTGTTGCCATCATCACCGCTACCGCCATGGCTGCTACCACTACGAAAGAGGAAGGGAACACCCAGTGCGCCGCCGCCGGCAAATGCCATCCAGTTTTGGTCGCCATCCGATGACTGTCCGCCCGGGATCGAGCTCACCGCGCCGGAGCTGATGCCGTCGCTCATAGGTAGGGCGAGGATCGCGCCTGTTTCGATTTCGTGGGGAATCTCGGCAACCTCGATGATTTCCTCTTCCACCACCGGCAAGGCAGCTTCATCGGTATCGGGCGTGACCAAGATCGCGCTCTTATCTTCAGTGAGGGTTGCGACGACCGCAGGAGTCTCGGTCTGTACAACCGGTTCTGGCGTTTCAGCCGCGCCACCGGAATAAAACATGATATCCGTAAGCCCAATCACCCCTGCGATCAGGACCCACGGTCCAACGGATTTAGTTAAGCCTCTCATCAGCCCATTCTCCCTCTGCGCTAGTCCCCGCAGAAATTCAAGTTCACGCTGATCTTATTCCTATAAGTACGTGAATACAAACAGTTTTCTTAATATAAAAACAAAGATCAATAACCCGGGGAGGTTACAGGCGAAGATGCAAATCTGGGCTTGTGCAAGTCATGTGCAACTTCAACCCAGGAGGCGCCTAAAGGCGGATGCACAACAGGAGCGGCGTAGGCAGGAAAGGCGCAATGTTTCTGTGTCTGTCGTCACGTATACAGGTGCGGTCTCGCCGCTTCAGTGTCAAGCGGTCCGTCCGGTCAGGACATATCGGTGTTGAGGCCCGGCTAGTAATTGCCGTGTATGTAACCTCGGAGTTGTTCGATCTCGGCTTCCCGGTCTTCGAGTTCGACCGCAAGCAGATCCCGCATCGAGAGCATGTCGATGACTGCATCGTTCACCACGATCGGCAAATGACGACAGCCAACCGACTGCATCTTCTGGATCGCGGATTGGCGATCCTCGGCGGGTGAAGCGGTCACGGGTTCCGGCGTCATCACCTCTTCGAGCAAGGTCTTTTCTGGATCCTTGCCCAAGGCGAGTACACGTCGAAGCAGATCACGCTCACTGAAAATGCCCACGAGGCGGTTGGCGGAGGTGACAGGCACCACGCCAATGCGCTCCGCGGCCATTATGCTCACGGCCTCTGCCACCGTTTGTTCGGGCGCGCAGAGGTGGACGACCGGGGAACGGCGCTGGAGTATTGGAGCCAATCGAGTCATGGCGGTCTCCACTTTTCGGTTCGTCTACACAGTATTGTCACAGCTCTGGGGGCTGTGGACAAGTCTCTGGAAAACTGCCCATTTTCAAGGACTTGCTGGGGCCGCGAAGGGCCGATACGCTTGGAGTACTGCTCCAGCCCGGGCCCTCACGAGGTCCGATCAAGCTGGCCTGGGGGGTCGTCAACAGGCGGATGACTATTTCAGGGCGGGAACTGGGTCCCGCGTCAGGCCATGAACGCCGTTGGAAGGAGGTGGACCAGTGCCAGATTCGAAACAGGTGACACGTGAGGTGGCGACGATCTAGGTTGACTCACTGTCCTATATGGTCGCCTGGATACCCAGGCGCCACCTAACCCCGAGGAGCCGTCCCGTCACCGGGCGGACGATTGCACCGTCAATCGTAAGCGCCTCGGGGTTTTTTTGTCTGAGCGCGTTCGCTGTCTGTGCATACGTCGCTTCTCGCGCAATTAAAACGCGCTTGGGTACGACGATTTGCTGGATGTTTTCGGCGTGCACACAGCGGGAGCGTTTGTCGGGGCCAAACTGGCTATCACTTCTAGAGTGCCTATACTCGCGGGGTTGATCCTCCCCGGATAATCACGGGGAGATCATTCATGAATCGCCTGGTCGGGCTTTTCAGCACATCGATCGGTCGCAAATTGATGATGGCCGTTACGGGCGTGCTGCTCCTCGGCTTCCTTGTGGCGCATATGCTCGGGAATATGATTGTCTTCCAAGGGCAGGACGCGCTCAATGCGTACGCGGACTGGCTCACGGGCCACCCCATGCTCTGGATCGCGCGTGCCCATCTGCTCGCGTTTTTCGCGCTGCATACCTATCTTGGTGTACGTCTGGCGACGGAAAACCGCATCGCACGCCCCACACGCTACCAGCATCGAACCCGGCACCAAGCTTCAACGCCGGCATCACGGTACATGATTTTGACCGGTTTGGTGGTTCTAGCGTTTGTTGCGTATCACCTCGCGCACTTTACTTTCGGCGCAGTGGATCCAGGTTACCCCGCGCTGGTGGACGACCAAGGCCGCCATGATGTGTACGGCATGATCGTGCATGGATTTCGCCAACCCTGGATCGTCGGTACCTACGTCGTTGCAATGCTCTTGCTCGGAACGCATTTGATTCACGGTGCACGCAGTCTTTTTCAAACACTGGGGCTTAACCACGAGAGCTTCAACGTGATTATTCGAGTGATGACTCTCGGCCTGGTCATGTTGATCGTACTTGGGAATATCTCGATTCCGCTCTTTGTCTATTTTGGTCTTCCTACACATTAAGGTTTCATATGAAGCTTGACGCAAAAACACCGGACGGCCCACTCGAAAAGAAATGGGATCAGCATCGCTTCGATATGAAGCTCGTCAATCCCGCAAACCGACGGAAGTATCGGATCATTGTGGTTGGCTCAGGACTCGCGGGAGCGTCGGCGGCCGCGACGCTCGGTGGCCTCGGCTATAACGTCGATTGTTTTTGTTTTCAGGACAGTCCGCGGCGCGCCCATAGTGTTGCGGCGCAGGGCGGAATCAACGCCGCAAAGAATTATCAGAACGATGGCGATAGCGTATTCCGTCTTTTCTACGACACGGTCAAAGGGGGCGACTTTCGCGCGCGCGAAGCCAATGTGCATCGACTTGCAGAAGTGAGCACGCAGATTATTGACCAATGTGTCGCGCAGGGTGTGCCCTTCGCTCGAGAGTACGGCGGATTGCTGGACAATCGCTCATTCGGTGGCGCTCAGGTGTCGCGAACGTTTTATGCGCGCGGACAGACGGGCCAACAACTTTTGCTGGGCGCCTACGGCGCACTCAGCCGTGAAATCGAGCGCGGGACCGTCAAGATGCACACGCGCGTTGAGATGCTCGACATCGTGAAGGTTGACGATCAGGCGCGCGGCATCATTACGCGCCATCTGGTTTCTGGGCGCATTGCCCGTTGGGGGGCCGATGCGGTGGTGTTGGCGACCGGTGGTTACGGGAATATCTTCTACCTCTCAACCAACGCTGCAGGCTGCAACGTAACCGCGACGTACCGCGCGTATAAGAAGGGCGCTCTTTTCGCGAATCCCTGTTACACGCAGATTCATCCCACCTGTATTCCGGTTGCGGGTGAGCATCAATCGAAACTCACCTTGATGTCCGAATCTCTGCGTAACGACGGGCGTATTTGGGTGCCGAAGCAGCAGGGTGATCAACGCAAACCTCGCGAGATCCCCGAAGCCGAACGCGACTACTACTTGGAACGTAAATACCCTGCCTTCGGAAATCTCTCGCCGCGCGATATTGCATCGCGTGCCGCCAAAGAAGTATGTGACGAAGGCCGCGGCGTCGGACCGATGGGCCGCGGTGTCTACCTCGATTTCGCGGATTCGATCGAACGTCTCGGTCGCGCAACGATCGAACAACGCTACGGCAATCTCTTCGACATGTACGAAAAGATCACCGGCGAAAATCCTTACGAACTGCCGATGCGAATCTATCCTGCTTCGCATTACACGATGGGTGGACTCTGGGTCGACTATCATTTGATGAGTACGATCGAGGGTCTGCATGTGATCGGTGAGGCGAACTTCTCGGACCACGGTGCGAACCGCCTCGGCGCCAGCGCGTTGATGCAAGGCCTGGCGGATGGCTATTTCATTCTGCCCCATACCATTGCGCACTATCTGGCTTCCCATAAATTCGAGCCCGTGAGCACGGATGATCCCGCATTCGAAGACGCGGAGCGCGAAGTGCGTGCCGGAATCCAACGTCTCCTCGATGTCAACGGCACGCGATCTGTCGATTCCTTCCACAAGGAACTCGGGCACATCATGTGGGAGTACTGCGGCATGACACGGAACGAAGCGGGCTTGAAAAAGGCGATCGGCCTCATTCGAGAACTGCGCGCTGAGTTCTGGCGCGATGTTTGTGTGACGGGTGAAAACGAAGAGTTCAACGTCGCGCTCGAGAAAGCAGGGCGTGTCGCCGACTTTCTCGAGTTCGGTGAGGTCCTTTGTTACGACGCGCTTCAGCGTGCTGAATCCTGCGGTGCGCACTTCCGCGAAGAGTTTCAGACGTCCGACGGCGAAGCCAAGCGGGACGATGAAAACTACACCTACGTCGCCGCATGGGAGTTCGGCGGCATTGGTGAAGAACCCACACTGCATAAGGAACCTCTCGAGTTTGAGAACGTTGAGCTCGCGACGAGGAGCTACAAATGAATTTCAAACTCCGGGTTTGGCGCCAAAAGAACGGCACGGCCAAAGGTGCCATGGTGGAATACGACGCCCGAGACATCAGTTCGGATATGTCCTTCCTGGAGATGCTCGATACCGTCAACGAGAATTTGATTCACGAGGGTCAGGAGCCCATCGCATTCGACCACGACTGTCGTGAGGGAATCTGCGGGATGTGTTCGCTGATGATCAACGGCGTGGCGCATGGCCCCGAGCGCACAACGACGACCTGTCAGCTGCACATGCGTAAATTTAAGGACGGCGACAAGATTACGGTCGAACCCTGGCGCGCCAACGCGTTCCCCATCATTCGCGATCTCGTCGTTGATCGGCGTGCACTCGACCGGATCATGCAAGCCGGTGGGTATGTCTCGGTAAAGACGGGTTCCGCACCCGATGCAAACAGCATCCCTGTCGCCAAGGAAGATGCCGATGCGGCGTTCGAGGCCGCGGAGTGTATCGGCTGTGGTGCCTGTGTGGCCGCATGTCCAAATGCGTCGGCGACGCTTTTCGTAGCCGCAAAGACCGCGCAATACGCGCATCTACCTCAGGGACAACCCGAGCGCTCGAAGCGCGCGATCAATATGGTTGAGGCGATGGATCGGGACGGCTTCGGTAGCTGTACCAATCACTATGAATGCGAGGCCGCGTGTCCCAAAGGCATCTCGGTGCGCTTCATCGCGGAGCTCAATCGGGACTTCCTAAAGGCGGCGATGACGACCGCCAAATTCGGCACCCTGCCTCCGCTTCCCGACTTCGAGGAATAACGACCGAGCTAGAGAGTTCTTTAGCTCGCGTGCTTGCCTACATCCCAGCCATGGGTTCTTAGGTGTTGCTCGGCGAACGCGAGTGGGATCGCTTCGAGCGGGGTACCGAGTGTATCGTTCCAACGGTTTAGAAAGCCGAAGAGCGAAATGATCGCCGTGAGTTCGATGATTTCCCGCTCGTCGAAAGATCGGCGCAGTTCGGTGAAGTGAGCCTCTGTGACCGCGTTCGGCACCAGTGCTGCGTCGTTTGCGTAGCGGAGCGCGGCGCGCTCTCGGTCTGAAAAAATAGGCGAGGTCGCGAACTCGAACGCCGCGTTCAATTTTTCATCCGATACGCCCACGCGATTTGCGCCGTGACTTGAATGCGCCTGACAGTACATGCATCCGGCCGCGCGACTCGTGACCAACGATACCAAGGTTCGAAGCTCGGGATCGATTTTGCCCCCCATAAATGTGGTTGCCAGCAAGCCGCCAAATGCCTGTAGAAGCTCAGGCCAGCGCGCCATATTGAGCATGCTATTGGGCACGTAGCCCATGGTCTGCTCAACCATCGCAAAAAGCGGTTCGAAATCGGGCAGGTCTTCGCGGCGAAGTGGCAATAGTCTCGACATCGTTTGCTCCTTGCGCGCAGTCTAGCATCAAACGACCGGGTTTCTGGTAGAGTCGGGGACCTTTGAAACTGGAGGATCCGATGATTTCTGCAGAAGAACGCTATCCGAAACAACGCGCCCAGATTCTGGATCGTGAAATGGCCTACATCGACGTGGGTCAGGGCGATCCGATCGTGTTTCTACACGGGAATCCAACCTCATCGTATCTCTGGCGGAACATCATTCCCCACGCCACCGAGTTAGGTCGGTGTATAGCCCCCGATCTGATCGGCATGGGCGATTCAGAGAAGCTCGAGAACAGCGGACCCGACCGGTACACGTTTGTGGAACATCGCCGCTATCTCGACGCGTTGCTCGAAAAGCTCGATGTGCGAGAGAACGTCACCCTAGTGATCCACGACTGGGGATCCGCGCTGGGATTCGATTGGGCGAAACGACACCCGGATACGGTGCGAGGGATTTGCTACATGGAGGCGGTTGTGCGCCCGGTAAGTTGGGGCGAATGGCCCGACGCGGCTCGAAAAATCTTTCAAGCGTTTCGTTCACCCGCGGGTGAAGACATGATTCTCAAGCAAAACATCTTCATAGAGAACGTCTTGCCGGGATCGATCCTACGTAACCTCAGTGATGAAGAGATGGCCGTCTATCGGCGCCCGTTCCTCGAACCCGGTGAGAGTCGAAGGCCCACACTCACCTGGCCACGTCAGATTCCGATTGATGGCGATCCCGCAGACGTTGCGGAGATCGCGACCGCGTATGCGGAATGGTTGCCCAACACTACGTTTCCGAAGCTCTTCGTTAACGCAGAACCGGGCGCGATTCTGACGGGTAAGCAGAGAGACTTCTGTCGAACTTGGAAAAATCAGACCGAAGTGACTGTTTCTGGCAGCCATTTTATTCAGGAAGACTCTCCTGGCGAGATTGGACACGCGCTACAGGCCTGGTTGAAAACCATATAGCTCTCGTATTCATGCAAACCCGCCGATTAACTCGGCGGGTGCTATGAAAATTTTGCTCATACACGGCGCGAAGTTCTTGCGAGCGCTCCAAGCGCTCGGGCACGACGTATACCTTGCGCGCCCTGAGTCAGCCCACGACTTATGCGACGACGACAACGATTTCACCATCCACGAAGTGGTCCATCGAGCTGGCTTTGAGCCCGATCTAATCCTGGTCGAGCTCTTTGGGGCCAAGCCCCTGATCGGCGGTCTTGAAAGTTGTCCGTTTCCGTTGGTCGCGTACTGCTTCGATAGCTGCTTCAATCATTTTTGGCTTTCTCACTATCTGAAGCTCTTTGATCTCGTCTTCGTTGACTTCAAAGATTCCCTTTCGCGCCTTGCACGCGATGGAATTTCAGCACATTGGCTACCGTTCTCCATCGATCCTGAGAGTTTCGCCGGAGATCCCGTCAGGAAAGAACATGACATCGGGTTTGTCGGCGTCACAGAATCCCGACCGCGCCGTAGAGCGCTCTTTGAAATCCTTCGCCGCGAATTCGATGTCGTTGTCGCCGGTGCGTCGGATCACGATGCGGACAGCGACTTACGCCTGAGTTTCAAACAGACGGCGGATCTGTATCGTCGCTGTCGCATTGTGATTAACGAGAACCTCTACGATGGCGTGAACTTCCGTGTATTTGAGGGGATGGCCTCGGGAAGTTTGTTACTGACCGAAGCGACCGACAACGGTCTCGGAGACCTCTTTGAGCCGGGTGTTCACCTTGCGACCTATACTTCTGAGAGTCTACTCGATCAGATCGTGCACTATCTTTCAGACGAAGACGCGCGCGAATCGATTGCAGCGGCAGGCCGAGATCGCGTGCTCGAAAAGCATTCGAATCTCGCGCGGGCACGTCAGATCCTACGCACCGCAGAGGGTTTAACGGGCGCGCTGCGATCGCGTGATGCCGCGCGTCGCAGTCTCGAGAGCGCGACGGCCCGTTATTTGGTTTGCAGACGCTGGCCTAATTACATCGATCGGGAATTCTCTCAGATCGAGTCGTTGTTAAGCATTGCATTGAACTCGCACATCGATAATGGACGCGCACTCTGGACATCAGGATTACTTCATGGGGAATGGGGGGATGAAAAGAAAGCCCTCGCTGATTTGGAGGAGGCTTCCCAATCGCTTCCCCATGAACCCCTTCTCGCGATGCATCAAGTTCATCTACTTCAAAAACTTGGCTATCAAGAACCGGCACTCGAAGCCGCGCGGCGGGTTGCGCGGCTCGCGGTATCGGCGTCGGTCGACATTGCGCACGCCATGCGCGAAGCCTTGACCGATTTTCCGCTCGGTGCGCGTCTGTGGTTTCAATTTGGCCGCCTGTTGGAGGCGCGCGGGCAAGGGGTCCACGACCATGCCGTTCCTTTGAAACGATCGCTCTTTCCCAGATACGCCGTCGAATATTATCAACGTGCTTACGAGGGTGGATTCGGTTCACCGGCGCTCATCGCGATGGGGCGCTGCTATGCACGGCATAAGATCCTGAACGTGGCCTACGATGCGTTCATGCGCGCCGTGGAAGAAGAACCTGCAAATGCCGAGGCGCTCTTTCTCGCTGGCGTGATGAGCCTCAAGATGTTTCGTCGCCAGGAAGGTCTGAATCTTTTGCGTGAAGCGGTCGCTGTGGATGCTGCGTTCAGGCCTCGACTTGCCTCGTTGGCGCTTCGGCCCGACGAACGCGCCTTGCTCGGCTAGAATACCTCTCGCTTTTCCCATGATGCTGGAATAGCGCACCGTCAGCTCGAGCGCGGATTGGTGGTAGACTGCCGCGGATTGAATATTCGGGAGGCAGAAATGCCAGAGACGAACGAGTCGACGCAACGGATTCTAGATGGGCGCGCGTGGGAAGAGTTTTGTGACACGCTCAAATCAGCGGGCGCTGTTGTTGTGGGTCCGGGTACGCCGAACGACGCGTTTGATCGAGCCGAGGGGTTCCGTTATCTCAGTCGGCTTACGCGGGCCGCGCTCGATACTTTCATCGAAGGATCAACTGCGGATGCTCCGAGGTTTCGCCAGGCGACGAGCGAGTCCATCAAACTCGGTATGGACAATCCCGATAACGTTTACCTGAGCGCACCCGTGAATGGCGCCTACGAGTATCGAATTCTCGGAACGCGTGGCTCCGTGCACTATCTAGGTTTTGGTTCGCAAGCGGGGAACTACGGCACGACGGGGACGCTCAATACAACGGGGTACCTCGAAGCCAAGGATCTGAAGCTTGATGCGAATGGAAGCTTTGAAATCATCGTCAGCGCGAAAAAGCAAGCGGGCAATTGGTTGCCGATGGCGGCCGATACGCGGATGGTTCAGGTTCGGCAGACGCGGTTGGATCATGAAAACGAGATCCTCGCCGAGGTCAGTATTGAGCGTATCGATGGTAACGGTGAGTCTCGGGCACTGGATCCAGCGCAGTTTGATCGCCGACTTCAAGGCGCGGCTAAGTTTGTCGTGGGTACCTCGGGCTTGTTTCAATCCTGGGCGGAGGAATGGCAAGGTCATACCAATCAGTTGCCGCGTTTTAGCCAAGAACGTGCGATGGTCGCCGGTGGGGATCCAAACATCGCCTACTACCATAGCTACTGGGAACTTGCGGAAGACGAAGCACTCGTGGTTGAGCTCGCGCCGCCCGTTTGTGACTTCTGGAACTTTCAGCTTTCCAATCATTGGTTGGAGAGTCTTGACTACCATCGTCATCGGATTCATCTGAACAAACTTACCGCGAGCTACCGCGATGACGGTTCGGTACGAATTGTGGTCGCGCATCAAGATCCGGGTACGGAGAACTGGCTACATACCTGCGGTCATGCACGTGGCACCATGTGTGTGCGCTGGATTCGCGCCGAATCCTATCCCGATCCGGCCGCACGTGTCGTAAAATTTTCGGAGTTGGCCCATGGCGAGTCGTGAATTTGATGAAGCCACGTTACTCGAGGAAGCTCGCCAAACGACGGGGCTAAAGGATTTTGGTCCCGAGGAATTTCGAGAGGGACTTCGCGTTCTGCTCGAAACCTATGACGGGCAACCGTTTACAGAAAAAGGACGCGCGCGCAATCGACGCCGCGTTCTACAATTGCTCGCGACGCGTCTACGCGCACAGGCAGCATTCAACAACTTTCCTGAAATTCAAAAGCGCGAACTGGCACCGCCCACGATTCTAACCGGCTTGCCTCGTTCGGGAACGTCGGCGCTTTTCAACCTTCTTGCGACGGACCCGACTGCACGTGCGCTATTGCTCTGGGAAACGCAGTTTCCGGATCCGCTCGAAGGGCTGGCGCCTGGCGCCAGCGATCCTCGCCGAGACGCCATCGAGGCGTACTACAAGAAAAGCCGCGAAAAGAATCCCGAGTTCACGAAGATTCACTTCGCGAGCGCGGATACGCCTGAAGAATGTGTGTTGCTCCACGCCTATAGTTTCAACGGAGTACATCTTGGAATTGAAGTGATGCTTGAGCCTTATGCCTCGTGGTATCAGGATCAGGATCTGCGACCGATGTATCGGGAATATCACGATTACCTGCGTCTGCTCGATTGGCAACGACCTGGTGAGCGATGGCTGCTCAAAGCGCCTGCCCATATGTGGGCGATCGAAGCGATGATCGAAGAGTTCCCTGGTGTAGGCGTGGTTTGGAGCCACCGCGATCCCCTGCGATGTGTGGCGTCGATCTGCAGTATGACGGCTGCGCTGATGAAGGACTTGGCGTTCGAGAAGAAAGCGCTCGGGCCGGTGGTCATGGAATTCTATGCGAAATCGCTTGACCGAGGTCTCGCTGCGCGTGCATCGCAAGACCCAGCACGCTTCGTCGATGTGCAGCACGATGAATTCGTCGCCAACGCGACCGCTGCGGTGAGTCGGATCTATCGGCAGTTCGATCTCGATCGTTCCGAGGATGCAGTGGCGGCCATGGAACGGCACGTTCGCGAACATCCGCAGAACAAGCACGGCCGTCACGAATACGGGCTCGAGGAATTCGGACTCACGCCGTCTCAAGTCAGGGATCGTTTCGCAGGGTATATCGACGACTTTACGAAGTAGATGCGAGCCACGCCGCGGTCGTTGGATCTGCAGGAAAGTAGGATTCGATGCGAAGTTCCTCGGCCGTAACATCAAGCGGTGTACCGAGCGTGGTTAGCGTCGTGAACAGGCGGAGTTCGACGTCGTTTCTTTTTAGATGAACTGGAATGCAAACGCTGGCGGGTGTGGTTAAGTCGATCGCATTCATACGACCCGGCACCTCGGGGTAGGCCTCAACCGCTGCGAGAAGTTTTCGCATGTGGCCCCCTTGGGGTTCCGTCATGGCTTCACGGTAGAGGCGGTCCAGAAGGTGGCCCGCGACCTCATCCCAATTCACAAGAAATCGGCGCAGCCCTTCAGGATGGAAGATTGCATGCATCGCATTTTGGATGACGATCTCTTCCTTCGCGTTCGCGATGAAGTCGCCGAAGACACGCAATGCGCCCGGGTTCATCTGTACGATTTGCCAGGTCCGGTCGAATACGATCGCGGGATAGGGCTCATGGTGCGCCAAAATCAATTCGATGGCGTTGCGCACGTGTTCCATTTCGGGTGCATCAAGATTGGACTCGCGGTAAACAGGTGCGTAGCCCGCCGCGGTGAGCAGGATGTTGCGCTCTCTGAGCGGAAGATCGAGTGCATTGGTGAGCAAGAGAACCATCTCGCGGCTTGCCGCGGACTTGCCTGTTTCGAGGTAACTGATGTGCCGAGTCGAGACCTCCGAGGCTTCGGCGAGTTGCTCCTGGCTCAGGCGTCTGGCCTGGCGCCAGCGGCGTAAGAGCGATCCAAATCCGCTTCTCTGATCAAGCACAGGTCCATCATACCGGAGTGGCATCAGAATCCTATGACGTCTGAGGTTATGGTCTTTACGCAATCAACGCGGCAGACTCGTTCTCAGGAGGACACGTCATGGGCAAAGCACGCTTGATCGTTTTAGGGCTCGTATTCGCGGTATTCACGGTCTATTCGACCCAGGTGGTGATTGAACACGGCTACACCGGTTTCCTAACCCTTGCCGCCAATCACGCATGGGGGATGCAAGTTTTCATCGATCTCGTGATCGCACTGTCGCTTTTTGGGTTGTGGATGTTTCGCGATGCGCAGGAACGGGGGCTCGTATTTTGGCCGTTCTTCCTACTTACCCTCACCCTAGGCTCTATTGGTGCTCTCGCCTACCTGATCATGCGCGAGTTAAAGGGTAGGGGGGAAGTTCCGCTTCAAATCAGCTAGAGATTCCCAAGGCACTCCTTTTGCGGTGAATCGACGGATCGATTTGCGTACGGGTTGCATGACTTCCACCGGCAACCCGTACGCGAATAATCCGATAACAGAGGATTCTACAAACCGATTCTACATTTCAGTCTCGTTTGGCCTTCCGCTTGCATTTCTAGGGGCGTGCAGCGACACACGGCATTCAGAAGGACAAACGACATGACCAAGATCATCTCCACTCTACTGATCACGATCTTCACGATTCTTGCCCCGGCCACGAACGCGACCGCGGCGGATAGCGATGCAGCGATTGTCCTAACGCATGTTGTAGGTAAGGCCGGCCAGAAGAGCGGTATCGTGTTGATGCCTTACCACAGTAAGGGCGTTGCAAAACTTGCGCAGCGCGGTTGCGCGATGGGCAGCGTTTCGAAGCCCGGCAACGCTGCGGTACGTGGCTTCTTCAATGAAGAAGTGAACTCGCTCCCGAGCGGTGGTTCCATTGTTTGCAAGCAGGCGAAGTTCGAAGGCAGTGCTGGTTCCTGTACCGTGACCTCTGTTAGTAACTGCCACGCCCTCTAAGAAGTCGATCCCCGAACGATTTCGTACTCACTAGGCCTGAATTTCCGAAGTCTCCAACAATACTCACTCGCTAGCCCAGGGTATAGCGCCCGATTCGTTCCATCCTCGCTCAAATACCAGCTCTGACATCCCGACCCCCAAACCATGTACTTCATCCGCGCCTGGAGGCGGGCGTTATAACGCGTTTGAATGTCCTCTCTGACATTCATGTAGCGGATCGGCTCCTTCAACATGCGCTCAATCGCCTGTAGCGTGTAGCCCATTTGGCGTTCGGTGTAGACGAGTACCGATGTGTGACCGGGCCCCGTATTGGGACCCATCAAGATGAAGAAGTTCGGGAAGCCAGACACGCTGACGCCCTTGTAGGCTGACGCACCGCTTTTCCATGCGTTACTGAGTGGCTGGCCCCCGAGTCCGAAGATTGCGAAGGGTGCGGCTGAAAACCCAACCTTGAACCCGGTTGCGAATACGATGGCATCGGCGGGATATGACGTGCCATCGGCGCATTCAATACGGTCAGCATGAATCCGTTGAATCGCTTCCGTATTCAACGAGACATTGTCGCGTTCGAACGTCGACCAATAGTCGTCGGAGATCAGCATTCGCTTGCAACCAAATTGGAATCGGGGCGTCAGCTTTTCACGGAGCTCCGGGTCAGAAACACTGGCGGCCAAGTGGCGTTCGGACATGCGTTCGCCGATACGCGACAGGCGAGGTGAGTTGAGCAGCAGCAGGGGTGCGATCAACTCGCTGAAGGCAAAGATTCTTGCGCGCAGCCACTTCATGGCGAGAGGGGATCGCCGGAAGCGCTGCTTCATGCCGGAAGTAAACGCAAAGTCCTGCTTCGGTACTACCCACGCGGGTGTGCGTTGAAATACATTCAGCCGGTCGACTTTTTCAGCGATCGATGGAACGACCTGAACTGCGCTCGCGCCGGTACCGATGACCGCGACCTTCTTACCCGCGAGATCGTATTCATGATCCCAACGCGCGGTATGAAAAGTCTTGCCTTGGAAATCCTCAAGACCGGGTATCTCGGGAGTCGCGGGATCGACCAAACCCCCGACCGCGGAAATGACGACGCGTGCGGTCAGTGTCTCGTCGGTGGCAGTTTTTACCCGCCACTCTCCCTGCGCGGCATGAAAACGCGCCTCAACGATCTCGGTATCGAACTTTATCTTGGAACGGAGCTGATATTTATCGACGCAGTGCAGCAGGTAGTTTTGAATCTCGTCGGATTCCGCGAACATTCGTGACCAATTGGGATTGGGCTCGAACGACAAAGAATAGAGATGTGAAGGCACATCACATGCGGCACCCGGGTAGGTGTTGTCGCGCCAGGTACCTCCGATTTCAGCCGCGCGTTCAACGATCGTGAAGGAATGAATCCCCGCCTGTTGCAGGCGAATCGCCATCCCGATGCCGGAAAAACCCGCGCCGATGATCAGAATCGGAAATTCGTTGGTTTGAGTCATGGTCATCCCTTAGCCTTGACTTCCGACCATTGTAAGCAAATGATTACTGAGGTCAACTACGGATTTCGAGGCCATGGAACCCGCGCATCCAACACGAGAATTGCTCATCGATACCGCGCTTGAGCTCTTTAGTGAGCAGGGCTACCGCGGGACGACCGTGCGCCGTGTGGAGGAAGCCGCGGGACTCACGCCCGGAGCCGGCGGGCTCTATCGCCATTTTCGTTCGAAAGAAGAACTGCTGATGGCTGCGGTGGCGCGCTATCGGGATGACGTGGACCGCTACCTGTCACGCACGCCGGAGCTATTGGAACTGGGCGACGCGCGCGCGGAGTTGTTGTTGGGTGCGAAGCTATCGCTGGAGTTCAACGAACGGAACCACGCGCTGCTCGGTGTTCTCTTACTCGAGGGGCGCTTCGTACCCGCGGGAGCGCAGCAAGCATTCGAAGCCGCGTGGGAGCGCGCGTACCGCGTCTACGCCACTTGGTTGCGCGCGCGTCTTGGCGAGACGACAGAGGTCGACGTCGATGCGATTGCGCTCCAACTATACGGTTCACTCACCCAGTACCAGATTCAGGAAGCGACATTCACGCGACCACCACTATCGATTGAATCCAATCGTTTCATCCAAGCTTGGGCGGATCATTGGAGCGGGTTCATTCAATCCCACCGATCGTCGTAGCGCGACACTCGAGCTCGACGCAGGGCGATTGCTAACGGCGGCCCTTACCGCCGAAGCCGCGGTTTTTGCCGCCATCGCGGGTCAATTCAAGAGCCTTCTCGCAAACGGCGCGCGCTGCCTCTTCTATCGTGGCGTACGATTCTTCCTCCAGGTACTGCTTTGCCTGAAGGAAGTTCCCCTGGGGAAACTGTGTTTTCACGCGAGGCTTGAGTGCGATCACATGGCCCATATTGATCTGGGTCGAAGAAATGCCGCTCGGTTTCTTAGGCGCCGGTTTTGGCATCGCTTTTGGTGCGGCTGCCGTGGCTGGTTTTGCAGCGACGGCTTTCTTTTTGGCGGGCGGTTTGGCCGCTGTTTTCGGTTTTGCGGCCTTCTTCTTGGCCGGCTTCTTGGTCGATGCTGCTTTCTTCTGGGTTGCCGCCTTCTTCTTCGCCGGAGCCTTCTTCTTTGCGGGAACCTTTTTCTTCGCCGGAGCCTTCTTCGTACTCTTCTTTTTAGCTGCCATGGGCTGAGCGTAGCGTATTCCGTGCGATATCGCGGCGGATTGGAGGGCGCCGGACGTACGCTCCGTATTGGGGCGATGCCGCGAGGCTGCTATTAAATCGGGTCATGTCAGACGAAGTCGAGGCGCCGATACCGATCAAGCTTGTCATATGGGATCTCGATGACACGTTCTGGGCCGGAACGTTATCTGAGGGTGGCGCTACGTTTTCTGAGGGGAATGCCGAGATCGTTCGACGCCTGAGTGCACGTGGGATTATCAACTCGATCTGTTCGAAGAATGATTATGCGGCAGCGAAGGCCGAGCTCGAAGCGCATGGAATTTGGGAGTATTTCGTCTTTCCCAACATCGCCTGGGTGCCGAAAGGGCCGGCCATCAAGGGCATGATCGAACGTATGCAGCTCCGACCGGAGAACGTGCTCTTCATTGATGACGGCTCCGGAAACCGTGAGGAGGCGCGACACTATCTGCCATCCCTCGAAGTTGCTTCACCCGAAATCGTAGATCGGCTTTTGGATTTGCCGCAGTTGGTCGGAAAAGCCGACCCGGAGCTGAGCCGCCTCTCGCAATATCGACAGTTGGAAGAGCGCGCGGATGCACGCGATGTGTCACAGCTTTCGAATGATGCATTTCTGAGACAATCACAGATTCACGTTGAGCTCTCTCTCGCATGCAATGATGAGCGTGCGCGAATCCTCGAACTCATCAATCGAACCAACCAGTTGAATTTCACCAAGCAGCGTCTCAGCGAGAACCAACTCGACGAACTTTTACTGGATCGCGAAGTAGAGAGCGGTTTCGTTCGCGTTTCGGATCGCTATGGCGACTACGGTGTTTGTGGTTTTTATGCGCGCCGTGATGCAGTGCTGGAACATTTCCTCTTCTCGTGTCGGATTCTTCATATGGGAGTCGAACAGTGGTTGTACCAGTGTCTCGGGCGCCCACAGCTGAGCGTCGAGGGTGAGGTTTCATCCACGTTAGACGATACCGCGGATGTGGATTGGATTGCCGAGGGTGCCCCGACGCCGCGGCGCGCTAGCGGCGTGCACCGAATATTTTTCAAAGGCGGCTGTGATCTCGAGCAAGTCCTCATGGCAATACCGAGTGATTCGTT
The DNA here is from genome assembly GCA_029261895.1 of Deltaproteobacteria bacterium. Lineage (GTDB taxonomy): Bacteria > Myxococcota_A > UBA9160 > SZUA-336 > SZUA-336 > JAJDAK01. The sequence continues at coordinate 20,584 of JAJDAK010000018.1, forward strand.
GGTGGCGGAGGTCAACCGACCACTGGGAAATGGTCATATTCAGCATGCCGAACACAGCGAGATATTGCGCGCTTCGGAAACGACATCGGATGCACAACAGCGAGTCATCACAAGGCTTCCGTTTTTAAGCGAAGACGCGTTTCAAACACGCATGTTCGACCCCGGTTACGATGTTCTCGTCTATAGCTTGCTCATGGACTACACGCAGGGGGTGTATCGGCACCGCGAGACAGGATTGCGGATTCCCTTTGGCGACTTCACGGAAGATCTGACATCTGATCTAGGCGCGAAGCGCGCGTCCACGCAGCGCCCGTTCCCCGACGATTTCTTTCCATGGTTTCGCGAGGCGTTCGAATTCGAGGGGTGCCTGCCTGAAATGCGGCTGGTGGAAAATCTGCGCTGGTTGCGTACGAAACTTCATCCGTCACAACGGTTGATTCTAATCAATGCCGCCGAAGTGCCCTTCGAGTCTTCTCCCGAGCGGCATGAGCATCATGCGCAGCGCAATCGAGCCGTTGAAGCGGTTGTATCGGAACTAGCGAACACGGAGATCTGCGATGTCCGTGCGATTGTACGTTCGCGTGCTGACTGCAGCGATGGCATCCGTCACTATACGCGCCGCGCGTATGTAGGCATTGCTAGTGAACTCCGCGAGTTACTTCCGGGTACGCTTCCCGAGCCATCATTGTTTCAGCTGTACCTGGGCTGGGGGCGTCGGCTGTTTCGCCGGTTTATTGGAATGCGCTGAGCGCCGCCTCGGGATCTACCCGCCGAATCCCGATAAGTTTTTCCACCGCGACATATGTCGAGATCGATGCGACCTGGCCATGACGATCGAGCCAGCTTGTCGTGACAAAACGCGAGGCGTAACCCTCGGGCGCATTCGCGATCTCCCCAACGATAGCGGGCAGCCCATTGATGATGCGTATTTCGGTCAGCGGCATTTCTTTCTGGATGAGTCCGGTATGGAAACGTGCCACCTTGTTACGACCTATCACGGGTACGCGCGCAGCAAAGAATTCTCCGGCGGAGTCATTAACCGTACGCACGTTTTCAGCAAGTAGTGCTTCGATCGCAGAAACATCCTTGGTCACCACACCTTCCATAAACCGTCCAAGCTTCGACAGAAGCTGATCACGGTGATGCTGATCGATACCAACGCGAGCCGCGTCGTAGACCTCCATGCGCTGCCGGGCTCGTCCCAGGGTTTGGCGAACGTTGGCTTCGTTGATTTCAAGCGCTTCCGCAGTCTCACGGCCGTCATAACCGAAGACATCGCGCAGAAGTAAAACCGCACGCTGCAGTGGATTCAATGCTTCGAGAGCAGTGAGGAATGCGAGAGACACGGATTCCAAGAGCTCGTAGCGACCCTGGGTGCATTGGGGTTCGTAAGCATGCACTTCCGTATCCATGAACTCCTTCAAGGGATCGGTCTCAAGTGGGCTTGGGAGCCAGGGTCCCACGTAGGGTCGGCGTTGGCGCTCGCGAAGCGAATCGCGACTTAGGTTTATCGCGACACGCGTCAGCCAGGGTCGCCATGGGCGTTGCGTATCTTTGGGTCCGCGATCCATTGCACGCAAAAAAGTCTCCTGCACCAGATCATCGGCATCGGCAGTGGAGCCCAACATGCGATAACAGATGCCGAAGAGGTAGTGCTGCTCGGAACGAAAGACTGTATCGAAGTGTTCGAAGTTCGCGTCTGTTTCAGGCATGTGAGTTATTTTGCCATAACTCCATCTATATCTCGCAAGCTCGCTTAGCGGCGGCTTTTCCGCTGGCGAAGGAGGCATCGGCGAGTAGACCCTCGGGGCCAACCCAGTCGCCGGCAATGTATAGCCCCCCGAGATGATCAACCTTGACCTCCGGTCGTCCACTCAATCCACCCGCTTCCGCGGTGACCAGCCGATGGGTGACGCGCACTTCGCTCAAGAGTCGTTTGCAAACCAGACTCTCGCGCCATTCGGGTTGCAGCAGGTCAAGGGTATCTTCGAAGTTTTTTTGCAGTTTAGAACGCTCTGGCTTTTCGTCTGGTGTGAGATAGCGCAATAGATCAATCAACGCGCCGCCGTGCGGAGCAACATTGGCGAAACGCGAGTGTACGGAGAAGTAGGTGGGCTCATCAATGCCGAGTACAAAACTGTTGCGGGGTCTCGGGAGTTTCGATAACCCGACACTGAAACACGCGGCACGCACGGGCAACGCATCTGCCCAAGCGGCGAACTTCGGATCCGCACCGCTGGAGACCAACGCACTGGCTTCGTGTGGGCCGAGTGCGAGTATCACGGACGTCGTGGCAATGCGATGATCGTCATCGAGTCGCAATCCGATTACATTGTCTTCAGAAATCTCGAGCCTTCGAACTCTTTGACTGCGATGAATTTCGACGCCGCTGCGTTTCGCTTCTGCCGCGAGGGCATCAACCATCTGGCCCCAGCCACGGTCGAGATAGCGCACGCCGCCGCCCAATGCGATCTGCAACTGCTTAATGGCCGCTTCGGCACTCATCAAGCCGGGTGCGTGCGTATAGCTCGTGAGGCGGGTCATGGCTGCAATGACGTCCCGCACGCGCGGTGACTGAATTTCGTCCATAAGCCAGTCGCTAAAGCTCGTCGCCGTATACGCATCCGCGCGCAACTTCTGTAGTCGCATGAGAATGCGTGCGAACTCGGTTTTTTCTGTGACGCCGAGCAACCCCGTGCTCAAAAGCGAAACAGATCCTGTGGGCAGCGCATGCAGTGTGCCGTTTCGTAGCGCGAGTGCGCCCGAAGATGACACGACCGATCCGTTAAGATGGATATCGAGTTCCTGGAGGATTCTGGCTGCAGGACCCGAGCGATAGAGCGCATGTGGCCCCATGTTGAAGTGGAAACCTTGCTCGACGCGACTGCGCGAACGACCGCCCAGCTCAGACACGGCCTCAAAAAGTTCTACCTGGGCTCCGCCCCGTGCCGCGTAGAGCGCAGCCGTCAGGCCCGCGATGCCTCCGCCTACGATCTTGACTTTGGGTCTTGTCATCTCTGACCTCCTCAAACGGTTCATTGATTACACGTTTGAGGAGGTCGAAATGTGACAAGCCGATGGAACCGCGGCCTGGCGCTATGGCGAAACTGCCGCTGGCACGCAAAGCAGCTCTTCCACGCGGCTATCGAGCTGTTCAGGCCCAAACTGCGTGTGCAGATGAATCCCGGTACGCTTGGTGTGCTTCACCTCACCCTTGGCGCGTTTGGCTTTGTAGCAGAGCAAGTGCGAGTCCGCCCCGATCAATCCCTCCGCGTTCTTGTCGACTGCGTTGCAAAGCAGTCGTGGCCGTAGCAAATCGTAGAGACGGTCTTCGAACTGATCCGCCACTGAAACGCCCTCAACTTTCTGGAATCCCGGTATGCGCTTTAGTTTGTAACAGAGAAAATGATCGATCGATGCCGGGTTCAGCGGATTGGGAATCGGGTTCGAAAGATCTTTCTCGGTAGGCACAAGCAGGCGGTCTTCCTTGATCGTACTTACAAGCAGGCTGCCGAATTGATCGATGACACTGACGTTGGTGCGTTTGACATGTTTTGAGGTGCCCGACGCACGCTTGATGCGATAGCTCTCAAGGTGGCTCACAGGATCAAGAATACCCTCGCCATTCTTATCTGCCGGTACGGCGAGTCCGCCGGGCTTGATCACCGTGATGGATCGAGTCTCGGCAAAGGTTGGGTCATCGATACTGACATCAAGCTTGGCAAACTTCGGCGTTCCCGGGGTCGTTTTGCCTTTGTAGACCAGGTAGTGATCGATCTCGGCCGGTGTAGCCTCATCACCATCCAAAATGCTGTTCTCGTTGCGATCGATCCCCATGCGCACGCCGGCACCGGGTGGGACGCAGGTAAACGTGAGTTCGGAACCGCTGCCCGCGAGGGCAAATAGCTGGGTCGCGGTTAGGGCTGGGTCCGCCACACGGTCCGGAATAAAGCGATTAGTCGCGGTGTCGTAAACCGCGCCGCGGGCTTCACCCGATATATGACCTTTGACGATGAGGTCGCATTCGTGAGCCGCCGCATCGAAGCGAATCGGTCGGGCGGCTTCGGCGCGGTCGATGAACAGATTCTGAATCAGATTTCGCGTGGTCGTATCACCGGCATCCGCCAATGTAATTTGTTGCCCCACGATCGGTGCGAGTTCCGCAGGGAATTCCATCATAAAAGTTTCGACGTCACGACGCTCAGGATCAGTCATGTTGATGAAAACGTCTGAAGTATGGAAACGAAATAGGGTGTCGAAACTTCCATCGTGCAAAAAACCAAAGGCGCGAACCTGATCGCCCTGATGCGCGTTATCGCCGAAACGTGTAAAAGGCACCGCGGGCATGCCGAACATTCCGACCTTTTGATACATATTGCGTAGATGTGGGATCTTGAATTCCTGCGTTTCATTCTCAAACGTGGTCTCACCATTACTGCCAAAGAACCCGGTAGCGACGTCAGTCACATGGCATCCGTTGCAGGTTTCGATGACGTCGGTATTGGGTCGGGTGAAATAGATGCTCGAGCCGTTCGCAGCGCCCGAACTGAGTGTGTTGTCGAGGCCGGCAATGGGATTCGGTGGGTAGACGACTTCAAGAATAAAGTCTGTGAACGCCTCCATCGTGGCTTGGGGCAATTCCGCGTTGTTGCCGATCAAGCCGGGGAAGGCCACGTTGAACGCAATAAACGCGAGTCGCTCGTCGAGTGGATCCTGAGGCGGTACGAAATTTCCGCCCGTGCGGTCACCGCGCCAATGCATTGGACCGTGGTTGTCCATGCCGCGAAGACTCTGTGTCGTCATCGGACCCTTGTTGGGATGGAAGTTTTGACTGTTTCCTATCGGTCCAATTGGGTTCGGGTTCGACGCGACTCCACCGTCGGGATCACCAAGGTCCCAAGCCAAACTGTCAAAGTTACCGAAGACATGACAGCTCGAACATGATGCTTCGCCATTGCTGGATGTAAGCCGTGCGTCATAGAGCACCGGACGTCCATCTACGACAACGGCGGGTTCTGGGTTGAAGAATGTCTGATGACCGATTTCGTTCCCGGGTGCCGATGAAATATCCACGACAGAAATACCGTTGTCGAAGCGTGTGCTGACGTAGAGGCGTTGATTCGCCGTATCGATCACGATGCCGGATGCCCCGCCACCGCTGAGGCCGATGTGGTTCGAGGCAGACGGAACGAACGTATCGGCTTCAAGCGCGGCAGCGTCAAATACGCCGACCTTGCTTGAGCCAAACGCCGCGACATACAGCTGACCATTATGCAGCGCCATTTCCATCGGAGTCGCCAGGCTCGCATTCTCAACGCTCAATGGCGCAGGCACGACGTCATAATCAATGTGCTTGTTGAGATGACGGGTTGTGACATCGCCCGCACTATCGATGATCGAAACACGTGCTTCATGCAGGTGTCCAATGACGCTGGCAGGTTCCGCCGGAGGTTTCAGTGGACCGGCGTGGGCTCCCGGTCCCTCGAAGCGAACTTCGTTGACCGCCTCGGTGTTCGTGACATAGACATTTCCCGTATTGGGATCGACAAGCATATTAAGTAGGACGGTTCCGACACCCGAGAAGCTATCCGTCTGAGCTGGCGGTGAACCGTTCGCATTGATTTCGAAAACGTCCTGGTCGGGTAGGTCAAAGCGAACCGCGTCGGTCCAGTTGCGGCCGAGCTCATCCTTCCACAGGCCATCGTTGGGATCGTGTTTTACGATCAGTCCGACTTCGGGTCCGTTTACGCCAGCCGCATTGTCGTTGGGTGCGGGTAAGCCGCCGGGTGCTCTGCCAAAGGGTGAGATTCCGTCAACGTCGATTCCATCGAGAAGTGCGCAGTCCGATACCGTCGAGCCGCCGTTACAAACCGCGCCCTCGGAAATCGTGGTGGTGTTATTGCCCGAATGAAAAACCGCCGCATAGACGGTCGCGCCGTCGGCCGATTTGGCGAGCGCGCGCGGTGTATCACCGAAGAGCACGATATTCGCGATCGGTGTGCCTCCCGCGGTTGCGCCGAGACTGTTCGCGTCGAAAACCTGCACCAGTGCACGTCCGATGCCCTCCGTGGTTAAATTTGGCGCAATGGGACAGTTCTGTCCGCGACGTGCAGTCGTGATAAACGCGCGATTGCCAGCTGACCCGGCGAAAACGATATCGCGCGGTTCGTCGCAAAGCAGAATCGTACGTACGACACGTGCGGGGCTTGAACTCACGTCAACGATTGAAGCGCTATCCGATAGATGGTTGACGACCCAAACCTCGGTATTGCTACGTGCAGCAACCGCGGTGGGTTCCATCCCGACCGGGACGGATTCCACATAGCTGAGGCCTGCGGGTGTCACATCGTAAATTTCGAGGCGGTTGTCAGGGGTGTTGACCGCGAAGAGCCGTGTGCCGTCGGGCGAGAGCGCCAACGGACGCGTGTGCTCGGTCTCGAAAGTCCAGAAGCTCTTCTGTGCTTGTGCCGAATGTGTAAAGCCGAGCATTAGGCTGGAAAGTGCGAAGACGATTTGGAATACGCGATTGCAGTACATGTGTAATTCCCCCTGAAACCTAAAGATAATCCTACTGTAGTTTATGTTTACAATGCGACGATAAAGTGACGCGCGGAAGTAAGTGACATCGTCCATCGTGATATTGATTGACCTCGGTTCCTCTCGTAGCGTAATAACCTCAGTATGAGAACTTCTACACACCTTAGTTGGGGAGCGAGAGTTCTTCTGACGATTTTGCTCGTCATCCTCGGCTCGTCATCCGCGCAGGCGATGAATGTCGATGTGTTCACTGTGTTTTCGAACGCGGGTTTGGAAACTGGCAACCTCGACAATTGGTCGATCACCAAACCGAATGCCAACTACGTTAGTGGCTTATCGGTGAGCCCGAATATCAATCCTGCAGATCCACTCAACGATCTCACTCCATTAGCCGCACCAGCGGGCAGCTTTTTTACCGGCGTGACGCGGCCGGGGGATAGCGGACCGGACCTTGCGTATAAGATCGCCCATGACGCTACGGCGGTATCCTTTGCCGCGGGCACGACGTTTTCGGTCGGAATCTTTGGTAACCGTGGACGCCTCGAGCCCTTTGACACCCCGGGTTCCACCGCGGAACTACGCGTGCGGATTTTTGGATGGGGCGCCGGTAGTACGCCCACGGTCAACAGTTCCGATGATTGGAGTCGCAACATCTCGTGGAAGCCCGGCAATCAGAGTTTTGATTTCAGCGGGATCGCGGACGGTGACTGGGGCTTTCAAATATTTACGTTTGATCCCGCTGCTTTGGGAATCGATGCCGCAGATCTCGAGTTTCTATCGCTCTCCATTACGGGCAATACCAAGAACCACGATCAGTACGTGGCCTCGGATCTGGGTACCGTGCCTGAACCTACGACCTGGCTACTTCTTGGCGCCGCGATTCTCGGGCTCGGCGCGCTTCACCGTCGTTCGTAACCAGCGCAAACCTCAGGGTAGTGCGGCGGTACAAATCTCGCTTGTGCCCGGCGCCAACGTGGAGTCGACAGCCTCTCGCGTGAGCACGACCCAGTCGAGTAGATCACAGTCCATCGCGTTACCCACAACACTGCAACGATCGAGTTGGCTCTGGCTGAGCGGGGTGCCGTTGGGATCTACGAGGTGGGACGCAAGGATGCCCGCGTCGGTGGCTTCGAGCGCACGGTTCTGATCGAGGTCGCCGCAGATCTTTGCTGCGGGTTGCACGTAGTACCCTTCGCGAATGCCCCACGACTGGCTTGGGCGCCGCAACCAGGGATCGTTCTCCACCGGGTTCAACCCGACCTCAACGCTAGTGAGCTCGATGGGACGTGATGGAAATGGCGGGGCACCGCCAAGTGTTTCGGCGCCGAAGTGCAGGTGTGGATCGCCGAAACAGACACCGGAGTTTCCGACATTGCCAAGCAGCGTACCTTGAGGAATCGGGTTCGTGAACGGGCCGAGTGGCGTCACCGTGCCATTCTGTATATGACTGAAGAGCAAACCCACGCTCGGATCTGCGTCGAGTTTATAGAACTGAAAATTCACTCCGAACGTATTGGGGTCGAACGAACTGCAATCCGGCGTTTCATCGAAGTTCCCGTCGAGGGACGACCAAAACGTTCCAGCCGCGGGCGCAGTAATCGTATCGCCAAACGAAAGGAAGTCGCCGAGCGTTAAACTTCCGTCAGGATCGGAGAACTGCCCCGCATTGTTGGTGCGAAAGAAGTCATAGCCCCAAACACCAGCATGCGAGAAGAGACCGCCGGAACCCTGGCCGACGAACTGAATACCGTCGAGTGGAAGCCCAACGACCACGGCCGGATCTGGGGTGCTGTTTGCGTCGGGTACGGGAAGCGCAGCGTCCAATTCATAGGGCGTTGCCTTCAAGCGGTAGGAACCGATCGCAGGACCAACGTCCATCAATGCGAACGTATTGGGATCCTCGGAGGTTGGTGTCACGCGCATGAATGGGCGCGCCGCCGCACCGTTTAGTGCTGAGCTGAATTCGGCGGGCAAGATGTTCTGGAGCAGCGAGATCGGGATCTTCGCTTCGAAGAAGTTTCCGCTGATGGCGATCTCACTGTCGTTTGGGTCCAGCCCATTGAAGTCATCAAAGATCGTGCAGCCGTTGAAGCTCGTATCCGCATTCCACCAGCAATAAAAGTCTAGGAAGTCTGGCCGGAGTCCGAGTTCGAGGTCTCGCACATTCTGTTCGCGGTAGTCGATTCTAAGGCGATATTGAATGAAGTTCTGCGACGGAGGCCCCGCGGATTCAATCAGCACATACCAGGCGTCCTCCAGCGGCGCGAAGGCGGCGCGTACGATATCCAGCGCGGGATTACCACCGGCATCGCCGTTGGGATCTTCGAAGAAGGGAATTCCGTCCCAATCGTTGGGGTCGCCGTCGACGACGATGGCGTCCGCAATCGGCTTCAGGATATCGATCGTATTGAACACCGGTGTATGCCCAGGATCAAAGACCGGCGTGGGGTCATAGATGTAGGTGACCTCGACCTCTCCGAAAGTCTGCTGAACAAGACCGTTGATAGCGATCGCGCCATCGCTATTCGTGACGGACGCGCTGCCCGATCCCGTGACGTCGATATCGTAAGTCGCTCCTGCACCGCTGAATGCGTTGAGCGCGCCACTGGTTTGGAAGGAGTGGAGCGAGAACTCGATCGCCTGAGCGAGATCGTTGGTAAGATCCCCCGGCTGTAGATTGACTCCGAAGTCGGTGACGGTATCGCTTTTGTTGTCGAGATCGAAGCCAAAGAGCGCGAGAAAGATCTGCTGAGAAGCGATGACCTCATAGTCAAAAGTCACGTCAATTTCATCGATGTTCTCGAACTCGACATCGTTATCGGTCTGCATATCCAAGAAAATCTGGACCTCGGTCAAAGTGCCGAGAGCGGGATCGAATTTGGGGAAGGTCAACGTCTCCGTGATACTGAAGTCGGGGTTGCCGGAATCATCCACCAAAAGCGGCTCGCTGAACGAGATCTGATCCGCGATCGCCGGCGTGGTTCCTAGCGCGGCTAGCAAGCAAAACGGACCCAGAATTCCCGAAAATCGCTTTAGTTCTACATTCATCATATTCCGCATCTAACTGCCTTTTCGCCGGAAACCCGACTCTAGCAGGAAACGGCTGAGCTACGGAAGGGTAGGGAGCCCGGATCGCGAATGCATTAGACTCCGCGCGTGCTTGCACGAAAGCTATTCGTTGTTGCGCTGCTTCACCTCGCGACGTTCGGTTATTTCGTCCAGGGGGGCGGGGATAATCAAACCGCCACGATCGGTGAAATACGCGCGTGGGTCGAGCGTGGCACATTCGATGTCGGCGAATACGCTCAAGTCACCAGTGACCTCAGTTACTATGGTGGCAGGAGCTATTCGAACAAGCAGCCGAATATGACGTTCTTCGTCGCGCCCCTCTACTGGGCATTCCATCGGTCGGCTAGCGCGCTTGGCATCGACACCGCATCGGTGGGTTATCAATTTGCTGCGTCCTATCTGATCACGTTGCTATGCGCGGGGATTTGGGGCGCACTTTGGGGAACGCTTCTGTTCTTTGTGCTTCGCGCACTCTTTCCTAACACCACCGACAACGAGCGAATTACATTGTCTCTGATGGTGCCGTTGAGCACGATGTTATTGCCGTACTCAACGATGGCTTTCGTGCACTCCTTCGAATCGTTCTGGATCCTGATGCTGATCTACGCGTTTATTCGCTACTCGCAGGGCGCGAACCGGAGGCGCGACATCTTCGTACTGGGCCTCTGTTACGGGCTGGCCGTACTTTCCAATCCACTCATGAGTCTGGTTGCACCGGTTTTCGGTTGGGTTCTGCTGAAGAACGGCGGACGCTGGTTTGAGCATGGTCTAGTATTTGCTGGCGGGGTAACGCTCATGCTCACGCCGCTGCTGATCTACAACATCATCTGTTTCGATCATCCACTACACAGCAATCGTGCCTACCAGGACCCAATGTTCACCAGTTCAAAGTACTTCATGGGTGTATTCAAACCATTAAAGGCTTCAAGAATTATCAAGACGCTGTTCTGGAGTCGTCGCTCTTTACCACCGGGCCAGACATTTCTTCTGGCGTTTATTCCGGGCGCGTACCTGATGTTTAAGCACAAGATCCTGCATCGGGATGTAGCGTTGTTGATGGGCGCAATTACGTTCGTGTTTCTGCTTTTTATGAGCTCGTTTTCAGGTTGGTACGGTGGCCTTTCATATGGTCCTCGTTACATCACGCCTCTGATTTCGATCTTCGTAATTCTCTCGATCCCGGTGTTCCAGCGTTTCAAGCGTACGTACATCAGTTTGATGCTGGCATCGACTTTGATGATGTTTGTTTTGACCGCGGTTGACCCACTCGGGTGCGCTGGGGACGAGACGCGCTTCCCGATCTTTCAATGCGCATTCCCGAGCTTTTTGAATGGGGACGTATCGACCAACCCGGATCCGCTCTTTCCGAGTGCTGAGATCGAGGACTACTCTTTCAACTTGGGGCAGCTTGCGGGTCTTCGAGGCCTCTGGAGCTTATGGCCGCTGATCGCGTTTCAGGCGCTAGGGCTGGCTTTTCTGGTCGTTCTTGGCCGTGGCGCTTCCTCTGGCCGCCCGGCTGGTTGAATCATTTGCCTGATTTGTCGCGTCGCGTCAGAATGGGCCGATGCGTATCCCACGAATTCTGTCTGGTTTGGTTGCGGTCATGGCTTTGGGTTGGATTTCCATCGCTGGGGCTGAAGTGTTTTTGGGCGGCGACCTGAACGGCGACGGCCGCTTCGATATTGCGGACAAGGTCATCATGGACCGTGCGCTTGTGGGACTCCCTCCGGGCGTCAGTCAGACCTGCGCAGCGGTACCCCCGTTGGAAACAGCAGATCAGTCCGGCGTGGCGCCATGCCCCAACCAGGACATTCTCACCGATCCCAATCAGCTGGCCGAGCTCAAGAACGCGATTCAAAACGGTACGTTTGTCTATCTGGATGTTCCGTTTGATGGGGGCGATCCAGATATTCTGCTGAAGAAATGCGGCTTCGAAGGTTTTTGGAATCCAGCCGATAACATAGATCCGGTCGCGCCGATGGACGTCTTCATTCCATTGCCCGTCACGATTCAGTCGCTCTTTCAAACGGGTAATGCGGGCATCTGTACCACGAACTTTGTGAATTTCGGTTTAGACGAAGGTTTCCCTCGAGCGGGTGTTTATCGCAAAGAGGTCAAGGTTTCACATGCTGGGAGTACCTGGCACACGCGTTTACGTTTCACCATTTCGGGTACCGCGGCGGGCAATAGTTTTGCGTCAGAGGGTATTTCAACGTTCGGTGGCGATGATATTGCCAACCTCATTTATGAGGTAAATGGTAAAGTCGTGCCGCATGCCGATGTACTGACTGAAGTGTATGCGCTGCATGCTCCAAGCCCGGGCGCGCACATCGATGTGCGCAAGACAGCACTCGGTCCCATCGTTTGGACGGCAGACGTCGAATTCATCTGCGCCACCAAATCCTGATCGCGGCGGGGATCAGCGTGAGATCCACGATCAATGCGCCAGCGAGCCCGACGCTGAGTAAACCCGCCAGCCAGCGGTTGGTCTGAATCGACGAAAATCCGAGCGGCAGCAGGCACGCCATCAGGATCAAGGTCGTCGCCAGGAGTGCCGGTGCGGCCTCGCGAGCGGCTTCGCTCGCCGTCCCGCCGTGTCGCAACGGCCAGAGCAAGTGAATTGAATCGTCGACCGCGATGCCTAGCAGGATCGCGGGAATCGGTATGAAGGCGAGCGACCAGGGCAGGTCGAACGCCGCCATGCAACCGAGCACCAAGACCGGTGGTAATACGTTCGCGAATGCCGCGATGCTCCAAAGTCCGCGCTTTCGAAAACCCCAGACTAGGAATACCAATACGACGAGTACGGGTAGGAGGCTGCCGGGCCAGAGTTCAACCCAACCCAGCCACTCGGCCTCCGCGTACGCGTAACCGGGGCCTGCAAAAAACAACCGGTGGTGGCTGAGCATGGTCTGATCGAAGTGTCGGATCCATTCCAGGATTTCGTACTTGCGTTCGAGCGTCATCTTGGCGAAATGCACTTGCAAGCGAGCGACACCCGCCTCGGTATGGATCCAAGTTTTCAGACGCGGATCCTGTAAGCGTTCGCGGATGACTTCGGCCTGAAGATCTGGACGCATGGCTCCGACGTCGATCTTCATTTCATTTGGATCGATGACGTCGAGTGGCAACACCAAGACAGTTTCGTCGTAGCTATGCAATTGATGGTTGAGGCTACCGAGTGCGGAAAGCAGGGGCAGTGGGTCTCTGCCGCGCGTATCGGACGCATCGATGTAGATTTCCACGGGACTGAGATCGGTTCCCGTGAGCGTTTGAACAAAATCTAAATCTGCATGGATCGGATGATCGCGGACCAGGATTTGCGGAAAGGGTACGTCGACGCGCAAGGCTTGTAATTGCCAACCCAGAAGTATCAAAGTGCCGAGCCAAAACAACAACACGGGCTTGGGATGGCGCTCGGCGGCGAGGCTCAATTCCGTTGCCCAACGTTCGGGCCAGTGCGGTGCTGCACGACGTGGTTTGAAGCTGCGTAGGATCTCGGTCGCCAGCCCAAACGTCAACGCGTACGCGAGCAATGCCGCGATCGCGGTCCAGATACCGAAGCGTTGCATCAAGCCCGACTCATCTTGAGTCGCGAGCGCCAACATGGCGCCCGCGGTGGTAAGCGTTGTGAGTGCGCAAGGCTTGGCCAATTCGCGCAACGCGCGAGCGATCGCTGCCATGTTATCAAGTCCTTCATCAAGATAGCGACGCATGCGGTGGTAGACATGCATGGCATCCAGAGTGGCGACCGCCCAGATGAACGGGACCAATAGCAACGCCAATGCGGTGAGCGACCCGGTCCAGCAACGAAACAGGCCCAAAGTAAGTGCGGTCGTACAACCCGCAATCGCGAGCAGAAAGAACATCGCGGTGAGATCCGCGTAGATGACCAGACTGATGGCAACCAATGCGACGACGATCAATGGTAGTGCCCAGCGTAGATCGCGCCGCGTACCCTCCCATACCGCGAGTCGAATCGACCCCGCACTCACGATCGATATTTCAGGTCGAGGTCGCAAGCGCGCCAGCCTGTTTTGCAGCCAAGCTTGTAGTTCAGCGATATGCCCGAGTTGCCCGGTATTGGGCTCGAGGCTCGCCACGACGATGCCCGAAGTCGCAGCATCATTCGGCTGCCAACGCGCGCTGCGCGTGACGCCCGGTGCGTGTTCAAGCCAGGCTTCAACAAGATCGAGTTGGCCAGCTGCTTCAGGCCCTCGAATACCGATCAGCATCGGATCATCTGTCGCGCCGAGTACCTTGCGCAAGCGTGCAATCTCAGCGATCTCCGTTTCAGGCAGAAACCGCTCCACGGTGGCCTGGTCGCTGGCTTCGGTTTGCGCCAATAGCGTGAAGATCGCCGCTAACGCGAGCACGAGGACGGTGGCGGTTGCGATGCGGCGTAGCATCGCCATAGGATATGGGATCGACCGCGTCTATGAAACAACTGCCGATATCTGGCCGTATCGTGGCGTACACTTCTATCTCGAACGCTAAACAAGGAGGGGACCCAGTGAAAGAACTTCGCACGGAGGTGCTGCTCGAAGGATTGGTTTTCCCAGAAGGGCCACGCTGGCACGGCGACAGGCTCTGGTTTTCGGACCAACACGACGGTTGGGTTCACACGGTTGAACCGAATGGCAAGAGTGAAAAAATCCTTCGCCTGGAGCAGCAGCCGTCCGGGTTGGGATGGGATCCCCAGGGTCGTCTATTGGTCGTCTCTATGCTCGACCGAAAACTGCTGCGATGGGATCCAGATGGTCTTACGACGATCGCCGAGCTTGGAAATCTCGCGTCCCATCACTGCAACGACATGGTGGTGGATGCGCTGGGTCGCGCGTACATCGGCAATTTTGGTTCCGACATCGAGGGCGGTGCAACCCCGACTCCGGTTCCACTTATTCTCGTGGACACGGATGGAAACGCACGTGCCGTGGGTGGCCCATTGATGTTTCCCAATGGCAGTGCTATTACGCCCGATGGGCGCACGTTGATTGTCGGAGAAACCTACGCGGCGCGAATTAGCGCATTCGATATCGAAAGTGACGGTAGCTTGAGCCATCAGCGTGTCTTCGCACAACTCGAGGGCGCAGTTCCCGACGGCATTTCTCTCGATGCTGAGGGTGCGGTGTGGTTGGCTTCGCCGATCAGTAACGAAGTCATCCGTGTCCGCGAAGGTGGCGAAGTTACAGATCGCGTGCGTGTAGAGAATCAAGCGTATGCGTGCATGCTCGGGGGGGACGACGGCCGCAGCCTATTCGTGTGTACGGCGGAAACCCATATTACGGCGATCACCAAAACGAAGCGGAGCGGGCGAATTGAAGTCGCTCGCGTCGAGACACCAGCCGCAGCGTCGCCTTAGGTCATGGACGCGGCATCTACTGCCGCGCCGCGATGTCTTCGAGTACGCGCTTTACAAACGCAGGCTCGGGCGGCTCGGCGCCTTGGGCGCGACGAGAGCCTTCGGCTTGGATAGACCGTGGTAGCACCTGCGGAAAAAGCGTTCCGCCGATCGGATCGCCTGTTTTCAAGCCGTGATTCCAAAGCAGGGGCATCGTTGCGTGTCGATCTTCGAACACGACGTCATCGCCCGCCCAGCGGCTGCTGAAAGCACGACGGGGTTTATCGCTCGACTTGTTTGCAGCACCGCCATGAACCACCTGCGCGTTGAAGATGAGGCAATCGCCGGCTTCGAGCGATGGGCTGAAGAGATCATAGTCATCGCGTCGCGCATCGATGTCTGGAAGATCTTCGAAATCCGAGTCCAACATATAAGGGTCGTAGTTGGGTGTGACGGCTTTGTATCGACCGGGCCAGCGATGCGAACCCTTGATGAATTCGAGCCCGCCGTTTCCAGGGTCGACTGGGTCGAAGGTGATCCAGATGGAGCAGAGCGCGCGGCAGTTTACGTCGACGGGCCAAAATGTGACGTCGTGATGCCACGGCGTCGGAACAGGACAATTCGCGGGCTTTACGAAGAGTTGATCATAGAAGTGGCGAATCTTTTCAGAGCGGAGCAACTGTTGTGCAATCAAGGCTGCGGGTGAGTCATAGACCCATGCGAGAAAATCGTCGTCGACCTTCCATAGAAACAAATCCCCGCTGAACCGCTGCTCCTTCATCGAGACGACGTTTCCGAGAAAAGTCGGGCTGGCCACAACACGATCCACCGCCTGGGTCATGCGCTCGATCCAGTCTTGGGAAAAGAGATTTCGCGCGTGGATAACTCCATCCTGATCGAAACCGGCAATTTCTTCAGGTGTAAGCTCGCGAAGCGGTTGGTCCATGTGCTTAGCTTAGCAGGCATGATCGGAGGTGAGGATGAAACTTCCTGAAAGCAGAATTCGAACAATATTCGCGAGGCGACCCGTGGCCTACTTGGCCACTGTGGGTGCGGAGGGTCGCCCGCACCAGGTACCGATCGTATTCGCGTACCTCAACGGGCTGTTTTGGTCACCGGTGGATGGCAAGCCCAAGTCGGGGACCGAACTAACGCGTGTGCACAATCTGCGCGCGAATCCTTGGATGAGTCTACTGCTGGAGGAGTACGACGAGGACTGGTCGCGTCTCTGGTGGATTCGAATCGATGGAGAGGGAAGTGTAACTCAGCCTGCCAACGCTGATGCGATCTCCGCACTGGAAGAAAAATACCCGCAGTACCAAGAGATTCCCGTGCTGACGGAGTCTTCGACGATGCTCTGTATTACCCCCACGAAGACGGTTAGCTGGTGCGCTCGTTGATACTTGCGTCGGCCGCTTGCTTGGGTGCATAGTTATCCACGGGTTGTACGACGAGGGGATTGCTATGCGCGTTTGGATATTTGTCGTTCTATTGGTGGCCATGCTGACGCCCATCGAGAGCCGCGCTCAGGTTCAGACCAAGGATCAACAGAAGTGCGTGAACCAGCAGAACAAGCGCTTTCAGCAGTTGGCATCTACAGCCGGGAAGAATGCTTGCGACTGCATCAAGAACTTCGCCAAAGACAAGGCGGACAAGCTGGGCCCTGACGGCACGGCGCAGGGCTGTCTGATGGCTGATGTCAAAGGCAAGGTCGCAAAAGCGAAGCAGAAAACGTCGGATGACTTCGTCAAAAAATGTACGGGGCTCGACAAGAACGGTTTGTCGCGACTTGCAGACTTCGGCGTTACCGATCCGAATACCGTAAATCGTGCGGCTCTCTCTAAAGAGATCCAGCTGATCCGAAACATCTTCGGTCCGAACCTCGACACCGCGTTGTTTTCGCAGGACACGAACAAGGCGGCCGCAAAGTGTCAACAGCTCGTAACGAAAGCGACCAAGAAATGTCAGGACGCGAAGCTGAAAGAATTCAACAAGTGCAAACGAAACGGGTTGAAAGACAAAGACAATCCCTTCGATGATGTGAGCGATCTTGAAGCCTGTATGGGTGACGATCCCAAAGGGACAATCGCCAAGTTCTGCGATTTTGATGACGGCAAGAAGGTTGACGGCATTCGCAAGATGTTGGATAAGAAATGTCGGGACGTGAGTCTATCGGCAGCGTTTCCGGGTTGCGGAACCGATGATCCAAATCTGACCCATCGCTGTCTTGAGACGTTTGTTGAATGTCGCGTTTGCACGGCGCTGAACGAAGCCGATGGCCTGGCCCGGGACTGCGACCTGTTTGATGATGACCAAGCCAATGGCAGCTGTACACCGCCCATCGGTTCAAACACCTGTACCATTGATGATCAGAGCGGCTTCTTCTTTGAGACGTCGAGCTTTTTCGACATCTTGCCGCTCGCGGGCAATATCGAAATCGATTGTGGTGGCATCAACCCGGCAACCGGCGTAGCGCCGTGTACCTGCACGCTTGGCCCCACCGACCCCGTCCCCGTGATCGGTCTCGGTCAGGCCTGTCTGCGTCCGATACCTGGCTGTAGCGGCGGTGCTGTGGACTGCGATGGTGGCAGCCAGTTCAATACGCAAGTTACGTCGTTCCACAATATTGGTACATGCACGGGCAACGCGGACTGTGCAGCGCTTTGTGCAAACCAATGTGGCAGCGATTCCGTCTTGGACACGGGCTGCGAGGGTTTTTGCCGCGGTGGAGGTAGCGATGGGCAGGCGTGTACCGTCGATGGGGATTGCGCCGGCGGGGTCTGCAACGGTCTAGACAATCTACCCCATGGAAATATCTGTGGTTGTCAGTGTCTGGATACAACATCGGGCGACCCTGCGGTTGCGGGTGGCTTGCGTTGTGATGTTGGTGTGGGGGTGACGGTTGAATTCGCACTCCCGTGTGGCGACGGCGATGTACGCTTCGACGTGGGTGAGTTCTGTGTGCCATTCACGACGGAGCTCACCACCGGGATCATCATAGCTGCGGACAACGATCCCAATGCGATGCTGCCCGCGTTTCTCGGAGGGAATCAGGTTTTCGGTGAACCCTTCGATTGTACGAGCATGCAGTCCGGTGTCTTAACCGGGGGCGTGTTGGCAGCTGCCGCGAATACTTTCGATGTCACACTGGCAGGAGATATCGCGTTCCTGTTTCTCTTGGGTTGTGAATGATCGTTATGGGGCATGGGTGTTGGCTACGATGAAACTAGAGGAATGGCATAAGGCTGGCCGAGTATCGAAACATCGCGGATACGAGCTGTTTTATCGCGATGAAGGTCAGGGCGAAGCGCTTGTTTGCGTGCACGGGTTTCCGACCGCGTCTTGGGACTGGGTTCATGTCTGGCCAGAACTCATAAAGCGCTACTGTGTAATTGCACCCGATATGCTGGGGTTTGGTTTTTCAGCGAAGCCCTTGCGCCACAATTACAGCATCAACGAGCAGGCGGATATTCATGAAGGGTTGCTCGCGGAGCTCGGTTTAACCCGTGTACATATCTTGGCACATGACTATGGCGATACGGTTACCCAGGAGCTGCTTGCACGACATCTCGAAAGGAACGGCAGCGGATTGGAGATCGGATCGGTCTGTCTGCTTAATGGCGGACTCTTTCCTGAAAGCCATCGTGCACGAAGGATTCAGAGCCTGATGGCTTCGCCGCTTGGCCCGCTCCTGAGTCGCCTGACGACCGAGCGCATGTTTCGTCAGAGTTTCTCAGCGATCTTTGGCCCCGACACGCCACCCACCGAAGAGGAACTAAAGGGCGCGTGGAAACTGGTTCGGCACAATCGTGGTGACCGCATCACACACAAACTGCTGCGCTACTTGGAAGAGCGTCGGGAAAATCGAGAGCGCTGGGTGGGTGCGCTGCAGAAGACGAGGGTTCCGCTTCGTTTGGTCAACGGCACGCATGATCCGGTATCAGGTCGCCACATGGCTGAGCGCTATCGGGAAATCGTGCCCAACCCCGACGTCGTTCTACTGGAACGCATAGGGCACTACCCGCAGCTTGAAGCTGCAGCTGAGGTGGTCGCCGCCTATTCGGAATTTCGCGATCGATTGATCTGAGGCGAGCCGAATCAGAGACGCTTGGCAGCTCGAACCACTACTTGCCCTAGAAGAGTGTTCTGAGTAGGGTCTCGTCGTAGAAATGTTCCAACTCAGCGAAAAGGTCATTGTCGTCACAGGAGGCGGTGGTGGGATTGGGCGCGCGATTTCGCGACGCCTGGTCGCCGAAGGTGCGCGGGTAGCGGTGACGGATCTCGACCTAGTGGCAGCGGAGCAGACGGTGACCGAAGCACAAGGGGACGCGAAAGCTTTTCAAATTGATATCGCGGACGCACTTTCGGTCACGCAGAGCCTCGACAACGTGATCAAGCACTTCGGCAGAATTGATGGCTTGGTAAACAATGCGGGCTGGGATCAAGGTGGATCTTTCCTGGATCTCGATCCGACGGTTTGGGACAAGATCATCGCGATTAATTACAAAGGTCCACTCAACATGCACCATCAGGTGCTTCCGCTGATGGTCGAGCAAGGGCACGGAAAAATTGTCAACATCGCATCCGACGCCGGCCGTGTGGGCTCATCGGGCGAAGCCGTGTATGCGGGTTGCAAGGCGGCCGTGATCGCATTTGGCAAGAGCGTCGCACGCGAGCTGGCGCGTAAGGGAGTTTGCATCAACGCGGTTTGCCCGGGTCCCACCGATACCGCGCTCTTTCGTGACTTTGCGGGGGAGGGTGAGTACGGCGAACGACTACGCGAGGGTTTGAAACGTGCGATCCCGATGCGCCGCCTCGGCGAACCCGAAGATGTCGCCGGCATCGTGGCCTTTTTGTTAAGCGACGATGCGAACTTCATCACCGGTCAGGTCATCAGTGTTTCGGGCGGCCTTACCATGCACGGCTGAGGGAATATGAAATACGAAGATCTTCTGTACAACGAATCTGACGGTATCGCGACGATTACGATCAATCGCCCCGATAAGTACAACGCGTTTCGAGGTCAAACCTGCGAGGAATTGATTCATAGTTTTAACCGTGCGGGGTGGAAAAAAGAAATCGGCGTGATCGTGCTTACCGGTGCAGGGGACAAAGCGTTTTGTACCGGGGGTGATCAGTCGGCTCATGCGGGCGCATACGACGGTCGGGGTACGATTGGCCTACCCATCGAGGAAGTACAGACCGTCATCCGTGATATGCCCAAGCCAGTGATTGCAAAGGTCAACGGCTACGCGATTGGCGGCGGGAATGTGCTCGCGAGCTTATGCGATCTCACCGTTGCTTCCGACAAAGCACAGTTCGGGCAGGTGGGGCCCAAGGTGGGATCCGTAGATCCAGGCTTCGGTACTGCGTATCTAGCGCAAGTGGTCGGTGAAAAGCGCGCGCGCGAAATGTGGTACCTCTGCCGACGCTATAGCGCGCAGCGAGCCTATGAAATGGGCCTGGTCAATGCAGTCGTTCCACACGATAAGCTCGATGAGGAAGTCGATCTCTGGTGTCGCGAGATTCTAGAACGCAGCCCCACGGCGATTGCGATCGCGAAGCGGTCGTTCAACGCAGCGACAGAAAGCCTGCGTGGTTTGGGGTCCCTTGGAATGCAGTCACTCGCGCTCTACTACGCCACCGAAGAGTCGAAAGAAGGTGTACGCGCGTTCAATGAAAAGCGAAAACCCGATTTTCGCAAGTACCAGACCTGACGCCAACGGGATCGTTAGGGCGATGAGTGCCCATTCACGCCACTCCCAGCATACTAGTTTGACGACGCGATCGCTGAAGTGCATAGCCTCAGAATCGCGAACGAAAACACCGAAAAGAATATGTTGGAAACTCAAGACTCCGAAGAAGAGAACGACCTGCTACGACGCGCGGGACTCGTCCTGATCGTTGCTGTCGCTTATGCCGTAAGCGGCCGTTTAGGTCTCTTGCTCGCCGACTCGTCTGGGCATGTAACACCGGTTTGGCCAGCCTCAGGGATTGCGCTTGCTGCCTTGCTGATATGGGGCCTTCGCTGTTGGCCCGGGGTCTGGTTAGGTTCCTTTGCGGTTAACGCATGGGTCTGTCTGGAGAACGGTGTCGGGGGCCCGGCGTTTTACGTCACTGCAACGGGTATCGCGACAGGCGCAAGTATGCAAGCCGTCTTCTGCACGTGGCTAATCCGCCGTTGGGTGGGCCGGCCGGTTCAATTATTGGACGAAAGAGAGGTCGCCAGGTTCTTCCTGGCTGGCGGCCCGCTCGGATGTTTGATCTCCGCGAGCATTGGAGTGACCACGCTGATCGCCACGGGAGCCGTCTTGCCAGGCAACTGGCACTTCCACTGGCTGAATTGGTGGGTCGGCGACTCATTAGGTGTAATGATCATAAGCCCGATCATTCTGACGTTTATTGGGAAGCCTCGTGCGCTCTGGCAGAAGCGTCAAACCATGGTCGCGATACCGCTCGCGCTCTCGTTTGTGGTGGCTCTGATCTTGGTCAGTTATGCAGCGAAAAGCGATAAGGTGCGCACCGAGCTCGCTTTTCAACGCCGAGCGGCCGAAGTTTCTGCGGCCGTGCAACAAACCATTCGGAGTCAAATGGAAGTGGTCCAGTCTATTGTCGACCTCTACAACGGCTCGGACAATGTCACGCGGGAAGAATTTTCCATTTTTTCGCTTCCGTTGGCGTCACGTTATGCGGGTGTGCAGGCGCTCGAATGGATTCCGAAGATTCCAGCGAGCGAGCGTCAGGCGTACGAAGCAGCGGCGCAGCGTGAGGGCCTTCCAGGCTTCCGTATTACGGAACGGGTGGCCCAAGGCAAGATGGTTCCCGCTGGGCAGCGAAGTGAGTACTACCCAGTCTATTTTGTTGTGCCCCTCAAGGGAAATCATCGCGCGCTCGGGTTCGACTTGGGTTCGGAGACTAAGCGTATGGAGTCGCTTTCGCGCTCGTGCATATCTGGGGAAACGGTCGCGACGCAGAGAATTCGACTTGTGCAGGAGGATAATGAAGCATTCGGTATGCTGCTCTACGCGCCGGTTTACGCCGCCACCGAAGCGACGGATACTTCGACCGCCCGCTGTGCCAATCTCAAGGGCTTCATACTGGGTGTCTTCAATATCGATGACCTCGTCAATTCCGGACTCGAACATCTGAAGTGGAATGATCTCATGATTGCGCTGCTCGACCGAAGTGCACCTAGCGACGAATCCTTTCTTTTCGGTGACTCTTCAATCCAGCCCAACCAAAACGATACTTCTGACGGGTTGAACTGGTCGAAGACGCTGGAAGTGGGTACCCGGAATTGGGAAATACAAGTCCGCCCCAGGTCAGCCTTTCTCGTTTCTCATCGAAGTTTGAGCGTATGGTCATTGCTGGCCGCAAGTCTGATCATCACCGCGCTCGTGGGTGCATTTCTGCTTGTTATTACAGGACAGAACGCGCGCGTGGAACAAGTCGTGGCGGAGCGTACTGCGGAGCTCGCGGAAGAAAAGAGCAAAGCCGAATCCGCTAACGAAGCGAAGAGTCGCTTTGTAGCGAATATGAGTCATGAGATTCGAACGCCGTTGGGCGGCGTCATTGGCATGTTGGATCTATTATTGGATTCATCGCTTGGACAAGAGCAGAAAAGTCATGTCACGACCGCTCGAGAATCTGCGGTATCACTACTCGGAATCCTCAACGATGTACTCGATTACTCGAAGATCGAAGCGGGTCGTCTTGACATCGAAGGCATTCCGTTTGAGCCAAGGAAAATTCTTGACCAAGTCCACGACTGGGTAAAAGCCACCGCAGATGAAAAGGGCATCGAGCTTGTTATTACGGCTGCAAGCCAACTCCCGAATTTTATGATTGGCGATCCCACGCGCATTCGGCAAATCCTTCTCAACCTGGTAGGAAACGCGATCAAATTCACGGAGAATGGGCAAGTCGTCGTCGAAGCGAACGCTGTGCCGATCGATACACGCAACTCAAGACTCCGGATTTCGGTCAGCGATAGTGGTATTGGTATTGACCCGAATAGTCTCGATAATCTCTTCGACGAGTTCACCCAGGCCGACAATTCGGTCAGCCGTAAGTACGGCGGCTCAGGTCTGGGCCTCGCTATCTGTCGTCGTCTTACACAATTGATGGGCGGCGAGCTCGGCGCAGAAACCCACGAGGGCCGCGGTTCTACGTTCTGGTTCGAGCTCCCCTGCGGCTTGAGCGAAGTAGACGTCGTTTCGGACGATAGGAAGCCCGACGGATACAGCTTAACGGGCCATGTCCTGATCGCTGAAGACGATGGGGTCAACCAACAGATCGCAATGCGATTGGTTGAGCGTTTGGGCTGCCAGGTGACATTGGTGCGGGATGGTGCAGAGGTTTTGGATCTATGTCGGAAGACTGAATTCGATCTCATCTTGATGGATTGTCAAATGCCGGGCATCGACGGTTACGAAGCCACGCGACAAATACGGGAACGGGAAAACGGGCGACAACATATCCCCATCATCGCTCTAACTGCGAGTGCGATGGTCGGCGATCGTGAACGATGTCTAGAAGCGGGTATGGATGCCTATATGACCAAGCCCCTCGACTCTGCGTCGCTTCATCGCACGCTGAGCAGGTGGCTCTGCAGCTAAAGCCTGCGAAGAGAATTCAACCACTCGTGCTTGTACGGATGCACGAGCGTCCGTGTCGAAGCATGTCCAATTCCTTCTTGGCAGTTGCAAGTGTTTCTGAATCATCCGCAAGGTAGGCCTCTGCAACCGATCGAATGATGTCCAAAAATCTGAGGCATGCTGTTGCGCCGTTAGAATCAAGTACATCCTTGCAATTCAGTTTTTCGAGATAGTTTTCGAACTCATGACATGCGTTGCTGACGACCACAAGACCGCTTGTGCCGGCGCTCCCCTTAATGCTGTGAACTTCTCTGTAGATCTCGTCCATTACTCCGTCCGTGCCTGACGTTTCGCATTCCAAGATCAAAAGTTCGAGCTGATCGCACCGCTCTGAGAGCTCCATTGCGTAGCGATCCCCGATTGTTTTTAGTGCTTCCCTAATGTCCGTCATGGATGTGGTTCTGCCTAGCTCCAAAAATATTGCGCACGTACAAGGTTGCCGGGCGCCACGTATTCCACGACTTTACAGAGCCTACGAACGAGTGAAATCCCTCGTCCGCCAAAGTCTTTTTCCTTCGGCTGAGAAGCTGTATGCCGATCGATATCAAATCCGGGCCCGGAGTCCTTAACTTCCACCAGTAGGCTTGCACCGTTCTCAGTCGGATGATTCTCTAAACGGATTCGTATCCAACTGTCTTCCGTAAGAGACGTGTAGGCCTCTCTTCGCTTGACGTACTCTGAAAACCCTTCGCGCGTATTCTTCATTGCCGAATCAAGCCCAAGCACTCCGTGCTCCAATGCGTTCGAAAATAACTCGGTTACTACCGAGTGGAGTTGATTCCTATGTGCCTCGAATCCTTGAATCTCACTGGTAAGCTCCACTAATTGCGGCACAGGGTCCACATTGCAAATCGATTGTCCGCAGAGACGGACTTCGATATTCCATTCTCCGTGTACTGTTCCTGTGCTCTTTTCCGGGACAGCAATGACGTGCTTCTTCTTGGCGTCATGAGTGATAGTCATCTCAAGCAATGTCATATCATCGGTCTGGTCCCCCGGCCGGCGAAACGCTTCTACCGAATCACGCACTGTATCAAAAATGTCGCTGGGATTGACGGGCCCCACGATGCAGCGTTCGAATCGCTTTTGGCCAAAGAACTCGCCAGAGTCATTTGGCGCCTCGACGATGCCATCGGTGTACATGTACAACCGATCGCCTTCCGAGACTGGAATATGTTGTGGTTGGTACTGCAACTGATGGTCTGGCACAACACCCAAGGGCAGACTAGTCGAACGAATTCGCTTGTTGATCGTCTTCCCACTCCGAATTACGATCTCAGGAATTCCGCCGTTCCAAACTGTGATCGAATCATCATCTGGATGCCACTCCGTAACCGCCGCAGCGCAAAACAGACCGGTGGGTAATACGTCATTCAGTTTTCTATTCAGCGCTCTCAACATCCGCTCAAGCGAATAGCCCTTTCGCGTCATTGAATAGAAGCAATCGACCGTAGACATAGCTGCGATCGCAGCTGGCAAGCCGTGGCCTGTCATGTCCGCGACCATTACACGTAGCGCACCACTCGGGTGTCTCGACGCGAGCACGAGGTCGCCGTTAAAAATGGTCATCGGTGACAATGAGTACCGAAGGCATTTCGAATCCAAACTATCGGTTTGGACGATACGTTCATAGAGTCGGCAAGCGATATTCTGCTCATACTCCGTTTGCGCGCGGTACTCCTCGAGGCTGACGTTGCGCTCGCGGAGAGCTTTATGCAGCTCTCGCTGGCGGCCATGAGTGGCGATCTTTGCCTGCAGAATGGTTGGTGAATATGGCTTCGACAGGAAATCATCACCGCCACATTCCAGGCAATGTGCCAACTGAACCTCTTCGCTTATGGCGGTAAGAAAGATTAGGGGGACGAAAGCCTCACCGGACAGTCGCTTAATACGTCTGGCGGCTTCGTATCCGTCCATTCCTGGCATCATGACATCCATCAGAACCAGATCGGGCGCAACAAGATCGAATTTCGCCACGCCCTCCGCTCCGTCTTCAGCCTCGGCAACATCGTGGCCGGCTGCCTCCAGTAAGGTTCGCAGGAGCAATCGGTTATCGGGGTCATCGTCGACAACTAGAATATTCATATAAAACCTTTAGCCGATGACAAACAAGTCGGAAAAGTTGGAAGTCAACAATGTATCGAGAACTTGGTCTTCACAATTGATGAGGCGAACCTCAATCGTATGCTGAAGCGCAAATTCGCGAAGTATCAGAAGCAGGCCAAGTCCAGAGCTATCGATAATGCTCGCTGATTTCATGTCTACCTCGATCACTTCCGGGCGAGGGTCGCTCTTTTCGTACGCATCAGAAAACGCACGGTGATCGGCCAGAGCCAACTTGTCGCTTACTTGAAGCGTAAGATGACGTCCGCATGCTGACAGATTGGCTTCAATCGGCATTGTGTAATCCTTAGGGACTCTTGATTGCTGCTATGCGCTCGGTTACTGAGGATTCGATGCATTCGTGAATGGTTGTAAATAACTGCTGATTGCTGACCTGTGACTTGACAAGCGTCGCAACAACGGGAGACTCCTGGATGCTGGCGGTGTCGTCGGCGGTTAGGATTACGACCGGAACACGATCGATCTCTCCGCTGTTCAGATATCCGATAAGCTCCAATCCTTTCCCATCGGGAAGAGTCAGATCCAAAATGCATAGATCGAACTTGTCGGTCGCGAGGTACTTCCGTGCAGCATCGAGAGTTGTCGCGGTGACGACCGTCGCGCGGTCAGCCATGATCTCTCGAACGACGTCTGTGATATCGGAATCATCTTCGACATGCAGGAGTCTGGCGCGCTCTTGTTCGGAAGGTCGATGCATCTTGACCGCGGACCGTAGGCGTTCGAAGTCGATCGGCTTTGTAATCCAATCCGCGATCTGAAGAGCGCTACCTTTCATCGCGTCTCGACCGTCCGGGCTTGCGGAAACGACGATTACAGGCAGTTGTTTGGTGGCCTCCGTTTCACGGAGCTCACGGACAAGGGATATTCCATCCTGATCCGGCAGCTCCACATCCACTGTGATTAAATGGTATCTATCTGCGGCCAACTTCGCCTTTGCCTCGGCAGCGGTTCCCGTGATATCGCATTGGTAACCGAGACCTTCGAGTTCGGTCTTCATGATTAGTGCAACATCGTGGTTGTCTTCGCAGATTAGGATTCGGGTGCTGTTGTTGGCGACCAATAAGTCGTCTAGCTTTGAATCCACCGATTTTAATAACGGAAGCCAGACATGGAACGCAGACCCTTTGTCGAGCTCTGACTCCACCATGATCCTGCCACCGTGGCGATCCACGATTTCTTTTACGATGAATAGGCCGAGTCCTGTGCCGCCCTTGGCGCGTTCGGAAGAGGAATCGACTTGAGAAAACTTGTCGAATATTTTTGATTGCATGGCCGCGGGAATTCCAGGACCTTGATCAATCACGGAAAGGCGACATTCCTTGCCGTGTTCCTCCAGCCGGACAACCACGTGTCCGTCGTGTGGGGAAAACTTGATCGCGTTCGAAATGAGATTCGTTACGACTTGAATGAGCCGGTCAGCATCGCCATAGATGGGAAGCCCCGTTGTGTTGTCCACAAAATCGATACGGACGGAGCATCCAGTCGCATAGCCATCGAGGCCATCGATCGAGTCGCCGACGATGTTCGAGAGATTAACCGAGTCGTAGTTAAATCGAGCGTTCTCATCGCCCATTCGTTGTATATCAAGAAGATCATTGATGAGTCGAACAAGCCTGTCACAGTTGTTGGTACCAATATCCACCATGCGTTGGATCTTGGGATCTAGCTCGCCCAATACGCCGCTCCCGATTAGCCCGAGCGCGCCCCGAATGGAAGTTAGCGGAGTACGCAACTCGTGGTTCACGATCGACACAAATTGATCTTTCAGTATCTCTACGCGCTTTCGCTCCGAAATATCTCGACAGATGATGGAATAGAAACCCGTGTCGGTGGTCGCGGCTTTGTGCAACATAAAGACGGCAGACACGTGTAGCTCAGACCCGTCATGTCGAATCAAGCAAGTATCGCCGTTCCATACACCGTTGTTATCAACGTCGGGCAAGATGTCGTTTTCGATACGATCGCGCTCGGTGGGGCTGAAGCAACCTTCAAGAACCAGTCGGGATGGATCAATCACGCCATCAGCTGCGAGTACGGCAACTCCAGCTGGGTTCAAATAGGTTAGCGACATGGAACTTCTGTCAAACATCGCGATCAGATCCGTCGAGTGGTCCATTACTGACGTAAGGCGCGTTTGCGCTTGGAGAGAATCCTGCATGGAATCTTCGCGACTTCTTACAACACTAATCATGGTCTTGAATGCTTTAATCAAGACCCCGACTTCATCTGAACTCGGTTCTGGGAACTCCACCTCTGAGTTCCCAGCGATATACTCCTCAATCACGTGAGTCGCTTCTTGCAACGGCTGAAAAAGTCTGCGAGATATAGCGATGATGACCGGAATTACCCCGAGGATGATGAGAAATGCTACGAACGCTGTCTGGTTTCTAACCGATGCCACGTCCTTGATGAGGTCGCTGTAGTACTCTGACGACGCAATGACAAAGAAACGCTTGTCGTCTAGAAGGTCGAATTGTACTTTGATTGCGTGAAGGAGATCATGCTCGAGGTCGCTACCTGTACGTGTGGAGATCACCGGTTGGCGCTGCCATGTGTTATAAAAGGTCTTTACCTCGGGGTAGTCGTCATAGATGCGGTGCTTGCGGTCGAATTCAAATCCAAATGTCAGCTCGGAATTCGGGTGTAGAAGATAGTCGCCTTGGTCGTTGGTTGCGAAGTAGGTTAGCTCAGAGTTCCACTGATTTGCTTCGTCTAGTTTATGTAAGATACTTCGGAAGTCCAATTGGACGATCACTGCGCCAATAGCGCGTCCACTGCTATCGAAGAACGGCGTGGCCGCGTCCATCACAGCAGTATTGGGGTTCGAAATGATGTCTTGGCTACGACGCAGATGTACATCAGTAAAGTAGGTTTGACCCTGGCGGAGAGATAGCGCAGCAAGAAGGTGATCGAATGCATCTCCGTGGATTAGCTGCTGTGACTCCGTTTCCACCACAAGGGAGCCATGGCGCTCGACTCGGACTAGTTCGTTGCCACCGTCTTCTGCAAGGACGTAACGGACCGAAAGATAATGTGGCTTTGCGGCCAATATTTCGTGAAAGATCGTCGAGAGTCGACTTCGCCAGATGGTGTCTGTGCTGCCGTCCAGAGGGTCAACTCCACTCGAGTTACGACTGCGGATGATCCCGGAGATCGGTGGAACATTCGATAGGAAGACGAGGTCGTGCTGTAACTCCTCGATGTCCGCAAGAATGTGCTGACCGTGCATCCGAATCTCGTTTTCGCGCTCCGTTATTCGCGTTCTGAGCAAAGACTCGTTGAACTCATCGAGAAATACGTATGCTAGTGCAATGCTGGTGCATGCGATCAAACCTATAGAAGCGGTTACCATTTTGACCGAAAGGCTGATCTTGGTACGACCGGAGCGGGTCACTTTTGAAGAGGTATTCTCAGCCATCGACAATTCGCCGGACCGTATCGGCCAAGCTCATGGGGTCGAAGGGTTTCGGGATCACTCCGAGTGCGCCGAGTTTGAGGTACTCTTCAACTTCGGCTGTTTGAACGCGAGCCGTCATAAAGATTACGGGAATGTTTGCGGTAAGTTCCATGTCCTGGAGGTTCTTTAACGTCGTCATTCCATCCATTTCTGGCATCATGACGTCGAGCAGAATGATGTCGGGCGAGATGGACTCAACCGATTCCAGTGCGGCCTTACCGGATGAAGCCTGTGCAACCGTGAAACCGCCGACGTCACCCAATGCCAGTATTCCAATTTCACGAATGTCATCTTCGTCGTCCACGATGAGTATCGTACGGGTTTCCATTGAGCGTCTCCTACACTGAATAATGTCATCGGGACCGAGATAGTAAATCTCAAGTCATGTAAACAATCAGCAAGATGTTAGTGCCAGGCGCGACATTAGTGTGTAGCGGCCGCATTTAGGCGACAGAAGGCATAGCACGCGTCTGTTGGTTGGCTTGAGATCGCATGGGCGGGTTCCGATGGATGACGCGGCAGTTGTTGCCAGGGAATGTCACATGCGTGGCTACATAGTAGTGTTATGTTCGTTAATCGCCGTCCGGGGCGTATCGGCAGAGTCGATTGGTAGCGTACAGGACGATGCGCGAAGCTTGATCGAAGCTGGGGCACTCCGTGAAGCGATTGACGTCTACTCCGAATATTTGCAACGTGATGACGACGCCACAGATATCCGCATTGAGCGGGCTCGTGTTTTAGGGTGGACCGAGCGCCATGGAGAAGCTCTCGACGACTTGGAACGCGTAATCGAGAATCACCCTGAATACGTGGAGGCCCGAGTTCTTCACGGGCGAACGTTGGGATGGCTTCGTCGCTATCGGGAGGCAGAAGCTCAGCTACGCATTGCTATAGCGATGGAACCAGTCAACGTCGATGCCCATTTAACGCTGGGTGATATCCTTTTGTGGCAGGGCCGTGCAGACGCGGCGCGTGCAACGTACGAAGAAGTCTGGGAGATCGATCCCACAAACGCCGAGGTGGGTCTGCGCCTTGAGCGTTTGGCGGGTGATCGACGTCATGGTCGGGTGCGCGCGGATGTGAGTCTTGGCTCGTCCCAGCTCAACTCCGGATTCGATAACTGGCGTCAGCAAACGCTCGCATTGTCCTGGCAGGGTCCGGACCGATGGAGTTTTTTTGGAGGACTCGACCGTTATCACCGTTCGAATCAAAATGACGTTCAATGGACGACGGGGTTGGTCCATCGACTCCGTGACGGCACGACACTTGATGCGAGCATATCGTTGGGCAATAACAACCAAGTCCTGCCTCACCAGGTGTACCGTTTCGGAGTCGTTCAGAAGCTGCATAGAAATCTGCTAGGCACAGTTCGATACAAGAGGTCGAACTACCCCGGCGGCACTGATGTCGACACGTTATCACCTACGCTTCAGCTCTGGCCCGGTAGCCCGTATTCGCTGGAAGTTGGCTACACCTACACGCACGCATCCGATTCAGGCAGCACGGATGCCGGGCAAGCAAGGCTCCTGCTTTTTTCAGGCCACAAGGTGAGTGGTGTTCTCGGCTTAGCGGTTGGTCGAGAAAAATTCATTGCTGGAGTCACGAATACGACGACGGCAGCCATACGGGTGACTACCAGCTTCGCGAGTATTCAATGGAGTCTACATGACCGAAGTGCGATCCGGCTTAGCTACGAACTCGAACATCGGCATTCATCCTACGATCGTAACGGAATGACACTTGGTTACTACTATACGTTTGGTGAGTGATGCCCCAGTTAGAGTTCCAGCTTCACGAACTGTTGATGCTCGCTGTTGGTGCCCAGGGGGTCGTCATCGTAACCATGATGTTCGCGTTGCCGCTCCGGCGTGGATGGGTCGCGCTGGCTCAGCGTCGGCGTACAAGAGCTGAAACGCTATTGAGCCCGTTGGTCTTTGACGCTTTGGAACGTGGTAAGCCTTGTGCCCGGCTACGGAAGGCTGTGACCCGCGGTCGCCGCCGTATCCTTCGCGATCTACTGGTTCGCATCGCGATGAGCATTCGCGGAGACGACGCCATCCAACTCACCAGACTCTGTCAGCAGATTGGAGTGATTGCCGATGAAACTCGATCTCTTCGCGCTAGCCACGCGGTGCGCCGTGCGGAGGCTGCGGCCAATCTGGGTGTACTCGGCGCGGCTGCTTCTATCCCGCATCTACAGAAATTGCTCAGTGATCCGGATGCGCGTGTTCAAGTCGCGTCAATGCGAGCGCTCACGGACATCGCTGGTCCGAGTGTGGCGGGGGACATCGTTCCGATGCTGGGGCGCGATGATCCATACCTCGTCTGCCGCGCACAGGATGTCTTAGTGTCTTTGGGAACAGCGATTGCACCCGAACTGATCGAGTTCATTCGAAAGGGTGCACGAGGAGATGCTCGAGAGGCGGCACTCGATATTCTTCCATTTGCGGTGGACGAGTCGTCGACAAGTCTCTTACTCAACCTCATGTACAGCCCGGATGACGAAGTACGTATAAAGGCGACCAAGGCTGCGTCGCAGATTGGAGATGAACGATTTTTCGGAATCTTCATGAGATTCGCAGAGGATCCCCGCTGGGAGATACGCTGCCAGGCGGTGAAAGGGCTTGGGCCGATCGGAAACCCGGATTCGGTTCGCAGGCTTCGGATCGCGCTTGGTGATAAGAATCGACATGTCCGACTGAATGCGGGTGTCGCACTTTGTCAGATAGGATATTCGGGAGTTGCGGCCTTGGAAAGAGCGGCCGAAGGTCCGGATGAGTTAGTACGGGGGGCGGCCGCTTACGCATTGCAAGTACATGCGGCGGGGGTAGCATGAGCAATGGAACTATCTGACCTTAGCGGGATCATCACCAGCGAAGAGATGAGTGCGTTTCTAATCGCTATGCAAACTATAACCGTCCGGATCATTCGTGCGATGGACGATTGGATTCTCATCTACTTCTTTGGGATTAATGCGCACTACCTTATCCTGATGGTCATTGGCTATGAAGCTACGATGCGCTCGGTCGAAGGAGCACACCTACGTGAGAAGATTGCGTTGCTCCAGTCTCCGCTTGCGCCACCGATTTCCGTATTGGTACCGGTCTATAACGAAGAGGCGAATGTGGTGAGTAGTGTCCGCTCACTGATGCTGATTAAGTATCCACGTTTTGAGATCGTCGTCGTCAACGATGGGTCAAAAGATAACACCCTTGAAGTGTTAATAGAGCGATTTGGGCTGATCAAGGTGAGTAGGAGTTATGATCCAGTGGTGAGGTCGGAATCCATCCGCGGAGTATACGAGTCCAAGAAATACGACAACCTGGTCGTTGTCGACAAGGACAATGGTGGCAAAGGCGATGCGTTGAATGCTGGGATCAATATTTCAAAGTATCCGCTTTTTTGCGCGATCGATGGCGACTCGCTACTTGAGCCCGATGCACTGATACAGGTCGCGCTACCATTCATGGATGACCGAAAACGGACCGTCGCTTCTGGAGGGATCATCCGTATCGCAAACGGCTGCGAGATTAAGCGGGGTCACGTGTCTCGCGTCCAGGCTCCGAAAAATACCTGGGCCGGTATTCAGGTGGTCGAGTACCTTCGCGCATTTCTCTTTGGCCGTATGGGTTGGAGTCGTGTCGGTGGCCTGTTATTGATTGCTGGCGCATTCGGACTCTTCGAAAAGAAAGCTGTGGTGGAGGCCGGAGGTTATGCACACAATACAGTGGGTGAGGACCTCGAACTGGTGATGCGTTTGCATAGACTCCTGCACAAGCAAGGGCGGGAGTATCGATTTAGCTACGTCCCTGAACCGGTTTGCTGGACCGAAGCACCCGAAACATTGGGAGATCTCGGTCGCCAACGAAATCGCTGGTACCGGGGGCTGGCCGATGTACTCTGGCGTTATCGCGACATGATGGGAAACCCTCGCTACAAGATGGTGGGTCTTGTAGCGCTGCCTTCACAGCTGTTTTTTGAGCTTTTTGCGCCATTTGTGGAGCTACTTGGATGGCTCGTGATTCCGATTTCATATCTGACTGGCATCGTAGATCTAGACTATCTACTCGTGCTGTTCACGGTGGCGATTCTTTACAGCATCTTGGTCTCGATCGCCGCGATTGTCTTGGAAGACCGAGCCTTTGGACGCTATTCGAGCCTATGGGATCTAGGTCGACTTGTCTTTCTCGCCGCTGTTGAAAATTTTGGATACCGCCAGCTAAACACCTGGTGGAAGCTGTGCGGGTTCGTCGATTTTCTACGGGGCAAAGGTGAATGGGGTTCGATGACACGAAAAGGTGTAGAAACAACTTAGTCAGTCCGATAGATGATATGAGCTAATTAGCTGCCCAGTATCTTCCTATGGAGATCCATCATGGCCACAATACTGATCATCGACGACGATGCGGACATGACAGAGTTGATCGCTTTCAAACTCGGGGCTCAGGGACATAATATAGTGACGGCTGGTGATGGCGAGGAAGGTCTTGAAGCGATTCGCGACGAGCGCCCAGACCTTGTGATTTTGGATCATATGATGCCACTCATGACGGGGCTCGAAGTGCTTCAAGAAGTTCGCGGTGACCCGGAAATCAAGGATACGCAGATCATCATGCTCACGGCCAAGGCCATGGAAGATGACATTGTCAAAGCCCTCGAGATCGGTGCTAACGACTATGTGGCGAAACCTTTCAGCATTCGAGAGCTTCTGGCGCGCGTTCAGCGCGCGCTGGCTTAGGTTGCCTGGTTTCCCGCGATCGGGATATCGATGTAGAAGCTGGTTCCTTTTCCTATCTCGGACTCAAAATCAATTCGACCATCGAGTTGCGCCATGATCGATTTGCAGATGGCGAGCCCTAGTCCGGTCCCACCTTGTTTACGGATTGCACTGCCGTTCGCCTGCGTGAACCGATCGAATATGGAGGCGCGGAATTCCTCAGGTATTCCCTCTCCATGATCGGAAACGGTTACCCGGATCATGTTCTGTCCATGGGGCGCGGCATCCACTAGCACCTCGTCGCCAGCGATAGAGAACTTGGCCGCGTTGGATAGCAAATTTGCCATGACTTGGCGCAGGCGGTCTGGGTCTGCCCAGATATGCAAATCGTCTGTATTCGTGATCAGACGGAATGAGATCTCGTGCTGTTGGGCGTAGGCTGTGTTTTCGTTGAGAGAACTTTCCAGCAGATCAATGAGATCCACGCTCCGTGGAGAAAAATCGAGTTTCCCGGCTTCGATTTTCTGCAAGTCTAAGATATCATTGATGAGCAAGCTAAGCCGTTCCGTATTACGGCTGGCGATAGAGAGAATGGACGCGATGTCCTCATTGAGTTCGCCTTTCGCACCTCCCAGAACCAGTCCGATCGCGCCGCGAATAGACGTCAGCGGAGTTCGTAGTTCATGACTCACTACGGATACGAATTCGTCTTTGAGGCGTTCGATTCGTTTTCTCTCAGTGATATCGCGAATCCGACAAACGAAGAAGGCTTCTCCTTGTGACTCCCCTACGGTGATGCTCACCTCGGCATCAAACACCCCGCCACCATTTTTTACGCAGGACAGTTCCCTGTATTCGGAAGGTAACTCGCCTGCCTGATGTCTGAGTTGCATGCTATGAATCCACATGCTTACGTCGGCCACATGAGTTTCGGAAAATATTGCCTCTGCAATCATTCGATTCTTGATCTCAGGCTCCGAGAATCCCAGTACCTGACTCTTACGATCACTGAGTGCAAGAATGCGTCCCTCCATATTCAGTGAGATGATGGCGTCGGGTGAGCTGTCAAGCACGGCCCTTGCGCGTGCTCGACTCAATTCAAGATCGCGGTTTTGGTATTGTAACTCCGATGTTCGCTCAGCAACGGTTTTCTCCAGTGCTTCGTTTGCGCAGGCCAAGCGAGACATCGTGTATCGTAAGCGTCCATCAATGTACGCAATTCCTCCAAACGCCAGCAGAACCACGGTGAGTAGGGCGATGAAGTAGGGCTTAGTCCGGGCCTGCTCCTGGTCGTATCCGTTCCAATACGCATCGCGTAGATGTCGGATTCTTGACTGCGCGCTTACTGTGGTCAACTGATCCAGAATTTCAGAAAGCTCGGACCGGCTGTCTAGAATCATCTGCGCGTGTTGGACGAGCGTTGTTAGATCGCTCGCAGTGTCAGCGTCAACCTTGGTCGTAATGTCCGCAAGCCTCGTGACAGCGTTTCTTGCATCGAGCCAGGATCCTGAGTCGTCGCGTGTTGCCGATGCGAGTATGGTGATAACAGATTCAACCGCAGCCAGGTGAAGGTCAGCATCCATCAACCGAATCGTATGGAGTAATTGTTGCGAAAATGCGGGGAAATAGCGTTCGGAGTTCTTCAGCCGAGCGTTCACAGTTTTGAAACGCTCTGTCAACGCGATCTTTGGCGCCCGCAGTCGATCGTAGTCCTCGAGCGCGCGGGTATAGACGCGTCGAGTATCATCGCGGAAGAATGTAGGAGGAACTGAAATCGGCGCATAGATTCGGTCAATATCGCGAATATCAACCACGATACCGTCGTAGTTTTTACGCAGATCAATACTGGATTCCATCAGATGTTGATTGAGTATTGACTCATGGGTCAGCAATTGCCTGATTCCGCTGGAGTACCTGCCGTGTTCGAGCGCATCGATGTGATAGGCTCCTGCGTAAAGCAATAGAAGAAGTGCAAGAAGCACTCCGCCAGATGCTACTCTGAGCCAAGTACCAGAGGTCATCGTGGTAATGCCTCCAATGGCGGAGCAAGCGAACCGATGAACGCGATTAGCAGGTGGATGTCGTTTTCGGATATTTCTCGGCCCAGTTGGTACTTTGCCATGAGCTGAATCGCAGTGCGTAGATCAGGGACGGAGCCGTCATGGAAATACGGAGCCGTGTAGATTGCAAGGCGGAGGCTAGGCACCTTGAACACATGTCTGTCGAGTTCGTTACCCGTCACGTTGTAGCGACCCGAGTCTGAGTCCGTAATATCACCTCGATCGGCGAAATAGTTGCCGAAGAGTCCGATCTTCTGAAACATATTGCCACCTACGGATGCGCCCTGATGGCATGCCGCGCATCCGAGGGTTTGGAACGTTATGTAGCCTGACCGTTCGTCGTCGGTAATCGCGTTTTTGTCTCCGCGTAAATAGCGATCGAATCTGGAGTGTGGGGTGGTTAGAGAGCGTTCATACGTCGCGATGGCATGACGAACGTTATCTGCCGTTAGGCCGTCTTTGAACAACCGCAGGAAATCAGCTTGGTACGTGGCGGTCGTGAAGAGAAATGTCAGCGCGTGTTCCCAAGACGATCCCATTTCATTTGGATGGGTTAATGGACCGTCGACCTGGTCCTCGAGCGTGTCGGTGCGTCCGTCCCAGAATTGCCTGAAGTTATAGCTACTATTATAAACCGTGGGCGCATTGATCGTGCCAAGTGCGTCTCGAATGCCAACAGAGACTGGAAGCCCATCGCTACCTCCGTGATCGGGTTGATGGCAATTGGCGCAAGCTGTCGAATGATCAGGAGATAGGCCTTTCTCGTTAAATAGGCGTCGTCCTAACGCTATAAGATTCTCGTCGAGTGCGTGGTGTTCAGGAATTGGCTGGATCGGGCCAGGTACAGTGTCGTCATAGGCGTTGTTTGTCGCCAGATGCACATCTACTTCGGGTTGTATGCCCCAGCTCCAGAACTGGAGCGTTGCCAGACCGACACTGAGCAACAAGAACAGAAATAGTATGAATCGCACGACGGCTCCCATATGCCCTGGCAATGGATTGTTCGCTAAGACATAACGTGTAATCGACCGATGCAATAGTTCACTGAATATAAACACGATGTGGTGTACCCAGCTACGGGTCGGAGCAAAGCATGGAGCGGAAACTACTTGCGATCGATGACGATCCGAGTTTTCTCACACTGATCGCTAGCGCATTTTCGGACATTGGCTGGAACGTGACATGCGCGGAGCGATTGTCAGATGCGCATGAAGAGCTGAAGAAAAACTCGTACGATCTGATCGCGGTCGATGGCCTTTTACCGGACGGACCGGGAATTCGATTTCTTGAAGAGATTCGCAGTGCGGGCGATCACTCCCGTGCGGTTTTCATCACCGCATTCTGGCGGGACGATGAAAGTTTTAGGCGCTTGGCGTATCAGCTTGGCGTTTTGCGATTGCTCCATAAACCGCTGACCGCAGCGCAACTATTGATTCAGTTGGAGCCGATTCTAAATGAGATTACGCCGGGGTTCGAACTCCCCGATCGGATCGCCGATCAGGAACCGGCGAAGCCCGTTGAGGAGGTTACGGAATCGGAGCCGGCGTCGGCGCTCGATAAGCTGCAGGCATCGTTTAGGGCCAAACTGCCCGAACGTTGGGCCGCTGTGGAGGAGGGCCTGGAGAAGGCGGCGCAGTACCCCGACGATCGTGATGCGCTTTATGCTGCGATGCGGCTTGCGCATAATCTCTATGGAACCGCTGGCTCCTACGGGGTCACGGAAACGGCAGACGTGGCTCGCACGATTGAATCTGTGCTCACTGGAATGCTGGATGGGAAGGACTTAGGTGACGAGAGCTGGACCGAGCTTCGAGAACTCGTTCGCCAGCAATTGGTTCGTCATGGCGCATCCGGAGTTTCGGTCGCCTGCGCCCGAGAAACGAAAACACGCGACCGCGCCATGAGTACGGTCATCGCAGAAGTTATCGTGGTGTCGCGCGACGACAAGATCATCGAGTCGATCAAGGAGATTGGCCGACGGCATATGATTGCGGCTCGTCCGGCGCGCTCACTCGAAGAGGCGCGAGATCTTTTGGGGACGGGGCCGTTCGACGGCGTTGTCCTCGATCTTGAAACCGCGGAGCTTATCGAGACGTTGAAGCTGGCAGAGGAGATTCGTACGTTTGAAGGTATGGCGCGTGCGTCTGTTATCTGTTTGTCTCAAGATGATTCGATCGAGATGCGAATCGAAACCGCAAACTCAGGTGTTTCGCTCTTTCTGGTAAAACCGCTCAAGGAGGACGATTTAGTCGCTGGAATTCGCTTTCTCGGGCGAGCGGGAGATCACGAGGCTCCGCGGGTCCTGGTTGTTGATGGTGGGCTAGAGTTGAGCAGCCAAGTCGAAGAAGTTCTGGGATTCATAGGTGCCCGAGTTTCTGTCCTCACGAAACCCGAAAGAATTCTTATGGCCTTAGACGCGGTGGAGCCAGACCTTTTGATTCTAGAGGTTCAGCTGCCCACGATCGGCGGGGTGGATGTCTGCAAGGTTCTACGTGCGACCAAAGAGTGGCAGAAACTCCCGATCATGTTTATATCCGATCGAAGTGACCCAACCACTAGATTGGCTTGCTTTGAATCTGGCGCGGATGAATATGTGGTTAGGCCAATCGTGGCAGAAGAACTAATCACCCGGGCCACCGCATGGATCGAGCGCCACCGGCAGCAACGCGACCATGGACGTCATCATCCCGTTTCACGTCTATTGACTCGGACTGCGTTTCTGGATCAAACCGAGCATCGATTGACTCGCGCCCAGTCGCTCGGAGAACACCTTGCTCTCGGTATGATCGAGATCGAGGCTTTCGATCGCATTGGTCAGCAACATGGCTTTCGGGAGTGCGATCAGATTCTAGAAAGTATTGGAGACTATCTTATTGCCAGCTCGCGGAGTACCGATATCCGAGGTCATTGGTCGGATGGTCAGTTCTCGATCGTGCTGTATGGAAGCTCGGCGGAAGTCGCAGCGGGTGTTCTTGGGCGAATGGGTGACGAGTTGTCCCAGATTCAGTTTACGAATAAGGCTGGAGAGTCATTCCAACTGAATACCCGACTCGGCTTTGCAGCCTTTCCTGAGACGGGGCGAACTGTCGATGACCTGATCGATCAGGCGCTACGAGCTGTACGAACCGTTCGGTCTAGATGACAATGATTTGGGGGAATATCGACAAAGTTCACTTTAGGAATCGAACATATGCAGCCACGGTAATCGTGCTGCTCGCTTTGTTTGGTATCTCAAGCGGTTCCCCTTGGCGAGGAAATACGGACCTTCACACGAATGTAGAAATCGTTTCTACGCTGATGGCATTCGTTGTGGGACTGCTTGCCTTCGTGAGTTACTACACAAAGAATGAACCGCCCCGAGTTTCCCGGAGACTCCATTTCTTGAGAGGATGGAGTCATGGCAAAGAGAAATCGATATTCACAGGAAGTACGGGAGCGAGCGGTTCGGATGGTGTTGGATCAAGAGGGCCAGCACGCCACGCGGTGGGCCGCGCTTCGGTCGATCGCTTCGAAGATCGGCTGTTCGCCGGAGGCGCTGCGCAAGTGGGTGCAACGGGTTGAGATTGACTCCGGTCGCCGTGCGGGGGTCACGACGGATGAACGCGCTCAGGTAAAAGATCTGGAGCGCGAGAACCGCGAGCTCCGACGGGCGAACGAGATTCTTCGCAAGGCATCGGCGTATTTCGCACAGGCGGAGCTCGACCGCCGACCGAAGTGATGGTGTCGTTCATCGATGACCACCGCGAGGTGTATGGGGTCGAGCCGATCTGTAGGCAACTGCCGATCGCTCCGTCAGTGTACTACGCGCGCAAGGCGCGTGAAGCGGATCCGTCCAAGCTTCCTGAGCGAGCGGTTCGGGATGCGGAGCTGCGCGAGAAGATCGAGCGGGTGTGGAAGGATAACTTTGGAGTGTATGGAGCACGGAAGGTCTGGCGACAACTGGTTCGTGAAGACGTGGATATAGCGCGGTGCACGGTCGAGCGCTTGATGCGTCAAATGGGTCTTCGGGGTGTGGTTCGAGGCCGAAAGGCCAAGACCACGATCACCGTTGAACAGGCGGAGCGACCTTTGGACTTGGTTCAGCGCAAGTTCACTGCGGATCGCCCGAACCGGCTCTGGGTCGCGGACCTGACGTACGTGGCCACCTGGAGAGGCTTTGTCTATGTCGCCTTCATCACCGATGTCTTCTCACGCAAGATCGTGGGCTGGCGGGTGTCGAACTCGCTTCGAAGTGATCTTGCCTTGGATGCATTGGAGCAAGCCCTGCATGCGCGACCGGACCACGAGAAACTCGTTCATCACAGCGATCGGGGTACGCAGTATCTATCGATCCGCTACACCGAAAGACTCGAAGATGCAGGCATTGACCCGTCCGTGGGAAGCGTTGGAGATTCATACGACAATGCCCTGGCCGAGACGATCAACGGCCTCTACAAGACGGAAGTCATTCGTCGAAGCGGTCCATGGAGGAACATCGAAGAGGTCGAGTTTGCAACGCTCGAATGGGTCGACTGGTTTAACAATCGACGCCTCCTTGAGCCCATCGGCAACCTTCCACCGGCGGAGTTCGAGACGGGGTACTATGAAACACAAGAGAGTCAGACCACGGGGGTCGGACTCATGTAACCAAGCCTCCGGAATAACCGGGGCGGTTCATGGATGGGTTGCGGGCTCTCGCCGGGCCCAATCGCGATCGACGAGAGCGAAGATACGAGGCAGCCCGGATCGAGCACGCCTTCGACGATCGGCAGCAGGCCAGGATGCACGGGGATCGCCTCCCATAGAGCGCCGTGCGCGAGCAGGTTGTAGGTGCGCCAGGTGCGCTTGCCCTCGAAGACGTTCTCCGCTGGCTGGATGGTGAGCTCGCGCTCGAGCCGGACCAGGTCAGCGAGCAGAGCCTCGACTGCGTCCGTGTCGATTGCGTTCTCGATAATCGTGTAGCCGACTTCGTCTATCTCGCGGAGATGAGCTTCCTTTGACATGCGGAAGAGTTTAGATCATCCGCCGAGCTCACGCGCGCAACTGGAACCAATGAGGGTTCGCAGTGGAGCCGATCCGCCATGTCGTCGATCCCGCTATTGCATAGAGATGCCGCGGATCATCCGCATGCGGCACGACGGATTGACCCTGACCCACGTTCGAACCTACTCGTATGTACTCGAGACCTGGAAGCCGTAGGCGGTTTGCGGCGCGGCGATCAAGTCGAAGAGTACTACCAACGAGTCAACGCCGCTCTTCGGATCAGCCGATACCTGCGCTGCAGCCAAGCATCCGGTTCCGTCGGGTCGACACACGACGGTGCCTGCTTCGCAACCAACAACCGGGATTGGACCGGGTGCAGTACCCTGTAAGCAGAGTTGGACGAAGCCCTGCGAATGTGGCGGCATAGCAGCAGCGACTGTATGAATGCCACCGCGCCTGGCATTCGAGAAATCTAGTACCCAGATATCCCGATCCTGCTTTCCGTGCATGTATCCACGGGCGTTGAATTCGGCTCCGTTATAGGAGAACGCGATGAGTTCTTCATTCGGCTCACCAGCCAGGTCAAATTCCTCAACAACACAACCCACAGAAGTGAGCAAAAATAGACTCAGAACAATGCGCAACTTCATGACTAGTTCCTCCAATAGTTGTTTCACGCTATCACTCCGTGCGCATCGCGAGATGTCATTCTTGATCAGTTACAACCGAATCACAGAATTTCAGACACAGATGCATATCTGCAAGATCTCAACTGGGACGTGGGTCGTGTTGAAAACCGATCATGTATGCCGCCAGTTGCGTGTTGGCGGTTGGCTTCTTGGCCGATCACGCTAACTGCCAAGGATGGGATCTGAGCGGTGGGACCCGGGCTCAATTAGCTGGCGCGTTTGGGCGATACAGTTCTCAATGCGAATCCGGCGTCCCGAAAGTTCAGGCAATGAACAAGAACAGCGAATAGCGAACCTCAAGCGCATTCTTGAGCAGCCTTCGGACAAGGAGGTACGACCTTGCCCAGACTGTAAGTTGATTTGCTCTTGTGAACGTCGCTCGCCATCATGCTGCTGCCAGTGCTCCGCGGCGTGTCCGCAAGCAGGCCGTGCGCTTTCCAGCGATCCGGATCGATACCCGATCGAACCACAGGTATTGCCGCTCGTATATAGTCTTGCGTCACTTCGACTGGTTACGCCTTGTTGGTCCTGTGAAGGACACAAGCACCCAGGCGCGCGCCCTCACCTACCCCAGGTCTGGTTCTACTCCGCCAACACGATCTACCCCGAACTCATGGCAGAACACCTGACGTCTCTCCATGACCGGCAGAATCTATTGTCCGTCCGTTGGGTTGTCTCCGTGTGCTCCCATCAGGAGGACGCGGAAACTAC
Source organism: Deltaproteobacteria bacterium (assembly GCA_029261895.1). GTDB lineage: Bacteria > Myxococcota_A > UBA9160 > SZUA-336 > SZUA-336 > JAJDAK01. The sequence continues at coordinate 62,908 of JAJDAK010000018.1, forward strand.
GACCTTCGTCATACGTCCCGCGCTCGAAGCGGACGATGATATGCATCTCGGACGCCTACAGGCGGACCTGCGCCGAATTGGTGAAGACCTTGCCAAGGAGGTCCGCGAAGCCGCGCGGCGGCGACTCAGGCAGCTAGAAACGTCCATCGGGGCCTAGCCGCTTCACAATAATGTGTATCTGCATGACACTAAAGTTGTTGCGCTGACAGGACGAGAACTGGAAGACGCCCATATTGGGCGAGCCGAGGGCGAATATGAGTCTCAATGTCGAACTTCTCCAGTCCAGTTTCAACCTAGTCAAGCCACATGCAGGGGAACTTGTAGAAGTCTTTTACACGACTTTGTTTAGCGAGAACCCCCAGGTCAGGGACCTTTTCCCTGCGTCCATGGATGAACAGAAGAAAAAGCTGATAGGCGCACTGTCACTTGTTGTCACGTCACTGGAAGAGCCGGAAAAACTCGGTTCTGCGCTCCGTGAACTCGGGGCACGCCACGTGTCATACGGTGCGGTCGAAGCGCATTACCCGATCGTCGGCGGTATTTTACTGCGAGCCTTGGCCCAGGTGGCGGGAGATGCCTGGACGGCCGAACTCGAAACCGCATGGGGCGACGCGTACGGCGCCATTCAAGACATCATGCTTGAAGGCGCCGAAGCGGCTTAGCCGCAGTGTTGGCGGTTTAGAGTTCGAACAATAGGTTCATTGAAACTCTTTGCTTGAGAAGATCTTTTCGGGCGCTGATCGGCAACTCGTAGGCAACCCCCAGAGAAAGTCGGTTGCTCAGCGCAAAGCGTGTCCCCACCGCAAGTGACACGATATCGTTGCCCTTCACGCCATTGGATCCCAAGTTAAAAAGATCGTTTCCTTCGAAGGCTCCGGTTCCAACGGCCGCCTGAACTGCTGCGAGTGAGAGCCGAGCTCCGGTAGAGAGCTTGTGCATCGCAACGCCTGTGCCGTCGTCCACGTAGTGCAACCCGTTAATCTCAACGAAGGGAGCCAGGCCTTCGCGAATTGCGTAGTCGACATGCAAGTTGTAGAAAATCGGGGTGCTCTCCTCGTCTCCGTCCAAGGGCAGACGTGCTCCAAGGTCCGCAAGGAAATGAAGGTCCCCGGTAGCCCAGCCGGTGGACACCGCAGGAATCCAAACGCCCTCGCCGTTGCCTCCGAAAGTGATCCTGCTGCCCTGGGTCCACTCGTAGCGAAGACTAGGCGTGAGGATAAAACGCTGGTCAGGCCGATCAATCAGTGCGTACTTGAAGCCAACGCCAAGATCTCCATATCCACGTGCGGTCGAGAGCAGCGCCTGATCTCCGTGTATCGAGATACGACCGTCCTTTGACGCCACGAAGGCTAGACGGTCCGTCACCGCAACGCGGAACTGCAACGCGACCGCGCGTGCATCGCCCCCGTTGAACAGACTCCTCTCGGGTAGGTCGTGCCAGATCGCCCATGCGGATATACCGGTCGTGATGAACGGGTCTTCAAATAGGAACGGCGCCGACATCGGTGCAACGAACCCGTCGTAGCGAGCGTCCCGCTCGCAGCCAAAGTCTGGAAACCAATACGAGCATTCCTCGCCCGCCACAGCGTTGGCTGAGAGCAGACAAAGTATTCCAGCAAGCCCTAAATTTATAAGTCGATGTAACATGATCCCCTCCCCAAGGTCACAATGTTTATTCCAAGTTTAAAGTCTTTGATACATGCCGAGTAGTACATACCCCGCGGTTAACGCGCCGAGAACGGCTGATACCATCGCAGCCCGACCCATTCGCCGATGGAGCCGGCTACGGTCCGACGCTACAGCGCCGGGATTCGAAAACATCTGTATGAATCCGTGTTTGGTAGCGAGGTAGAACGCACTACCACCGGAAACCAGCATCATCACAACACAGACTTCATGAAAGCGAAGAACGGCTACGGAGATCCAGTCCCAGGTCTCTAGCGCCTCGCGGCCTAAAAAGACCAACTTGAAAGGATACGACGCAAGGAATAGGACGGTCAGAAAGGCCGCGGAAAGCATCCAACGACGATGGCTTATGACATTCTTCCGCCGAATCTGACGAACACCAGCAATGGTACATCCGACAATCCCGAGCATATTGATCCACGCGCAGGTCCAATAAGCGGTCTTCGGATCGATGATCATGCCGAATCCCTATCTTTTAGGAGGCCCAAGACGCGTCCGGTAATCTGATCCAATGGGAGAACATCGTCGGCCGCGCCGATCTCAACTGCAGACCCTGGCATGCCCCAAACAACGGAGGATCTCTCGTCCTGTGCGATCGTTGGCGCGCCGGCTTCTCGCATTTCCAACATACCGACAGCACCGTCCTTGCCCATACCGGTCAAGATCACGCCGATCGCGTTAGCCCCGACATTTCTTGCAACCGAACGAAACATCACATCGACTGAAGGCCGGTGCCTATTCACATGCGGTGTTTGATCCAGCCGGCACACGAACCTCGCGCCATCGCGCTCTACGGTCAGGTGGTAATCTCCGGGTGCAATGTACGCATGCCCGGGAAGAATCTGGTCTCCGTCGGAAGCCTCACTCACCACCATCGCGGAGAGGCCGTTGACCCGCTCCGCAAAAGGGCCACTAAATGCGGCTGGAATGTGCTGAGTAATTACGGTTCCCGGCCCGTCGGGAGGCAATGCTTGCACGACTTCCTTGATCGCCTCGGTTCCTCCGGTTGAAGCGCCGATTGCCAGAATGGCGTTCGTAGTTTTAAAACTACCCGGCTTGAATCGCTTTACGCCGGCTCTTTGATCTCCAGCAGCAAACTTCTCCAAAACACTGTTGTGGACTTTGGCCGCGATCTTGATCTTCTCGATAATTTCCTCGCGATAACCATCCAGACCCTTCGCCACGTCGATCTTTGGCTTCGTGACATAGTCAATCGCACCGAGCTCGAGAGCTTCCAGCGTCACGCCCGCCCCATGTTCGGTCAACGTGGACACCATGACGACGGGCATCGGATGCAAGCGCATCAGGTTCCTCAGGAAAGTGACGCCGTCCATCCGAGGCATCTCTACGTCCAGCGTGATCACATCGGGCTGCAACTCTTTGATCTTCTCACGCGCGATATACGGATCAGCAGCGCCTCCAACCACTTCAAGTGACGGGTCCGAATTCAGCAGCTCGGTGAGGATCTGCCGAACCAGCGCTGAATCATCGACAACAAGTATTCGGGTCTTCGACATATCTTCTCTCGTCCTAATCAAAAAGTTCGACAGCGCCCTGAACAGGTTCGCCACCGATCTTCTTGATATATTCCCGCTCGCGCCGCTCGATGGTGTCGTTCTTCAATCGACGCAAACGCTTGACCTGAACCTTGCCCGTTTCAGGGAAGTAGTAAACCTTGCGCGGGTGAATCGTACCGACGTCCTCAGCCAGAATCTTTAAAGACTCCGACTCCAAATACTCCCGCACGAAGTTGATATTGCGTGCTCCGACGTCTGTCATATTCGCGAGTACTTGACCGCCGCCAAAAATTTTAACTTCGAACCGGTTGCGCGCCCCCCCGGTTCGGATGATCGCGTTGATCAGGTTCTCCATCGCATAATTGCCGTAACGATTCTCAGCACTGAGCGGGCTCCCCCCCCAGTCTTCGCCTTCATTGGTAGTGCTCGGGAGCATGAAATGATTCATACCTCCGATCTTAGTCAAGGGATCACGGATGCACGCTGAGATGCACGATCCCAATACGGTGACAATCGTTTCAGAACGCCGGGTGACGTAGAACTCACCCGGTAAGATCTTGGCCACAGCCATGTCTTCTTGGGGATCCCAGTAGCGGCTGATCCCTTCGAAACCGCTCAAAATATCGGGGAGCTCTTTGCCGGTACGCTTACATATGGAGTCCGACGAATTCATATCAGCGGGACCGTCGGTAGAGCGCTTGACTGACCAATTCGAACCGGTCGGTTACCGAGAACAAGGATTCTGATTGTCCGAGGAATAGGTAACCATCGTCGGCCATCGCGTCCGCCATACGCTCAAAAAGCAGGCGCTGCGTCTCCTTGTTGAAATAAATAATCACATTTCGACAGAACACGATATCGAACGCATGCTTCATGGGCCAGGGCTGCATGAGGTTCAAATGGCGAAACGTGACCATCTCTTTGAGCTCGGGGCGGACCAGCATCTTGCCCTCCTGGTCTCCCCTGCCTTTAAAAAACCAGCGCCGTAGACGTTCTTTCGGAATCTCTTCCATGACGTCTTGGGAATACACACCGGCTTTGGCCCGTGCGAGTGTATCGTGGTCAATATCCGTCGCGAGCAGCCGTATCTTCCAGCCCGCCGAATCCTTAATCATCTCCTTCAGAATCATCGCAATCGTATACGGTTCTTGTCCGCTCGAACATGCCGAGGACCATATCCGAAGTTCTCGCGTGGTTTCACGAGCCTTCATCAGCTCCGGTAGGATTTCGTTTGCAAGTCGCTCGAAATGGAACGGCTGACGAAAAAATGAGGTGGTATTCGTCGTTATAACATTGATGAGTTCAGCGATCTCGTCTTCATTTCCATCCCGAAGACCGTCGCAATAGTCTTCAAGGTTTGCTGCCCCAAGCTTGCGAGCGCGACGAGACAGTCGGCCGAGGACCAGCTCACGTTTCTTATCGCTGAGACTGATCCCGGCCCGCTCAAAGACGAGCTCCCGAACGAAGTCAAAGTCGCGCTTTGAGATCGTATACTCAATTCGATCACTCACTGGCCGAACCTGTATCGATGAGATCGTTCATCACGAATCCTCTCAGCGGTCTAAGCGGCCTAAAACTCTGCCCAATCGTCGTCGCTACTCTCCGCCGCTGCAGCCTTCGGTGCCGCCTTCGCTGCGGATTTAGGCGCCGCCTTCGCTGCGGGACGCCGAGCGGACGAGTCAGCCGGTGTACCGGGTCGTGCTGAACCACCTGCCGGCTCGCCTTGATCAAGCGTGAACACCTCCATCTGCTCCGTCATACTCTTTGCTTGGTCCGCCATCGAGCCCGCTGACGCTGCCGCTTCCTCGATGAACGACGCGTTTTGCTGCGTCATCTCATCCATCTGCATGACGGACTTGTTGATCTCTTCGATGCCCGTGCTCTGCTCCTGGCTAGCCGCGGCGATCTCACCAACGATGTCGGTAACCTTTTTGACACCGTCCACGATTTCAACCAACACCTTGCCCGACTCGTCAACCAAGCGACTCCCGTCATCGACTTTGGCAACGCTGTCCTGAATCAGCGTCTTGATTTCCTTGGCCGCAGCGGCGCTGCGCTGTGCCAGATTCCGAACCTCCGCGGCTACGACTGCGAAACCTCGGCCCTGTTCACCCGCACGAGCCGCCTCTACAGCGGCATTGAGGGCAAGCAAGTTGGTCTGGAACGCAATCTCGTCGATCACACCGATGATGTCGGCGATCTTCTTGCTGGCGCTATTGATCTCCTCCATCGCGGAAACGGCCTGGGTTACAACCCCGCCGCCCTTCTCGGCTAGCTCGCGAGCGCCCACTGCAAGCTGGTTTGCCTCGCGGGCATTGTCGGCATTCTGCTTCACGGTACTGGTCATTTCTTCCATGCTCGACGCGGTTTCTTCGAGGGATGACGCCATCTCCTCGAAACGAGTACTAATCTCCGTCGTACCTTCTGCGATTTCGCCGGAACCCTTACTAATCTCCACCGACGCGTTTCGAATGTTCCTCAGCACATTGGATAGCTGACTCATAGAGCCATTCATGGCTTGCTGCAGCTCCTCGAACTGACCCTTGAATTCCCCGTCCATGAGCTTTGTCAGGTCGCCCTCCGCAAGCGACGAGACCACTTGGCTCAACGCGTTGATTGGACTGACGACGGTGCCGAGGATGTCATTAATCCCGGTTCCCAAAGCCTGCATGAAGCCTTCGAACTCCGCGGTCTCGAGCCGCCCATCGAGGCGCCCTTCGGATGCTGCTTGAATCAAGTTCTCGACCTGCGTCTGCGCATTCAACTGCATCGTAACGTCTTTCCATTCAAGACAATTTCCAATGTAGTTACCCGCCAGGTCGTTGATCACGGTCACGGTAATGTCGAAGCTGAGAGGTCCCACTTCGATCACCGTATTGAGCGGCATATTATTCGGATCACTCAGGATGCCCCGCTGATGCGCCGGGTTGGCATGGAAGGTGTCGATACACGTTCCAAGAATCTTTTCCCGATCGGCCGTGAAACCTGGATACAGTGTTCGCAGCTGATTCTCATACCGCTTAAGCAGGTTGATGGTGGTCTGGTTCGTGTAGTTGATCACAAGATCACGGTCGATCATGATCATCGCAGTGGTTGCACCCCCGACCGCAGTCTCGAGTCGCTGGATCTCGGTCTCTTTCTTGCGCTCCTGGGTGACGTCCTGCCACTCGAGGTTGCAACCCGTGTAGTTTCCGTCGCCGTCCTTCAGCGCCGCTACGTTGATCCGGAACGTGAGCGGTCCAACCTGAATGTCTGCCGAATGCGGCAGGTTGTTGGGATCGCCGAGAATGCCGCGCTGGAAGGCGGGATTCTTATGGAACGTATCGATGCAGGTACCCAGCACTGAATCCGCGTCAGCCCTAAAACCAGGATAAATTTCCTGCAGTGTGGACTCGTGCTGCTTGAGTAGTTTGAGGGTCGCGGCGTTCGCGTAGGTGATCGTGAGATCGCGATCGATCTGGATCATCGCCGTCATCGCGTCCGCCACAGCGCTCTGTAGCTTCTGAACCTCGGACTCCTTCCGGCGTTCATCGGTGACGTCCTGCCACTCGAGGCCACATCCCACAAACTGACCTTGGCCGTCCCTTAGTGCCGCAACGTTGATCCGGAACGTGAGCGGTCCAACTTGAATATCTGCCGAATGCGGCAGGTTGTTGGGATCGCCCAGGATACCGCGCTGGAAGGCGGGGTTCTTATGGAAGGTATCGATGCAGGTACCCAGTACTGCATCCGCAGCCGCACTAAACCCAGGATAGGCGTCCTGCAATATGGGCTCGTGCTTCTTAAGCAACTTCAGGGTCGATTCGTTCGCGTAGGTGATCGTGAGATCACGATCGATGTGGATCATCGGCGTCATCGCGTCATCCACCGCGCTTTGCAACCGCTGTGTCGCTACCGCCCGATTGCGCGCTTCGGTGATGTCCGTAGCGAATTTGACGACCTTGAACGGGTTGCCCTTCTGATCAAGGATCGGGTTGTAGGAAGCCTGGATCCAGACTTCCTTGCCGCCCTTGCCGATCCGTTTGTATTCCGCCGCTTCATACTCACCGCGGCCCAGCTTCTCCCAGAACTGGCGATACTCGGCACTCTCCTTGAACGCGGGTTCCACAAACATGCTGTGGTGTTTCCCCTGGATCTCGTCCAGCGAATAGCCCACGGTGTTGAGGAAGTTCTCGTTGGCAGTGACGATCGTCCCGTCCATCTCGAACTCGATCACAGCCTGCACCTTATCAATGGCGGCGACCTTCGCCGCCATCTCGCGGCTTGAGTTGTTGGATGCGGCTTTCTTTGCCGGGTTCTTACGCTTTGCCTTCTTACTTACTGCCATGATGTATCCCTCCTCGCCGTAGCGGGTTTAACGATATTGAATAACCTGAGACGTACCTGTCCTAATTCGTTGCGGCATCGACTGCCTTCAATTCTTCAGCATTGAGAAGCCGATCGATGTCTAAGAGAATGACCAATTTCTCATCGACGGTAGAGAGCCCTTTAACGAACTCAACCGACACGCCCCCGCCAAAGTCAGGCGGTGGTTTCTGCTCTGCGTCCGCGATGTTGTAGACGTCGGACACAGCATCGACAACGACACCCATGATGCGTTCACGATCTTCGGCTTCTACGCGGACGACAATCACAACGGTCGTCGTGCCGTACGGAATCTCCTCGAGCACGAAACGCTTTCGCAAGTCGATGATGGGTACGATCGTCCCCCGCAAATTGATGACACCCTTGATATACTCGGGCGTATTCGGAATCGGCGTTGCGCTGTCCCAGCCCTTGATTTCCTGGACGCGCAGGATGTCGAAACCATACTCCTCATCGTTCAGCATGAAGGTCAAGTACTGAGACGTGCCATCGCTGTTGCCGATGATTGACTCGGTTACTGCGCTCTGTTCCTGGTTCATTGCACTTTCTCCTTAAGCCGCGTGATCTAGGTCGGTTGGTTGGGGGTCGGTTGGTTGGAGGTCAGTGGGCGCTCCAAGATCGGAGCTCGATAGATGCACGATCCCCGTCACATCTAGAATGACGGCGACGGTGCCGTCACCGAGAATCGTCGCCCCCGAAAGACCCTCGATCGCCATGTAATTGGTTTCGAGGCTCTTGATGACGACTTGTTGTTGTGCCAAAAGCTCATCGACCACCAGACCCGCCTTCTTGCCTTCGCCTTCAACCACAACGAGAAGCTGTTTATCAAGATCATTTGAATCCGGCTTCTGCCCGAATAGGTCATGCAGCCGAACGATCGGGATGTATTCGTTTCTCAGGGTATAAACCTGTTGGCTACTCGCGATGACGTTTAGACGCTGATTTTCGATCTGGATAGACTCAACAATCGATACCAATGGTAGGACGTAGGTTTCGGTTCCAACGCGCACCAGCTGGCCGTCCATGATCGCGACGGTGAGTGGCAGACGAATCGTAAAAGTCGTACCGACTCCTTCCTCGGATTCGACGTCTATCATCCCGCTCAACGCCTTGATATTACGCCGGACAACGTCCATGCCGACTCCGCGTCCGGAAACATCGGTGACAACATCAGCGGTAGAGAATCCAGGCTGAAAGATTAGATCCAAGACCTCTTCTTTGCTGAGAGTTTGATCTGGCTCAACCAATCCGCGTTCCCTCGCTTTCGCGAGAATTTTGTTCACGGGTAAACCAGCACCGTCATCACTAATCTGGATAACGATCTTGCCTCCCTCGTGCGCCGCTTGCAGCCGGATTGTCCCTCGTGGCGGTTTTCCACTCTCGATTCGATCATCGGGTGCTTCGATCCCGTGGTCGAGGCTGTTTCGCACCAGGTGAACCAGTGGGTCTCCGATTTTCTCGAGCACGGTTTTATCGAGTTCGGTCTGTTCCCCGGATACGACGAGTTCGATGTCCTTGCCCAGGGTTTGACTCATGTCGCGAACGAGACGGGGGAAACGGCTGAAGACCATGTTGATCGGGAGCATGCGGATACGCATGACCGCGTCCTGAAGTTCCCGAGAGTTTCGCTCAAGTTGAACGAGACCGTTTTGAAGCGCATCTAGGCGATCCATATCAAAGCCTCGGCCAACTTGACTGAGCATGGACTGCGTAATAACGAGCTCACCAACCATGTTGACAAGCGAGTCAATTTTGTCGGTTCCAACGCGAATTGAAGTGGCTTCCTTGCTCCCACCTGACTCTCGTCGATCGCCGCCGGTACGACGGTCGGTTCCGGATCGCTGTGGTTGCTCGGAAACTTCACTCTGCACCGGGGCCGCAGACTCCAATGGACTAATTTCGATCTCGCAATCGTCCTCAACCCATTCGAAGACTTCCCGGATTTGCTCTTCTGCAACATTGCCAAGGAGCGTCAAGGACCAGCTCAGATAGCAGTCCTCTGGCACCAACTGGTCAAGGGAAGGCAGCTGTTCGGTTGAAACCTGGACCGTGAGCGTGCCAAGGTCCTTGAGTACTCGAAAGAGACGCGCTGGGTCATTTCCCGTGCGCAGTAGGTCGGGGTTGGGTACGAAGAGGATCTTCCAGCCCGTGACTTCAGCAGCCGGTACTTCTGCCGCAACAGCCTCCGTAGCCGGGGTGTCGCCCGAGTTCTCCAAGAGCGCGTGAATCTGCTGAAGTAACTCTACCGAACGGCTCTCATCGGGATCCGTTCCCTCCTGCAAAACAGACAACATCTCCCTCAGGCAATCAACGGATTGCAAGAGCAGACTCACGGTGTCTTCTGTCACGTTCCGACTGCCGGCGCGCATTTCGTCCAGCAGCGTCTCAAGAGCGTGCGTAAAGTCTACGACGTGGTTAAACCCGAAGTTCCCTGCAGCTCCTTTCATGGAGTGTGCCGCGCGGAAAATATCATTTACGAGGTCTATATCCGGTGAGCCGGGTTGAAGATTGAGCAGGCCGTCTTCCATGATGTCTAGACCTTCAGCGCTCTCTTCAAAAAAGGTCTGCTTGAATTGATCCAGATCCAGCGCCATCGCAGCTTAACCGAGCACTTTCTTTATCGTGGCCAGAAGGTCTTCGGGCTTGAAGGGCTTGACGATCCAGCCCGTAGCACCCGCTTCCTTAGCAACGGTTTTTTTGTCCGCGGCGCTTTCAGTTGTGAGAACCAGAATCGGTGCGAACTTGAAGGCGGGAAGAGCTCGGAGCTCCGGAATTAGCGTCAGTCCGTCCATATTGGGCATATTGATATCGGTAATAACGAGATCGAATGACTGGCCCTTGGCAATGCTGAGTGCTTCGACGCCATCCTCCGCCTGGGCCACTTCATGTCCCGCCGACTCGAGCGTAAACGCCACCATCTCGCGCATTGTTTTCGAATCGTCAACGGTCAGAATTTTCGCCATATTTGTTTCCCCCTCACGGGCCTCGAGGCTAGCCGTTAGGCCTCTCCGAGTTCTAATTCATTAGAAAGCCCTAGCGTCTCTGCAGTCTCACGGAGCACTTCCGACACGCCCACCCATTCGAACCCTAATTCCTGCGTACGAACGGTTCGGACAAAACTACATAGAAGCTGAAGCGCCGCGGTGTCTGCCTGAACAACGCCGGTCGCGTCGATGACAACAGGGGCTTTAGATGTCAGCAGCGCCTTAAGTTCAGCGCTGAGAGATTCTACCGACGCAACGTTCACGCAGTCCGCTAGCGTCAGGTTTGCTTGACTCTGTGTAGACACTTAATCGACCTCCAGCCACACGGTGTGCCGCTCTCTATTGCCTTGAGTCGGCACCTGAATGAAATAACTTACCTAATTCATACACTATCGAGTGTTAGTACATAATAAACCCTGCCCTGGTCCGTAATTGACCCTGCTTACAAGAACTGACCCATGCGGCCGATAGGATGGTGTTAAGGAGTTAGCCATCTTTGGGAACACGGTCCTTTTCGCTGGGAACAGATCCATGACGATTCACCATCAAGGCACTGCAACCCAGAGGCGAACTTTGCCGCGGTTGCTATGGATCCCTGTCTCAGTGAGCTTCAGCGCGCTCTGCCTCTCGTTGGAGGGTTCACTTCCGACCTGGATACTGGTGTCAGCAGTTATAGTCGCGTGGGCATGGATGACGATGGCAAACGCGATGTCGGACGCTAAACACACGGGTCCGAGTGAAACTCAAAGCAGACTTGCCAGATCCGCCGAGGAATTGGACCGACTCATCACGACCGAATTGAACGGCCTTCAGAAGCAGACCGAACAAGTTCGGAAGATCGTATCCGACGCGGTCGCCCAACTCCAGGAAAGCTTTCAATCCATGTCCGAGCACACGCGCGCGCATGCCGACATCACAAGCAGCATGACAAAAATCCTCTCAGAAGGCATCGGGGGGAGCAGTGAAGGACAAGTGACCATCCGTGGTTTTGCCCAGGAAACAGACGGTCTTCTTCATCACTTCGTTGAGACGGTTGAGAATGTAAGCCAGGAATCGATGAAGATCAGTACGAACATTGCCCATGTCACGACAGCGATGGAGGAAGTAACTTCCCTGGTCAACGAGATTCGGTCACTCGGTCATCAGACACGTATACTTTCACTCAACGCCACCATCGAAGCCTCCCGGGCAGGAAAAGCCGGAGCCGGTTTCGGGGTCGTAGCTGCGGAAGTCCGCTCTCTTTCCAAGAGCACGAGTTTGGCGAGTAGCAAGATCACTACAGCGGTGCACCGGGCCCTCGAACGTATGCAAGAAATGAAACAGGCGTCGGGTGACATAAACAATACAGCATCTAAGGATCTGGACACGGCGCTTGAGTCCAAAGATCGTCTAGGATGCATGGTGGACGGAGTCCAGGGTCTCGAGAACACGATCTCGAGTCGGATGGATGAAGTCGAACAAATTGGGTCAGCAATCGGCACGAGCATCAGTGGCGCAGTACGAGCCCTTCAATTCGATGACATCACAAGTCAGCTTCTCGAATCCCTAGGTGCGCGACTAGATACGCTCCGAGAACTCTCAGCAACACTGAAACAAGCCTCCTCCGAAGCGAGTACGCAGAACGAACGCGAGGAACGGATTGCCAATGTGCTGCTCGGCTATGCGGAGATCGCGTCCGACTCCGCGGACAAACGTGTCGGGCAGGAGTCGGTGGAGGCCGGTAGCACGGAACTTTTCTAGAACCCTGGTTGCAGGCCACGACGATATTGTTCCTATCCTGAATCGTCGGCTCAGTATTGCCGGCCCCTTTGCCGATTTCATTCACGTGATTCGTTCGTTCGTCTGAGTTCGATTGAATCAACGTGGAGCGGTCAGATATGAGTAACGCGCATCTCATCGAGACGATCATGACGAAAGAGGTCATCACTGTCGCTGCAGATTCCGCGATCGAAGAAGCTCTTGGTAAGATGACGGAGGGTCTCATTTCGTGTCTCGTGGTCTGTCAGGAGAGTACACCTATCGGGATCGTGACCGAACGCGATCTCACTCGGGTACTCAAGGATCAGCTCGCTGGCGGGGAAATACCTGACCTTGTGAGTCAAGTCATGTCATCACCGGTCACAATGATTGACGCTCATGACAACATCGAGCTGGCCGTGGCCGCAATTCGGGACAAACGGATCCGCCATCTCGTAGTCGTCAACTCGGAAGGTCATATCGCGGGGATCGTAACGCAAACGGATCTGCTTGACGCACACGCACGGAGCTTGGAGGAGCGCGTCGCCACTCGGTCGGCGGAGCTGGAGCAAGCACTGAAAGTTTCAGAGGACGCCAATCAATCCAAGTCGGAGATGTTCACGACGGTCATGAAAACAATTGAGGAAATCTCAGCATGTCTCGAGCAGGTTGCTGAGCGTTGTTCCAATGCCGGAAGCTCTGCAAAGCAAACACAGCAGATCGCAGAAAGAGCCAGCGAAGAAGCCGCAGAGACGGCAAGACAAGCGGCTGAAATTGTGACCGCATCGGGCGCGATCGAGCACGTTGCGAGCCGTACTCGATTGCTCGCGCTCAACGCGAAGATTGAGGCGAGTCGAGCGGGAGAGTTTGGCCGTGGCTTCAACGTGGTCGCGAACGAAGTCAAGCAACTTTCGAGTGAGGCCATGGAGTCAAGTCAAGAGATTGACCGAGTGGCAGGGTCGATCGAGAAAAGTATGGCCGACGCTACTGAGGCCGTCGACGAGATCGCAAAAGCCGCAGCAATTGCAAGTGATGAGTCCACCGAGCTTGTTCACGCCGCGCGCGAACAAAAAGAAGCGCTTGATGCGTTGCTTAAACAGCTCGGCTCGGAGTGCTCCGGAACGACCGATCTGTTTTAGCGTCCTCGTAGCATTGTGACGCCACGATGAGAGGACGATCGCCGCCCCTTGCACCGGGACCCCTAGCCCCCATACTCTAGGGTGGTGTCAGCCACGGCCATACAGATCAAGCGCGAATGGGTCGGTCCACCTCGGACTCTGCTCAATCCTACGGTTCTACTCTTCGCGGCATCGCTGGCGATGTATGCAGCAGGCGTCGCGGCATATCTTGCCGACGTTTCGCGACTCATCATCGTCCCGTGGTTGGTCGTAGCCGCGTACATCGCGTTTACCGTAATGCACGATGGCATGCATCGGACCGGGCATCATCTGCGCTGGGCGAATGATGGAATGGCGCGGGTCGCTGCATTATTGCTGCTGATCTCGCTACCGCTATTCCGCGCGGTCCATCATGCACACCACGGCCACACCAACGATCCTGAAAAAGACCCGGACTTGATTGTGGCGAGGCAACCGCGCTGGGCTCTACCGCTTTGGTGTCTGGCCGTTCTGTTCTCGTACAGTACCCACTTCTACGGGCGTCGACTTTGGCGAAACCGCGCAGAATTGGTCGAAGCCGCCGCCATCGAAACGTTTTGGCTCGCTGTGGTGATCGGCGCTTATCTGACCGACACGCTCGGCGCCGTACTCACACTCTGGATCGGTCCGGCATTCCTGGCGTTGCTGCTGCTCGCATTCGCGTTCGACTTCTTGCCCCACTACCCCTTCAGCTCACGCGAGCGTTACTACGACACACGGATCTATCCCGGCCGTTTCTGGAACGTTCTGCTTCTCGGGCAGAACTACCACCTGATCCATCATCTCTGGACCACCGTACCCTGGTACCGCTATCAGCAGATTTACGCTGAGATTGAGCCCGAATTACGCGAACGAGGCTGTCCGATCGGCTGGAGCAGCCGAGCAGAGACAAAGGCTGAATAGCTTCGTATACCGCCTCGGCGATTTCATCCGCCGCTGCGTGGTATCGACGCTAGCCCGCTCCCGCGTCTAAGCCCCTTACACGACCTTCAAGTTCGTCACGTGCGGTGCGGATCAGCACCGGAGTCGATCTGCCGTGCTCACGGATGCGCTTTAGGACGGATAACCCATCTCGTCCATGAAGCATCAGGTCGAGAATGATTGCGTCGTAGGGATAGATCAGCGCCCGGTTGATCTCGGCTAGCGCAGCTCTGCGAGTAGCCGCTGCTCGAGTGCGTCGGGTGTGGTGCCGAGGGTTCGGCAGAGCAGATCGTATTGTGAGCTATTGCCGAGTCCGCTCGGCGCGTTTTCGGGATCGCGAACGAAGCGTACGAATTCGAAGAAGCGTTCACGGTTCTCGGGGCGCATCAGGTGATAGACGAGAACTGCGGATTGCGCGTAGGGAATCGTGACGTCCTCATCTGAAACCAGTCCCGAAAACCCTGTGCGATCCGCGTAGTCGACCAGGCGCTTAAATGGCAGCATGCGAGTGCGGCCCTCGCCATTGAGAAACTCGATGAACTCCTCGGGACGATCACCGATATTCTGATTCTCCGCGTAACCCGCAAGGCCCTCGATCAGCCAAAGACTCTCGCCGCCCTCTTCGGCATGCACACCGTAGGTGTAGAAGAGTTGATGCGCGCCTTCGTGGCGCAACAGTCGTTTGGTCATCTGGTTCGAATAACGACTGAGCGCACGCTTGGACTCGTGCTGCCACCTCGAAGCCGCGAAACGCTGCGCGCGCGAAGTCATGCGATCTGCGTACTGTTCCTTCATATCATCGATTTTGCCGGCTATCTCGGCGGCCTGTTCCGAATGCTTTTGATCGAAGATCACTAAGCGATCTTTCCAAGGGCTGTAAAAACCCGCCGCGTATGCCATCGCCGGTGCGTGCTCTTTGCGGTACTCCTGAAACTGATCTTCGTTATCAAAAAAGAGCAGCTGAATACTCTTGCCCCCTTCGGGCTTGGTGAACAGGGGTGAAAACGCGTGCTTGAACTGCCTATGCAGCGTTGAAAGAAGTCCCGTCGCGCCTTCGACTTCGAAATAGTTCTTGGGTGTCATCACACTGAACGGGGGTCGTCGGTAGAGATTCAGCTTGGGGAATTCGATCTTGAAACGAATATCACGATAGGTGATGTCAGGCGCCGACTCTGAACTGCGCTCCACACGTACGATCGAGCTGCGAGGGATCGGCATCACCATCTCGCCCGATCCACGAAAGCTCTGAACAATCTTAATTCCGCGTGGCGTGTCCTCGACGATACGTCCGCGAATACGACTCCCGTTTCGCTTTACCACGACATCGCCACGAACTTCGTCAATCGCTTGCGATTCGAGGTCGCGCTTAACTTGGCGCTCTTCTTCCGTGAGCTCGCTGAAGGGCTTGTACAAGGGCTCGCGCTCGGGGAGCGGATCGCCATGGCCCATCACGATCTCTACGATCGATCCATCACGCAGGGCTTGTGCAAACGAGCCCCGGAGACGTTGGACACTGAGGCACAAGCCCCCGAGAGCGAAGCAAAGTATGAGAATGCGTAGGCGTCGCAGAGCGGGCATCCCTGTCCTATCGGCCGTGCGACTTCGGGCCTTTAGATCCCGCTAAATCAAGCGAAATCGCCGTTTCACCGATTCCGGATCGATCGCACGCCAGAGCGCAACATACTCTGGGTCGAGAGCAAGAACTTTGTTTTCTGCGCTCGAGAGATGGCTCTTACCCCAGAACCGTGAGTTACGAAACGCTTCCGGGCAAAACGCCTGTACGCTTGGATAGTCTCGGATACGTAGCGCGGGATCGATAGAAAAGAACACGCCGACGCAGGATTTTCGCAGCGCACCTGCGACATGCATCACGGAGGTATCGGGCGTGATCACAAGATCGGCCAAGTCATCCAGAATTCCGATCAACGCATCAAAGCTGCGTGCGGTGACGGCACTCAAATCGTGGACGCGGTTCCGAAGACCGCTATCAAGACCTGAAATGAACTGTTGAACCCGACGCTCATTTCCCTGCGCGCCGATCAAGACCACGCGGTAATCCACGGCAAATGCCTCGATCCAATCTTTCCAAACGAACTCTGGAATCGCGCGTAACGTCGATGCGAAGAAATTGAGTACGGCGAAGCGTTCACCGCGATGCGAGTCTCGAATTCGCCTTACTTCTTTCAGCGTAGACTTCAGACGCTTGGGGTCGGGATAGAGCTTCGGTATTGGTGGATCTTCGATCGATAGACCCAGGCGTCGCATGAAAAAGTCGCCCATATGCGAACTTGGAAAGTCCGCATCAAAGAGAATATGTTCATTCGAGAACACCCAGTCGTAATGCCTGAGTTCGTGCAAGGGCAACACACCCGAGTGAATACGTCGAACATACGGATTGCGTTTGAACACCTCACGATAGGTCGACGCACGACCCTCCCGAATCAGAAAGTCGATCTCAGGAGTCTTACCGCGTTTGCGGATCTCCTGATGCAGACGCTCCAAAGCGGTCGATCCGAGGATCAGATCGCCGTAACCCGTTCCAAAGCCATTCACGATCAACACGCGGAGCTCTTGGCCGGGTTGAGCCGCGAGGCTCGAGAGCGCTTCGGCGTCCCAAACCGCGGGTAGCTGCGCAGCGTGCACCTGAACGGGCGCCATCAGCGCCGCATTCGAACGGCAGAAACCATCGCACGCGGCGTAGACCTCGTTGGCACGAACCGGTATCCGTAAAGACCCGTCTCGAAGTGTGCCCGACTGCCGAAAAACCACGGTTTGCATACGCAAACGATCGGCAGCGCATAGCGACGTCGCTATCCTTTGTCCAATGGGTCGCGTCGCTCTGATCCGTCGATGGACACGCGCGACAGCTCCGCCACTCGCTATACTGCCCGGCATGGCAGAAATTCGCATCAAAACTGAGCGCCCCGAGACCTATCGAGTTGAAGTGATTGAGCCCGGTAGCCAGAGCTCCCACCAAGTCACATTACGCAGCGTCGATCTCGCGCGCTACGCACCGTCTGTTGAACCCGAAACGCTCTTGCGCGCATCTTTTGAGTTCCTGCTCGAACGCGAGCCGAAGGAATCGATCCTCGGGTCCTTCGACCTACCGGTCATCGAACGCTATTTCTCCGAGTATCCGCGCGAGATTCGAAAGCGTCTCAGATGAAACTCCAAAGTATCGAGATCGTCGAAGATCGAACCTCTAAAAGTCGTTGCGACGAGGGCTTTCTCCGCGTGTCGCGTTTGATCGTCAGGAATCTCTACGACGATGGATCCGCATCGGCCTCCTATCCTTGCGATGTCGTGTCTCGACCCGGCAGTGATGCGGTCGTGGCGATCCTGTATGAGATCGATGATGAGCGTCGTATCCGCGTGCTGTTACGCGAGAATCCACGCGTGCCGTTGTATTTGAGACGAGAAAAGGACTTCGTTCACCCCGATCCCCGTCCGTATGATTCGATCGTTGAAGTCGTCGCGGGTTTGGTCGAACCCGAAGACGGTTCCGGCATAGCTGGGATGCAGCGCCGCGCCGCGATTGAGGCCGAGGAAGAAGTCGGGCTGAGGCTCGATGCGGGTAGCTTCCGCGTGGTCGGCGACGAAGCCTTCGCAAGCCCGGGTACGACCGACGAGAAGGTGTATTACTGCGCAGGGCCGGCGAAGCTAAGCAACGCAAAGCTTGGGCCAGGTGATGGCGGCGCGATGGAAGAACACGCGGAACTGGTGGTGCATCGGTTGCGAGATGCAATCCGACTCTGCCGCGAAGGCGCAATTCCGGATATGAAAACCGAAGTCGCGCTGCTCCGCTTGGCCGATCACTTGGGCTACATCCCCCAACTCGACCGCTTTGTCGACGAGCTTCCGGCTGAACTACGCTCCGCTTACGACAACCTAGGCGTGGCTAAAGCGTGAGCGCACCTCGCATTGGCATCATTGGCGCACGACGCGTACGCCAGGGACTTGGACCTTTTGTCGTGCGGGATCTTCTTGCCGAGGGTGCCGAAGTGCCCTGTGTGCTCGGCACCCGAGCCGCTAGCGCGAGTGCTGCCAAAGATGAACTTGCGAAACTCTGCAGTGCGAACGTCGTTCCCTATCACGACTTGCAGACGATGTTGTCCAATGAATCGTTGGATGCGTTAGCGATTCTGTCTCCCTCCGAGACACACCTCCACTACCTCGAAGCCGCACTTGACGCGGGACTGCACGTGCTCTGTGAGAAGCCACTGATTTGGCAACCGACAGGGCTGGCCAAAGCATCCGCAGCGTTGATTCGGAGCTATCAGAACACTGGAGTTTTACTTGAAGAGACCAGCCAATGGCCTTTTACTTTAAACGCATTCTTTGAGCTGCATCCTGAACTCCGAGGCGCGAAATTCGAGCGGTTCGCGATGCGTCTCTCACCCGCTTCGGCAGGCGTACAGCTTCTAGGGGACTGCCTTCCCCACCCGCTGAGTTTGCTCCAGAGACTGGTGCCGGCAGACACAGTCGAGATCGCTGACGTCCGTTATGAACGCGTAGAGCTCGATGAGTCTCAGATTCAACTCGAGTTCTTGTACCAGACGACCCAATGCATAGTTCAAGTATCACTTGAATTATTACAAAGCGTCGCCCACCCGCGCCCGGCTTGGTTCGAGGTGAATGGCCGTCGCGCCAACCGTGAGATCCAGCTGCCCTCCTATCGTATGGAGCTCCACGGCGGCTCGCGGCGGGTTCCCCTGGCGGATCCGCTGCGGGCGAGGATTGCGGCGTTCGTCAAAGATCTTCGGGGAGTCCTGGCAGGCCAACCGCTCCCGGACTCGACGCCGCTCGTCATTCGTGCGGAAATACTCGAAACCTTGGTCGACGCCTACCGGAGGCGCTAGGCTACGGGCCGAACATTCGACGGGAGCCGCGACAAGATGCACGCGATTCATGATTTCACCGCAAAGCTGCGCCAGCCATCGCTGGCTCCAAACCTCGAGATCTATGTGGCTTGGCGTCGCGAACTTGCGCGCGCACGGGCAGCGGGAGAAGCCGATCCAGAACCACCCGCCATTGCGCCTGTATCGATCAACCTCGACGTTACCACCGCCTGCAACTATCGCTGCACGCATTGCATCGATTGGGACATTCTCAACACCAAGCACAAGCACCAGGAAGAAGAACTACGCGACTCGATCCGACTGATGAGCGAACGCGGCTTGCGCTCCGTCATTCTGATCGGTGGCGGTGAGCCGACGCTATATCCCCGTTTTGCCGATTTCGTGGGTTACTTGAAAGAGCTCGGCCTACAGGTCGCGATCGTTTCCAACGGAAGCCGCGGTCAGATTTTGCTCGACGCCGCGGTTCACATGGACGAGCGGGATTGGATTCGGCTTTCGCTGGATTCGGGGAGCAATGATCTTTTCGTGAAGATGCACAAGCCCGCAAATCCCAAGAACGATCTGGACGAAATCTGTGCTTGGATTCCAGAGATCAAGGCAGCGAATCCTAAGGTGCGGATCGGATTTTCGTACATTGTCGTCTGGGGCGGTGCCTCGCGCGACGGCGAAGTCATCTACGAGAATATTGATGAGATCGTACTCGCTGCCGAACGCGCCAAAGCCGCGCGTTTTGATTACATCGCATTCAAACCCGTGCTCGAGCGCCAAGAGAACGGCGCCGAAGTCATGGATCCCGATAAGGCGGACGCTGAAACCACAGACGTGGTTGCAAGAATTCGTCGCGAAGTCGACCGCGCGAAAACACTCGCCACCGATACGTTTGAAGTTTATGAGAGCATCAACCTACGCGTGCTCGAAGAAGGCACGTGGAAGGAATTCACCCGTCAACCGAAGACCTGTCATGTGCAGGCCTTACGACAAGTTCTGACACCGACGGGGCTCTATAACTGCCCTGCGCACCGCGGTGTGGACAAAGCTAAAATCGCCAGCGCGACCGCGTACAAAGACACGGACTCGGCGGCGCAAACCGGCTATGGGCTTACCCAGATTTTGGATACGTTTGATGCGAGCCATGAATGCAAAGAGGTCACGTGTTTGTACAACGGCGTGAACTGGTGGCTAGAAAAAATGACGATGGACCCGACGATCGATGTGAAGGCAGAAGTCGGTGACGAGCGGCTCGACTACTTCCTCTAGTCCACGCCGTATACTGGTTCGCGCACCGAATTGGGTCGGCGACGTATTGATGGCAACGCCTGCGCTGCGGGCGCTCCATCACGGTTATCCCGATGCCGAACTGGTGGTGACCGGTCGTCCGAGCATACGACCACTGCTGGATCAAAACCCAAACGTTCAGCGCTTTATTCCACTCAAGGACCGAGGTCTTCTCGCCTTCATCTCCGCTGCAACTCAGCTTCGGCGTGAAGACTTCGATTGGGCGATCCTCTTACCCGATTCAGCGCGGAGCGCGTTGCTCGCCTCCTGGGCGGGCATTCCGGTGCGTATCGGGTTTGCACGCGATTGGATGCGTCGGCGACACCTGAGCCATACACTGACGCCACCTACGGAGAATGGTAAGCGCGCCGCGATATCGATGGTGGAGCGGTATTTGCGGATTTCACGTGAACTCGGTTGCGACGACCGGGGTACGGAATTGGATCTCGCTCTCGATCCACTCGCCGCAGCAGCGATCGATCAGCGGCTCGCGGACGCGGGCGTGGCGAGCGCGGAACTTTTGGTCGTTACTCCTGGCGCGAGTTTCGGTGCGAGTAAACTCTGGCCGCCGGAACATTTCGCCGCCGCATGCGATCGCCTGCAGCGGGAATTCGGTCTTCATCCCATCATCGCGCCGGGCCCCGGTGAAGAAGCTGTTGCGGCAGCGGTGGTGAAACACATGTCGCTGCCGAGTACGTGCTTGGTCAATCCGGTAACTAGCTTGAGTGAACTTGTGGCGTTGGTTGACCGTGCCACACTTCTACTCAGCAATGATACCGGGCCCCGTCATATCGCGGTCGCACGACAGTGCCGCGTCATCACACTGATGGGCCCAACAGATCCGCGTCACACCGAACACCTGATGGAAAAGCAACGCGTTTTGACCGAGCCCACGCCCTGCTCACCTTGTCATCTTAAAACATGCCCCATCGATCACCCGTGTATGGTTGGGCTCTCTCCGGATAAAGTAATCAACGCAGCAAAGGAGCTACTTCATTGAGCGCTTTGATCGTTCCTAACTACGTTGAGCTCGCGGAGCGTATTCGACCCGAGCGAGAACAAGGCCGCAGCATTGCGCTCGCAAACGGCTGTTTCGACATTCTTCATGTCGGACATGTGCGCTTGCTCACAGATGCAAGACTTGAAGCAGATATTCTCATTATCGCGTTGAACCACGATGAAAGTATCCGAGTAAGCAAGGGTGATGGGCGCCCCTATGTTCCGTTGGCTGAGCGCATGGAAGTCGTAGCCGCATTGTCGGGAATTGATTTTGTGACCAGTTTCGGGGAGAAGACCGCAGACGAACTCATCGGTACGCTGCGTCCCGACGTGCAAATCAAAGGCACGGATTGGAGCGCTTCGACCGTGCCCGAGCGCGCAGCGGTCGAAGCTTACGGCGGGCGTATCGCGATCTGCGGCGATGTGAAAGGCCACTCCAGCAGTCAGCTGGTTGAGCGCATCCGCGGGGACTAAACCCGCAGGCCAGAAGCAAAACGTGTACTATGCCGTACGCGGGGGCATGTGAATCGAGGCAAGATGCGCAATTGCCGTCGCATATATTGGATACTTCTGCAGCTTCTGCTGGCAGTCGTGTTCCTGTATTCGCCTTCAGCTGACGCGCAGGATCCCAACGCCCCGTTGCAGGCTGTTGTGTTCGACCCAAATGCCGGAGTGCTCTATTGGGCAACCGATCGCGTGGTTGGGACGGCAAACCTGGATGGTTCCGGCACCGCGCCGATTTTCGCCGGCCCCGGCATTAGCATCTCGAGCCTGGCTCTCGATGATTCAAGAGGCCTTCTGCTTTTTGGTGCGTTCGATGGCCTGATCGGCACGATCTGGTCGCTCGATACGACTCTTTTCTCATTGGGAATTTTTATCGATGGTCGCACCGCAGCGCCAACGAGTTTCGTTATCGAACCGGCAACGAATTCCTTGTTTTGGATAGAGGACGGTCAGCTTTACAGCGCCCTACTCGACAACCCAGCCGCCGGTGTAACCCAACAGGGACCCGCACCCGGCAGCGGCGATCCACCCCCTATCTTAACGGAATGTAACGATGGCTCGGATAACGAGCCCGATGGGCTGACCGACTACCCCGCGGATACGGGATGCACATCACCGTTGGACCTTTCAGAAGCGCCCGACTGCGGCGACGGCATCGACAACGACGGAGATGGTCTGATTGATGATCCCAACGATCCCGACTGCATAAGCCCCAGCGGTGGTTGGGAACATGGACTCGGTCAATGCCGACAAGCGCTGGTGAGTTCACTCACAAGCCTGCAAATCTGCACCGACCCCAACCAACCCTTCTGCGGAAACTTCGTGATCGATTCAGGCGAGGTCTGCGATGGCAATGTGCAGCCCTGCAACACTCTTGGCTACACGGGTACGCAGACTTGTGTTAGTATCTGCGACGGCTTCAGCGCCTGCACGAGTTCAGAATTTTGCGGGGATGTACTCATCAATGGTCCCGAATTCTGTGACGATGGCGCGAACAATGGCCAATTGGGATTCTGCAACACGAGCTGTACCGCGATCATTCCTGTCGTGGGTTGTGGCAATTCCATCATCGAAGCGGGCGAAGTATGCGATGGCAATTCACAAGCGTGCAGCAGCGGTAGCTACGTAGGCACAGAGGATTGCAATCTTACCTGTGACGGCTTTGATACCTGCATCGCGACGGAACTCTGCGGTGATGGCATCGTAAACGGTCCGGAATTCTGCGAATTTTCCGGCGACTGCAGTGCGAGCTTCGGTTGCAGCGCATGTGAATGCATTCCTTGCGATGAAGACGCCGACGGCATCGACGGCGCACTCTGTAGTGGGCCGGACTGCGACGATACCAACCCCAATACCTATCCCGGGGCAATAGAAATTTGCGATGAGGCCGATAATGAATGTGCGGGCGATCCCGGCTTCGGACTCGTCGACGATGGATTGATCTGCGAAGGCGCGATCACGGGTGAGCTTCGCACCTGGCACAAGGTCACGATCAGCTTCGTCGGACCCTCCACAGATGAAGACGCGACCACAAATCCATTTTCGGACTATCGTCTCCAGGTTCTTTTCACCGGCCCTAGCGGACAAACCTATGACGTACCCGGCTTCTTCGCCGCAGATGGTAATGCGGCCGAGACCAGCGCAACCGTGGGTGATCGCTGGCGGGCCTATTTTATTCCCGATGCGCCGGGAACTTGGACCTACCAAGCCGCATTCCGCAGTGGTGCGTTGGTCGCGGTGAGCACAGATCCCAACGCGGGCGTGCCAAGTCACTTCGATGGTGCGAGCGGCAGTTTCGCCATCGCACCCACAAATAAGGTCGCTCCAGATCTCCGTGCGCTCGGCCGTATCGAGTACAACGGAGAAACCAAGTTGCGACATGCCGGAACAGGAACTCCGTACATTAAGACGGGACTCAACAGTCCGGAGAATTTCTTCGGCTATTTCGAGTTCGACAACACCCAGGACTTCGACCTGAACGACGATCATAACTCACCCGACACTCCCGACCGCCTGCACCACTACGATCCGCATGCAACCGATTGGATGCCCGGAGATCCCAGCTGGCAGGGTTCGAAAGGTCGTAACATCGTCGGTGCGATCAACTACGTGGCATCGCAGGGACTCAATAGTTTCTACGTGCTTTTCTACAACATCGACGGCGGCGACGGAAAAGACACCTATCCCTGGACCCACGCCGATAATCCCAAGGTTCGAGATCGCTACGACGTCAGCAAACTCGACCAATGGGCGCTCGTGATGGAGCATATGAATCATCGCGGCATGCTGCTCCATGTCGGTCTTGCGGAGAAAGAAAACGACGGCAGCGGCACCGACTCGGGCGATGATTTCGATGATGGGACGCTGAGCGATATTCGAAAACTCTACTACCGCGAGTTGATCGCACGCTTCGGCCATAGTCTGGGTTTGATCTGGAACCTCGGCGAAGAAAGCGAAAACGCCGATGTCGACCGAAAGGCTTTTTCATCCTACATCCGCACGCTGGATCCCTACGATCATCCGATCGTCGTTCATCCGATCCAGACCATTGTCAACAGTACCTTCGGCCCGCTGCTCGGCTACCCAGATTTCGAGGGCATGTCGTTCCAGGTCGTGAACCCCAGCACAGTCCATGATGACACCGAATTCTGGATCAGTGAATCGACCGATAACGCCCGGCCATGGCTTGTGATGATTGACGAAGGCTTCGGACCATTCGACGAGGGCGTGTTCCGTGACGCAAATTCACCCAACTTCCACGATGTCGCGCGCAAACAACACCTTTGGGCGAACCTAATGGGAGGCGGAGCCGGCGTCGAATGGTACTTTGGACGCGATGATGATCGCAGCGTCGAAGAATTCCGCACACGTCAGGCTATGTGGGAACGTACGCGATACGCCTCGGAATTCTTCGCGGCAAACCTGCCCTTCACAGAGATGAGCGATTGCGATGTGCTTTTGAGCGATCCGAACACGAATCACTGTCTGGGACAGGCGAATCAAACCTATGCCGTGTATCTTCCAAATGGCGATGCGGTCGACATCACATTGCCGCTCGGCACCTACGAGCTGCGCTGGTTCGATCCGAATTCGGGGACTTTCGATCCGAACGCGACACTCATCAACACCGATGGAACACCCAGCGCTCTTGGCACGCCGCCGTTTGCCGATGATGCGGTCGCACTGCTCACGAGCCCTTTTACTTGCGGCGATAGCCTCGTTGAGGGCTTCGAAGAATGCGACCCCCCTGCTTCCACGGTAGCGTGCGTACTTGGTGGCTATGCGGGAACGCAAAGCTGCAACCCAGGCTGCCAACTCGACCCATGTCAGACCCCTGAGTTCTGCGGTGATGGCATCGCGAACGGACCTGAACTCTGCGACGACGGAGTGAACAACGGTCAAATGGGCTTCTGCAATAGTAGCTGTGACGATACGATTCCGATTCCCGTCTGTGGCAATGCGATTTTGGAAATCGGAGAAGTCTGCGATTCCACCACGCAAGCCTGCACGATCGGGGGCTACGCGGGCACAGAAGACTGCAACCCAACCTGCAGCGGCTTTGATCCCTGCATCACCACCGAATTCTGCGGCGATACAATCGTAAACGGACCCGAGTTCTGTGAATTGGGTGACGGCATGTCTTGTGTGGCTTCGGGGGGCTATGCGGGCAGCAGTGTCTGTCTCGTAGATTGCTCGAACCTCGGCGCATGTACGTCTCCCGAATTCTGCGGCGATGGCGGCATCAACGGACCCGAAGAATGCGACGATGGCGGAAACCTTGATGGCGACGGTTGTAGCGCGGTCTGCACACTCGAGGGCGGTTCATTTGGAGATGATTTCCTGACGGATATCAGTCTCAATCCAGCGATCGCGGCGCATAGCGCCGTCGTTTGGGACGGCGCAACGCTGTATCAACCGGCTGCTTCAGGTGAGATCCCAAGCAGCGACCCAAATCTCATATTCCTGTATCGCTTCGACGATGATCCCGCCGCGGGCGTCACCGCCGACGAACTTGCCAATCATCCGGGCGCGTGTAACAGCGGCCAGTGCCCAACCCAGGAGCAAACAGAAGTCAGGATTGGTTCTTCGAGCCATCGTTTCGAGTCCACGAGTAATGACGCCTTTGAGGTCACGGGTTTCGATCCACGCGATTACCCTGTAGGTACCTTCATGTTCTGGATGCGATTCCGGTCGACGCCACATACGCAACGAATCCTGGGAAGCCATGACGCGTACGAAGTTCAGCTGACCACGTCCGGGGAACTCAAGAATCAGCTCTACGCTAAGGGCACCACGAGCTTCTCGAATGTGCCGCTGCTCGCCGAAACCTGGTATCACATCGCGCTGACCTACGATGCCAACGGCTCCGGGACGATGCGGACGTATATCAACGGCACGCTTCAGCATCAGGCTAATGAGGCCAACGATACTCCCGGCTCAGCGACCTTCATGATCGGTCGCCGCTCCGATGTGACGAACAAAGACTTCAACGGCTACCTCGATGACTTGGCATTTTACGATCGCGTTCTCACCGGACAGGAGATCGCCGATTTGGTCGCCAGCGCAGCGGCAACACCTCAGTTCGTATCGTCAACGATTCCGACCGGACTCGTCTTCAACACGCTCGTCCCGAGTTGGATAGAAACAACCGGCGGAGTTCAGGTCGAGGTCAGCACCGACCTGGGTTCGACTTGGTGCGCGGCATCGAACGGAGTCTCGATCGACCCGCCCGCCTGCCCGTTTCCTGTACAAGACTTCATTTATCGCGTCACATTGCCGTCCGATTCCGCGATCGACTCCATTCAGTTCAACTGGTTCCCCTAGCCCACCAGGGCATGGCTCTGCATGCGGAGCCTGCGCGTGATACGCAAATTATTCCGTAACATCCCGCAGAACCACGAAGAAGTCGGCCTTAGGGCCCACTGTGGATGCAACGCCATATCCATGCCCTAGGACCCGATAAATCGGGTTGAAATGCGTTGAAATCAGTATTTACCCCCTTGGCGGGACCTAGGCTTCTGCGTTCTAATACGGACAGTCTTTAAGGAGGGTGGATGATGCTTCAGCGCGTATTGGGTTCGGTCGCAGCGAGTGCATTGATGACGATGGTCATCGCTATGAATGCATGGTCGGCGTCCACGATCGATTTTGAAGGTCTCGCAGAGGGCATGGTGATCAACACGCTCTCCTCGGGTTCGGGTATCAGTGGAGATGTCGTACCGGGATCGGTCAGCGTCTTCGGCGACAGCAAGGATTCTGGGATCACCGACAACGCAGCGATTATTTTCGATTCCACTTGCACCGGTGGCTGCACGGGCGGAGACGATGATCTTTTCATCCCTGCCCTTGGCAACACACTGATTATCGCGGAAGACTTGGTCGACACCTCTCCCATGGACGGCTTGATCGACGATCCGGATGATGCCGATCGACCCGGACAAAACTTTCAGTTCGATTTCTCAGGCTTCGGCCCAGGTATGGTGAGGATCGACTCCGTCACCGTAGCGGACGTCGAAGGTGTGGAGACCGTCGGTTTCATCGAGGTCTTCTCGGGTGGGGCTGGCGGGATATTGCTCGCGCCCGGTGTGCCGATCCCGTCGATTGGCAACAATAATGCGATTGCGATTCCGGTAAACGTTGCCGGCGTGGACTTCATGAAGATCACGCTGCTCGGCTCTGGCGCCATCGACAATATCGAAATCACCGTCGACGGTATCTGCGGTGACGATACAGTCGATCCGCCTGAGGAATGTGACGGTTCCGATGACGCGGCCTGTCCAGGTAAGTGTTCTCAAGACTGCATGTGCCCAGAGGAAATCTGCGGCAACAATATCGTGGACCAACCGACTGAGCAATGTGATGGCACCGATGACGACGCCTGCGTTTCCACCGTCTGCCGTCCCGACTGCACCTGTGCACCGGTGATTCTGAATGATCCAGCACGCATCAAGTGGGGCAGGAACGGCGATCTCGATGTCTTCAAGGGCTTCGGCGTTTTGCAGGTTGAAAAGAGTGCTTCCCTGATGGGCAGCGCGATGCAGCTGAAGCTTGTCAATGGCGCCGGTGAAATCGTTTACGACGGTTCGATTGGAGCGGGCGACTGCCAAGTGAGTGGCCGCGGTAAGAACTGTCGGTACAGGAATAAGGCTGCCCGTGATGGCAGTGGTTACGGCATGTACAAGATCGCTCTGCAACCCGCGCGTCGCGGATACAAGGTCACCTGGAAGGTCTACGGCGACTTCTCGAACGCCGATACCGAAATGGTGGTGTATTTCATCCTGAACGGTGAAATGCACGCCACCGCCGCTGAATGGACTGAGACCCGCAGCGGCATTAAGGGTCGTTTCCCGAACGATCCTAACTAGGACGTCACTTTGGTCGTCACGGGTGGGACCGCAGAGTCCCGCCCGTGACACAGCCAAAGCGTGGCGATCATCGCCAGCGCGTACTTGTCCCACCCGATGTGGCTCTTCAGCAGGATCACTGAATTCGCCAGCAACAAGACACCCACCAGATTAACCCGTGCAAACCGCAACACCGTGACCATCGCGAGTAGCGCCAGCACGACGATTCGCCACGGTGTCGACAGCAGCGCGCGAAGCCCACGGTCTAAAAAACCCATCGTCGGAATCGAATAGTCCACGTTCTGAATCGGCGGAAAAGTAAGAAACAACACGGCGACGAGAGCCACGAGAATCCACGCAAAACCATGTTTCTCGAGCCCGTGGCCGCTTTGCTGCCAGCGCTGAAACAAAACGTATTCAGGCATGACGTAGTAAGCACCTACACAAGCCAAAAAGTAGAGGCTGTGCGCGGGGAAAACAGTCAAGACGCTGGCCGTTGGTAATGTTTGCGCCGCTACCGCAACCGGTGGCGCAAGCCCACCAAAGAAAAGGACCCACCCCACGATACTCGACACCGCCATCAGCGCGGCCCACGCGAGTCTGCGTTGGCCCCAGATGAACTCGTAGATGAAGATCGCCGCGGGGAAACTCAGCATGTACTGACGACATGCGATCGCAAGTACGAAGCTGATCGCCATCTCGATCGGACGTTCACGGCGGTGGAAACTCAAACCCGCGATCACAAAGAACAGCGCCATCATATCGGTGTAGAGATGCACGGATACACCTAGGAAGTACGGAAAGAGCAGCAACCCCGCGCCTGATCGCACACGCTGCCAATCATCGTTTGCCCGCGGCCACGCGACCATGAGCAGCACCAGGATCGAAAGCAGAAAGTTCACGTGGCGCCCGTACGCGATGCCGCCGTCGAAGATTTTCTCCACCAGCCCAAAGACCACGAACGGTAACGGCGTATTCAGTTCGTTATAGCTACGAAGCTGCTCCAAACTCGGTGGAAACGTATGACTGAACAGCTGACTTGTCGGCCAAAAATGCTCTTCATCCTTCGAAGTTTCAAAGCTCAAGCCATCGAGACTGAACCACAGGCCACCGTACACCAACAGTACCCCTACCAAATATACTGAGCGCGCGTTCAAATGATCTCCTCAATCGATGGCGTGCGGAGGGTATACTGAACCGATCTCAATCTGGGGAGGGTGAAATGTCGAGGCTTATTGGATTGGTCGCCGTCATGGTGGTCGCGATTATTGCGATCATCTGGATTGGAAGCTCGGAACGCCAAAACAGCGACGCAACCGAGCCCCCGCCCCTACTCGAAAATTTAGGTCAGCTCCATCACCCGATCTCCACGCGTCGTCCCCTTGCGCAGCGCTATTTCAACCAGGGACTGACGTATACATTCGGCTTCAACCACGAAGCCGCGGTACGCTCCTTTCGGCACGCGCAACGACTCGATCCCACCTGTGCCATGTGTTACTGGGGCGAAGCTTATGCACTGGGTCCAAACATCAATGCACCCATGGGACCCGAAGCAGGTGCTCAAGCCTATCGCGCTGCGACAACAGCGAACCGCCTGCGCGCAAAACTACCTCCGGAAGAACAGCTTTACATCGACACGATCATTCAGCGCTACGCGGAAGACCCGAACACCGACCGAGCGGAGTTGGACCTCGCCTATGCCAACGCCATGCGTAAGGCCTACCAGAGTCAACCGGATGACCCCGACCTCGCAACACTCTTCGCTGAATCACTGATGGATTTGAATCCATGGAATCACTGGGATGCGGACGGTCAACCCGTCGCCGAGACGCCAGAGATCGTTGAGGTCCTTGAATACGTCATGTCCAAGAACCCACTGCACCCCGGTGCAAACCACTACTACATTCACGCGGTCGAGGCATCGAAGCAGCCAGAGCGCGCGCTCGCAGCCGCCGACCGGCTCGCCGACTATGCTCCTGCGGCAGGCCATCTCGTCCACATGCCTGCGCATATCTACATGCGGGTTGGCCAGTATCAAGATGCGGTCGCCGCCAACGATCGGGCAGCGAAATCAGACGAGGCTTACTTCGCCTGGTGCGGCCGCGCCGGAATCTACGGTGCCCTCTACTACCCGCACAACGTTCACTTTCTCTGGGCCGCGGCAGCGACCGAAGGCCAGAGCGAACTCGCCCTGCTCTCCTCACGCAAATTGGTCGCCGAGCTAAAGGACGCCGATCTCGAAGCTTTCCCTTTCGTGGAGGATTTTCTTGCAACGCCGCTCTTTAGCTTGGTGAGATTTGGTCGCTGGGACCAGATCTTGGGCGAACCCAAACCCGCAGAAAATCTCAGCTTTGTTCGCGCGATTTGGCATTATGCGCGCGGTTTCGCGTTCGTTCGCAGCGATCGCAATGCCGAGGCACGCACTGAACTCGACGCTTTGAACGGTTTCGCGCGCAGCCAAGAGATGGGTGATCTGCTCTTCGCCGGTGGTAGTGCGGCTTCGGTTCTACGCATCGCGTCCTATGATTTGGCCGCCGAGCTAGCTGCCGACGAAGGCGATTTCGATGCGGCTTTGATCGCGTTGGATCGTGCGATCCAAATCGAAGATCGATTAAACTATACCGAGCCACCGCCGTGGTTCTTTCCGATGCGCCAAGCGAAAGGTCGCACACTGCTTCAAGCGGGTCTCGCTGATCAGGCGGAGCAAACCTACCGCGATGACTTGGCGCGTGTGCCCCGAAATGGCTGGTCGCTCTTTGGATTGGCGGAAAGTTTGCGCGCACAGCAGAAGGTCGAAGAAGCCGCGCTCGTCACGGCTGGTTTCGAGGAAGCCTGGGCGCCAGCCGACGTGGAATTAACCGCATCACGCTTCTGACCCGCGAACGAATTAAGCCGAGCGCCGTGCACGCCGATGGCTTCTGTGTGCAGCTCGACGTACTCAAGCGCTTTTCATTCCATCGACGTGTAGACACGCCAGCGTGGCTCAGTCGCGCGGACTGGGCGTCGGGAAAGGTAGTCTCCGGCAATCAGCGTCGTGTTTGGACCGCCACGGGCATCGCACTGATTTGGACCTTGGCTTCGATTCAATCGATCGACAGCCTTCCCGCTGAACTTCGGAGTGGCCGCGAAATTTTCAGCCTCGATCACCTGGCAGTTCTGGTTTGCGCAGGTCTCTGGGCCTGGGCTGCACTGGAATGGATTCGCTGGCGCACCTGGGGTACGTCGATCTTGGAACTCGACCACGTCCCCACCGATCTGGGCGCATCGTGGATCGCGCGAATCCAAGCGCCACTCGAATTGCGAAATGCCGAACGCGTTCAGCTGAAATTAACCTGTGTTGAACACATGCGCGGCAAACAAAACATGGGCGAGACCAAATTACTTTGGGAGCACGCTTATGCGTTAGAGACGCACGAGCTCAAACTAGGACCCATCGGTATCGAGATACCGGTCCAGTTTTCGATTCCAGCTGATATACCTGAAACGCTACTCGACTCGCGCGACCGAGCCATACGTTGGATGCTCCATGCGCGGGCTCCCGTCAGCGGGCTCGACTACGCCGCTACTTTTGACGTTCCGGTTTTTCGCGCCGTCTAAGCCGGTGTGACAAAGCGTTCCCGTTGCATCTGCCGCGCAGTCAACGTGCGGCGGTCTGGACTCCAGCCGGGCGGTTGAAATAGATAACCGAATTTCTCGCGCCATCGCGGCGCACGCCACGCATCACGAAACATCGCAATCCATTCATGGAAACCGACCCGAATCAGATTGAACGTGTGGATATTCTTTGTGAGTCCGTAATCGACGGGCTCCGCCTCGGGCTCGAAAGTACCGAAGAGCCGATCCCAGATAATGAAAATTCCCGCGTAGTTTCGGTCGAGGTATTGAACATTGCGGCCGTGATGAACGCGATGATGCGAAGGCGTGTTCATCACCCATTCCAGCGGCCCCAGTTTATCGATCAATTCAGTGTGAATCCAAAACTGATAGATCAAACTAACCGACTGTGCGGTCATCACCATCAATGGATGAAAACCAACCAGGGGCAGCGCAAACCAAAAGACCGGGCCCGTAAACGGCGTCGTTAGCGATTGCCGAAGCGCGGTCGCGAAATTGTAGTACTGGCTGGAATGATGATTAACATGTGCGGCCCAGAAAAACCGTACTTCATGATGCATGCGATGAAACCAGTAATAAGTGAAGTCCTCGGCAATAATGAGCCCCACCCACGCCAGCCAGCCTGTTCCAAGCTCGAAGAGTCGATGTTCGTAGAGGTAGAAAAAAATCACGAACATCACGCCCTTGGTCAGGCCGTGAATAATGACGTTACCCGTACCTAGCGCGAGGCTGGTCCAAGCGTCTTTAGACTCATAGGTATTTAGCCGCCGACGCGTAGTGATCACAAGTTCGATCAACAGAAGAATTACAAATGCCGGCACTGCAAAATAGAGAAGCTTCGACATGAAACCTCCTTACGATATTGCCATGAACTCTCGACGCGCAAACCTCTCGAGAATCTCTAAGTAAAGCTTCGGGTCCCCAGGGTTGGGGACCAACTCCGCAGTCAACGCCGCGCCTTGCAACGTTGCCATCATCGAATCAACCGTTTGATCAAAGCGCGCCCCACCGGCAGCGGCTTCAGGGAACAGACGCCTGGCTTCAACGCGAATGTTTTCGCGATGGTTTTCGAGAACGGGTACCAGGACTTCACGCAGCCCAGCATCGGTCCGCGCCGCGACATAGAGTTCGAACGCGGCCTGCAAGCGTGGTTCCTGGAAAGTCCGCCACAACAGCTCCAATGCCTTACGAATGCGATCGCCTTTTCTCGGCACCGCGGCAAACGTGCCTGCGAAATCTTCGACCATGCGTCCGAATAGGTGCTCCACCGTCGCCCCGAGCAAGTCGGTCTTCGCGGGGAAATGTTTAAACAGCGCGCCTTGCGAAATCTCAGCACGACGACAGACCTCAGGCGTGGTGGTTCCCGCATACCCGCACTCAACCAACACATCGATCGCCGCATCGAGGATCCGGAGTCGGGTGGCGACGCTACGCGCCTGCTTTGGGGCTTGAACCTGCATCGGAGCCGAAGTCTAGATCATAAAAAAGAAAGTGACAAGTCACTTTCTTTTCTCTCGCCTCACGAATCGCTGGCGACCGCGAGACGCAGGAGCAGTAATTCCCGGCGCCGTTCGAGCCACTCGACCGAGCGGTGTAACTCGACCGCTTGTCGGTGCGTCGATAAAAGCTCCTGGAGCCGGCGTTGACGACCCACTCGGGTCAAAGGCTGGCCTTTCCGGGGACCGCTTCGGACGTACAGGTCGCCCTCCGAGAATTCACGCTCCAGCGCATGTTGGCGCAGGATCAGCGGTTCGAGTTCCTCCACGAGGGCGTACACACGGCGCGAGAGGCGTTCGCATTCCTCAAAGTCGGCCGGCAGTCGATCTGCAAGTGAGGGGAGTTTTGAGTGCTCCATCGTCGATAAGTGGTCGAATTTATGGAGTAGGTGACGATTCGGTTGGACCGCTGTGTCCTGCCCCCCGGCGCTGAGGTTTGGCCCCCACGCGATTGCGGTAAACTTGGAAAACTCCAGTGTGATTATGACCCCGCAATAAGCGGCTCTGGGGAAGGCCTCGGTTTTGCTCGATTTTCGTAGCCCGCGGCGTCACTTTGCGGGTATGATTCGCCACACGTAGGTACGGGTGAGAGTCTCTCGTTCGTGTCAGACGACCCTATCAGGAGGATACAAAATGCGGTTGGTCGCTTTTTCCATGACCCTGGCTCTGGGCCTCAGTGCGTCGGCTTCGTTCGCGCAGGAAGGCGCGGCGGGGGACGTAGCACCGGGATTCCCTTTCAAGGAAGGCGATACGGTCGCGTTCGACCAGATGAACAAGCTGAAGGAATATCTGCCGACAGAATTCTGGGAGAATCGCGAATATTTCTTCTATGAAGGTATGGCGATTCAGGTAGGCCCGATTCAGCGTGAGTACTCTGCTTCCGATTCCTACAACACCGCCTCGACTCGCTTCAAAGGCCAGCCCAAGTTAGGCCGCGACGGTGCGTTGGATAGCTACAAAGCGGGTCGGCCGTTTCAAACTGAAGCCATTGATTGTAAGGGTGATCCACAAGCGGGCCTCAAGATCATCTGGAACTTCGGCAAGCGCTGGGAAGGCGACGGCGACCGTACGCAATGGTCCTATACCTATTGGGATCGCGGCGAGCAGCTTCCGCTCTACTACGAGGGTGACGCGAAAACGATCTTCCTCGGCTATCGCACCGAACCCAAGTACCTCGACGAGAACAACGGCGACATCTTCAAGAACGAGAAGCGACAGCTCGCGTTTGGTGTCGATGTACTCGCGCCATTCGATGCACGTGGTATTACGCTAATCCAGTACCGCTACAAGGCATCCGATGGTCCGCTCGATATGGCGAAGAACGATGATACCTGGGTCTACGTGCCTGACCTTCGCCGAACCCGCCGTATCTCCACGGCACAGCGCACGGACTCTGTGCAAGGCACCGACTTCACATTCGACGATTTGCGCAGCTTCTCGGGTATTCCTCCGCAGTACACCTGGGATTGCCTGGGCGAGCAAAAAGTCTTCGCACCCATGAACTCACAGTCGATGGCGTATCCGTACGAAGACAGTAATTACAATTTCGGCCCGTACGGTTTCTCGTTCGCGAACGACAATTGGGAATTGCGCGATGCGTGGATCATTCGCTTCGATCCGAAGAATGATGATCATCCGTACCATCACAAGGATATGTACATCGACAAGGAAACGTACGAGCCGCTCTACAGCTTCGCGTACGACCGGAAGAAAGAGCTCTGGAAGATCATTTGGCATACCACGCGCTACAGCGAGGATTGGCACGGCAACGACACGATGGCGAAAAATGGCGATTGGTATCCTGGCTGGGAAGGCGTCGAAAAGCCCAATGACCTAAAGCCAGTAAGCGATATCATCGTGAATGTTCAGACCGGCACGGGTAACCGAATCGAGTACTGGAACAACAACGGTGCGCCACTAGCAAGTCGCGGCAAGATCCGCCGGTACATCGACATCGGGCGACTCAACAAGGGTCGCTAGTCGTCAATCGAGGGGCTCGACGGCCAACGTCGACCCGTCATGCAGGCTAAAAAGAGCTCGGGGTCGAAGCTGACCTCGGGCTCTTTTTTTATCCCTTTCGTGCAGACAACTTCACACCCGATACGCAGCACACCGGCAATCGCTGGTGTAAGCAGCTGATCACACGTCCCATGAATTCGCGGCGTAGGAATTGCACCTAATAGCAGTATGGAAATTCGGCAGATTTTAACATTGGTGTTCGCGCTGGGGCTCTCGGCCTGCGGGATGAGGCATAGCGACTCCGCAGTAGAAGTCCGCCCCGACCGAGAGATGGGTTCGCGCGCGCGTGTGATGTATCCCGGCGACGCACAACCCACGCTCTCCGGCACTCAGTCATCCAGCACCGAACAAGGCAACGGCGAGTCGAGCTCTCAACAGAGTTCTCGAGGCGGAGATATCGAGGACGACGACGACTTCACGATGATCGGCGGCAGCAGGAAAGTCATTTCCGATGAGGAAAAAGTTCGCGATACCCCTTTCGGCCCGATTACTGCGCTCCTGGGTTATCCGTTTTGGATCTTCGGCAAATCGTTGGAAGAGAAAGCCGACAAAGCCGTCGATCAGCGAGAAACCGAGAAGCAGCAGAAGTCCAAGGCGAATCAGAACAGCAAGAACGAAAAGAGCCAAGAGCAGCAATCGGAACGAATCCGACGTGAAAACCAAGCCATGCGCGAAGCGCTTTCCAAGAAGCAAGAGCAGGTGACTTCGCAGCAGGTGCCAAGCTTCGGCCAAGAACTTGCGGCACTCGAACAGCGCATCGCCAAGCAAGCGCCGCCCGCGGAGCGTAAGGAGATTCGGAAGCCCCGCGAAACCGTCGACCGCAACGCCGATGGTAGCCCCGATGTCTGGATCTATCTCGATGCCGGTAACCGACGCCGCGAAGCCTCAGATGAGGACTACGATGGCCAGCCTGATCTCGTTCGCTACTACGATGCGAGTCGCAAATTGGTCCGTGTCGAAGAAGACGTCGATCGCGATGGCACAATGGAAGCTACATCGATCTACAGTGGCGGCCAAATGGTACGCAAGCGTGCGGATGAAAACGGTGATGGTGCACCCGACAGCTGGAGCTTCTTCGAAGGCGGCGAACTCGTACGCCATGAGGTCGATCGAGACAGCGATGGGTTTAGGGATTTGGTCCTCTTATACGTTGACGGCGAGTTGGTCCGCGAGGAAGAGGACGGCAACGGCGACGGCAATGCAGATATCATCAGCCTCTATCAGGACGGTGAAATTCAGGAGCGCCACGAGGACTCCAACTTCGACGGCTCTCCGGATATCGACATGTTCTACAAGAACGGTAAGCTGATCCGCCGCGAGGTACAAACAGAGCCAACACCGGAAGCAGGTTCATAGACCGTGCTTCCCGTACTTCCATTGGGCTTGGTACTTCTGACCAGCGTTCTGATGGCATCGAGTGCTCCGTCAGCGACAGACCGCGTCTTCGACGATGTGAACCGTTTTCGCGCCGAGAAACACCTGCAACCGCTAAAGCCACACGCGGCTCTCGCGGAGGTCGCGATGGCGCACGCACGCGACATGTCTGAGCACGACTATCGAAGCCACCAGGGCCGCGATGGTCGCAACCCACTCGAGCGTGTGAACGAAGCCGGTATCGGCGAATTTCACTTACTCGCCGAAAACATCGGTAGCTCAAGCGAAGACGGCGATCGCAATCACGCAATCATGAGCGCATGGCTCGACTCACCCGTTCACCGAGAAAACCTACTGAACCCCGCGTTCAATACCACGGGTATCGCGGTCATCCAGACGCGCCGCGGCGAAACCCTCGTCGTCCAGCTTTTCGCGACCTTCTAAAGCGCGCCAGCTACGGCGCGAGTACAACTTCGATACGCTGGTCGTTCCACCAGAGTTGGATCTCTTGACCAAAGTCGAATACACCGGGCACTCGAAAATAACCGAGCACCGCGTCCCCTGAATGAAGCGCGCCCGCTTCACCCGCAAGGATGCCGCTCTCTGGCGCGAGATTCGGGTCCGGGCGATAGGTCAGTGAGTCCTGAACCACGTAGAAGTTCGGATGAAACTCAGCCGATCCCGAAGCACGCCCCATAAAGACTACATAGTGCGCCTTGTCATTCTCAAAAACGTCCCTCGCATGCGCCTCAAACGCCTGTGAGTAGGCGAACTGTAGCGTGACGCTCTCCGATCGATCGGAACCAAACGCGGCCGGCACAACACGTTGTATGCGTTCAATGTACAGACCTAGGTCATTCAGCTCAGCGGGCTCGAGGCTCAGTCGACCTGTGGGCGCGATCGTCTCAGCTAACGTGGAGCGAGGCTGGACCGGTGTCGGCGGTGTTACACCGGTTCGCTGTTGCTCGCGCAGCGCACGAATTTTTTCGGCGTCGTCGACTAGGTTATAGGCGTTGTACGGGTTCTTGGCTTCCTGATCGACGTACCAGGAGTACGGCTTGGGTAATAGCTCGGGACGAATCGGGGGGATTTCGGACTCATGCACAAACTTGGGGCGGAGACACGGTGCGTCGACTTTCTTCTTCACGATGAAGACGCTGCCATCCGGACACACACCTGCGTGCCCCAGGGCGAAAACAGCGGGAGCCACGAGCCAACCCCAAACAGCGAGACAGCGGATCGAGTTCATCTCAAGAGTATACTCGAAATATCTCCTATAAGTATTTGATAAATATAGTGATTTACTAGATGAAGTTGCTCACGGATTGCGTCCTAGCTGCTGCCGAACCATGCGCTCGAGTGCACTCTGCTCACGCGGTATGAGTTCGCGGCACTCCCCGACCTTAAGGCTTCCGAGTCGTAGCGGGCCGAACGCGGTTCGTACCAAGCGGCGAACTGGATGCTCGAGTGACTCGAGCATGCGGCGAATTTGGCGTCGTCGCCCCTCAATGAGTACGAGTTCTAAAACGGTGCGATCCGACGCCTGTGAAATCACGGTCAGCTCCTGTACTACCGCGAGCTTGCCATCGATCATCACACCCTTCTTAAGTTTGCGCATGCTATCCGCACGCACACGGCCGTCCACGCTCACGCGATAGGTTCGCGGTACCTCGAATGATGGATGCAATAAGGCTTGCCCAATCAAACCGTCGTTCGTCAGCAGCAATAAACCTTCGCTTCCCGCATCCAAACGACCGACTGGAAACAGACCCTTCGACCGCGGAACGAGATCAAGCACGGTCCGTTTCGCATGGGGATCACGCGTCGTCGTCACGACGCCACGTGGCTTATGTAGCAGGATGAGGCGTTGCTTTGCAGCACCGCCTACACGTTTACCATCGACCGCTACACGGTCGACAAACGGGTCCGCACGCGTACCCAGTTCGCGTACGACTTTACCGTTGACCCGAACCCGACCGTCTCGTATCCACGTCTCCGCTTCTCGCCTCGAGGCGAGACCCGCAGCCGCGATGAGTTTCTGAAGACGTATCGGCTCCGCGTCCGCGCTAGGCCCGTTCCTCGTCTTCCGCTTCTTCTGCTGTGCCATCACTCTCATCTATGGTTTCGGGTTCAGAATCCTCATCCAACGCCACTTCGCTTGCCGGCTCGTCGTCAGGCGCCAATGACTGCAGAGCATCTTCTGCGCTCGTACCCTCTTTCGGATCCGCGTCGACCTCTTTCAACGACGGTAGGTCTCGGAGCGAACCCAAACCAAAAATCTCTAGGAAGTTCGAGGTTGAGCCATAGAGTACCGGACGTCCCGGTGCATCGCGCCGTCCTACCATGCGCACTAGGTCGCGCTCCAGCAGACCCTTCAGCACCGCGCCACAATCCACGCTACGAAGCTCTTCAACCTCGACACGCGTGATCGGCTGACGATATGCGATCACCGCCAGGGTCTCCAATGCCGCGCGCGACAAGCGTGTCTTTCGTTCCGGTTGCGCGGAACGAATAATCTCGCCGAACTCCAATCGACTGCGAAACTGGTAGCCGCCCGCAACCTCGATGATTTCATAGGGTCGGCCCGCGGTACGCAACGCTTCGTTCGTCTCTTTGACGATCTGCGCGAGCTGCGCCTTAGAAAGTGACGGGAACGCACGCTGGAGTTGGGTCAATCGCGTCGGTGTACCCGCCGCAAAGATGACCGCTTCAACCGCTTGCTGAAGATCATGATCCATAGGGATCTCCTTCTGGCATCGTAACCTCATCATCCGCCTCAACCGCCATCATCACACGCACGGGTCCATACGGCTCACCACGTTCGGTGACGTTCTGAAAAAAGCGCAACGCCTGAATCTTCGCCAGCTCCAGCATGGCTAGAAACGTCATCACGATGCGATGTCGACTCGGTTCACCGTCGCGCAAAAGGTCTTCAAACATCACCACACTGCCACTCGCCGCGCGCAGGCGATCCATCAGATAGATCATCCGATCCTGCAGCGTCAATCGATCGAGCGTCACCTCATGGTGTTGTTCTTCCATGGGCAAATCGGCGAGCACGCGTTTCATCGCGTCGAGCAGCGAAAAAAGGCTGACGGTCAGCACTTCGTCGGCTGCGGGTACGTCGCTTCGATCCGCCTGAGTCGTAAAGACATCGCGCCCCAGGAGTGAGCGAGCATCGAAGTCCTCCGCGACCTCCTTGAACGTGGCGTATTCCGCCAAACGACGCGCGAGCTCGGCACGGGGGTCAAGACCTTCATCGTCTCCCGACCCGTCGTCGCTCGGCAGCAACATCCGCGATTTGATGTAGGCCAGTGTTGCGGCCATCGCGAGGTAGTCCGCCGCAATGTCAATATCAAGCATTCGCATCATCTCGAGGAACTCGAGGTACTGCTCGCAGACCAGGGCGATCGGGATATCACCGATATCGACCTCATTCGAGCGAATCAGATGGAGCAGGAGATCTAGCGGACCTTCGAAACTTGGCAGCTTGAGCGCAATAGACGAACGCGAACTCCCGCCTCCACCGTCGGTGGATTCGGTTTGCGTAACGCTTCGATCTGGTTGTGCTTCGATCACGTCGAGGTGCCGTCCAGGAGGATCATGGGGCGAGTCGAGACTACCCCACTTTGGCGCGGCGAGCCAACCAACGCCTCGCCCAGGATTCGTCCACAAGCTTGCCATCGAGCTCGCGCTGACGGGCTACACGAAGCAGCTCTCCAACATCACGACCCACAGCGCCGTATTCCTTGGCTTGACGGCCATCGAGCCCCGACGGCCGGTGGCGCAACTTCAGCGCGAATCGACTCAAATGCCGAGGTGCAGGCGGTGGCAGAGCGCAAAAAGCCCAGAGCAGGGCAGCTTCTGAGACGTCATCCAATACCGCATCCAATTTCCCTGCCGTCAGTGGGTGGGCCAGTGCTCGCCGTAAGCGACTGAGCACGCGCAGATCTCCACGCACCGCTTCAGCGCGACGTCCACGCAGCGTCAACCGGTCGAGCACGACCGAGCGGTATTTCGCGGGAACCGCAGCGAACAGCGCTCGAAACCCACTCGCTCGCTGGAGCTCTCGATTCGCCGCCTCGGGCCACGGTGCCGCCACGTGCGCACGATCGAGCTTGCGCAGTTGTTGGAGGGTGGCGGTATTGAGCCGCCAATGCTGCTGTAATCCACGAAAGAGTCCGAGTTGATCCGCCTGCTTGGCCGCACGTGCGGCAGAGCTTTCATCGAGCATGCGATCCAGCTCATTCATCACGCGGTTCCCCGATAACGTATCGAGCGCGCGACCCATCAGTGCAGTCTTTGCCGCCCTTGTCGTACCGGGTTCAAGTCGAAAACCCAGTCTTGCGGCATAGCGTGAGGCTCGAAACAGGCGAGTGGGATCGTCGATGAAGCTTGCATCGTGAAGTATTCGCAGACGCCTCGCCGTGAGGTCTGCCTGCCCGTCGAATGGGTCAACCAACTCACGACCCGCGCCGGTGTGCAGCGGCAACGCCATCGCGTTCACGGTAAAATCACGCCGCGCAAAATCTTCATGAACTGCTGCGGGCTTTACCTCGGGCAGCGCACCCGGTTTCGCATAGGTTTCCGTTCGCGCCAACGTGAGATCAACCCGCTCACCGTCCGTCGCGATGGTCGCGGTATGAAACCTTGGGTATCGGGACACCTCTGCGCTTAAGCGACGCTCGATCTGATCCAATAAAGCATCGAGATTGTCGCCAACAAGCAAATCCAGGTCGCCGATCGGAAGTTCCAGCAAGAGATCGCGAACCGGACCCCCCACCAAAAAAATCGGTGCCTTGACGCGAACCGCCTGTGCTACAACCGCTCGCAGAAATCTCGCGCGCGGACCAAGATTCCGATACAGGTTTTGGCGCAAAACAGCTGCCCGCGTGCTCACGTTGCCCCTCGCGGATGTCGCCCATCAACTAACTCATGCAGTCGCTTGCGGCTCACATGCGTATAGATCTCCGTCGTTCCAATGTCCGCATGACCGAGCATCTCCTGTACCACCCGGAGATCAGCGCCACCTTCCAGCAAATGCGTTGCAAATGAATGGCGCAGCACGTGCGGTGTCAGCTTGCGGGCAATACCGATTTGTTTCGCGTAATACTGAATGCGATACCACACTGCCTGGCGGCTCAAACCGGGATTCCGCGACGAAACAAAGACGCGGCCGCGGCCGTCGTCATCGACCCAACGCGGACGAACCTCTTCAAGGTAGCGCCGAAGATGTTCCACTGCGGGCACACCCAGAAACGCCAGCCGTTCGCGACGACCTTTCCCCTCGACCTTGCACGAATGGGTTTCCAAATGAAGATTCGACAACGTCATGTGCACCAATTCCGAAACACGCAAACCCGCCGCATACAAGACCTCGAGAATCGCCCGGTCACGCATTCCCAACGGCGACTCGTCGGGTGCATGTAATAGCGCCTCAACCTCCTGCTGACTCAACACCTTCGGAATACGACGACCCTGCCGCGGGCGCGTGATATCAGCAAGTGGGTCATGATCCAGCAATTTTTCCGCGCGCAAAAAAGCCAGGAGTTGAGAGACGGCGGATAACGCGCGGGCTCGGGTGCGCGCCGCCTGACCGCGTTTTTCTAACTGTTGAATATACGCGCGCAGTCGACTCGGACTTACTTCTGCAATATCGGGATCAGCCAATAATTCAACGAGTACCGCCAGATCGCGCCCATAGGCTTCCAATGTCGAAGCTGCGAGCCCCCTTTCAACCGCGAGATAGGTCAAAAAACGATCGCTCGCGTCACTGAGCTTCATGCGGTATCTCGCCGGATGGCTTTCTGCAGCGCGTCTTCTATCGCCGCGAGCCGCTCCGTATCGGTTAGCTTGTGACCGCGGTCGGTCACATAGAACGCGTCGGTTACCTGATTGGCGCGGGTTGACGCACGTGACATCACAACATCGAGATTCTGGTCGCTCAGCGTTCGCGAAATATCGTAGAGCAACGCGGGTCGATCATTTGTCGTCACATCAATGATGGTGTAAAAGTCCGATTCTTCGTTGGTAACCCGAACACTT
Source organism: Deltaproteobacteria bacterium (assembly GCA_029261895.1). Lineage (GTDB taxonomy): Bacteria > Myxococcota_A > UBA9160 > SZUA-336 > SZUA-336 > JAJDAK01. Next base: position 105,805 of record JAJDAK010000018.1, read on the forward strand.
GGTGGCTGCGCACGCATCACGCGCGGCGTGGCCTCGCGCCGCTCGGCGAGCCAATGCGCAAGATCACGGCGCCCCTCCAACACTTCACGAAGCCGCGACTCAATGCGTTCGCGCTCGTGCTCCTCTTCCATCGGGCCGCCGGAAAGCGGATCGACAGTATAGATTTCAATGGCCAACGACTCTCGCGTCGTATAGGCATTGGCGGCCAAGATATTATGTCGACAGGCCGTGAGTACACCCGACACCGTCGCAAATAAACCGGGTTGGTCACGCGAGAAAATAACTAACCCCCAAAACGGAGCTTCGTCTTCACCGGGGCCGAAGGTATACACACCTACAGTCTGACTTGAGTCAATGAAACGCAGTGCACTCGCCACGTGTGTTGCGATCTCGCCAGATTCGTGACCGAGAAGGTAACGCCGCGGCATGCTGTTCAAGAAGTCCTGAACGCGCTGATCATCCACACCTTGAGCTTGCAAAATCTGTTTGACCTGTTCCTGTGTCCTATCGGCTTGATCCATGGTTCGCGTCAAAAAGTAATCCGAACTTGCGTCTTCTTCCGCACCCGCCTCAAACCATTCAGCGGTGTTCCGATAAAGCGCTTCTAATACACCTGCTTTCCAACTCGTCCAAGCCACAGGTGAAACGCTCCGAATATCAGCCACGGTCAAAAGGTAGAGTAATCGCAACATCTCACGAGACCCACAGAGATTCCCCACACGCAAGATCGTGCGCGGGTCGTTGACATCGCGCTGTTCCGCGATGCCGCTTTTCGTAAGATGATGTCGCACCAAAAGTTCCACCGCAGCGTTTTCCTCGTCATTGAGACCGAGACGCTCCCCCAACTCGGGAATCATTTTCGCGCCCTTTTCAGAATGACCGCCGCCACGCCCCTTGCCGATATCATGAAGAATGCATGATAGGTAGAGAACGAATGGGTGACGAACCTCGCGGATTAATTCTGCGGCGAGTGGCAACTCCTCATCGTAGCGTCCTCGCCGCAAGCGACGGAGTTGTTCAACCAGAAACAGCGAGTGAACATCGACGGTGTAGGTATGGTAAAGATCTTGATTCCACAGACCGACGATCTTGCCGAACTCAAGCAGATAAGAACCCAACAGACCTGTCTCGTTCATTACTTGCAAGGATCGATACACGCGCGTTGGGGATGACAGGATCTGGCGAAACAGGGCCGCGATTTCCTGATCACTACGAAAATCATCGTCGACCAAGTGTAAATGCTGTTGAATCAAACGCTGCGCACGAACTGAAAGCGTGACATCGTGATGTTGTGCGTGTGCAAACGCAGAAAACAGCCGAGCCGGTCGCTCCTGCAAGATCGATGCGCGTGGAATTTCAAGTTTGCCTTCGACGATCGCGAAACCGTCTTCGATCGCCCGTGAAGGTACTGCGCGCTTGCCACGCTTTTTCTCAACCAGGCTCACCGCGTGCTCAATCGTGCGACGATTCACACGTTCAACCGCTCGCGCGTGCAAGTAGTAAGATCGCATCAGCGCTTCCACAGGGAGCGTCTCATCGTTGCCCTCAAAGCCCAGCTCTTTTGCGAGTGCTTCCTGTGCTTCAAAGTGCATCCGGTCGTCTTTACGACCCGAACGATGCAGGTGATTGCGCAAGCGCCAAAAAAACTCCAGCGCCTCAGTAAGACCCTCCAGCTCGTGTGGATCAATGAAACCATGCAACAATAGGTGTTCGGATTTGCGGACATCCCAACGCGCCGCCCGCGCGATCCAAAGCGCGTTATGATAATCTCGGAGGCCACCCACACTCTCACGAACGTTGGGTTGCAGGAGATAGAGTGATTCACCGAATCGTTCGTGCCGTTCAGTCTGCTCCGCGGTTTTCGCTGCAATAAATTCCGCGCGATTCTTTTGTATGTACTCCTGTACCGTGCGTTCGAGCTCGGCGTACAACCCCGGATCTCCGATGAGAAAGCGCGCATCGAGATATGACGTCAGGGTGGACAGATCTTCCCGCCCTACGCGCATACAGTCCGTGATCGTGCGAGTCGCAGCGCCGACGGTCAGTCGAGCGTCCCAAAGACGATGGCAGATCGATTCCGTGACGGTCTCGACATAAGGATTCATTTTCCCCTTATGAAGAAACAACAGGTCGATATCGGAGGCAAGATTCAGCTCGCGACGCCCGTACCCTCCCACAGCGACGACCGCCAAGCGAAGATTTAAACGCGGGGAGTGGTAGAAGTACCGATCCTCCGCCAAGCGAAATATTCGACGGATCAGCCGATCCATCAAGTCCGTGTGTTCTTCATCAACCTGCTTCGCGGGCGCGCCGGCTTTGTCCAGATCTAGAAGATACGCGCGGACCGCATCGAGGTACGCTCGGATCGCGGGGTTCCACTCCGGCGAGGGGCGACCCGGCGTCGCGGCGACCTCTCGGAAGAAGTCGTCACAGAGGGGTTGCAAGGCTAGCGCCCTGCCACAAGACTGCGCGCATGGTCGTCACGATAGCGAACGATGCCATTGGCGATCCCTCGTGCGGCGTTCTGCGTAAACTTGTCCGTCTTCAGGCGCTTTGCTTCCTGCTTGTTCGAAACGAATCCAAGTTCCACCAGAATGGCGGGCATATCAGCCATGAAGAGTACCAAGAAGGGTCCTCGCTTGACGCCGAGATCCTTGGTTCCGCTGTGGTTCGAACGCAGTCCTGAAAGCAAAGATTTATGAGACTTTTCAGCCAACCGGGCAGCGAATCGCTCGTTATAACCCAGGCGAAGCGAGGCCAGGATTTTCTGAACCTCGTTAAGACGATCGATGGTGGTGCCATTTTCGCGCGCGGCAACGCGCGCGGTCTGTCGATCGTAACGGGTGTCGAGTAGGTAGGTTTCGACGCCATGGGTTTTCTTATTCGGCGATGCGTTGGCATGGATCGAGACAAAGAGGTCTGCGTTCAAACGATTGGCAAATTGGGTACGCGCTTCAAGCGTCTTGTAACGATCGTTATCGCGCGTCAAGAAAACTTCGAAGCCTTCGCGTGTTAGGCGCTGACGCAGCGCTTTCGAAACACGAAGCACAACGTCTTTCTCGCGAATATTTCCGCTTCCAATCGCACCAGGATCCTTGCCGCCGTGTCCGGGGTCGATCACAACCCGTCTCACGGGTCGAAGGTCGAAGGTCGAATCATTCGACGCGACCGGCGGCATCTTCTTAGCCCCCCGCGGCACATCGACCACGATGCGATACGGCTTTTTCAACGTGAAGATGCGGTAGTCCCGTCGCGCATCATGTAGATCCATTACAATGCGCGCGCGTTCTAGCGTATTTTGTCCGCCACGAACCTGCGCGAGCGGCGAATCCTTTTTGGCTTCGCGCGGCCCCCGAAACGTCTCTTCAATCCAAACACCTTCAATGTCCAAATAGAGTCGGGGCGGCTGCTCCAATAGACGGGCTTCATACTGCGCTTCACGCGAAAGCTCGATCACGACACGGGAGTAGGACGGGTGATCAAAAAGTCGCACGTCGGTTACATCGCCGAGACCCGGCGGCCGCTTGCCAGCACCGAGCAGCGATATCGCGACGCAACTCAGCAGCCAGAAATTTCGCGATCTCATTTCTCGTCCGCCTCCGCTTGGCGTTTCAGACGTGCGAGCTCGTTCAGTGCTTCGATGGGCGTCATCTGTTCGGGATCCAATACTTTGAGCGCTTCGCGGAGCGGATCGGGTCCCGCGCTGAAGAGTCCCAGCTGAACTTGGCCGGGTTCGGTGCTCGGCGCGCGCGCCAGCCTTGGCTTGCCTCGCTCATCGAATTCCCCCCCTTCCAGATTATGCAGAACTTCCCGTGCGCGACGGATCACTTCAGGGGGGAGCCCGGCGTGACGCGCAACCTCAATTCCATAGCTTCGACTGGCCGCGCCCTCCTCCATGCGTCGGAGGAAGAGGATTTCGCCGTCCCGCTCGGCGCAGGTGAAACGAAAATTCCGTACGCCAGACTTGGTTTGGGCCAAATCCGCCAGCTCATGATAGTGGGTCGCGAACAAGACTCGTGGCCGCAACCCCGGGGCGTCATGGAGATACTCCGACACAGCCCAGGCCAGCGAAAGTCCATCGAAAGTAGAGGTCCCACGGCCGATTTCGTCCAGAATCACCAGGCTTCGTGGTGTGGCTTCATTCACGATGGTGGCGGTTTCACGCATCTCCACCATGAAGGTGCTCTCCCCGGTTGTGAGGGAATCCGACGCCCCCACCCGCGTGAAGATCCGGTCCGCGACCCCGATTCGAGCGCGCTTGGCGGGGACATGGGATCCGAGCTGTGCCAGCAGCACGATGAGCGCGACCTGTCGCATCAAGGTCGATTTACCCGCCATATTTGGGCCGGTCAGGATCAGGAAGCGTCGGCTCTCATCATCCAAATGAACATCGTTCGGCACGAAGCCATCATTCACAAAATCCTCGACCACAGGATGACGCCCCGCTTCGATCTCAATCTGCATCGAGCCGTCGATCTCGGGACAAACGTAGCCCCGTTCGCGTGCGAGATCGGCGAGCGATTGAAACGTGTCGAGCTCGGCAATCTGCTCCGCCGTTTGACGGATACGTGGACCGGCACTTGCGACCGTTCCTCGCAGTTCACCAAGCACGCGCGCCTCGACGGCTGCAGCGCGTTCGCGAGCGCGCAATACCACGCCCTCCCAACGTTGGAGTTCCGCTGTGGTATAGCGCTCCGCGTTGGCCGTGGTTTGCTTACGCTGATACTCGTCGGGCACACGTGCGAGATGGGACTTAGTCACCTCGATCGAATAACCGAAAATACGATTGTATTTCACCTTAAGGTTTGCGATGCCCGTCCGTTCGCGTTCACTTGCTTCCAAGGTGGCAAGATACTGATTGCCGTCCTCGCTCTCGGTGCGGATCTGATCCAGATCCGCGCTCACTCCTGACCGAATGTATCCGACATAGGGTTCGCCCCGGGGTGCCACTCCGGGCTCATCGACGATGACACGCGATAGTTCCTTAGACAGATCGTCCAACGTATCCCGGAGCGGCTCGATCTCGGCAACACCGCGCAGCGCTTCAAGGCTATTGCGCAAGGCGGCCAGTTCCCGTGGATTCGACAGCGGCAAACTCGCGCGCGTTAGCAATCGATCCAGATCGCCGACCGGGCGCAACCGATCACGCAGTCGATGGCGGCGACTATCGGGCTCCAACCATTCGGCAACGCGCTGCTGCCGCGCGATGATGTCAGCGGGCATCGCCAACGGTTCGCCCAACCATACTTCAAGCTTTCGGCGACCCATCGGCGTGCGAGTGTGATCCAGCAGCTCCAGAACCGTCCCCCGCTCCCCGCCGTCTTGCAGGTTGCGCACGAGCTCGAGGTGACGTCGTGTCGTCGCATCGAGTTGCAAGCGATCGCTCAGCGTGTAGCGCTTGACGCGATGAATCTGCTCCAGCGCGAATGGCTGCAGGCTCGCGGCGGTTCGCCAGAGTGCTGCGGCCGCGGCTGACGCTGGATCGGTCGACGTTGCTTCGATGCCCTCGGGAAGCCGGCCCACCTCGTTGAAAACCTGCTGCGGACTGAAATAGGCGAGCGGATAACCTCGGCTCGGGAACGCTCCCGCCAACTCCTTCTGCGATTCCGCAACCACGACCTCACGGGGCGCAATCCGGTCAAGTTCTGCCGCAAGTCGACGGATGTCATCGAGCTGCGTTGCAGCGAACTCGCCCGTTGAGACGTCAAGATACGCAAAACCGCAACCCGCATCCCCGGTGTAGAGCGCCGCCACATAGTTTGCGCCTGCGCCTTCTAGGCGATCGGGGTGCGTGACCAAGCCCGGCGTGACCACCTCGATAATCTCGCGGCGGACCAAACCTTTCGCGAGCGTCGGGTCTTCGACTTGCTCCGCGATCGCGACCGAGTAACCCGCCTGAAGCAAGCGGCGGATATAGCCCTCCGCCGCGTGAAACGGGATCCCGCACATTGGAATCGGATCATCCGTATTGCGATCGCGACTGGTCAGCACGATGTCGAGCACAGGCGCCGCGATTTCGGCGTCCTGCAGGAAAAGCTCGTAAAAGTCGCCCATTCGAAAGAAGAGCAACGCATCGCCTGCATCTCGCTTGAGGCGCAGGTACTGCTGCATCATCGGCGTTTTCTTACGTGGACCTGGCATCCGCCCCCCTGATCGACGCTGCAGTCTACCTCATCAATCCAGATGCGATATCCTAGCGGCGACCCAAGAAGGAGCCTGTTTGGAGCGACCGTTTAAAATCCTGGGAGTTCAACAGATTGCGATTGGTGCGCTCGATAAGGCGCCGCTCCGCCGTCTCTGGGTCGACCTCTTCGGACTCTCGAAGGTCGGTGATTTTCGATCGGAAGCCGAAAATGTCGACGAAGACATCATCGAAACCGGTGGCGGCCCCTTCAAGATCGAAATCGACCTCATGCAGCCGCTCGATCCGGCGCGGCGCCCGAAAGTCCACGAACCGAGCCTCAACCACATCGGGCTCTGGGTGGACGACCTAAAGGCCGCCGTTGAATGGCTCGAAGCGCAAGGCGTACGCTTCACGCCGGGGGGCATCCGCAGCGGAGCGGCCGGTCATGACGTTTGTTTCATCCACCCGAAGGGCAATGAGCCCTCGCCCCTCGGTGGCGAGGGCGTGCTGATCGAGTTGGTTCAAGCACCCAATGATGTATGCGAAGCGTTTTCGAGCTACACGAACGACTAGATGGAGATCCAATAATGAATGCGCGACTACTGGTTTCGGCTTTGGTTCTATGCCTCTGCGGGGGGATATTCGCAGCGAATATGGCGTACTCCGAGGCCGATGTGGTGAGCGATCGGGATTCGGTGCGGGCGGTAAAACAAATTCAGAGTTTGCAAAGACGACTCAGCAAGCTTGACGCGACGCTTGGCAAGACATTGTCACGCATCGATGCGGTGGACGATCCCACGTCTGAAGCCCTGAAATCGCTACGCGAAACCGCAAACCAGATGATCGGTCGGATCGACCGGAAGCTTGGAGCGAACTAGGCCTCTTCGTCCGGCAGAATGCCGTAACCTTCGAGATCGTTGCGATCGGCCACCATTTCATCGGTAGACATGACCTCCGCCTCTTCGCGGACGTTGCGCTTATCTCGCTTAATCTGAGCCTTCTCGGCCTTCTTGGCCTCGCGCTGGCGCTTGAGCACGCCCATTCGGCTTTTCTTTCCCATGTCTGGCCTCGTTCTGCTTAGCTTGAGCGCGGGAGGGTAACAGGCTACTCGCAACCAGCCAACCCGACTAGCGCGTGACCACCTTCACTGGTCCGAACTCCGCCTGAACGCGGTGCGCGAGCAGCGCGACCGCGTATTCCTCCTCGACCGGCAGGAATCCACTCTCATCGCGAATCGTGATCCACCTCTTGGGCTCTGCCTCGGCGGTCGGCCAAATTTTCAGCCGCTGACGAAAGCGGGTGCGTTCCTGTGCGTGGTCAAATTCCGGCCAGGCTTCGACGATCAAGCGGTACTCGGTATTCGGCACGGGCTGCAAATGACGATACGCGTTCTCCCAACGCTTTTCTTCAGCACCGAATCGATCGGCAAATTCGACGCCGACGCCGCCGTAACGACTGTAGAACCACGCCAATCCGTAGCGCCAACCGCGTCGGGGTCGCTGGCCTGCTTCATCGGGGTGACCTGCCCAGAGCGGCAGCACACCAAATCCCCAGAGCTTTTGCGGATCCGAGCCGCGAAATGTCACGGAGGTCTCGATGCGACGCCCGCCACCGAATGAACCCGTCACCAATAGGATGCGGTCGTACCCCTCATGACCGGGGACCGGTCGTACCCGTGCCTCACCGGCTACATCGATGGTTTCCCAGTATCCATCCTGAACATCGAGGTCAGAATTCTCCCAGACGATCTCGCGTGGCAAACGCTGTTGCACATCGTTGTAGTTGAATTCATGAAACTCCGAATGTGTTGATCGCGCAGCCGCCTCTGCACGCACAGTCAATGTATTGCGCCCGGGTCGAATCTGAACGAGAGGAATTTCGAGTGTAAACGTGTGATGCGGTAGACGCGGGCCGCCCTGCGGAATGTCGACCCAGTCCCCGCCGTTAACGCGAAACTCTGCGGATTGAACCCAGGGCGAGAGCTCGCCGGTCACATTCACGGTGAGATCCCCAGTTCGAGCCTCTGCGTTCTGCGGTAAATGAAAGAATCGAATCAACGGCGCATACGCATAGGCTCGATAGCCCGTGATGAGCGTCGCAAAGAATCCCAAGACAAACAGCCAGCTCAACCAACGTTTCGAACTCATCGACATGTTCTCGGTACTCCACGTAGTGCGAGGTTCGCACCGTTTCTCCATTCACCCTCATTCTGGGCAGCAATCGTCACCGCATCTCCGCTCAAGCCGCGACGAATCTCCCCAGCGATTACGCGGAACGGCGTGCGATGCCAGTGACTCCAATAAGCATGAAAACAGCGTAGCTTTTGGTAAAACGGCAGCGGCGCGTCCATGCACGCCGCGAAAATCTCGCGGAGTACCCGCACGCGCGGGAAAAACCGCTGTTGCGTGCACGCAGGATCGAACCAGGTCGCTAGTTCTTTCGCGGTCGAATTCGCACGCATCGAGATACCCTCGTGAATGCGTCGATAAAACAGCGGCGCGGGAACTTCGATAATTTCACCGCGCATACAAAGCTCGGCCAAGAGCACACGGTCGGCCGAACCGTAGCGACCAATCCGTCGTGTGGCGGCCAAGACATCGCGGCGCATCACACCAAAAATGGCGTTGCATAGCTGAAGGTCCCGTGCCAATGCCGCGACCCTTTGATGAGCGGTGCTCTGCCCGAGCGCCATGCGGTCGTCGTAACGACCGAGTTTCCGCCCCTCACCATCGATCAAGATCGTTTGTGCATAAGCGAGTGTCGCGCGGCCCTTCGACGCGGCCAAGCGATTAACGCAGTGGCGCAGAAAGCTCGGCTCGTACAGATCGTCGGCAGCGGCCCACTTAAAGTACTTACCCCGAGCGAGGTCGAAGACCTGGTTATAGTTCCAAGCAGCGCCCCGGTTGATCTCATTGGACATCAATGAAATCCGCACGTCCCGTCGCGCGTACTCCTGACAAATTTCGAAGGTCCGATCGGTAGAAGCATTGTCGGAAATAATCAGCTCGAAATCTGCAAGATCCTGAGCCAGTAGAGATTGGAGCGTCTGCTCCAAAAACGCTTCTCCGTTGAATATCGGCATGCCGATACTCACGAGTGGCCGCGAACTAACGTGTCGATTAGACAGAAATCACCTCAACAAAAAGGCCGAGCGCACAGAGCACGCTTTCGACTTCGCTCTTGTAAGCTGGGTTCATCACAATGACGCGAGTCGGGGGCGCGGCGCGTAACATTTCCGGCGCCACGATCGGCTGTCCAGTACCCGCAACGTACTGACCCTGCTTTCGGGGATTCACATCCACGACCCAGGACACGGTATTTCGCGTGTTCACGCGGTTTAGGAAACTCACACCCTTCGAGCCAGCACCCCAAATCGCAACGCATTCGTTCGCCGCCTTCCATGATAGGAAGCGATCATTCCAAAGCTTGGTTTCCATTTCGAACTTCTGCTGGAAGGCTTCGACCCACATCTTGAGGTCCGCAAGGTCCCCGGCGTTATCGTCAGCGGCACTTGCTTGTCCGTCCACCCGTGCAGCGGCACAGAGGAACTGTCCGCCGAAGGTTTCGACCACTTTGGTTCGATGCACACCCACTTCCGAAAGCAGCGCACGTAGCGCAACCGGTGTGAAGTAAGAGCAATGCTCGTAAATGACGTCCCAAATACCCAGATCGCGCAGAGTCCAGAGGGCGTTCGGAACCTCAAGAAAGAGGCCGGCGTCATGCGTTCGTCGCGCGGCACTCACCAGTTCGCCAAGAAAGGGCTTGGGCTCCGGAATATGCTCGAGCACGTGGCGTGACACCAATAGATCGAAGCGAAGATCCTGATACGCGCTCGAGAACGGTTCACGATAGATCTTAACCGACGGATTGTGGCTCACGGTCTCGCGCTCTGAAACGCTCGGATCGAAACCCGTACCGCGGTTACGGCCATGGCGGCAGAGCAAATCGAGAAATTCACCACGTCCGCTGCCGATCTCAACGATATGAGAGTCCTTGAGTTCGAATGCGGTTACCAGGCGCTCAGCCAGACCCTCTGCGTAGTTGAGAAAGCGCAGTGAACCGTAGAGCGAGTTCTCATAGCCAGGCGCGTACTCGACACGCTCCGCCTCAAATGCCGTGTTGTAGATCATTCCGCAGCGGTCACAGAAGCCAAGTTCGATCGTACCGCGCGGCGCTGACGTCGCATGCAACTCCGTCGGATAGATGACGTTGCAGAAGACGGGAACAGAGTCGACCTTGAAAAAAGTACGCAGCTCGGGATGATCACAAACAGGACATTTCATTACAAACTCCTCAACTCTGCGCGTACACCGAGGTGTTCGAGATCCGCAGCGATCTCGTTCTGATAAATTGGATTCATCACGTAGATTAAATCGACCGGCTCTTTGGCGAGATACCGCGGTGCAACGATCGCGTGACCCGATCCTGCAAGATACTTGCCCTGCTTGTACGGGTTGATATCCACCACGTACTGAATTTCGTCTTGGAGCTGCAACGTCGTCAGAAAAGACACCGCTTTAGAACCAGAGCCCCAGAGTGCAATGCGTCGCCCCGCTCGCCGAGCGTTCTCGATTTCGGTTTGAAGCCGACTCAGCTCGTCGGCAATCTTGACGCGAAACAGGTCCACGGCTTCGCCGATGTCTGCCAGGTCGTCAGGCACCGGACCCAGCGCACCCGTGCCAGGTTTACAGTCGAGGAGCAGATACTGGTCCTCGAAACCGCGACTGAGCTCGACGATATCAAATCCAGCGCGCTGAAAGAGCCGTGCAAGTGAACCCAGTGTGAAATAGGAGCAGTGTTCGTAATAGAGGTCCCAGAATGCAAGCTCCTGGAGTACCCGTTCTACATCAGGAAGTTCAAAAAACACGGGGATCTTGGGTCGGTTCTCCAACGACTCACGAATTCCCGATACGAATTCCTGTACGGGTTGGATGTGTTCCAGCGTATGACGGCAGGCGATGTAATCTGAACGCAGGTTGTCGTAGATCTCAGTATAGAAATCCTGGATGAATCGAATTCGAGCGGCAGCGCTTGAGCGGGTACGGTCCGGACGATAACCCGGATCAATCCCGATCCCATGATTGTCGCCCAGCTCGCAGAGCTCAACCAGAAAGTCCCCTTTGCCACAGCCGATCTCAAGCACGGTCTTCTGCCGAAGATTGTGTTTTTCAATCTGAGATTTGCAGAGTTCCGTTTGGAAGCGGCGGAACCGCGGCGAAAACGCCTGCGTCTCTTCATATGCCGGCGAATAGGAATGCACCGCGGGGTCGAAGTGATTGTTCTGGATAAACCCGCAACTGCTACAGAAAGCCAGACTCAAATCACCTCTTGGAAACTCGAGCGCCTCACTGCGTGAGTCGACCAGCAAGCAACTATGAATCGGCACGTCCTTCACTTCGTAAAACGTCGTGAGAGCGGTCGAAGAGCAGGCCCAGCAATGGAACACTTCAGCCTTCATTGGAAATCACCTCCGGCATGGGAATCGGCACAATGAAACGTCCACCGCGGCGCAGGTACTCGTGCTGCTGTGCGATGATCTCGTCCTTGAAATTCCAGGGTAGGATCAACACATATTCCGGCATCTCTTCGAGCAAGCGCTCGGGTGAGCCGATGGGGATGCCAACACCAGGCATGCACAAGCCCTGTTTGTGGATGTTACGATCGACGACGAAGTCGATCAGTGTTTGGTCAATTCCACAGTAGTTAAGCAGAATCGTACCCTTGGCCGCTGCGCCGTAAGCGGCGATCCGCTTCCCTTCCGCTTTGATGTCACGCAACATTCGACCCAGGCTAAGTCGTATGCCTACAGCCTGCGCCGAAAGACCCTGGTAGTAACCTATCTCATGCAATCGCGAACCACGTTCCATTTCCAGGTACGCATCTACCGATTCCTGTTGTCGCGGATAGCGCTCAACGTAGATACGCAGAGACCCGCCGTGGATCGGATAGTGTTCGACATGATTGAGGAAGAGCTTGTGACGAGAAAACAGCTCGCGGAGTGCAGTCACAGAGAAATAGCAAAGATGTTCATGGTAGATCGTATCGAACTCGCCCTGGTCAACCAGGTCTTTCACATACGGCACTTCGATCACCGCGACACCGTCACGCTTCAGAATCGTTCCAATGCCAGCGACCACACCGTTTAAATCTGGGACATGCGCGAGAACGTTATTTGCGATCACCACATCAGCACGAACGTTCTGACTTCGAAGTGCGGTGGCGAGGTCACGACCAAAGAAGTGATTCAGTGTCCGAATGCCCTTTTTCGCAGCGACGGTGGCTGGGCCGATGGCTGGATCAATACCCAAGACCTGGACGCCGAGTTCCGCAAAGTACTGCAGCATATAGCCATCGTTGCTGGCGAGCTCGACGACCATGCTTTTCTTGCTGAGCACGCGCTCCGCAACCAATCGATGCGCGTTGCGCTTGGAATGCTCGAGCAATGACTCTGCAAAAGACGAATAGTAAGGATATTCACGACAAAAGAGTTCATCGGGCGGAACCGTATGAAGAATCTGCACCAATGAGCAACTTCCGCAGAGCGCGACATCAAGCGGATACTTGGGTTCTGTCGCTTCGATCGGCTCCAACATCTCTGCGACTTCAGAAATCTTCTCTACCGATTCCGTGAGACGGTCAGAAAGCGGCATATTTCCCAATTCGAGAAACATCTCGATATCGGAGCTACCGCAGGACCGACAACGTTCGATGCGCTGTACTTCAACCACTAGATCCACCTCAATTCACGATCGATTTGTTGGCTATCGAGAAGCTCCCGCACCCGACGAATGCGTAGGTAACGCGAGCTTTCAAACGCTTCCAATGTCAACGCGTTGGCCTGGTAGGCAGCGTAGAGTTCTTTGACGCCCCGCTCGACCGACCATTCCGTTTTGTACGTGGGCATGTATCGCTGAATCTTCGAGCAGTCCACGCGATAGCAACGCTTATCGGGGCCGGCTCCTTCTGCGAAACGAACGCGACTCCCCGGGACTACGGCTTCAACAATTTCCGCCACTTCACGGATCGTGTAATTTTCTTCGGTCGCACCGACATTGAACGCTTCGTTATGAACCACTTCACGCGGTGCTTCGAGCGCACATACGAAGGCACGAGCGATGTCTTCAACATGGACCAACGGGCGCCAGGGAGAGCCATCGCTCTTCATCAACACTTCACCCGTCGTCATCGCATAACCCACCAGGTTGTTCACCACCAAGTCGGCACGCAAGCGCGGCGACACGCCATATGCAGTCGCATTTCTTAGGAATACGGGCGAGAAGCTCTCATCGGCCAGCATTGAAACATCGCGCTCAACCCAGGCTTTCGAGGCGCCGTAAGGTGTCACCGGGTGCATTTCGGCATCCTCATCCACAAAGTCATCGCCTGCTGAGCCGTAGAGACTGCACGAGGACGAATGGATGAATCGCGACACACCAGCGAGTTTCGCGAGTCCCGCGAGCACTACCGAGGCGCTGTGGTTGATGTCGTAGGTGCAGTCAGGATTTAGGTCACCGAGCGGATCGTTAGAAAGGCCAGCAAGGTGGAGAACGGCGTCGAATCCCAGCAAGTCCCCAGCTGTAAGGTCGCGGATATCACGCCGTATGCTCGGGATCACCTGTTCGTCGTCGCCGAAATCACAACCCTCAAACAACAGCGAGTCCAGTCCGATGACTTGGTGGCCATGACGCGCCAACATCGGCGCTAAAATCGATCCAATGTATCCGTGGTATCCAGTTAGAAGTACTCTCATCTTGTTACATCCAGTTGCGCCAAGGCGCGTCGCCGCTCTGCCAGAGCGATTCAATGAGTTGTCGATCTCGAAGCGTATCCATGCACTGCCAGAATCCTTCATGCCGATACGCCATCAATTCGCCATCACGCGCGAGACGCTCCATGGGTTCGAGTTCCCATTGCGTCTCGTCGCCTTCGATGTAATTGAAAATCCCTGGTTCAAGCACAAAGAACGCGCCGTTGATCCAGCCTTCACCGAGTTGTGGCTTTTCCGAAAACTCTGCAACGGAATCTCCATTCAACTCGATACGACCGAAGCGTGCAGGCGGCCGAACGGCGGTCACCGTGGCTAACTTGCCGTGAGAGCGATGAAAATCAACGAGTCGCTTTAGATCGATATTCGCGACACCATCGCCCCAGGTGAGCATGAACGTGTCATCGCTTAAGTAAGGTTGTAAACGCTTGATCCGGCCACCCGTCATCGTGTTCGCGCCGGTATCGATCAAGCGGACGGTCCAGTCATCGAGCTGCGCATCGTCTAACTCGACTTCGCCCGTCGACAATTCGACCGTCATATTCGAATTCAGGCGGCGATAATCAAGCATGTAGCGCTTGATCTGTTCGCCTTTATAGCCGAGCGCAATCGTGAAGTCGTCGAAGCCCTGATGGGCGTAGATCTTCATGATGTGCCAGAGAATCGGGCGACCGCCGACTTCCACCATAGGTTTGGGTCGGATCTCGGTTTCTTCCGAGAGCCGCGTTCCCATACCACCGGCTAAAATTGCTACACGCATATGCAACTCCCACCCCGCCACGGCGGTGAAAGTGCAAACACCAGACCAGACTCTCGTGGTTTTATTTAGGTCGGTGGGTTAGAGCGATAGCTGCTGTACTGTTGCGGGTGACTGTCCCGTCGATTGTGTGAAGAGAGCCACTCTTTTAAAGTGGTTTAGACCACATCCTAGAAGAAACTCTCCCACGAACCACACTGTGGGCAACGCCAGTGCAACTCGCCGTCTTCCGTCCCGCAGCTGTGGCAACGAAGTAGTGGACGCTCTACAGGTAGACGGTCCAGTAACTCCTCGAAGGTCTTCACAGCTTCGCCATCGCGATTCTCGCGCAACAAGATGCGGCCGATCTCCGCATATGCGGGCAGGAACTGCGGCGTCCGATCAAGCATGCGGCGTAGCCGCGTCAATCCTTCATCGATCCGGCCCTGCTTGACGATCGCGCGTGCCAGCCAGAGCGATGCTTCATGATCATCGCCATCATCCTGCAGTCGTTCCTGCATCAACGACTCATAGGTCGGGAGATCGTCTGCCGAAAGCAGAGCCTCCCAGAGGCGTGGATAGAGAAGCACACCGATCGATGGATGGAGCGGCAGCGCACGCCGCCAGTGTTGAATCGCTTTTCGTGCCTTGCCTTCACGGAAACAATGATCGCCGAGCGCGATGTATGCCTCCGCACAGCCGCGATCCTGACCCAACGCGCGCCGAAAGGCTTTGCGCGCATCCGAAGCGCGCCCTTCTTTCGCATGGCCCCGACCCAGTCCGGTCCAAAGATGCGCCAGGATGTTCGATGTCATTGGATCCTTGGAGCCAATCTGACGGCGAACCCGAATCGCATCTTCCCACTCGCCACTCTCCACATGAATTCTTTCAAGCTCGCGCAATGCTTCGAGTTGATGAGGCTGCGCCTCCAGAAGTTCCTTGAAGGATGCAGCCGCTCGCTTAAGAAAACCTCCTGCCCGAAAATCCAACGCCAAACCAAGGAGCGCCTCATTGCGAATACTCTCAGCCAAGTCCTTGCGCAACATCAGATTCTGGTGAACTTGGATCGCACGTCCGATATCTCCCCGCGCACGATAGAGATTGGCGAGCGAGAGATATATATCCGCTGATGAAGAATCGAACTTGGCCGCTTCCGCGAGTGCGTTCTCGGCCCCAGGTAGGTCGCCTGCAAGTACGCGATGCAACGCGACCCGAAGATTTCCTGCGGTCGTGAGATCTTGCTCGCGTGATTTGCGATTCCGAAACCACCACGCCACGGGCTAGACCTCGCGTGAGTCGGTATTGGATTCGTCTTCTTCGATCAGTGGCAAAGTTCGTAGACCGTGAATCTCTTGCTCCAAGCTCGAGATGCGCTTGCGTTGACGGCGTGCTCGGATTCGATATCTAAACAACGGCGTCGCACAGAGTCCGAATGCGATCACGAGTCCTGCGCTGAACGCACAAATCAACGCCAGCCAAACGGGTGTTTGAATTTTGCCCCAGACCCAATCGACTTCAACCGGCATCGGGTTTTGCACGGCCAACAACACCAATCCAACCATCAAGACCAATCCCAAAATGCCGAGTAGCACTGACTTCATCGCCTTGATAACTCCTCGAACCGCGGTTGTAGTTCGTCGTAAATACGATCGAGATGCTCTGGAATCACGCGCGTTTCCGCGATCGATGTCATGAAATTTACATCACCCAGCCAACGCGGTACCAAATGAAAGTGCAGGTGCTCCGCAAACCCAGCCCCCGCCGATGCACCCAGATTAGCACCAATGTTCAAGCCTTCGTAGCGGTAGACGGTCTTCAGAATTCTGGAGCTATCGGCAATCAACTGCATCAGTTCGCTCCGTATATCGACTGCCAACTCCGACAGCTCACCCTGATGCACCGACGGCGCGACCATCAGGTGACCCGCCGCGTAGGGATAGCGATTCAGCATGACGATCGCGTGATCGGCGCGCAGGAGTAGCAAACGCTCCCGGTCCGACGCTCGATCACCGTCGTCACAAAATATACATCCAGGCGGCTTCTCACCTTGGATGTACTGCATCCGCCAGGGCGCCCAGAGAGGGGGGCGCGAACTCACGTCTAACCGGTCCCCGTTTGCGAAGGAGCATCTCCCCGCCACGCGGCGTCGATGCGCTCCTTCAACTCCTTGCCCACCTTGAAGAACGGCGTGCGTTTCGCAGGAATCTTCACTTCTTCGCCGGTCTTGGGGTTACGACCATCGCGTGCCTCTCGAACTTTGACCTGAAAGCTGCCGAAACCCCGAATCTCAATCCGTTCGGCGCCTCGAAGTGCTTCGGTCATACTATCGAAGATCGTATTCACAACGATCTCCGTATCCTTTTTTGAGATATGCGGAACTCGAGCCGCAACCCGTTCGATCAAATCACTTTTCGTCATACCGACGCCCCCCCTTTTTTCTACACGCTAGCTGTCGGTGGAGTCCTTGTTAACCCGATCCAAAAATTCCTTTGGAATCAGATCACCCAAGGTTGCCGTTTGCGTGCGTGCCTGCTGGGCCACGCGCTCAATGGCTCCCTTCTCCTCCCGCTCTTCGATCGCGCGCATCGACAATGCGACTTTCTGCTCCGTCGCATCTACTCGGACAACCAAAGCCTCCACTTCATCGCCTTCTTTCACAACGTCGCGAATATTTTCCACATTTTTGCCGACCTCGGTTGCATAGATGAGGCCTTCGATGCCTTCCTCGAGCTCCATGAACACGCCGAAGTCCGCAATACTCGTGACCTTGCCCTTGACCTTGGTCCCCACCGGAAACTTCGATGGGATCTCATCCCAGGGATTCTTCTCCAGCTGCTTGGTACCCAGGGAGAATTTCTCGGCATCACGATCTACTTTCAGTACGACCGCTTCGAGCTCATCACCCTTCTTGTACACATCCTTGGGGTCTTTGATTTTCTGGGTCCAACTCAGGTCCGAAACATGGATCAGGCCATCGATGCCTTCTTCAATACCAATGAACACACCAAAGTTCGTCACGTTGCGAACGATTCCCTTTACGCGCGTTCCAGGCGGATAGCGTTCCTCGAGTAGGCTCCATGGGTTCGGCTCGATCTGCTTCATACCAAGCGAAATCTTCCGGCTCTCTTCATCTACATCGAGCACCAACACTTCGACTTCGTCGCCGATCGCAACCATCTTCGACGGATGCTTCACGCGCTTGGTCCAGCTCATCTCCGAGATATGAATCAAGCCTTCAATGCCCGGCTCAAGCTCGATGAATGCACCGTAGTCCGCGAGCGAAACCACTTTACCCGAAAGACGCAGACCAATCGGATAGCGCTCCCGCACACTGACCCAAGGGTCAGGTTGCGTCTGCTTCAATCCCAGGCTCACACGCTCGCTCTCTGCATCGAACTTGAGCACGCGCACACCGACGGTATCACCCACCTGGAACAATTCCGATGGATGCGCGATGCGTCCCCAAGACATATCCGTGATATGCAATAGCCCGTCGAGGCCGCCGAGATCGATGAACGCACCGTAGTCGGTGATGTTCTTTACGATGCCGTCAATCACCATGTTTTCGGTAAGATTGTTCAACGTGTCGCTGCGCAGACTTTGTCGCTCGGTTTCGAGCAACGCGCGTCGCGAGAGCACAATGTTTCCACGGCGCTGATTGAACTTGATGATCTTGTACTTGTGGCTTTGACCGATCAACGGATCCAGATTTCGGATCGGTCGTAGATCCACCTGGCTACCCGGTAGGAAGGCTTTCACGCCCATCAGGCTGACCGCGAGCCCACCTTTGACGCGTCCGGTAATGACACCCTCAACCACATCGCCGTTCTCGTAGGACGCCGAGAGTTTATCCCAAACGCGCAATCGGTCCGCTTTCTCTTTCGAAAGCATGACCATACCCATTTCGTTTTCAGCTTCTTCGACAACGACTTCGACCTTTTGGCCCAACTCGATATCAGCAATGCCTTTGCCGTTGGCAAACTCCCAGGTCGGAATCAGACCTTCGGACTTATACCCGACATCAACTAAAACGTTATCTGCATCGGCGCGAAGGATTGTGCCAATGACAACGTCACCCTCTTTGATTAAGGCTGTGCTTTTTTCGAACAGATCAGCAAAGCTTTCCTCACCTGTGGTTTCAGTGGTTGAACTTGCGGCTTCTTCGGACATACGTCTCTCTGGTTACTCCTTATCTTTCCATTTTCTCGACGGCCGTCTGGGCACTTCGTAGCGTTTGCTCCAGCGCCTCCCGATCTCCGTTACCCAGAGCTTTCATGAGGCCGTCCAAACCTTTTTGGAACCGCGCAATTTCTTCGGCTATATGCCCGCGATTCCTAAGTAATATCTCTACCCAGAGTGCTGGGTCGCCACGCGCAATGCGTAGAAAGTCCCTCAACCCGGGTCCCGCCAGACGTAGAATCTCTTCCCCCGGTAAGCCTCCTGCGTACGCAAATGCCACCACATGCGATGCATGCGAAAGCTTCGCCGCGCAGCGATCGTGCTCGGCCGGAGTCTGACGGACTGTAAATGTGCCCAGACCCTGCCAGAATTCCTCCACGCGGTCCACTATTTGGCGCGGTTCAGTGCCGGCCGGGGTAAGGATACAAGGGGCAGCTTCGAAGAGATCCGGTCGCGCATTTTCGAATCCACCTTGGTCCCCGCCCGCCATTGGGTGTGCACCCACACAGTTCTGGGGATTCGTGAGTAGCCGATGGGCCGCGTCGGCGACGACTTCCTTGACGCTCACCGTGTCTGTAAGCAGCGTTTCGGGCCCGAGAGCCGGCGCCATCGCCTTCAGCACACCCTCGACCTGCTCGACCGGCACCGCAAGCACAACAGCATCCGCCCAGGCCGCGCCCTCCTCAAGCCCGACCAGAGGAAACGGACAACCCTCGGGTGCCTTTGGGTCTACGCCGCGAATTTCTCGCGCCAGACCCCGCTCATGTGCTCCCAATGCAACCGACCCGCCGAGCAAACCAAGGCCCACGACCAATAATCGCTCAAAAATCGGCTCTCTCATCGGCCAAGCTCGAGGCGAAGCATATCGAGAAAGCGCCGGTTC
This sequence comes from Deltaproteobacteria bacterium, assembly GCA_029261895.1. Taxonomy (GTDB): domain Bacteria; phylum Myxococcota_A; class UBA9160; order SZUA-336; family SZUA-336; genus JAJDAK01. The sequence continues at coordinate 125,492 of JAJDAK010000018.1, forward strand.
TCGGCCGGGAGCCCAGCGGTAACGCGCAGGTAGCCATCGAGGCCGAAGGCTCCCATCGCGCGCGTGATCACGCCACGCTGCAAAAGGCGTTGCTGAACCTCACCCGCATCCGGAACCTTCACCAACACGAAGTTCGCGTCTGATTTCACGTAGCCGAGTCCCAACTCGCGGAAGGCCTGCTCAAGCGTGTCTAAGCCCTCGTGGGTCAGCTTGCGGATCTTCTGAACATGATCCTCGTCAGACAGAGCGACGATTGCGGCCACCTGCGCCAGGCTGTTCACATTGAAGGGATGCCGCGCACGCTCTAAGAGTTGAATCAGCTCAGCGTCCGCTGCCGCGTAGCCGATGCGAAGTCCAGCCAACCCGTAGATTTTGGAGAACGTTCTTAGGGTTACGAACGCGGGACGCTTGGCGACCGCATCGAGCGAACGCGGAAAATCTGTGCGACGCACGTACTCGAGATACGCTTCATCGTGTACCAAGATGACATGCTCGGGCAGTTCGTTGACGAGCCTTTCGAAATCCGCAGCCGCAATAGAGACCCCGGTCGGATTATTCGGGTTGGCGAGAAAAAGGAGCTTGGTTCGCTTTGTCACCGCACTGAGCAACTGATCCACATCGGGCGTAAACGGATCTTCGAGCTTCACTTGAACCGAACGTCCACCCATGCCCTGCATCACAATCGGATACATCGCAAAACTCGGCCATGGGTATACGGCTTCGTCTCCTGGCCCCACGAAAACTTTGACCAGAACTTCGAGGATTTCGTCTGAACCCGCGCCGAGAAAAATCTGCTCGCCTGGTAGACGCAGCTTTTCACTGAGCGCGCGACGCAATTCGTAGCTGCCACCATCGGGGTAACGGTTCAAATCCTTCAGCGCAGCCTGCACCGCGTTAATGACTTTCTCCGACGGTGGATGCGGCGCCTCGTTGGACGCGAGCTTGATCACGTCACCGACACCCTCGCGTTGGAGTTCTTCGATCGGCTTACCGCCCTGATAGGGTTTGAGTTCGCACACGTGTGCGTTGGCGAGATCCGTCAGTTTCATTTGGAGCTTCCTGCCTGCGGGTAGCTGCCCAAGACTTTGACGAAATCGCAAACCGGTCCGAGCTCATCGATCGCCGCAGCAACCGCCTCGTCGTCCGAATGACCTTCGAAGTCGCAGAAGAAGACGTATTCCCAGGCTTTGACCTTGGTGGGGCGCGATTCGATCCGCGTGAGGTTGACGCTGTGCTTCGCGAACGGCTCGAGCGCCTTGTGCAACGCCCCAACTTGATCACGCTTGATCGAGAACAAGAGTGACGTGATGTCCCGACTGCTGCGCTTCGGCGCCGTACGACTCAACACCAGAAAGCGCGTGGTGTTGTTGGGATTGTCCTCGATTCCTGTCTGCAGCGTGTTCAGGCCGTAGAGCTCCGCAGCGACCGGACTCGCGATCGCGGCGATCGTCGCATCCCCGGCCGCACGCTCCGCCGCCATCGCGGTCGACGGTGTTGGACTTTGCGAAACCATTGGCAAATTAAGCTCGAGCCAGTTTCGACACTGCGCCAGTGCCTGTGGATGAGAACACACGGTTTGGATCTCACGCTGGGTCTCTGCCTTGGAGAGCAAGCTGTGGTGAACCGCTACATGAATCTCCGCGTAGATGGTCAGTTGGGATTCAACGAAGAGATCGAGCGTGTGGCTTACGACGCCCTCGCTCGAGTTCTCGACCGGTACGACGCCGAACTCCGACGCCGAACGCTCTACACTCTCAAAAATCTCTGCGACTGTTCCCGCGGGAAGAAAGTCCGCCATCTGGCCGAACTGCTGCAGCGCCGCTTGATGGGTGTACGTCGCGGGCGGGCCGAGGTAAGCGACTTTCACGCCGCGTTGCAACGATACCGATGCGGATACAATCTCGCGGAAGACATTGCGAATCGCGGACGTCGGAAACGGACCGTCGTTTTGCTGCGCCAAGCGGTCGAAAATCTCAAGCTCCCGGCCCGGCACAATCACCGGTGCATCGTCGGATTTGAGCCGTCCGATCTCCGCGTTATGCGACGCGCGCGCATTCAGCAGCTCGAGAATGCGATCGTCGATGCGATCGATTTCGTCTCGGTGCTTCCCGATCTCGCCCGCGTCTTTCTTGGCTTTGCTCATGGCGGGCCGACTATACCAAATCCTCAGGAATTCTATAGAGTTACCCACCATGCCCAAGGTCATTGGACTCACAGGCGGAATCGCGACTGGGAAATCCCGGGTTTCGGAGCTACTGCGCGAGCTGGGCGCGGCCGTCGAGTGCTCGGATAAGATCGTCCACGAACTCCAGGCCCCTGGCGGCGCGGCGCTGCAGGAGATCGCTAAGAAGTTCGGCCCTCAGTACCTGACCGCCGACGGCGCCCTCGATCGCGCGAAGTTGGGTCAGCTCGTCTTCTCGGATGCCGAAGCGCGCGCTAAGCTCGGCACGATCATGCACGTGCGCGTGTACGCGGAACTGCACGAGCGCATGAAGGCGCATCTCGCCGCCGGCGCGGATGTCGTCGTACTCGACATCCCGCTGCTCGTCGAAGGCAAACTCGCCGGCAACCGTGCGGGCGCGTTGATCCCATTCGATCTCGTTGTGCTCGTCTACGCCGATCCCGAAACCCAAGTCGAGCGCTTGATGGAGCGCGATGACTACGACCATGACGAAGCGATGGCGCGCATTCGCTCACAGATGCCCATCCATAAGAAACGCGAACACGCGGATGTGATCATCGACAACAGCGGAAAATGGGATGGAGTCGAGAAGAAAGTAGAGGCGCTCTATCGGGACTGGGTCGCCGCTTCCTAGATCGATCGGGCGGCGCCATTCCCTCCCCGAATCCGAGTATTGTATGTCTCCATACAATATGATCAAATACCGTTTCCGCATTGATCGCGGGCACCATAGGAGGGGACTCATGCGTGAAGTCGTCATCGTAGAAGCCGTACGCAGCCCATTGGGCAAGCGCAAAGGCGAGCTGTCTGGAGTTCATTCCACCGACCTGCTCGGCCGTGTTCAAGCAGCTCTCTTCGAGCGCAGCGGCGTGGATCCGCGTGAAGTCGGTCAGGTCATCGGTGGATGTGTGGGTCAGGTTGGCATGCAGACCATGAACGTGACGCGAAACGCGTGGTTAACAGCGGGCCTCCCGTTGACCGCACCCGCGACAACCGTGGATGCACAATGCGGTTCCTCACAACAGGCCGCCAACCTTGCTTACGCATTGGTCGCAAGTGGCGTGGTCGATGCCGCGGTCGGTTGCGGTGTTGAGGCGATGAGCCAGATCCCGATGGGCGCCACGATTCCCAAGGACCCGTTCGTCGGTAAGCCGGTCAATAAAAACTACTGGAAGCATTTCGAATTTACCTCGCAGTTTGACGGCGCGGAACGAATCGCCAAGCAATGGGACATCACGCGTCAGGACTGCGATGCTTTTGGCAAGCTTTCCCAGGATCGCGCTGCGGAGGCCTGGGCTAATCATCGTTTCAAGTCACAGATTGAGCCCATCGTCGCACCGATCTTGGACGAAGACCGTAAACCCACCGATGAAACACAGCTCGTAATACGGGATGGCGGACTTCGAGACACCACGCTCGAAGGTCTCGCGGGACTACGCACCAACATGCCTGATGGCGTCCACAGTGCAGGAACATCCTCGCAGATTTCTGACGGTGCAGCTGCGGTGCTCTTGATGACGCGTGAGAAGGCGAAAGAGTTAGGCGTTGCGCCGAGGGCTACGATCATCGACAGCTGCTTGATCGGATCCGACCCCGTCTTAATGCTCACCGGCCCGATTTATGCGACGCAGAAATTACTGGCTGACAATGAATTGCAGATGGGCGATATCGACGTGGTCGAAATCAACGAAGCCTTTGCATCGGTCGTGCTCGCCTGGGAACGGGAATTGAAGCCGGATATGAGCACCGTCAACCCGAACGGCGGCGCCATCGCGTTGGGTCATCCGCTCGGGGGTACCGGTGCGGTACTGATCACCAAAGCACTGCACGAACTCGAGCGCACGAACAAGACGCATGCATTGGTGACCATGTGCTGTGGCGGCGGTCTGGGCACCGGCACGTTGATCCGCCGAGGCTAGGCGGAAGAACGCTACGAATGTCTCGCTCAACGCACGAACTTGATGCCCCCCCATGGCAACGCGTGGATTCCACGCTGATGGCGACCGCACGCGCGATCCGCGAAGCGTACGACACGCGTTTTGCAGCGCTCGATCTGAACCTTTCGCAGGCGAGTGTTCTAGCGTTCCTCTGTAACTTTGGTGCGCATACGCAAACACAGCTCGCACAACGCATGAACATCGGCCGCGCCGCCACGGGGTCGGTAGTCGATGCACTCGAGCGCCAAGGGTTTGTGGAGCGACAACCCGATGCAAGCGATCGACGGGTTTGGCAGGTCTCGGCAACCCAGAGCGGTAAAGAGATGAACAAGCCGATCAATCAAATCGATGAAGCCTTGCGAACTCAATTGCGCGCTGGCATTTCGCGCGAAGAGCGCCAACAACTCGCTCAACTCCTACTTCGCCTTCAATCCAACCTCGCGGGCGCACTGACCGACAGTGCCGATCCCGCAATGACGGAGGACCTCAGATGACTGAAACCGAAGTCCGCGAACGCGTACGTTCGCTGTTACAGAAGATCCATCCCGATGACCCTGGCGCTACGGCCGTGGATTTCCGCGGCGTCCAATTCGATCACGGCTTGGCTTTTGCGAGTTATCCCGAAGGCCTCGGTGGACTTGGCTTATCGCCGAAGATGCAGTCCATCGTCAACGACGAATTGCAGCAGAACGCCAAGACCTTTTACGAAAACCTGGCCATCAACCCCATTGGCATCGGCATGGGCGCGCCCGTATTGCTCACCTACGGCAAGGACGAAGGCAAGCGCGAAATGTTGCGTCGGATCTTCACGGGTGAAGATATCTGGTGCCAGCTTTTCTCCGAACCGTCCGCGGGTTCGGATGTCGCAGGACTTTCAAGTCGTGCGGTGCGCAACGGTGATGATTGGGTCGTGAACGGCCAGAAAGTTTGGACCACCCTCGCGCACGTTTCCAAGTGGGGCATGTTGGTCACACGCACGGATCCTGATGTGCCCAAGCACGACGGTCTCAGTTATTTCCTGCTCGATATGGAAAGTCCTGGCGTGGAGTGTCGACCGCTCTACCAAATCACCGGTGAAGCGGAGTTCAACGAAGTCTTCTTAAACGATGTGCGCATTCCGCATTCAAGAATGCTCGGTGAGGAAGGTCAAGGCTGGCGCGTAGCGATCACCACCCTAATGAACGAGCGCTCCGCGCTCGGTGGCGGTGCATCGCGTAAAGGCGGCGGCCCGGTCTCACTCCTGCTCAAGCTCTTGCAAGAGAGCAAGGTTTCACGCTCCAAAGTAGAACAAGCGCTGCTCGAGGATCGGATCACCCGGCTTTATATTCGCGCTGAGATGCTGCGCCTTACAACACTGCGCGCACGGGCGACACAGCGCTCGGGCAATCCCGGCCCCGAAGGGTCTGTGGGCAAGGTTGCGCAATCCGAGCTCTACCAGCAGGTTTGGGAAACCTGCATCGACGTGCTCGGCGAAGACGGCCTGATCTACGAATTAGGATACGAACTACGCCGACCGGGTGACATCACATCATTGCGCAGCGGCAATGACGACGATGAAACACGGCGTCTACAAGCCAAGTACCAATTACTTCGCTCGCAGGCCAATACGATCGAAGGCGGAACCTCAGAAATCATGCGCAATATCCTCGGCGAACGCGTGCTCGGCCTGCCGGGCGAGCCCCGCGTGGATAAGAACATCGCCTGGAAAGACGTGCCGCGAGGCTAAAGGAGTTATCAGATGAATTTCGAATTCAGTGAAGAGCACGAAGATCTACGACGTACGGTTCGCCAGTTTCTCGAGAATGAATCCAACGAAACCGCGGTTCGCGAGATGATGGCGGAAGAGAACGGCTTTAGTCGCGAAGTATGGGCACGACTCTCCGAAGAACTCGGTCTCGCGGGCCTTATCATCGAGGAAAAACACGGGGGTGCAGGCTTTGGCATGGTGGAACTCGCGATCGTGATGGAGGAGATGGGACGCGTGCTTCTCTGCGCACCCTTCCTTTCGAGCGCGGTACTCGCCACGAGCGCCATCGAACTCGGCGCCGATGCATCCATTCAGGCGGATCTGCTCCCGCAGATCGCATCGGGCGAAAAGACTGCGACGCTGGCTTTTTCCGAAGCGGGTGATCCGTGGAATCTCGGTAAGATCGAAATGACGGCCGCAGCGAATGGCGATGCGTTCAAGCTGAGTGGACAAAAGACGTTCGTGCTCGACGGACGTTCGGCAAATATCATTCTGGTTGCGGCCAAGGTCGGTTCAGAATTGACTTTGCTTCAGGTCGATGAGGACGCCGCCGGTTTGACGCGCGAATCTCTGCCCCCGCTCGATCCCACGCGTAAACTCGCGACCCTGCGTTTCGATCATACGCCGGCCAAGCGCATCGCTTCGGTCGATGTACGCGGCGCACTCGAGCAGAGTATCCAACGCACCATCACCGCGCTGGCGGCAGAACAGTTGGGTGGCGCACAGCGCTGTCTCGACATGGCGGTCGACTATGCGAAATCACGACTGCAGTTCGGTCGACCGATCGGTTCGTATCAAGCGATCAAACACCAATGCGCTGATCTTCTGGTCGAGGTAGAACTCGCGCGCTCCGCCGCGTACGCGGCCGCATTTTCAGCCGACGATAAAGGCGCCGACATCGCCGCAGCGATGGCCAAATCGTTCTGCTCGGAAACATACGCCAAGGCTGCGAAACGAAATATTCAGATCCACGGCGGTATGGGATTTACCTGGGAACACCCGGCACACCTCTATCTAAAACGCGCAAAGGCCAGTGAGATCATCTTCGGCTCGCCCTCACTACACCGAGAGAAAGTCGCGAGATCGGTGGGGATCTCAGCCGCTTAAGCGAGAAGTTCCGCGAGTTCCGTGAGTTCTTCGCGTAGGCCCTCGAGGCCGGCGGTGGAAACATCGGAGGACTCACCGCGCGCAAGCGCGTTCAAGCGCTTACGCGCACCTTCGATCGTGAAACGCTCTTTGTAGAGCAATTGCTTGATGCGAAGAATCGTTTCGATGTCTTTGCGTCGATACATGCGCTGTTTCGAGCGCGACTTCGGCGGTGCCATCACTTTGAATTCGGTTTCCCAAAAACGAAGTACGTAAGGCTTCACTTTCGTGAGCTTCGCGACTTCACCAATCCGGTAGTACGTTTTCTCAGGAACCCGAGACATCTGGCGTTCGACTTCGTCCAAGGCAAACCTCCCCCAATTCGGGGGGATTCTATCCCGTTCCTTCGAGGAAAACTAGAGGTCTCTATTCCGGATTATCCTCGTTAAGCGCGTTTTTAAGTACCAGGCTTGGCTTGAAAGTAAGCACACGCCGGGCTTCGAGTTGAATCTCCTCGCCCGTCTGAGGATTGCGCCCCTTGCGCGCGTTTTTCTCCCGCACGATGAAATTACCGAAACCGGAAAATTTAACCTTCTCTCCAGTCACTAGCGCGTCTTTGATCACATCAAAAACGGTTTCTACGAGTTCAGCGGACTCTTTCTTTGAAAAACCCACGCGCTCGTAGATCGTTTCGACGATTTCAGCCTTGGTCATGCTATTCCCTCCCACGAATCAAGAACCGGACCGAAGTTCTCCATCAAACTTATGCGCCAACATGCTGACGATTCGATCCACCAGCTTGCTGACTTCCGAGTCCTTCATCGTGCGGTCCACACGTTGAAAGACCATCCGCACCCCTAAGCTCACCTTGCCCTCGGGTACGCCTTTCCCTGCATATCGGTCAAAAACCCCAACAGATACAAGCGCTGATCCCGCGGTCTTGCGGATGGCTTCAAGAAGCTCTCCCGCAGGACGGTCCTGACTCAGGATGACCGCAATATCACGACTTGCCGCCGGCTGTCGCGACACAGCTTCGAACTTCGATGGCTTGGCGGAAATACGTTCCAACTGATGCAAACTTAAATCGATGAGCGCACAGGGCACATCGATCTCAAAATACGCGGCAACTTCAGGATGGAGTTCGCCCACCGTCCCGATCGTCTGACCGCCGGAGACCACAGAAACGGAGGCTCCTGGATGTAGAAACGACTCCGCCGTTCCGGTCTTAAACACCGGCTCGCGATTCAGGTCGCGCAACAACACTTCGGCGATCCCTTTGGCGTCAAAGAAGAGATCTCGGCTATCCACTTGCTCCCAAAGCGACGCGCGTTGGGGTCGTGTGATCAACGCGGTCACGCGCTGTTCTTCGCGCGGCAATGCATCCCCAGCCGTAGGCAGGAACACGTGCGCGACCTCAAAGAGCCTCACGTCAGCAACCTGGCGCGCGAAGTTTCCCTGGGCGGCGTGCAAGAGCGAGGGCACTAAAGTCGTGCGCATCTCCGCGTTTTCCTCGACGATCGGGTTTACGATACGAACGCTTTGACGGCGTGGATCATCGTCGGGCAATCGTATGGCATCCCAATCTTTCGATGAAATCCCCGGAAACGAGCGTGTTTCGTATAGACCGGAAGCCACAAGACTGTCCCGCACGCGATCCGCCATCGTATAAGACGTGGGTACCGCGGGACTATCGAGGCGCGCAGACGGAAGCGTCGTCGGCAGACGATCATAACCGTAGACCCGTGCGACTTCTTCCACGATATCGACCGGAATCGAAATATCACCCCGATAGCTCGGCACGCTACAGCTTAGTATTCCTCTCACTTCGTTGGCGTCGATATCGACACGCTCCAAGAGCGTAATCATTTCGGTGGCTGTTAGCTCCGTGCCAAGCATGCGATTGGCTTTCGCGACGGGAATCTCAACGCGATCGCAATGCGACACAGGGTCACCCCTGGCTTCAACGACACCCGTCGCAACCTCACCGCCTGCGAGCTCGGCCAAGAGGCGCGCGGCGCGGTCAGCAGCACGAACGACCCCTTCATGATCGACACCTCGTTCGAAACGGTATGAAGCTTCCGTGAAGAGTCCGAGGCGTCGCGCGGTCTTTCGAATACGCGTCGGCGCGAAGTGAGCACTCTCGAGCAGGATGTCGGTAGTCGATTCGCCCACCTCTGTGGCAGCCCCCCCCATGACACCCGCAATCGCAATGGCGCGCTTCGCGTCAGCAATGACGAGATCCCCCGCTTCGAGTTTTCGCTCGACGCCGTCGAGCGTTTCGATGGGCTCTCCCGGGGCAGCCGATCGCACTCGGATCACAGCGTCGGTCAGCATCGAAAGATCGAACGCGTGTAGGGGTTGGCCGAACTCCAGCAATACCAAGTTCGTAATGTCGACCACGATATTGATCGAACGCATGCCGGCGGCTTCGACTTTTTCGACCAGCCATTCGGGCGATGGGCCGACCTTGACACCATGTACCACACGTCCCGCATACCGATGGCAGCCTGCGTTGTCCTCGATCTCGATTCGAATGAGATCCGCTGCCGCTGAACCGGACTCGCAGGGCTGAGTCGGCGGTAGTTTGATGGAACCGCCGAACTGCGCGCGCACTTCTCGTGCGACACCCAGCATCGATGCCCAGTCTCCGCGATTCGGCGTGATCTCGAGGTCCAAGACCACTTGCCCCGCAGAAACATACTCCGCAATCGGCCGGCCTACTTGGGCCGCAGCGTCGAGCACCATGATTCCGTCGTGTTCATCACTGAGTCCCAGCTCGCTCGCGGAGCAGATCATGCCCATCGATGCGACACCGCGAATCTTGGACTTCTTAAGTTTCGTGCCATCAGGCAGGATCGTACCTGGTGTGGCGACCGCAACTTTCTGGCCCGCCGCAACGTTGGGTGCACCGCAAACGATACTCAAAGGCTCATCGCCACCAAGATCGACCTTACAAACCGAAAGGCGATCCGCGTCCGGGTGTTGTTCGCGTTCCAGCACATGACCGACACGAATTTCATCCAGGTCTGGACCGGTACGCGCAACGCCTTCGATTTCCAAGCCACCGAGGGTGAGACGCTCTTCCAATTCCACTTGGGAATCAGGCAATGCGATGAACTCAGCCAGCCAACCCAAACCTACACGCATCAGATTTGTTCCAACACGCGCATGTCGCCGTCAAAAAGCAGATGAATGTTAGGAACACCGAAGCGATCCATCGCGGCTCGATCGATCCCCATGCCAAACGCAAACCCTTGATAGCGTTCGGGATCGATACCGCAGTTCTCGAGGACCTTAGGATGGATCATTCCGCAACCGCCCCATTCCAACCATCGATCGCCCCAACGAAAATCCATTTCTGCTGAAGGCTCTGTGAACGGGAAGTAATGCGCACGAAAGCGTAGTTCGACATCGGGCCCCATTAAATGGCGCGCGAAGCTGTAGAGAATGCCTTTCAGATCGCCAAACGTCGTTGACTCGTCAACGAGAAAGCCCTCAATCTGATGAAACATCGGCGAATGCGTCGCGTCGTAATCGTGGCGATAGACCCGACCCGGCGCGATGAATCGAAACGGCGGTTGGCGGCCCGTCATTGCGCGAATCTGCACCGGCGAAGTATGCGTGCGCAGCACATGGCCACCCTCTACAAAGAACGTGTCCTGAAGATCGCGTGCGGGATGATCCGCGGGGATGTTCAACGCTTCGAAGCAGTGATACTCCGTTTCAACCTCGGGGCCTTCTTCGATCGAAAAACCAAGTCCGCGGAAGAACTGAGCCATCTCGCGTTCCAAACGCGTAACTGGATGCAGGCGACCCCGTGGCGGTAGCGCCGAAGGCAACGTCACATCGAGATCACGCGATGCGATCGCCTGGTCTTGAACCGCGCGCTCCAACGACCGTTTGCGCTCCGCGACCCATGCTTCTACCCGAGCTTTGCTCGCGTTGACGGCTTGTCCGAACACACCTCGCTCGGCATCCGGCAGTTCCCCAATCCGGCGCAGCTGCGCAGAAATCGAACCCTTACGACCCAAGAAGCTCGCGCGCACTTCCACTAGCTGCTGGGGCGAATTCGCCGCAGCAATCGCATCCCGCGCCTCCACTTCGAGGCTTTCGAGATCTGGGACGACGCCCGACAAAGTTATGCCGCTTGAGACTTCGCCAATTCCGCAAGCTCTGAAAAAGCCTGCGGATCGGAGACCGCGAGGTCTGCAAGAATCTTGCGATCGAGTTCAACGCCCGCGCGCTTCAAGCCGTTCCAGAACCGGCTGTAACTCAGTCCGTGCAGCCGCGCTGCCGCATTGATGCGCACAATCCATAGACGGTGAAACTGGCGCTTCTTCTGACGACGATCTCGGTACGCGTAGGCAAGACTCTTTTCTAACGCCAGCTTCGCTGGGCGAATGAGCTTTCCTCGCGAACCTCGAAATCCGGATACGTCTTTTAGTAACCTTCGATGCCGCTTGGCCCGGGTTGCGCCTCGTTTGATTCTCATGACGAGTTCCTTCTTCCGCGGACGATGACCGCGCTAGAGATAGGGGATCTGAGCATTGATATGCGCTTCGTCGGCTGGATGCACCAACGCGCCCCCGCGCAAGTTTCGCTTTCGCTTGCGCGACATCTTGGTCAGGATATGGCTTCGAAACGCACGCCCGCGCACGATCTTACCGGTTCCTGTTTTCTTGAATCGCTTGGCGGCACCCCGCCGTGTCTTAATCTTCGGCACCTTCGGTCTCCTCGACGTCTGAATCCTCGTTTTTCGATTCTAAATCCGGTCTCGAGGCTGCCCTGGCAGCGGCTTCCGCCGCGGCAGCCTTCTTTTGTTCGTCTTTCAGGCGTTTGATCACTGCACGGTTCGGCGCCAATGTAAAACTCAGCGTGCGCCGTTCCATGATCGGCTCGCTTTCTTTTAACGCGACATCCCCGACAGACTCGGCAAGCTGCGCGAGTAACTGACGACCTACGGCCGCATGTACGATCTCACGTCCACGAAACATCACTGTGCATTTGACCTTATCGCCCTCAAGCAAAAACTTGCGCGCGTTTCTCAATTTGAAATCTAGATCGTGGCCGTTGATATTAGGCCGCAGTTTGATTTCCTTTATCTGACTATGGTGCTGCGCTTTCTTCGCAACGGCCGCTTTCTTCTGCTGCTCATATTTATAGCGACCATAGTCCATGATCTTGCAGACCGGCGGCTGTGCGCCTGGTGATATTTCAACCAGGTCATACCCGCTCCGCCCCGCGATATCACGAGCCACATCTGTTGCCATTACTCCGAGTTGCAGACCATCCTCGTTCACCACACGAACTTCTGGAACGCGAATCGCCCGATTAACTCGGACCTTATCTTCCTCCGGCTTTAGTTCTCGCCAACGGCGTCTACGAAATCCCACGCGTACGAATAGCCTCCCCTAATTGCTTTATAAAATCCTCGACCGGATACGAATTCTGGCCCTTTCGGCCCCGCTCTCGCACCGCGACGGTCCCCTCGGTGACCTCTCGGTCTCCAATGGCTAACACAAAAGGAATCTTCTGCGTCTCCGCGCTGCGAACCCGGTACGAGAGTGTCTCATTTCTGGCGTCGAGTTCAGCCCGAATTCCGGCCGGTTGAAGAACTTCTTTTACCACCTTGGCCGCCGCCTCGGCATGGCGATCCGAGATAGGTAGCACCACCACCTGTACTGGAGCCAGCCAAACAGGCAATGCGCCGGCCGTATGCTCCAGATAAATGGCTATAAATCGCTCTAAGGAGCCGAGAATCGCCCGATGGATCATCGCGGGTTCGTGCTCCTCCCCATCGCGCCCGATGTAGGCAAGCTCGAAGCGCCCCGGCATCGCCATATCGATCTGGACGGTCGAAAGCTGCCACGATCGTCCCAGCCCATCCTCGAAGTGAAATTCGATCTTGGGGCCGTAGAAGGCGCCTTCACCCGGAGCAATCCCGCAATCGAAACCCGCACGCTCGACCGCGACCTGGAGCATTTTCTCAGCCCGCTCCCAGGCTTCGGTCGCACCGATGAACTTCGCCGGCCGCGTCGCAACCTGAACCCGCACATCCGTCAGTCCGAGGTCTCGATACACCTCGGCCGTCATGGCCAGGATGCGATCGACTTCCTCGTCCAGACGATCGGCTTCGCAAAAACAATGCGCGTCGTCCTGCGACATGGCGCGCACACGACTCATGCCATGAAGCGTGCCCGAGCGTTCGTTGCGATGCAGGCGAGAAAACTCGGCCAGGCGCAACGGCAGTTCGCGGTAGGAACGCTTGGTTGAACGGAAGAGCAGACAATGACCGGGACAGTTCATCGGTTTAATCCCGAACTCTTCATCATCGGCATCTTTAAAGAGGTACATGTCGTCTTTGAACATGTCGTAGTGGCCCGAGGTCTTATACAGCTCTGCAGAAAAAAGCTGGGGGCACATGACTTCCTCGTAGCCATACCGCGTGTAGAGACCGCGCATGTAGTCCGCGAGTGCGTTAAAAATCTGCAGACCCTTGGGCAGGTAGAACGGCGAGCCGGGTGACCATTCGTGAAACTGAAACAGACCCAACTCGGCACCGAGCTTACGATGGTCGCGCTTGCGTGCTTCCTCAAGCCGTTCCAGGTACGCGTTGAGCTCTTTCTTCGACGCAAAAGCCACGCCGTAGATCCGCTGCAACATCGGGTTCTTCTCGTCGGAACGCCAATACGAACCCGCGACCTCGGTCAATTGAATCGCACCCACCTGCCCAGTTCGCTGCACATGTGGTCCACGACAGACATCGACGAAGTCACCGTGCCGGTACAACGTAATCTCCACGTCATCGGGAAGATCATCGATGCGAGAGACCTTCAACGTTTGACCCATCGAAGCAAAGAGCTTCTTGGCTTCCGCTTTGGTGACGACTTCACGTTCAAACGGAAGATCAGCGTCTGTAATTTTCTTGATCTCCGCTTGGATCTTCTCGAAATGATCCAGGTTGATGCGCTCTGGAATATCCAAGTCGTATTGAAACTTCTCGCTATGATCGGTGCGACCGACATCAATCTGGGTTTCCGGCCAGAGGCGCTTCACCGCATCCGCCATGAGGTGCTCAGCCGAATGGCGAATCAATTCGCCGCCCTCCGGATCGCGCGCGGTAATCACGCGTACACCCCCGCTCTCATGCAGCGGCGCGCGCAGGTCGACCCACGTCCCGTTCAACTGAAACCCCAATGCGGCTTGCGCCAAGCGCGGCCCAATCCGCTCCGCCACTTCGAGCGGAGTGGTGCCGGCCGGAACATGGAGCTGGGTGCCGTCGGGCAACTCGAGCCGAAGCTCTGTCACGGTCTGGAGTTCATGATTGACGAAATCTCTCTGGCTGCAGACTGCAGCCTCTCAGGTCGATCCGGCTTCGAGTAATAATCTCTTGGTAGGCACGGGCGGGATTGAACCGCCGACCCCTACCGTGTCAAGGTAGTGCTCTACCACTGAGCTACGTGCCTCTAAACCGGCGAATTTCATACCAATTTGGGTTTCCAGTGTCAATTTGGCATGCGCTTTTAAGGGTATGGGGGCAGTGGCGGACGATTAGGGTTCGAGAGCGGGCGCGTTGGGCTCGGGCAAAACGGGGTCTGGCTCCACTCGCAATACAATCCCCTGATCGCTGATTCCCATCGATTCGAGGGAAAATCCTTCGTATGAGGCACCGGCCAGACGTTCCTGGAGCGCTCCCGCCGAGAGCGGCGCTGAGACCAAGAGCAGCGCCGAGAGCGACTGCAGCTCCACCACGTCGGCTCGTTCGGCGCCGAGCACGTTCTGGAGCGTACGTTGGACCTCCGACACCTGTCCCCAGCCCGTCACGTTGGCGAGCTGAAGCCGAATGGCTCGGTCCTCGTGCCCCAGCACCTGCCAATTGCGCTCGAGTTGAAAGACCAGGTTCTGGGCGAGCTGATCTTGGATCGCCTCGATCGCTCGCGCGAAAGCTTCGTCGGGATCCGCGTGATAGCCGGGCGCTTCGAGCTGGACCTTCGCGACCTCGGAACCATCCCGCGCACGGCGCGCTCGCGCGACCAATTCCGCGGTACCCCCGCTGACCCGATCTGAGATCGCGGCCGGTCGCCAGTCCACCTGCAGTTCGATGCCGATATCGGCGCCGATCCGCTGGGCCAATTCTATCGCGCCAAGCCCGTCCAGATTGGCCGGCTGCAGCGCGGGTTCAATCACCACGAACTCCGCCTGTTGAAAGCGCTGGCCAAGCAGGTTTTCCAGGCCCGCGAGCGAAGCCGCACCACCCGTCATGCCAGGCGCGCGCCGCAATTGGAATACCAACGAGGGCCGATCGCTGCGATCCTGTAGCAACTTGAGTTCACGCAACGCTTCGCGCACCTGCGCCGCATCCACAGTCACGGTGAGCTTGACCCGCACTTCGGATTTCTCTGGATCCTCGCGCGAACGATAGCGCCGCAACGGACCATCGACCCGATAGGTCAGAATAAAGCTCGACGCAGCTTCCTTGAAAAATTCTCGAATACGTTCTTCTTCTGCCAGAAAAACCGAAGGCGATAAAAAGGACCGTGCCACCCGCATGGACGCCGCCACCGTGGCGGAGTGAAACGCGAGGTCGCGCGCGCGGCCATCGTTTTCTGCATCGACCTCAGCGCGGCCCTCGACAGAAATATTTCGCGGTTCGATCGCAGCCGCTGCATCGGCAAACAGCAGGCCCAACGCCATCAGGGCAATCCCCACGACTGAATTCAAGCGCGACATTCCGAGACTTTCCCTTCAAAGAGTGAATTGACTTGGCGGATCAGTTCCTCTCCCGCAGTCACACGATGCCGTTTCAGAGTCAACACCGCATCCACCCCGTTCTGCAGACGAAGCTCGAGCAGAACGGGCGTTGGACCTGGAACCAAGTCCAAAAGCTTGCGCAATGACTCCAATCTGGCTTCCGTCACGTCCTGCGCCGACACACGAATACGAAATTCCTTCAGGCAACGCGTCCAGCCGTCACTCAGGAGGTAGGCGTCTTTGACGATCATCTCCCGGCGCTCCGATTCTGCTTGCAGCGTGCCCTCAAGCAGCAAGGGCTCTTCCTGTCGCAGCAGCTCCGCATGCGCGTCAAAGGTCCGTGGAAAGAACACGACTGCAATGTCCCCTACGGTATCCTCGAGTTCGGCACGTGCCATCAAGTCGCCCTTGCGTGTTTTCTGGGTCTTCAAGCCACGCAGCATGCCGCCGAGACGCATATTCCGCCCACCGTATTCGGGAACCAACTTGTCCAAGGGGAATTCGGAAAACGTCTGCAAGGCAACGGCGTGGTCCTGCAGCGGATGTCCCGTCACGTAGAAGCCAAGAATTTCTTTCTCGGCCGCGAGGCAGTCGCTCTTGGGCCACTCCGGAATTTCAGAAAGTCGGGGTTCACTGCTCTTATCGCTCTCACCGAAGAGTGAACCTTGACCGACCGCACGATCCCGTTGAACCTGTTGCGCCCGGTCGAGCGCACGCGGCAGCGTATCGAAGAGTGACGCGCGCGTGGCTTTTAACGAATCAAACGCACCGCAACGAATCAAACTCTCCATCACACGGCGGTTGACCCGGCGCAGATCGAGGCGTTCACAACAATCGAACAAGCTGAGGAAGGGTCCGTCGGCTTCCCGCGCCTCGATCAACGCTTCCACCGCGCCGCTACCCACGTTTTTGATCCCAGTAAGCCCAAAGCGGATGGCTTGCCCGTCGTCGGTCACGGTAAAGTCAGCCTTACTTTCGTTTACGTCGCCACATTTGATCTCGATCCCACGCGACTTGGCATCCCTGATGTAGACCGCCAGCTTATCTGTCTCCCGCCATTCTGCCGTCATCGTCGCGGCATAGAACTCCGCCGTGTAATGGGCCTTGAGATAGGCGGTTTGATGCGTGAGCAAGGCATAAGCGGCTGAATGCGCTTTGCCAAAGCCATAGCCTGCAAACTGGTACATAAGATCGAAGATCTTCTCGGCTTTCGCGGCCGGGTGACCGTTCGCCGCCGCGCCTTCCATAAACCGCTGACGCTGCTTATTCATTTCCGACGCGATTTTCTTGCCCATTGCGCGACGCAGAAGATCACCTTCACCGAGTGAAAAGGACGCGAGTCGGTTCGCGATCTGCAGCACTTGGTCTTGGTAGATGATGACGCCGTAGGTCTCGGCCAGAATCTCTTCGAGTTCAGGCAGTAGGTACTCCACCTTGGTACGACCGTGTCGCCGCTCAACAAAGTCGTCCACCATCCCCGACTGCAACGGGCCCGGTCGATACAACGCCACCAACGGAATAAGATCTCTGAACGAACGCGGCTGAATCTTCTCCACGAGTTCGGTCATTCCGGTGGATTGACCCACCTGAAAAACGCCCTCCGTATCGCCATGAGAAAGCACCGTGTAGGTTTTTTCATCATCGAGCTGCGTGTCCTCGATGCGAAACTTCGGATCATGCGTCTCGTGTATCCGGCGTACGGTGTCGGAAATAATCGTGAGCGTACGCAGACCGAGAAGATCGAATTTGATCAGGCCGACTTTTTCTGCGAAGCGGTAGTCAAACTGTGTGACGATCTCCTTGCTCCGTGGATCGCGATAGAGAGGCACGGTTTGCAAGAGCGGTTTCGATGAAATCACCACACCCGCAGCATGCTTGCCCGGATTTCGAATCTGCCCTTCGAGCGCACGCGCAAGTTCGAAGAGTTGCTCGAGGTTCTTGTCACTATCGACCAGCGTGCGCAATTCGCGCGACTGCTTCAGCGCTTCTTCAAGTTTAATTCCGAGCGTGTCTGGAATTAATTTCGCAACACGATCCACGTCGGCGAAGGGCATGCCAAGCACACGGCCTACATCGCGCACCGCCGCTTTGGCCTGCATGGTGCCGAAGGTTACGATCCCCGCGACATGCCGATCCTCGTCGGTTTCGCCGTTATATTTATCCTCGACGTATCGAATGACTTCGCTTCGCCGATTCATACAAAAGTCGACGTCGATATCCGGCATCGACAAGCGCTCTGGGTTAAGAAAGCGCTCAAACGGAATCTTGTACTCCAAAGGATCGATGTCCACGATCTTAAGCACGTAGGCCACGAGGCTTCCAGCCGCGGAACCGCGCCCGGGACCCACCGGGATCTCGCGATCGCGGGCGAAACGAATGAAATCCCAAACGATGAGAAAGTACCCCGAGTAGCCATGACCGGAGATAATGTCCAGTTCGTAGCGAATACGTTTCTGGTACTCGTCCGCACCTTTCGGTAGCGGCGCATCGGCATCTACGCCGAGGCGATCGCGTAGACCCGCTGCAACGAGTTTGTCGAGATAACCCTCGACAGTATTTCCTTCAGGAACCTGGAAATCCGGAAGCAGAAGTTTGCCCGTCTCGAGTTCAAAGTTGCAGCGTTCAGCAAGGTCCACGGTATTGGTGACGGCCTCGGGGTGATCGTGGAAAACCTCCAGCATTTCTTCCGCGGATTTAACGTAGAAACCTTCACCGTTGAAACGGAAACGCTTGGGGTCATCGAGCGTCTTACCGGTTTGGACGCAGAGCAACGCTTCATGCGCATGGCTATCGTGGCGGTGCAGATAGTGGCAGTCGTTGGTCGCGATCAGCGGCAGCTTCAGATCTTCGTGCATCTTCAGAAGTTCCTGATTCACGATCTCCTGCTCAGGGATGCCATGCCGCTGCAACTCCAGGTAATACCGATCATCGAAAATCCTGGAATACGCTTCGACGGTCTCCCACGCCTGCTCCGTGCGGCCCTTGATAATCGCGCTCGGCGCCGCTCCCGACAGGCAGCCCGAGGTCGCGATCAACCCCTCGTTATGCTGTCGTAGCAGTTCGATATCGACCCGCGGTTTATAGTAGAACCCTTCAAGGAACCCTTTAGAAACCAGCTGAATCAGGTTGTGATACCCCTTCGCGTTCATCGCGAGCAGGATCATGTGATTCATGCCATTGAAACCGCCGGTTTCCGCGTCTTTGTCGAAGCGGGAGCCCTGCGCGACGTAGACCTCGCAACCGATGATGGGTTTGATTCCCGCGCGCACGGCAGCCTCGTGGAACTCGACCGCGCCAAACATATTGCCGTGATCGGTCATCGCGACCGCAGGCATGCCTTGGGCCGCGCAATGCTCCACCAGTTTCGGGATCGAGGTCGCCCCGTCTAGAATCGAGTATTGCGTGTGCAGGTGCACATGTGCGAAATGCGACGACTTGTTAGCCAATATTCCCCCCGGAGCTGAGCATCTATCCTAACACCGAGCGACGGACGTTCGATATCGGTCTGGAGCGAACTTGGGCTGCTTTGGGGTCCCAGTGTGAGCGGAAGGCCGACGTCGAACGTCCGTCAGCGAGCCGTTACTCCCATTCAATGGTCGCAGGTGGTTTCGACGAAATGTCATAAACCACCCGATTCACGCCCTGGACCTCATTAATGATGCGGTTGGAAATTTTGCCAAGAATTTCGTACGGAACGTGAGCCCAGTCGGCAGTCATGGCATCGTTCGAGGTCACGCAGCGAACCGCAATGGTTTGCTCGTACGTGCGTCCGTCTCCCATCACACCCACGGAGCGTATCGGGAGAAAGACCGCGAAAGCCTGCCAAAGCTTGTCATACCAACCACCCGCACGAATTTCTTCGGTAACGATTCGATCCGCAGCCCGAAGCATCACCAGCCGCTCCTCCGTCACCTCGCCGACAACCCGCACCGCGAGCCCGGGTCCCGGAAAGGGATGCCGTCGCGAAAGGTGATCGGATAGACCGAGTCGATCCGCGAGTTCACGAACCTCGTCTTTGAAAAGTTCGCGCAACGGTTCGACCACTTTGAGATTCATTCGCTCCGGCAAACCACCCACATTGTGGTGGGTTTTAATGGTCGCCGAAGGACCCCAAACCGATTGAGACTCAATCACATCCGGATACAGCGTGCCTTGCGCGAGAAAACTCGCCTCCTGATGCCGTGCCGCGGCTTGTTCGAAGGCTTCCACAAAAGTGTGGCCGATCGAAATGCGTTTCTTCTCGGGATCTTCCTCAGACCGGAGACGATCCAAAAAGAGTTTCGACGCATCGAGGGTTTCGAGATCGATCTTCAGATCTTCTCGGAAGAAGCGCTGCACCTCTTCGGCCTCGCCCGCGCGCAGCAGGCCGTTGTCGACGAAGATGCAGTGCAACTGCCCGCCGATGGCTCGCTGCAGCATGACGGCGACGACAGTCGAATCCACACCGCCGGAAACACCGCAAATCACATGGCCATCGCCAATTTCATCGCGAAGCGCGCGTGTTTGCGTCTCGAGAAAACTTTCCATCGTCCATTCGCCCGTCAATCCCACAACGCGGCGCAGAAAATTCGTCAGGAGGGTCTTGCCCGCTTCGGTGTGATGAACTTCAGGATGAAACTGCAGCCCGTAGATCGGTCGGTCGGTCGCACGCACCGCTGCAAAAGGACTGGAGGGGGATGTAGCTAGAACTTCGAAGCGCGGCGGCAGCCCGACCACGCCATCGCCATGACTCATCCAGACTGTAGATCGGTGCGGCACATCTCCAAGCAGCACGTCATCGATGGCGCCGAGCGTGAGTTCGGCACGGCCGTACTCACCACCGTGTCCTGGCTCGACCGTACCGCCAAGATGCTGAACCAGCACTTGTAGCCCATAGCAAATACCGAGTACCGGAACGCCGAGGTCGAGTAACGCCGGCTCGAACGGGGGTGCGTCTGACTCGGTCACGCTCGCAGGACCGCCCGCTAAAATGACCGCTTTCGGCGGTCGCGCGCGAATCGACTCAGCGTCCACAGTCGGTGGAACGACCTCGCAGTAGACCTTCTGCTCACGGATCCGCCGCGCAATGAGTTGGGTAAACTGCGACCCGTAGTCAACGATCAGCACGTGCCCGCCCGTCACGGCTACTTCTCGACTCGATAGTTCGGCGGCTCCGCGGTGATGATCACATCATGCGGATGGGATTCACGGAGGCCGGCGCTCGAAATGCGTACGTACTTGGCACGGCTGCGCAGCTCCTCAAGATTCGCGCCACCGACGAGTCCCATGCCCGACCGTACGCCGCCGAGCAGTTGATACATACTGCTTGAAAGCGGACCGCGATAAGGCACGCGCGCCTCGACGCCTTCGGGAACCAACTTCGCAACGGAATCGACTTCGTCCTGGAAGTAGCGGTCGCGACTCCCCTCGCGCATCGCCGAAAGTGAGCCCATCGCACGGTAAACTTTATACGATCGACCTTGATGCAGAATCACTTCGCCAGGACTCTCGTCCGTACCCGCGAAGAGCGACCCGATCATCACGGTGTCCGCACCGGCGGAGAGCGCCTTGGTGATATCCCCTGAGTTTCGAATTCCACCATCCGAAATCAACGGGACGCCGTGGCGACGACAGACTTCTGCCGCGGCCCGCACAGCGGTAAACTGGGGTACACCCACACCCGCGATGATGCGCGTGGTGCAGATGGATCCCGGGCCAACGCCACATCGAATCGCGCTCGCATTCGCCTTGATCAGCGCCTCGGCACCTTCCGCGGTCGCGACGTTACCACCGATGATCTCAATATCTGGGAATGTCGTGTGCAGTTCATCCAGCGCACTCAGCACCGCTTCTGCATGACCATGAGAACTATCGACCAGAAGCACGTCCACACCAGCATCAATCAACGCTTGAGTACGCTCAAAACGATCCGCCGCAACACCCACCGCTGCGCCAACGCGCAAGCGACCGCGACCATCTTTGTTAGCTAACGGATAACGCTGCGCCTTGTCGATATCCTTCATCGTAATCAAGCCGCGAAGCTCGCCGTTCGCGTCCGTCACTAAAAGTTTTTCAATGCGGTGTTCGTGCAACAGTTCAGTTGCGCGCTCCAAATCAACGCCTTCATCCACTGTGACCAAACCCTCAGCGGTCATGATGGAGGACACGGGTCGATCGAGCGCTTTTACAAAGCGTAGATCTCGATTCGTGACGATCCCCACCAAGCGCTTTCCACCCTGGCGCAGGTCGACCACGGGCAGACCAGAGATCCCCTCACGATGCATGATATCGAGCGCTTCCTGGATGCGTTGCTCGGGCTCAAGGGTGATGGGGTCGACGATCATGCCGGCTTCGAAGCGCTTAACCTTCTCGACTTCAGCCGCCTGATCGGCAACGGAGAGATTCTTGTGAACGAAGCCGATGCCGCCCTCTTGAGCCATACAGATCGAGGTCCGGTGCTCGGTCACGGTATCCATAGGACTGGAGACCAGCGGAATACTGAGCCTTACAGAGGCCGTGAGCTGGGTCGAGAGATCAACATCGTTCGGATGCACCGACGAGGCGCCTGGCACAAGGAGGATGTCGTCAAACGTCAGGCCTTCACTGATTTCGGCCTGGGACAACGTGCACCTCCTATACCGTGTGGCGCAACTTAAAACGCGCGACGCGGCAAGTCAAGCGGGCGGCCAAATGGCAATAAATGTAATTTGCATTTGCCCCCCCCATGACATGGCGCCGGGCGCGGTTTAAGTTTAGCCACACGGGATAGGTGGTGGA
>JAJDAK010000019.1 GCA_029261895.1 Deltaproteobacteria bacterium
ACATTTCCGGCAGATGCCGGAAATGTGCAACTTTTTAACCAACGTCCCCATTAATTGCAGTTTCTAAGGACCGTCCCCGTTTAATGGCATCACCCCGACGTCCCCACTAATTGCGGTGTTTTGACGGGCGGAGAAGTTTAGCGACGGTCTTGCGCGCTTTTTCCACCATGCGTGCGCTGGTGCCTGGAATTCCACTGATGAACTGACGGGCGTCGATGCCGAACGCTTCGGGGCGACAACGCTTCGCGCGCAACGCATCGAAGATTGTCTCCGCGTTGATATCGCTATCGACTTCGACATTCATCGAGAGCGGAAAGAGTTGTCGCTTGTTATGAAAGTCGAGACTCGCAAAAGGTACGAGCCCGGTTGCATCCAGTAGTTCTCTTGCTTCGATCCCGGGCGCGACGCCGTCGGATTTCCGATTCCAAAGCTCAATACCGAAAAGAAGTGAGGCCCATTCATCCGTGAAGCGCTCCCAAGCCTTCTTGCGCCAAGGGTGAGCCATCACGGCGAGGCCACCTGCATCCTTTGCACGTCGGAGAAGTTCGACGGTCTCGAGGCCTTCGCCTAGAAACGGTAGATCCCCGAGTACCAGAATGTGAACCACGTTATCGGGACTCGAATACTCGATTCCTGGAACGAAAAGAATTTCCGCATCGCTCGCGTCACGGCAGGCAGCACGATACGACTCCCAGCGCGCTTGATCGAAGCCACGATCATGCTCGGTCATCATGACCGCACGATATTTCAAGCGCTTTAACGTGGTAGCAAGTTCGGCTAGAGGTAGGTGCGCGTCATACGACCAGTCGGAATGTACGTGTACGGCGGTACGAACTTGCATGGCTATCTCCTGCGCCGAAACAAACGCCGGGCCAGGGTCTGCCAGGCATCGCTGAAAAATGTGCGGACCCCACCACGGCGCCAGTTGTACCAGGATTCACCATGTCTAAGCCACAGCACATTTGTGAGGGTGCGCCATCGCGAGGGCCAGCGCGTAAATGCACGAGACTGCGGACCCCGCAAGACCATCGCGAGATGAACCAGCTCACGTCCCAGGTGTCGACAGCGCAAAGGAGCCAGCGGTGCGGGGACGATCGGAGGTCTAAACTTTGGATCGAGGGCGAACTGAACCGCCCAAGCGGGATATTCGAATCCGAGTCTTCGGGCCAACGCCATGCTGCCCCAGGTTCGCCCGTTGATTTCAACGAACCACGCACGACCGTTGTCGTCGCGCAATAACTCGATCATAAATAGACCTTGCCATTGCACGGCTTGCAGAAAACGTGTGATCGGTTGTATTTGCGCACCGTCTACGATGGCTGACTCGCAAGCGCTCGATCCAGAACCGTGCGGGTTCATCATGCGTAGTCGACGGTGGGCCGACCACGCGAGAATTTCGGATCCTGCGGCGAAGCCGAAGATGCCTTCACCCGCACCACGTAGAAAGGGTTGTGCGAGCAGGGGTCGCTCGGGATCCGCGTCGCGTCGCGCCGTATTCCATTCTTTGGCATCGGCGCAGTACGCACCTTCGCCTTTTGTTAGACAATCCCGATCAAGACGAATCGCGTGAGCGGGTTTCAGCACCGCGGGAAAGCCAAAGGTGGGTGGTTTTGCGGTGGCGGATTCGAGTACTACGGTTTCGGGTACGGACAAACCCGCTTGCTTTGCGATGTCGAGTTGAATGCGCTTGTCGAGGACGAACGCGATCTGCTCTTGGCTTGGCCCGGCGATCGGAATTTCGAGTTCTGCTTCGTGTGCTAAATGCACGGACGCGTCATCGAGCGGCAGGAACACATCCGCGTTACAGGCCTTCGCGCAATCGCCGATTTGATGCGCACAGGCTGCAGCGTCTTGTTCCGGTGCGGTGACGTAAAGGATCTCAACTCCAGATGTGTAGCGCAGTGGTGGCCGCGTACCGCGCCGCGCGAAAACCACGACCCGATACCCGGCCTGTTGCAACGACGCGCAGGATTCAATCGCGGCGAGCGCATCTGCAAAACCGATTAAAACCGTCGTTGTTTCTGTCATCACCGTTAGCGCCAACGCTTCAGCATGCGTTTCGCACGTCGTTTTGTTTGAGCGAGCCAGTGATTGTCATGCAGCATCTTGCCAACGTCTTCGATCGTATCCGAACGATGAATCGATGTGCGTGCTTGTAACCAGGCTGAGGGCGAATCATGACCGCCATCGCTGGTGTAGACCCTCGCATAGCCCGCTTGGCGCAGCGCGCGGAGTGCGCGGCGGTCATAGGCACCGAATGGACAGGCGGCGTGCTCCACCGACGCACCGAGCCAGTCCTCAAGGCGGTGTTTGGAATCCTCGACCTCCGCGCGGAGCGCCTCGACCTCCAAGCCCCGCCATGCGCGGTGCGCGAGCCCGTGCGAGCCGACACCACACCCCGCCGCCTTGAGTTCCCGCAGACCGTCGAGCGAGAGGTATCCAGGCTGCCCAATCAGGTCCACGATGACGAAGAAGTCGGCGCGCAGGTCACGCGCCAGCAGCTCGGGTAAGCCGACCCTGAGATCGGACGCGTTGCCGTCATCGAAGCTGAGTTGTACCTCGTCCCGACCCCGGATCTGGTCGAGGATCTCCCGATACCGTGGCTTGGTGACCCATACCGCAGCCTCACCTGGATCCGCAGAGGCGGGCGGATCGCCGATTCCGTGGAAGGTCAGATTGACGACGTGATTTCCCATATTCGCAGTATCGTCGCCGCGCGCGGCGGTCCTAAGGTGTCCGGCCCTGGAAAGCCCGTCGATCCGGCCGCCAGATCAGCGTGGGGAAGGGCGCGGGTTCGTTCAAGGCCAGCGAGAAGGTATTGGCTAGATAATGGGTTCTATCCTGGAAAAACGGCCAAAGGCTGGCTTCGAGCTGCGGAGCCCCCGCGCGCCAACGCTCAACCGGACTCGCGACCACGAGCTGATGGGCACGGCGGATGCGTGCCTCCTCGTCTCCGAAGCCGATCCAATAGCCTTGGAACATCGCGCGCATCTGCCGAAACGGCGACCAAGGCGTGGCCTTCATCTCGCGACGCAGATTTTGCTCGAGCTGGTAGCTCAGAAAGGCCTCGATCTCGGCCAATTCGTGCCAATTTCGAGCCGAGAGCCGCGTTGGCTTGCCCTGCGCGCGGAGCGCAAAACCGCGCGCGTTTGCCGCCACCTCAAGTAGGGCGTTTTGGAGTACCCTCACGGCGGCGGCGTAATCGAGCTTGCTCTCCACGTGGAAGAAGCCTAGCGTCTGCCGCGCGTCGACACCCGTGCCCCCGAGAGAGGACCGTGCCCAAAGCTGATCATCCCTCCCCGCACCCGAAACCCCGCGTTGGAGTACTGGTTTTTCCTGGCTCCAACGACGATCGGGACCTCGCGCGCGCGTTCGAATTCCTCGGTGCCGATGTTGAAATGATCTGGCATAAGGATCGGCGTTTGCCCCAGGGATTGATGGGTTTGGGCGTGCCCGGCGGCTTTTCCTACGGCGACTATCTGCGGGCGGGCGCGATGGCGCGTTTTTCCCCGGTGATGCCCGCCGTGGCGAATTTCGCACGCGACGGCTTCCCCCTGATGGGCATCTGCAACGGCTTTCAAATCCTCTGTGAATCGGGCCTCTTGCCCGGTGCCCTGGTGCGAAACCGCGATCTGCGTTTCATCTGCCGCGATATTTCGATCTCGGTGGAGGACGCGGGGTTGTTTCGGGGTCAGACATTCGATGGCGCAACGCTGAACATTCCGATCAAGCACGGTGAAGGTGCGTACGTGCCAGACCCGCAGCGCAAACCTCGCGTGGCATTTCGATACGTTGCGGAGAACCCGAATGGTACCACCGATGCGATCGCGGGTATCGCGAACGAGGAGGGCAACGTGCTCGGACTGATGCCCCATCCCGAGCATGCGGTTGATCCGCTGCTCGGCGGAACCGACGGTGCGATTTTACTGCGCGCGTTTCTCGCACTTGCATTGGAAAGAGCGAACAGTGAGTGAACCCGAAGTCAATCTCCAGCTCGGGCGCGAACATGGCCTGACCGATCAAGAGTACGAGCGCATGCTCGAGATCTTGGGTCGTGTCCCAAGTTACTCCGAACTCGGAATTTTCTCGGTGATGTGGGCGGAGCATTGCTCGTACAAGTCGAGCAAGAATCATCTGATGACATTGCCCACCGACGGTCCCCAGGTCATTCAGGGGCCGGGTGAAAATGCCGGCGTTGTGGATATCGGTGAAGGCTATGCCGCGGTGTTCAAAATCGAAAGCCACAATCATCCGTCCTATGTCGAACCTCACGCGGGCGCGGCAACCGGTGTGGGTGGAATTTTGCGAGACATCTTCACCATGGGCGCGCGGCCGCTCGCGAGTTTGAATTCGCTACGCTTTGGTCCACTCGATGAGGCGCGTCAACGCTATCTGTTACGAAACGTCGTGTCTGGTATCGCCGATTATGGCAACTGTTTTGGTTGCGCCACCGTCGGTGGAGAGGTGACGTTTCACCCGGACTATCGCAATAACATTCTTGTTAATGCGATGAATGTTGGCATCGTGCGCCACGACCAGATTTTTTTGGCGAACGCGTCTGGCGAAGGCAATCCCGTACTCTACGTGGGTTCAAAGACCGGTCGCGACGGCATTCACGGTGCGAGTTTATTGGCATCGAGTGAGTTCGACGAGCATACCGAGGAAATGCGTCCGACGGTGCAGGTCGGTGATCCGTTCACCGAAAAACTCCTGCTCGAAGCTTGTCTTGAAGCGATGCGCACCGGGGCCATTGTGGGGATTCAGGACATGGGCGCGGCCGGGCTCACGTGTTCGAGTTTTGAGATGGCGTCACGCGCCGGTACTGGGATCGAAATGGATCTGGATCTGGTGCCACAACGCGAGGAGGGCATGACGCCATACGAGTTACTGCTCTCCGAATCCCAAGAACGCATGCTCTTGGTTGCAGAACGAGGACGAGAATCCGAAATCGAGGATGTGTTCAAAAAGTGGGATCTCGACTACGCGACGGTCGGAACTGTGACTGGAGATGGTCGTATGCGGATTCGATGGCACGGTGAAACCGTTGTCGATATTCCGATCGACCCGATCGCGCAAGCCGCGCCGGTTTACGATCGGCCCGTTCAAGTACCCGCTGATCTAACTGCCCGACAGCAGCTCGATGCCGCGTCGCTGCCATCGGAAATGAATCTTTCTAAGACGCTCTTGGAGTTATTGGGCTCGCCCAACCTGTGTTCTCGCGAATGGGTTTATCAACAGTACGATCAATTGGTGCAGTCGAGCACCGTGCTTCGCCCCGGGGGTGATGCCGCGGTGGTTCGTGTGCCCGATACGGAAATCGGGTTGGCCATGTCGACGGACTGCAACCCCCGGTACTGCCGGCTCGACCCGTATCTCGGTGCGCAGCATGCGGTTGCGGAAGCGGCGCGAAATGTTGCGGTGACGGGTGCGACTCCGTTGGCGCTTACCAACTGCCTTAATTTTGGCAACCCCGAGCGTCCTGAATCGATGTGGGAATTCGCAGAAGCGGTTCGAGGTATGGGAGATGCCTGTCGTGCACTTGGAATTCCCGTGGTTTCGGGCAACGTGAGTCTCTATAACGAGACCTCCGGAGAAGGTTCGATTCCACCGACACCCACGATAGGCATGTTGGGGCGCTTGGAAAATGTTGCGATGCGCGTACCCACTGGCTTCACCGCTGAAGGCGACGCGGTCTTGCTCGTGGGGGAGACACTCGACGAGCTTGGCGGTTCAGAATATTTGGCTGTGCGCCACGGTATCGAGCGAGGCGCACCACCGCGACTCGATCTGCTCGCCGAAAAACGCTTACATGCATTCCTCGTTGCCGCAGCTTCGCAGAGCCTATTGCACTCGGCACACGATACCGCGGATGGCGGTCTCGCGATCGCGATCGCAGAGTCTGCGATCTTTTCTGGGATCGGCGTTGATGTAGAGCTACCGGCCGGCGGGTTGAGTACCGAATCCCTGCTCTTCAGTGAAACTGCTTCGCGGGCGATCCTGAGTACTTCGGTGACCCAGGTCGATGAATTGGTCGGATTAGCAACGACGCACGCTGTGCCGATCACGGTCGTGGGTAAGACCGGCGGCGATCGAATTCGGCTCTCCCCTGGGGTCGACGTCGCGCTCGCAGAAGCGCAGGATGTTTGGCGACGAACGATTCCGGAGATCATGTCATGAGCGAGAACCGACTGCCCTTGGATCGATTTCATGATGAATGCGGTGTTGTCGGCATTTCAGGCCATCCCGAGGCTTCACATCTCGCGTACCTGGGCCTCTACGCGCTGCAGCATCGTGGTCAAGAATCGGCGGGAATCGTTGTGCGCAACGGCACGCAGATGCACGTGCACAAAGGGACCGGTCTGGTTGCAGATATTTTCGGTCAGGATGTTTTGCGCAGACTCTCGGGTCGTTCCGCGATTGGGCACGTGCGCTATTCGACCGCAGGTGACAGCACGCTGCGTAACGCCCAACCGTTTCTCGCCGAGAGTTCACGCTCCCAAGTCGCCGTG
The DNA here is from genome assembly GCA_029261895.1 of Deltaproteobacteria bacterium. GTDB lineage: Bacteria > Myxococcota_A > UBA9160 > SZUA-336 > SZUA-336 > JAJDAK01. Next base: position 6,510 of record JAJDAK010000019.1, read on the forward strand.
GCGCATAACGGCAATCTCACGAACGTCGATACGATTCGGGCGGAGCTCGAGTCCTACGGTTCGATTTTTCAATCGACAATGGATTCAGAGGTCTTCGTTCATCTCTTGGCACGTTCGCGCGGTGATCTCAGCGAGCGTTTGACCGATGCGCTCTCTCGGGTGCGCGGCGCGTATTCGCTCGTGATGTTATGCGACGATACTTTGGTGGCTGCGCGCGATCCCTACGGCTTTCGTCCGCTCTCCTTGGGGCGCCTTGGGGCGGCGTGGGTCGTGGCGAGTGAGACCTGCGCCTTTGATTTGATCGGCGCTGAGTTTGAACGCGATGTTGAACCCGGCGAGATCATTTTGATTCGCCGCGGTCGTCTGCGCTCAATACAACCGCTGCCGCGTGTCGAAGAACGTTTTTGCGTCTTTGAGCATATCTATTTCTCCCGGCCGGATTCGAATGTCTACGGACAGAACGTGTACCAGACACGCAAACAGTTGGGCCGTGAACTCGCGAAGGAATCGCCCGTCGAGGCCGACCTGGTGGTGCCGGTTTTGGACTCGGGTTGTGCGGCGTCGTTGGGTTTTGCTGAAGCGGCTGGACTTCCATATGAAACCGCATTGATTCGGAATCACTACGTGCGGCGAACCTTCATTGAGCCCGAGCAATCCATTCGACTCTTTGGGGTGCGTGTAAAACACAACCCAATCCGAGAGGTAGTGGCGGGCAAGCGCATTGTCGTTGTCGAAGACTCGATCGTACGAGGGACCACACTCAATAAACTGGTAAGCCTGCTTCGCACCGCGGGCGCGCAGGAAATTCATGTTCGGGTTTCGTCGCCGCCGACGACCGGGTCGTGTTTCTATGGCATCGACACGCCAACGAAGAAAGAGCTTATTGCCGCGAATCATTCCACCGAGGAAATTCGTAAGATGATCGGCGCGGATACGTTGGCCTATCTGAGCCTCGAGGCGCTTCGACGTGTAGAAGCCAGTATGAAGCACGGCTTTTGCGACGCCTGTTTTTCGGGTGACTACGTCGCCTTACCCGAAGAGGCGACCGACGATCAATTGCCGCTCTTCAAAGGCTAGGATTTCGCCGGGGCGATCCCCATTCGGTACCAGATCTGGTCAAACGGTCGAGCGAAAATTCCAAGCTCGATGCAGAGATCCCGAACTTTGCCGAGTGCTGCCTCTACGCGCCGTCGATGCTCTGGGTTATCACCGTAAGCCTCGCGAAGCACCGCTTTCGGAATACCGTAGGTGTTTATGATCTGCGTGGAAGGTTCCATCATGAAGCGCGACATATTTCCGAGGATCAACGGTGTGCGTAAGCGCAAGAAGTTGCGCTTTATCATGCCGAGCTTGGGTACGTTTCGGCGTAGATAGGCGCGCGCGAACGAAAGATGCCGTGCTTCCTCCGTCACGTGAATTTGACTGATGCGGTTTAGCAAGGGATGGCGTTCTTCTTTGCAGTTCAGAATGAAGTTTCGCTGTTCGTAGTCGATTGGGTCCTCGCCGCCGAGCACGAAGAGAAAGAAAAGCTCGGGAAAGCTGCGACCGAACGCAGCTACGCGTCGAGAGGCGAAGCGGATGGTTTGGGGGAGTCCCGGGATATCGAGCCCGGTCCGATTGACGAATTCCTGAAACATCAGACTGTGATGCGCCTCCTCAATGACTTCGTGATACGCGTAACGAAACTCGCGTGCACCATTGGGCAGGCTCATGGCGAATTCGAGCAGCCCCCGCTGCAACACGCTTTCGAATTGCCAACCGATCTTCATGAACGTCGCGGTCATGTGCACACCGATGCGTGCTTGAACGCCCTCGGGTTGGGACTGATACCATTCGGTTGCACCGAGCGGATTCGCGCTATGAATAATCCAGCGCGGATCTTCCAAGTCGATCGCATATTCGGGATCATCCCAGGCGACATCTTTATAGGCGTCAAAGTGTTTGGTGATTGATGCGTGGTTCAATCGATCGAGTAGCGCGTTGTATTGCGACGTTTCTCGAACCGTCGAAGTATTTTCTTCTTGAGCTAGCATGCGAATGCTCCTCTAAAGGGTGGGGTCGGTTTCCGCACTTTGGATTGCGCGGAGCACACTGACGACCAGGGTTTCTTTTAGATTCTGAAAGAGTCGATCGAGGTCGGTTTCCTCGGGGCTGATGCGATACAAGAGCATGATTCCGTCGAGCAATGAGAAGACGGTGTGACAGACGAGATCCAGATTCGGAATCGTGCGTCCAAGAGCATCTTCGATGCCCCGCGATAGCGCCGCCTTATGACCTCCGGTGATGCGTTGAAGCATTTCGCGGAGCTCATCGTTTGTCTTTGCTTGCTCCAACATCACGCTGAGCAGAAGGCAGAGTGTTTCCTCGTGGTTCTCCACGATGTTTCGAAGTCCCGCGATCAACAGATCTAAGCGTTCGTTCGGGTCGCTGGTTTCGTAGGTGCGCTTCTGAATTTCTTCACGCCATTTCGAGTTCGCGCGTTCCAACGCGGCGATCAAGAGCCCTTCTTTATGATCGAAGTGCCAATACAGCGCGGTTTTCGCGACCCGCGCTCGCCTGCAGATGGCCGCCGTGGACGTGCCCGCATACCCGCGCTCTCCGAAGAGGGTGCCCGCGGCATCCAGGATCCGCTCGCGGCTGGCGTGTCCGCGTTCGGTGCGATCTTTCGGGCGGGACCTGGGCATAGGCAGACTGTACCGAACGGTACGTACTTAATGCAAGGAAAAATATGCTGATATAAATCAGTGGGTTATGGAAGTCGTCTCGGCTAGAAGCCGTAGGCCTCGTTGGTGTCTGAGAAGGAGGATCCAGAAATGGTTCCGCCACCGATCACGTAGAAGCGGTCGTTCACCACACCGCCGCCAAACCCCTGTCGTGGCGTCTTGAGCTCGGTGAAGATTTCCCAACTATTCGTATTCGGGTCATAGGCTTCGTTGGAACCGAATGCGCCACCGCTGGCTGTGCGCTCTCCTCCGAGCACGTGAATCTTGCCGCGAATGATGCCCGTGAGGCCTGTGCGTCGACCGCTTGGCATGGTCGCGATGGTTGGATCCCAGATATCGGTTAGGGGATCGTAGGCTTCGGCGGTATTCAACGTGCCGTTTAACGTCGTGCCGTCGGCTTCGCGGATGCGTCCGCCAAAGACGTACATCTTGCCGCCATGAACCGCAGACATGGGATGGTCACGACGCGAAGTCATCGGCATCAATGTGTTGTCCCACATATCCAAACCTGGATCGTAGACTTCAACCGTATCGAGCGAAGATCCGTTGGGATCACTGCCACCGGCAACGTAGATCAAACCGCCGATCGCCTGCGCGGTCGCGCCACCACGAGGCGAGTTCATTGACGCCAGCGTGGTCCAATCGTTGACTACGGGATCATAACGGTGCACTGCCGCCGACTGCCCCGTGAACGGTGTGGCAGAGCCGCCCATCACGTAGATGAAACCATTGTCGACGGCGACGGCGGGATCCTCAAGCGCAATACCTGGGCGCCCCATACCGAGGCTCCAGATATTGGTGTTCGGATCGTAGATATGTACGTCTGCAAGCGGGCCGAGCGAGATCTTGCCACCGATGATGTAGATCTTGCCGTCCACGACCGCGCTCCCCGAGTCCAGAACGGTTTTAGGAATCGGCGCGAGCCCGTCTGTCCAACAGCCGGTGGGCTTGATGCGCATGGCACGCACTTTGCCTCCACCCCCGGTTTCACCGACGAAGAGTGTTCCATCGACGGTTCGCAATGCTAAGGGGAGCGGACGACTCAGGCCCGCCTTCAGGTTTTCGGAGAGAATCGGGGTGAGGCCATCCTCAGAGATCTCAATGCGGATCAGGTTCTGCCCGCCGGAGAAGCTCGCGGTAACCAACTGTCCTTCAAGCGGACTGCAATCGCCGTCCGATTGAAACTCGACGATGCCGTTGTATGAGAAGCCCTCACCAAGGTCGAGGAACGGCACTTCGTAATTCGCCAATGGCGCAGCGCCTTGGAGTGAACCGTCTTTGAATACGCATTCGTCACGCGATGGATTGGGATGACCGTAGTACTTGCCTTCTTGCAATCGATGAAGCAGGTCCGGTTGCTTACCTGGGTTGTCTCCACCTTGTGCCACAGGCAATGACGACGCTTGGCCGTCGCAAATAGGCACAGATGTGGGTGGGAAGGAACCGACGACACCGAGTCCGTTCTCCGTACCGTAAATCTGGCCGTTCGAATGGAACCAGAAGTCGTACATATTGCGCAACCCCGTGGAGTACGTCGTGACATCACAGGGGTTCGGGGCAGTGATGTTATTCGGGTCATTGGCGCAAGTACCGTCGAAATTTGGATCCGCGATGTCGGCGACGAGCAGAGCGGCCGAAAGAGGCTGCTCTACCATCTGACCGAATTCGTTGGAGGGTCCCAGGGGTAACTCGTTATGCGCACCCGCACCCGTGTTGCCACCGTTCGCGATGTAGAGCCGGCCGTCGGGACCAAAGTGAATGTGATTGATCGCGTGATTCGCGATCGCCCGTGGCAAACCCGTGATGATGTCTTCCACGACACTGAGATTCGGCCCGGACAAGCGTGTGACCTTGCTCGAATTTGTCGCACCATTGCTTTGAGAAAGATCGGAATGCGCGGCCAGCAGGATCACATTGTTGGGATCCGAGTTGGGATCGATCGTTAACCCGAGTGCGAGTCTCGAACCCAAACCCGGGAGGATGACTTCCGTGTTGATGGGCTGATCGTTCGGGTCCAACGTATACGCGCGGATCGTTCCCGAAACGTCGACGACGTACAGGCGATCGTCCGGGCCGTAGACCATGGCCGTCGGGAAGAACTGATCGAAACTGTGCTCCACAAATTGGAAACTCGATTCTTCAGGCAGATCTGCTTCGTTAAGGATGGAGAAACTATCGAACGAGTAGACCAAAGACGCCGGTCCTTTGCGATGGGTCGCAAAGACGCCGCCAAAACTTCGTGTACCCAGTTCCGGTGGACTGATGCCCGCTTGATCTTCGCCAAACCAAGTGCCTGGGGATACGAACGTGGCCAGTGTCGTCGGCAGACCGCCGCCGATTCTATATTCGCTGGTCACGAAACCTTGACCATTGTTGGGATCGGGCTCGAGGCGGAACGTCAAGGTGACGTCAACGCCAGTAATCGACACCACGGGGGAGAGCACACGGTCGACGTTGATACCGGCTTGCTCCTGATGGTGCTCGATCACTGCGCCTTCGGGGCGCGAGACGATCGCAATCTTGTGATAGTTGTCCTCATCGAGCCCGAACCAAAGCCCCGCTTGCTCGAAGTTGCCGGTACCCAGCGGGATGTTGACCATCGTGGTTTCCAAGATGGGGATGTGCGCTGGAATATCGACTCCCACACCGATCACGTTGTCACCATCGTTGTTGTTCGTGCCCTTGAAGATTCCGGCCGTGGTGGTGATCTTGAAAACTCCGCTTGGGATGTCGACTTCCAGATTGTTGGGTAGATAACCCACGCCGGCGCTGGGTTCTTGAATCCAGGTGAAGCCCGTGCCGATTCCGTTCTTATCCAGAATCTGCCCTTCGGTTTCGTCGAACGTCAGGCTGAACGGATCGTCGACCCTGACCTGTGTACATGGAATCAAACCGCAGGTCAGTACACCAACGTTCAGCTGCACGACGAGTTGATCCGATACGTGTGTGCTCGAACTCGCGGTTACGATCGTGCTGTAGAGACCTTCAACGAGGCCGGTTGCATCGATATCGAAATTGATCGTATTGGGGGTTATACCCGTGTTCGGATCGATGCTCAGCCAACTCGCGTTCTCCGTGATGGTGAAGTCTGCGCTGTTGGCATCGTTGGTAGAGAGCAGAGAGCTGTCCGATGCAAACGGATTGATGTTCGGGTCTTGGACCTGGATCGACAAGTTGGGCACGTCGAAGTTCAGTGCGGAGACACTGTCGGCAGTCGATACGGTTGCGTTGATGACCTCCATGCTGTTGTCGTTGAATTCGACCTGTGCGGAGATCACGTGTTGACCGCTGGAAAGCGTCGTACTGTCGAATGGCAGCGGGATGCCGCCGCTGGTGCCGGCAAAGTCAAAGGGTGCGGTGTTCTCCGTGCTGAAGACGAGGCCGTCGAGTAGGAATACGACGCGGTCCACGTTGGTGTCGGGTGCGGTAAAGATATAGACGTCGCTGTCCAGTACCGATCCGTCCAATGGTACGGCGGGTGCACGGTTGGGATCGAAAGCCAGCATCAGGGTTGTAAGGGTTACGGGCGTGCCGACGGTCATCATCACCGCGAGAGTGTCGGGTAGCAGACCGGGGGCTTGGGCGGTGACGCTGGTGTTGTATATCCCGTCGGGCAGGCCAGTACTGTCAAAGTCTAACTGAACGGATTGGGGCGTGGTTCCCGTCGGTGGCGTCACGGTCAACCAAGTTTCGTTCTCGGTGATGCTGAAATTCGCGTCGGAGAGGTCGCTTGTGTCCAAGCCGACCACTAAGGATGCGATGCTGGAGGGGTTGAGGTTGATGTTTACGCTATCGGGTGTGAAGAGCATTGCGGGCGCGCTATTGGCGATCGTAAATGGCGCCTGGATGAAAATCGAACCACCCCCATCGAGGATGATCTCAGCGATGATCAGATGGGGCCCATCGATTTCCGCCAGCGTGTCAAACGGCGCCGCCAGTCCACCTGCGCCACTCCCAGTGAGGTCGAAGGGTGGGTTCGTTTCGGTTTTCACGACTGCACCGTCGAGCGAGAAGATCACTTTGTCTACGCCCGCTTCAGGAGTCGTGAAGACGTAGATATTCTCCGTCACAGCCTGGCCGCTCAGCGGAACCGCTGGTGCGCGCGTGGGTGAGGTGCTGAGCATGATGTCGAAACCGCCGGGCGGTGCACCCACCTGCAGCGTGATGTCGAGTACATCGTCGCCAAAGCCGGCTGCGGAAGCGTTGACCAACGCGTTATAGGTCCCCGGGGAGAGGCCAGCAGTATCGACGTCGACGGTAATTGTCTCCGGTGTATCGCTGTTCCCGAAACTGAGCGAGAGCCAGCCGGCACTCCCACTTAGATTGAAATTCGCGATGGCAGCGTTGCTGGTATCGAGCCCAACCGTCGTGGAATCAGTCTGATTCGGGTCGAGCGCGAAGAACAACGTGCCCGGGCTGAATTCTAAACTCGGCCCGGCGTTGGAAATCACGAATCCCGCGTGAATGACATCTGTTCCGCCAGCGGCGAGGTCTATCTCCGCGGTAATCATATGTGACCCATCGCCGCGTGATTTCGTATCGAAGGGGTTTGCCTGGCCCTGTGGGTTGCTGCCCGCTAGGTCGTAGGGCGCGTTGGTCTCGCGTTTAAAAAACGAACCTGTTCGATTGGGATCGTCGAGAAAGAAGCGGACCTCGTCGATGCCCGCTTCTGGCGCCACGAAGACGTAGATATCGTCGGTCGCAATGCTGCCGTCGAGAAACGTGGGGTTGGAACGGTTGGGATCCGCGCCGAGCAAGATCGTGTACTGTGCGTGTGCGACTTCAGCGTGACCCAACACGAGCGCGAGCGCGAGACCAAGTGCTCGCAGGCCGTATGCCTTCATCCACATCACCATCGTTATCCCCGGATCCAGAGTGGGTCGCGTAGACCCGGATTTGCACAGCGACACACCGTCGTTAGAAACCGTTAGAAACAAGTTGCTAGAAACGAGTCGCTAGAAACGAGTCGCTAGAAACGAGTCGCTAGAAACGCCATTTTGACTCCGATTCCCCCAACCCCCAATCCATGGGGACGTTCTTGCGGAATTCCGCAAGAACGTCCCCATGGATTGCGGTT
>JAJDAK010000020.1 GCA_029261895.1 Deltaproteobacteria bacterium
CTGAGCTTGAGAACTGCAACTTTTTAACCAACGTCCCCATTAATTGCACCTTCAACCAACGTCCCCAACCCTCTCTTTAATTGCAGTTAGCTACGACCACCGCGTTTGAGCTCGATGAGGACGAGCTTGGCGAGTGCCTTCAGCGTTTCGAACACGCCCTTGCCGGTGGCGGCAGAGCATTCAAAGTCGGGAATCTTCCCATCCGGGTTCAGCGCGGCGCGCAGTTCCTCGACGGGGATCGCGTTCGGGAGATCGCGCTTATTGTACTGAATCACCCAAGGAACTTTGGTGAGGTCGTATCCTTGCTCCTGCAGATTCGCACGCAGGTTGTCGAGCGACTCCAAATTTGCCTCGAACCGCTCTTCCTGACTATCTGCGACAAAGACCACACCGTCTACGCCGCGCAGGATCAATTTACGACTCGCATCGTAAAAGACCTGGCCGGGAACGGTGTAAAGATGGAAGCGTGTTCGGTAGCCGCGAATCTCACCGAGCGACAAAGGCAGGAAATCGAAGAAAAGAGTGCGCTCGGTCTCGGTTGCGAGGGAAATCATTTTCCCCTTCGCGTTAGCGGCAGTCTTATCGTAGATGCACTTTAAATTAGTAGTTTTGCCGCATAAACCCGGGCCGTAGTAGACCAGTTTACAGTTGATCTCTCTTGCCGAGTAATTAATGAACGCCATTGGGTCCTAGTCCGAGAACAGGTTATCTATGTCCTGCTCGCTGATCTCCGCGAAAGCAGCCCCCGGAATCTCTTCATCGAGCTCTGCGTCCGTCTTCTTGAAGACGGATTCGAAGATCTTCGACAAGTTCTGTCCTGCCTTCTTCACCCGTAGGCGTACGAGTCCTAAACTGCTTCTCTCGTCGAATATGACAACAAGGATGATGCGCTGCGCGACCAATGTGATGTGGACATTGTCGCGCTCCCCCTGATGGAAGTGGACAGGGAACTCATCCTCGCCAATCACTTTGGCGAGCCCACCGGTCGCCGCAATATTGCCCGCGACCAGCGAAGCTAAAGACGTGGTGTCGATCCCTTTCAACTCACCGGCTTCGCCAACGAGCTGTCCGTTCTTATCGACAAGGAAAACCGCCTTGGCGTTCGCATCATGGACGAGTCGCTCCGCAACCTCGACGATGCGTTTGTGGTCTTCTTCGTATAGAACCAGTTGCGGGTTCAAGGACATGAGTCCGAAGCCTCTCCAGTAATCCCTCGTCAACGCCCGAAACGGTTCCCGATCAACCCTCAGCAGCTTCGATCCCGTGCATCAACTACGCTAAAGGATCGAACTTGTTTGGGAATCCGCCCCCCGAGACGGATCCTACCACTCGGCTTTCCCGGGACACAAGCGCGGTGCGCTACTGGGAGAAATCGGCGTCATTCGCGTCATGCTTGAGGGAGTATCGGGACGGTTCGGGCCTAGCTGCGGAATTGGCGCCGATTTTCGAGCGACTTCCGAACCGTAACCGCGTCTGTGTACTCGAGATTGCCCCCAATCGGCATGCCGTAGCCGATTCGAGTCACCGCCACGCCGTGGGATTTGAGCTGATCGGCGAGGTAAAGCGCGGTGGCTTCCCCTTCAGGGTTCGGATTCATCGCCAGAATGACCTCTTGAACCTGATCGCGCTCCACCCGCTCCAAGAGCGGTTTTATACGCAGTGCGTCAGGACCGGCTCCATCGAGGGGCGAAAGCCGCCCACCCAATACGTGGTAGCGACCGCGAAACCCACCCGTGCTCTCGATCGACACAAGATCGGAGGGCTCCTCCACCACGCAGATCTCGGTAACCGTGCGTGTCTCGTCGCGACAGACCACGCAGGGGCTCGTCTCCGTGAGATTGAAACAACCGTCACAGAGCACGACCTCTTTGCGCAAGCGCGAAACCGCGTCGCCCAGCTCAAACGACACGGATTCCTCCGCCGCCAGCAGATAATAAGCGAAGCGCTGCGCGGTCTTTTCACCCACACCGGGCAATTTGCGAAACGCTTTTACCAAGCGATCAATCGGGGTGAGTCGCGCGTCGCTCACTCGGATTTACCAAACTGATCGAGAAGGTTGGCGGGTAATCCGGTCGCCTGCTGCATGGCTTCTTTCGACATTTCCTGCGCACGAATCATCGCCTGATTAACAGCGGCGACCATCAAATCCTGCAGCATCTCAACATCGCGCGGGTCCACCGCCTGCGGGTCGATTTTAACCGCAGTGACCTCGAGCGCGCCGTTGACCGTCACCTCAACCATGCCACCACCGACGGTGGCGCTCACACTCCGGTGACGAAGCTCTTCCTGCACGCGCTTGAGTTTTCCACCCATCTCCTGCGCTTGCTGAAAGATTTGATTGAAATCAAACGGCCCTTGACTCAAGGGGACTCCGGTTCATCGACCACGCGATCAAGACGAATTTCACGCAGTTCCGCATCCAGAACTTCGATGGCTTGTTTCACCACCGGATTGACCTTGGCTGCGTTGCGAACTTGGGCATCGCGTTCGGGGTCACGCGGACGATCGCGACGCGCAGAGGGTGGTCCTGCCGGGCGTGTTGGGCGACGGGCGCTGGCACCTTTCGCTTTGACCGAAGACCCGGGCGGCGTCGATCGACTGGCGCGTGGGCCGCCATCATCGGGGCTGGGAGCGGGACTTCCGGCATTCAACCTTGCGAGTATGGCACCGACGCTCTCCACATCGGGCAAGGTCGCGAGGCGTACCACGGCCATCTCAAGCACGTGTGCGGGTTGCGCCGCACGATTGATTTCCTGCGATCGCATCAGCATCACACGGAAGAGGTTCTGCAACGTCTCCGGGTCGTGAGCCTTCACGCGCTGCTGTAGTTCGGCGACTTCCTCCGCACCCGCTTCAATGATGCTGTCCGCGTCTTTGACCACGCGCGCAACAACCAGATTGCGAAGCTCCTCCAAAAGCTCCGCCGTCACACGCGCGGGGTCGAGACCCGTTTCGAGCGCGCCCCGAACCGCGAGCATCGCGGCCGAAGCGTCATGCGCCAAGATCGGGTCGATGATTTGACGCAGCAGGTTGCGATCCACCAGGTCCAAAACCTGGCGAGCGTCCTCTTCGCTGATCGACGACCCCAGTCCACTGACCAGGCGATCCAATAGAGTCAGCGAGTCGCGCACACTGCCGTCGGCGAGGCGCGCAACGCCGCGAAGAATACTTTCCGGAACATCGAGCGATTCTGCAGCTGCGATTTCGCGCAACCGTTCCAAAACCATGGTCGTACCCAGGCGTTTCAAATCAAAACGTTGAACCCGCGACAGAACTGTAATCGGAATTTTCTGCGGGTTGGTGGTCGCGAATACGAAAAGACTGTGGGGCGGAGGTTCTTCCAACGTCTTCAGCAGCGCGTTAAACGCCGCCTGCGACAGCATGTGCACCTCATCGATAATGAAGATTCGGTACTTACCCGGAGCGGCGGAGTAGCGAATGCTGTCGCGGATCTCGCGAATGTGGTCGACACCCGTGTAGCTAGCTGCATCGATTTCCTGAACATCCATCGAGGTCGCGTTTAGGATGCCCTTACAAGCTTCGCAAACACCGCACGGCTTTTCCGTCGGACCTTCGTCGCAATTCAGCGCGCGCGCGAGAATACGCGCGATCGTGGTTTTACCAACGCCTCGCGGACCGCAGAGCAGCAACGCGTGCGGAACACGATCCGAACGAATCGCATTGCAAAGCGTCGTTGTAACGTGATTCTGTCCGGCGACTTCATCGAAAGTCTTCGGACGCCATCGTCTAGCTAAAACTTCATAACTCATGCGGGGGACTCACCCTATGACCGTCTACGTCGGAGATCGCTGGGCCGTTCCGACCACCTGAAACGAAATACTTCCGCTGCTTCCTCCCGGATCTGACGGGTTGAGCACGCGCTTCACCGGCCGGGACCCAGCGATCACCGTCGGAGACGATGGCCGTCACTCTACCGCTCCCCCCGCGGCCCGTAAAGCATCGATACGATCGCCATCCATCAGCCGCCGCATCAAAATCGCGGCGATCGCCGCACGCCGCGAAAGGCTCGCTAACTCGATAAATTCGCGGCCCGTATGCGCGCCGCCGCCCTGCACACCCATGGAGTCCAACGTCGCAAGGCCCACCGCGGCCATTAACGAACCGTCCGTACCGCCGCCCGCGTGCACCGGCGGACCCACGTCCAATCCCAGGTCCTGCGTCACGCTCGCGTGGTAGCCCAGAAGTCGTGTCATCGTGGGCGTTTCGATTTTCGGCGGTCGATGTAAACGTCCCCATACCTCTGACGACGTATCGGCGATCGTGGTCGTGTTGGCAATGTTTTCGATTTCACGACGCATTTCCTCGCCGAGAGCCGGATCATCGAATCGCAAGTCCACCCATGATTCCGCCCGATCGGGCACGATATTGCGCTTGGTCCCCGCATGGAAACTGCCCACGTTGACCGTAACACCACGGCTGTAGTCGGTCAGTGCCTCTAGCTTCAGAACCTTATGCGACAACTCATGAATCGCGGAACGACCTTCGGCATGCGAACTTCCGGCGTGAGCCGCGATCCCATTGACGCCGATGTGGAACTGTCCAAGACCCCGACGCGACTTAACCACAGCACCATCACCGCGGGCCGCTTCAAACACAAAACCTACATCCGCTGCACGGGCCTCACGCTCGATCAGCGGCCTTGAACCGAACGAACCAATCTCCTCATCGCTATTTAGCAGGATGGTCCAGTTTACGCGATCCAGATCGCCGTGAGAGTGCAACACACGGAGCGCGTGCAGCATAACGACAATGCCGCCCTTCATATCCGAAACACCGGGACCCACGGCGAATCCTTCACGATTCGGATCAAGTTCGAAACGTTGAAACTCGGAGTTCGCTTCGAATACCGTGTCGTAGTGACCGTTCAGCAGAAAACTCGGTGCATCCAGTGTACGCGCGGCGCGACGAGCCAAAACGACCGGTCCTGTTTGCGCGTCCGAGATACCTGGAAGCGCTAAGCGAGGACCCGGCACCAATTCAACGTCGAATCCAAGCTCTTCGAGTTCCGTCTTCAACAGCGCGGCAAAACGAACCAGGCCCTCAATGTTCCAAGTTCCCGTGTTCATCGCGACCCAGGCATCCAGCGTCTCGACCATCGGATCGGTCGATTCATCAAGAACGACTCGCATTTCGATTTCGTCCGCGCTGAGCCCAGCCCACGCGGATTGGGGTTCGACGAAGCCAGAGATTAAGAACATAACCAACACGAATCGGCGCATAAGACCTCCTGTGGGGTGCCGGGTCGCGATTCTACATGAACAACCGGGATTGAGTCCGGGGTGCAGGACGCCTACACTGGCGGATATGCGTCAGCCCCGCGCGTCGATCCCTATCTTACTTACGGTGACCCTCGTCGCGATGACGATTATTCTGACGATCGGCTGGCAAATCCTCGTCACACGAGAGTTCAGGGCCCTGGTCGACGGTTTTACCGCGATTCATTGGGTTGCATTTCTTCTCGGTTCGCTTTTCTTTGTTTCGATTATCACGGTGGCAATTCTTCAGGCGGTCTGGCTCGTTCGAGAGATTAGAACCAATCAACGCCAGCAGAACTTCATCGACGCGGTTACACATGAGCTCCACACTCCGCTCGCTTCCCTTCAGCTCTATGTCGATACCCTCCGCGACAAAGAACTTGACGAAGCGCACCGTCACGAATTTCTCGGCATTATGAATGATGATTTGAAGCGGCTGAATCGAACCATCGATCAGATTCTTCAAGCTGCTCGCACTGAATTAATTCGCTCGCGCGGGGAAACGGTCGATCTGCCAAAGCTTCTTAAAGAATGTGTCGAGGACGCGCGAACCAAACACGATCTCGACACTGAAAACATCAGAATGAATGTTCGGGATGGCACGTCGGTTCGGGGCGATGTTGAACAGCTTCGAGTCCTATTTAGAAATCTATTGGAGAACGCTGTTCGATACGCGGGACCCAAGGTGCAGGTTGAGATCGATGCGGTCGCGATTTCGAACCGAAAGTTGGAAGTCATCGTCGCAGATCAGGGGTTGGGGATTCCTCAAGCAGACCAGGACAGCATCTTCCTGCGCTTCCAACGCCTTTCACATGAGGCAGTCAAAGCCACGCGCGGACTTGGACTCGGCCTCTACATCGTACGCAATATCGCGCGCTCACACGGCGGATCTGTGCGCGCAGAAAGCGAAGGCGAAGACCAAGGCAGTCGCTTCATCGTCACGCTGCCCAAACAACGGCATGAATCAACGCATCATTCTGGTTGAAGATGAGGAGCATCTCTCTCGGGGGCTTCAGTTCAACTTTGAAGCGGATGGCTACGACGTCACCGTCTTCGATGCGGGAGAAGGTGCACTCCAACATCTTGAGTCCGATGATGAGCCTGATGCCGATTTGATTATTCTCGACGTAATGCTGCCGGGCATCTCCGGCTTTGAAACCCTGAAGCGGATCCGGGAATCAGGACGAGACATACCGGTCCTCTTGTTGACTGCGCGCGGCGCGGAGACTGACATCATCCATGGCCTCGACCTGGGTGCCGATGACTACCTCACCAAACCGTTCGCCCTTCCCGTTCTGCAGGCGCGCGTTCGTACGCTGCTGCGCCGTGCATCGCGCGGAGACGACGCGGGCCCCCAGCTTGAAAATTTCGAAATCGGCGACGTTACCGTCCTTGCGGATCGCTTCGAGTTGGTGCGCGATGGCACCACCTACCCACTCACGGCAAAGGAATTGGGCCTCTTGCTTTTGCTTTACGAACGCCGGGGCAGCGCAGTGAGTCGGGGTGAAATCCTGCAGGAAGTCTGGGATCTTCATCCCGATACGAAAACGAGGGTGGTCGATACTTTTGTACTGCGACTGCGTAAACACATAGAACCCGACCCATCACGGCCGCGGCATATCCACTCGGTTCGGTCTTACGGCTATCGACTGGAAGTCTAGCGTTTTTGAATGATGTCTTCTGCAAAGCGATGAATACCGTTTCGCTTCGCATCAAGTGAATCCGTGGCGCCACCATAGAAAAGCCACGGCATCGTCAGTATATGCGTAACACCCACGTCTTCGAGTCGACGATAGCCATCGAGGTCGAAGGCGTCGCTCGCCGAAACCAAGACATGAAACTCGGCGTGTTGACCCGCTTCAGCGCGATACTGACGAAGCTTGCTTACGTAGTTTCCAATCTCATCGGTGCTATGCAGATCAGAGATCCAGCCGTCACCAAAGCGGGCCGCGCGGCGCAGCGCGGGCTCCGACAGCCCTCCCACATAGATCGGCACGGGACCCGGCGGCACAGGACTCATCTCCAGGCGATCGAACTCGTAGAATTCGCCGTGGTGCTCCACCATGCCGCCCGACCAGAGCTCCCGAAGGACTCCCAGCATTTCGTTCAAGCGTCGACCTCGTGTACGAAAATCTTGCTGCATCAGTTCGAACTCGTCTTGCATCCAACCGGCGCCGACACCCATAGCGACTCGCCCCCCGGACAAGACCGCCGCGGTACTCACGGCTTTCGCCACGAGAAACGGATTTCGCATCGGCAACACAAACACGCTCGTGATAAAGCGAATGCGCTCTGTTACCGCCGCCATCGCACCGATCGCTACCCAGGGATCGGGCCAGTCGGTGAATGCTTCCCAACGCGGGTTGCCGTCTTTGGTGTAGGGGTACGGGGTACGAATTTTTTCTGGATGCACTACATGGTCGGAAACCGCGACCGCGTCGAATCCCGCTTGATCCAATGCATGTGCGAGCTCACAGTATTGCGTCGTGGAATTGAACGCGAGTGAACTGACAAATTTCACGACGACTTCAGCAGCTCCGGGTTTCGCGCACGAACCAGGCGTTGAATACCTTCGCGCCACGGCACCTCGGTCTTACCGAGCAGCCGATGCATCTTGTCCATGTCCATCCGCAAACTTCCGAGCGCGCGATCGGTGTATTCAAACTTCGGCTCTAATCCCGTGAGCTCGCCCAGATACGCGCACCAATCCTCGATACTCACCTCTTCGCTGCCGCCCCAATTCAACACGGTGGCCGGCGTTGAGGCGATCTCGATTAGTTTCGGGATCTGGCGAATGTAATCGTCTTCGTGAATTGGATTGTAGATATTCGGTCGATCGGAATGCAGCACGATCGGAGTGCCGGAATTCATCATCAGCAGATGAAACCAAGGCCACCCGCCGTTGTCACCATACGGAACACTGAAACGCGCAATCGTCGTGGGGAGTTTCCATTGCTGCGCGACATAACGAGCCATCGACTCTGCGGCAATCTTGCAGATGCTATAGGTCGGGAACATCACGCGGTGATTGTCGCCCAATGGATCGGTTTCACTGAGTGACTTGTGACCCGCGTATTCATAAACCGCACCCGACGAACAATGAAGCAGTGCTTTTGCGCGGCGACAGTGATGCATCAGGTGACCCAAACCCTCCACATTCGCCGCCATGTCGTAATCGAAATTTCCCGTTTTGACAACCGCAAAGTTGAGAACCAAAGTGACATCATCAGGAACAACGCCGAGGTCTGGTTCTGCGAGATCCACCGCCAACGGTTGGACGCCGATAGACTCGAGGCGATCGCGATCCTGCTGCTTACTCAACCGCGCCAGTCCATACACTTCGTTCGATTTCGCCAACTTCTCAGCCAGCGGGAACGCAACCTGACTCGTCGGGCCGGTGATCAGAATTTTTTCGCGGGTCAGCATCAACTCAGCATCGCGCCATCGATGCGAATTTCTTCACCGTTGATATGACACGCATCCTCAGACGCCAAAAACGCAATCGTGCTGGCTACGGTTTCAGGGCCACGCGCCTTGTCTAGCGGTAACAATCGCTGTAGCAAACTCGAATCAAATCCCTCGGGCAAAACCGAGCGCGAGGTCATCGGCGTCTTAATCGAGCCTGGGCAAACCGCGTTTGCGCGAAGACCCTTCTTCCCGAATTCGATGGCGAAGGTACGGGTCATCGCAGATACACCGCCCTTGGACGCTGCATACGCGGCGCTCCAGGGTGCACCCGCCAACGCAGCCGTGGATGACGTATTCACAATATTACCGCTGCTCTCGAGCAAATGAGGTAACGCCGCCTGGCACATCAGGAACGTACCGGTGAGATTGACACTCAGAATCTTATTCCAGGTTTCGAGACTGGCGACTTCCGTCGGCTCCATCTTAAGGATGCCCGCAACATTGAGCAGTACGTCGAGCCGACCAAAGCGATCAACGCAAGCTTGCACCGCGGACTTCGCTTGACCGGGATCGCTCACATCGCAAACATGAGCCGTCGCTTCAGTACCGTGTGTTTCGGCTTCTTTCACCGTCTGCTCAACTGCTTCGGCCTGCAGATCGGTGCAAAATAGCTTCGCACCTTCCTCCGCGAGTCGCAGTGCGGTCGCGCGGCCGATTCCGGATGCTGCACCCGTGATGAGCACGACTTTTTCTTCAAAGCGTCGCATAGATCCCTCTCTTAGCTTTTGACGAAGTATTCAGACATCGTCGTGGTATGAATTCGTTCCAGGTCGAGAAAAGCCGTCACACTCTCCAACATCGTTTTGATGTTTGCACCGAGTGTTTCCTGAGATCCGTTCGCACCATAGAAGAGCATGGGATTCGTAATCACTTCGGCCGATGCCCACGACTCTTCGACAATGCCTCGATACGGCGGCGCCTCCGCGGTCAACGCTCGCACGACTTCGTTGCGCACGTAGCGCGTTCGCGGTTGCATCTCTTCGGACATCGGTGACTGCGTACCGTGCCAATGAGCGATCCACTGCGCTTGAGTCATGCGCTCGGGCCGCTCCATCAATGTCACGACCGTTATGCCAGGTGAGCGCTCGCCATCGGGCCAATCGCGCGGCTTTGCATGACGATTGCCACCGTAGTCCATGTAGAGCGATTCGCTCACGAGATAGGCATCGACGTCTGCACCGAATTCTCGAATCGTCTGCTCGAGTGCGTCCCGACGATCAACACAGTCCAAGAAGAACGACACTTGGGCCGCAAGCTCGCGCGAACCCGGCGGGGTCGGAGTCGGCGCGGGTGCGCTCGCGCCTGAATCATTGAAGTTCATCGCCAATTGGGTCGCACCGCTCTCAATGAGCTTCGGTGCGGCATCACGAAGCAAAGCGTCGCGTAATTTATCGGCGTCCAATTCGTTCGACGCCCACAGCAGGTAGACAAGCTTTTCCATCGAGGCCTTCCGGCCGGTATTATAGGGCCAATCGTAATTTAAGGAGACCGCTGGTGGAGAAGCTCATCTACCTGCTGTGGAAGAAACCCGAAGACACAATCGAGGACTTCCGTAGGCGATTGCTCGATGAGCAAGCCGAGAAGCTGCTCGCCGGGGGAGCGACACGACTTAGCGTCGAAGTTGCAGACTTGGGGGAGCGAGCGCAGGGAAGTCCGTTGTTCATCGGCGAAGGCCGAACGCTCTCCGGGGCGGTATCGCTGTGGCTTGAATGCCTGGACGATCGTACCTCGATCGAAACCACGTTGACTTCGATCTGCAGTCGAAAGCATGGATATCTCGTTACCGAGTCGATACCACGTGCCGATCATGATCGCGATTGGCCCGACGGCGAAACGAGCCCCGGCGTTACCGTTTTTACGTTCTTCCCCAAGCCGGACCGAGTCGACGATGCGACGTTTTTCGAGCGCTGGCACGGCTCCCACACACCGCTCTCATTGGAAATCCACCCGCTATGGGCGTATGTGCGCAACGCAGTGGCTCGACCGGTTACCGATGGGGCGCCACCTTATCGCGCGATCGTCGTCGAACGTTTTAGAGAGCTCGATGATGTACTCGATCCGATGCGCTTCTTTGGATCAAAGGATGCCATCGGTCGCATCATGGCTGACCTCCAGACCTTCGTTGATATGGATCAAGCCCATACAGCGCTAATGACGCAAACTATCGTTCGTAGTTAGGACGCCTGCAGCGTCGCTTCACCGGGGCGCCAATTGCACGGGCAGAGTTCGCGGGTTTGAAGGGCGGCGAGTACGCGCAACACTTCGGCCGGATTCCGACCCACATCAAGATCGTTCACGGAGACGAAGCAGATGCGGCCCTCTGGGTTGACGATAAACGTCGCGCGCAAGCAAACACCTTCGTCCCGGTCGAGAATGCCAAGATCATCTGAAAGTTCGCGCTTGATATCCGAAAGCATTGGGAACGGCAGATCCTTCAGA
Organism: Deltaproteobacteria bacterium; assembly: GCA_029261895.1. Classification (GTDB taxonomy): domain Bacteria; phylum Myxococcota_A; class UBA9160; order SZUA-336; family SZUA-336; genus JAJDAK01. The sequence goes on from JAJDAK010000020.1 coordinate 11,184, forward strand.
TCGGGATGTTGTTCTCGCCAGGCACGGTGAACAAATTCGCTGTCCGTACTCAGACCCAAGAGCTGGGCGTTGCGCTGAGCGAACTCAGACTCGAGGACGCCGAACGCGGCGATTTCGGTCGGACAGACGAACGTAAAATCCTTGGGCCATGAGAAAACCACCCGCCAACGGTCCGGGAAGCTCATTTGATTGAACGACTCAAAATCACCGGTTGTAGCTACGCCTGTCAGATCGAAGTGCGGGAAGCGATCGCCAACTGTTTTCATCGAAGAGTCTCCTTCTACGGGGTACAAGAAGAACGATCGGCTTCATTCAGTAATAATTCCAATTGAATTAAAACACTTCTGTGATAAATTTTACCTATGAGACCTTCAATTCGGCAACTCGAGTACGCGGTCGCCTTGGCGGACGCGCTGCATTTCGGGCACGCAGCCAAGGCTTGTGCGGTATCGCAACCTGGGTTGAGCACCCAGCTACAACTGCTTGAAGAAGAACTCGGTGTCCAACTCTTCGAACGCTCTAAGCGTCGGGTAAGCATCACTTCCGCCGGCGCAAGCGTCATCGAGCGTGCGCGGGATGTGTTGCGCGCATCCGACGAACTCGTGCATGCCGCCCGGGCAAGCCAGGGCACCCTCGTCGGGCCACTACACCTTGGCGTCATTCCTACCGTAGCACCCTATCTTCTCCCTCATTGGCTCCCGATCGTCCGGCGTGCGTTTCCACAGCTCAAGCTCATACTCCGCGAAGATCAAACGCACCGTCTTGTTCATGATCTCGGGATCGGAAAGGTAGAGATTCTGCTACTCGCGCTTCCGATCGATGACGAGGGCATCGAGTCGATGGATCTGTTTGAAGAGCCATTTCTGATTGCCGCACCAAAGACACACCGGCTCGCAAAGCAACCGATCCATCCCGTGGCTGACTCGGTGTTGGAAAGCGAAGCCGTACTGCTGCTTGAAGACGGCCATTGCCTACGTGATCAAGCGCTTTCCGTTTGTGGGCGTGTGGGCGCGAGCGAGGCAGAGGATCTACGTGCATCCAGTCTGACAACGTTGATTCAAATGGTGGCGCACGGCTGGGGCATCACGCTGCTTCCTGCAAGCGCAGCAATCGATGCAAAGCGCGTCAAAGATCTCCGCTTGATTCCATTTCGAAAGCCTGCGCCCAGTCGAAGGATCGGTCTGGTTTGGCGCAAAACATCTGCCCGGAAGAACGAGTTTCTCGAACTCGGCGCGTTGCTTAGGGAGAATCTTCCGAAACTATAGCGGCAGGCGAGGCCGAACGCGCCATACTGAGGTATAGCTCTAGATTCTCGCCATCGAGTTTTAGGGTCACCAACGCGTATGGGCCCGGAGCCTTTTCCTGCATCGTTTCCACGTCATCACTGAGTGCAATGACCGGAATATCAAGACTGAAAGAAACGTCGAGCTCCGCGGCGCGGGTTTTCAAGCCACCGCTGACGATATTCGCAACTTCGCCGAGTGCATCGCGCACATCTTCATCACAGAGATCCTCTGATGCCTCCATCATCAGCATCCGACGCGCGATTTTCTGAGCGACCTTCATCGATGCATTGATCCAGACGCCACCTTCACAGTCGCCCTGAAGTCCAACGAACGCAGCAGCCTCATCATCGGGCGGTTGCTGATCGATAACCGTAATCCCACCAGGAACAATTGCAGAATACCCAGCCATCGTACCCAAGAGCTCAACCGCCGCATCAACGGCTTGCTCTCCCAGTCGACTCAGCTCGATTTCCGACACTTGTCCCCTCCGTGGGCTCCGATACTTGATATCCATCGAGGAGAATCTGCCAGGACTTGAACCCATACTGAGCCACTACAAACTCCGATCGGTCGATAAAGGCAGCAGCTGTGCAAGCCGAAGTGTCTAGGTGGAGGGACACGATGTCTTACGACTTACTCGTCATTGGGGCTGGACCCGCGGGCTGGTCCGCTGCACTTCAGGGCGCAAAGCTTGGCCTGAATGTCGCGGTCGCAGAAAACAGCGGGGTTCTTGGCGGCGCCTGCGTGCACACCGGGACGCTTCCGAGCAAGACACTCCGACACACGATTCTGCAGTTGATCGCAATGCGCCGTGCTTCACACATAGGCATTCATTCGACTCACTTGCGTCCGTTGACCATTCAGGACCTGATGGGTCCAAAGAATTCGGTCATTGAAAACCATCAGCAGACGATCCGCTCGTTCTTCGATCGCAATAAGATCAAAGTTCTGAACGGTACGGCGTCATTCGTCGCGCCACAGGAAGTTCGCATCGTAACGCGGGAATCTGAGGAAACGGTGCACGCGAAAAACATCGTCATTGCGACGGGCAGCCGACCGCGAAGACCTAGCTCTGTGCCATTCGACGACCGAGTCATTTGCGACAGCGACACGATTCTCGACTTGGATACGATCCCGCGCAGCATGGCGGTCATGGGCGGCGGAGTCATCGGTTGTGAGTATGCTTGCATGTTCGCCGCAGTCGGCGTGAAAGTCAGTTTGATTGATCGACGACAGACCCTGCTTCGTTTCCTAGACGAAGACATGCTTGCTGCGCTCTCGCATAGCATGCGTCGCATGGGAGTACGCCTGTACCTTGGCGAAGATGTGCAGAACATTGACGTGGTACTCAAAGATCGCATCCCCACCGCTGCGATCGGATTTGCAAGTGGACGTAGTATTCGAGTAGATCGCGTTATGGTTGCCGCGGGGCGCGAATCAAGCACCACAGCGCTCAACCTTGATCGTGTCGGCATTCCGACCGATGAAACCGGGCTCATCAAGGTCGACGAGCATCATCGAACAACGACTGACAATATCTATGCCGTTGGCGATGTGATTGGATTTCCCGCGCTCGCCTCAACGAGCATGCATCAAGGGCGACTCGCCGTGCTTCACGCCGCGGGCATGGCAGCGCCCAGCGAGCGAGCATTGCCGGTCGCGATTTACACGATCCCAGAAATATCCTTTATAGGCGTGACTGAACAAGAATGTCGTGACCAGGAGATTCCGTATGAGGTCGGATTTGCGCGCTACGGCGAAACACCACGCGGTCAGATCCAGGGCGATGCGGACGGCCAGCTAAAACTGATCTTTCGGCGTGACAATCAACGAATCATCGGGGTTCACCTGATCGGACAGTCGTCGAGCGAATTGGTTCATATCGGAATGATCTTGCTCAATACCAAGAGCACGCTGGACGAGATTCTCGCATCCGTGTTTAACTACCCGACGATCTCTGAAGCCTATCGTATCGCCGCACTCGACGGCATCAATCGTCTCTAGTCTGTCGGTCGAGAAATAGACTAGCGGGCTAGACGACCGAGAGCGCTCTCGATCTTCCAGATGACTTCTGCAGGCGGGAACGGTTTCTCGATAAACGAGTGAAATCCTGCATCCAGGCAGGCAACTTTGCGGTTCGGGTGCGCGGAGATCATGATCGCTGGCACCTCTTTCTTACCCGTAGCTTCGTAGATACGCTGCACGAGCTCGATTCCATCTACGTCTGGCAATTGAAAATCCACCAGAAGAACATCGGGCGACACGTTTTCCACCGTTTCGAGAGCTTCAGCGCCCGATCCACACGTCACGATGTCGTAGTGACGTGCCAAGTGCAGGGACAGACCCTTCGCGACAAACACATCATCTTCGACCAACAAAATTGTTGCGGGTTCTTTGTCTAGCTCGTTGTCGTCGATTTCGATGGAATCCACTCGAACCTCCGCGAGAGTACGTGCTAATCGGTACCGCTCAAGGCCTGCTGAATCATGTCCAGAAGTACTTGGTCATCCGCCGGCTTCTGCAAAAATGCGAACGCGCCGCCATCGAGCGCACGTCTTTCATTCTCCTGTGGATTACGGGCGCTTAGGACAATCACCGGTGTCGTCGCGCAGTCAGGAAAGTCCTTCAGGCGCTCAAGCACCACAAAGCCATCCCCTGCGGGTAGACCAATATCGAGAATGATCAGATCGGGCTTTTCATTCTTGATCGCAGCCGTCGCGCTCACACCATCGTGTGCAAAACACGTATCGTAGCCTGCGGCACGAAGGCGCGCATTGAGCGCCGTTCGTAGATCACGATCATCATCAACGATTAAAATTCTATGTTCGGCCACGATGCACTCCCTACCAGGACTGGTCCTGAATCATCGCATCGACTTCTGTTGCGATTCTCTGGAGCGTCTCGTCAACGCTAAGTTCACGTCGCGTCAGATCCTCTTTGGTCTGCCCGTGGACTTCGACACATAGGTTCAGATTCGCCGACTGAATGCGATCGACGACCGACTTTCGAATACGATCTGAGACGACTTGCAAACCAACCTGATCCGTTCCCGCTACCACGTAACACTCTTCGAAGGCGCCACTAGGGGTCAGCGGCGGAAGCAGCACATCGATGTCGGGAATGATTGCGCCGCGCACGGCTTCAAGAACCTCTCGAATAATCGATTCGGGCAGGCTCAACGATGCGTCCGGATCATCCGGGCCTACGATCACGCGAATGATGCTGTACGTGTCCCGCAATCTGGCCCCGTCCATCAGCGCGGGTCGAATCAACGACGCGAGCGAGTACACCGGCAATGCGACATGAAAGGAACTGCCCTTGCCTACTTCACTTTCAACCCAGATTCGACCGCCGTGCCCCTCGACCAATTGCTTACAGATATACAGCCCCAGCCCTAGGCCTTTGCGGCTCTCCCACTCTTGGCTTTCCTCTTGATGGAGACGTTCGAAAATACGCCCACATGCCTGTTCGGAGATTCCACAGCCTGTGTCATGAATCGAAACTCTCAGATAGTCACAATCACTCGGGTCGGGTTGTAGCTCCACCTGAATCGAACCTTGCTCAGCGGTGAACTTAATCGCGTTCTCAACCAAGTTGGTGACGACCTGACATATACGATTCTCATCTGCGAATGCGAGTGGGACCGCCTCTGCAAGAACCGTATCTAGTCGAATGCCTTTCGCGTCTGCCTTTTCTTTCAATACACGCACTGTTTCCTCAAGCACAGGCCCAAGTTCAACGCGTCGCTTGCTGATGCGAAGCTTTCCCGATTGCGCGCGCGTGCCCTCCATCAGATCCGAGATCATTTGCTTGAGTTGATCCACATTTCGCATCGTAATATCGAGGAACTCGCGTTGCTCTGTTGATATCGAGCCACCAATCCCGTCGCGCAACAACCCCACAAACTGATAGATCGCGGTAAGCGGGGTCCTGAGTTCATGAGAGACGTGAGATAGAAATTCATCCTTGAGCCGGAGTTGTGATTGCCTGGTTTCATCCAATTCCAGCTGAATTCTTTGGCGCTCGATCGCGTAGCGAATCGAGCGCTCCAAGAGACCGTCATAGCTAGGGCCTTTCGTGAGATAGTCCTGGGCACCGAGCGCCAAGGTGCTTAGCGCGAACCCGTAGTCGTCACGATCGGTCATGACTACGACCGGCAGGTCCGGCGCTGCTTCGCGAATCGATCGAACCGCCTGATCGCCATGGGCATCGGGAAGTCCAAGATCCAGCAGCACAACATGATGATGGTGGGCCTGAAGCTCCTTACGTGCATCCGCTATCGTGCGTTCATGTTTGACAATAAACTGTTCGGACTTCGACCTTTCAAGCGATCTTCGAACCAGAATTACGTCGTCGGCGTCATCCTCGACCAGTAGTACGCGTGTTGGCCCGGTGCTGATTGGGTGATGGTCATTCATCTGCAAACTCCTGCGACACGGACCTCATCTAACGGTCGCGCTGGATGGCAAGGCGCCAAACCGTGATTTGGTAGGTTGCGGAAGCATGAAGCGGAAGTGTGCGCCTTGACCCGGCACGGACTCGACCCAGATTTTCCCGTGGTGACATTCGATCACTTTGCGACAGATGCTGAGGCCAATTCCCGAACCTTCGTAGTCCGCTCTCGAGTGCAATCGCTTAAAGGGGCTAAAAATTTGGCTGAAATGTTCTTCCTTGATGCCGATTCCGTTGTCGCGCACGCCCAATATCACTGAGGGACCAGACGAATCGCAAGTGATATGCACCTGCGGCTTCTCACCGTTACTGAACTTGAGCGCGTTATTGACCAGGTTCTGATACAGCTGAGTGACCAATGACGGATCACACCACGCTGTGGGGAGATCATCTCTGGTGATTTCGGCATTCGACTCTTCAATACGCAGTGACAACGCTTCGAGTGCATTGTCGATACATTCATCTAGGTCCACCGATTCTCGACGTATGCCACGGATGCCCGTCTGAGAGAGGCTCAGAATATCTTCGATCAACGTTTTCATTCGAACGCTCGCATTCGAAATACGATCAAGATGCTCCGAGCACTCTTTCGATAAATCGTCTCCCGCATCTTCTCGGAGCAATTCCCCGAAACGAAGGATTTTTCGCAATGGTTCCTGGAGATCATGGGATGCCACGTGAGCGAACTCTTCGAGGTCTCGGTTTCGTTGCTCGAGTTCCTCCGTTTGAGTTTTAATCACACGCATCAACGCGATATATTCGATGGCTTCACGGACCGCACGAGTCAGTGCTGAACCCGAAATACTTCCCTTTATCAGGTAGTCCCGAGCGCCACCCTTAATGGCTCGCACGGCGGTTTCCGCATCGGAATCGCCGGTGAGCATAATCACCGGCATGGGTTCTAGGATCTCGTCGTTGATGCGTTGCAGGACTTCCAAGCCATCGCCATCCGGTAGATGACAGTCCAAGAGAACGCAGTCCGGTGCTCGCGCACAACAGAGTTGAAAACCTTCTTCCGCCGTCGTCGCCTCGACGCATACCACGGACAAATCCTTGGAGCGCTCGAGAAGTTTTCTGTAGTGGGCACGGTCATAATTGGAATCATCGATGATCAATACCGTGACTTCGTCGATCAGCGTCTGCATATCGGTCTTAGAATCGGCCCGACGGGATGCAATCTAATGCGACTCTCGCGTCCAGTATTTCTGTATACGACTCAAAGAGTCTACAAAACAGTACCCTGGCTACGGATCGACACCTTTGGTTACGCTCATACCACTGAAAAAATGGATGATGCGAGGAGTCACTATGCGTGCTGCAATCCTTTTGATCACGCCATTCTTGATGGCGGCCGATTTGGCTCCGGTTACGTCCCTCAAAGAGGGGGACCGGATCGACTACGAGTCCATCGAGAAGCTCAAACCCTACCTTCCTGAGGTCTTTTGGGAGAATCGTGATTTCTTCTTCTATGAAGGAATGAATATCGATATCGGCCCGACGCAACGGAAGTACGAAGGCAATAAGCAGTACGACGCCATGACGGAGAAGTATCGTGGCAAGGTGGAGATTGGTCGCGATGGCGCGTTGGTCAATCACATTGCAGGTCGACCGTTTCCCAACGACACCATCGATTGCAAGGGCGATCCCAAGGCAGCGTTGAAAATCATCTGGAACTTCATGCGACCGTGGGCCGGGGATGGGGGCCGGGTCACATGGTCGTATACGTATTGGGATCGTGGCGAGCAGCTGCCACTTTATTACGAAGGCAGTGCCAAAGGCATTCAGCTCGCTAAACGAATCGAACCACAGTACCAGGAGAACGACGGCAGTATCTTCAAGAACGACAAGCGACTCTTCGTATTGGGCATTGACGTTCTTGCACCGTTCGACGCACGCGGAATTATGCTGCTGAGTTACCGTTACAAAGATTCCGAGGGACCACTCGACAACGCGCGAAATGACGATACCTGGGTCTACGTGCCTGACTTGCGGCGCGTGCGTCGAATTTCAACCGCGCAACGAACCGATCCCGTGCAGGGTACCGACTTCACGATGGACGATCTGCGCAGCTTCTCTGGAGTACCTCCACAGTATGAATGGGAATGCTTAGGCGAAGGTAAGTTCGTCTCGCCAATGAATACCAAGCGTCTCGCCTATCCGTACCGTGAGGATTACGATTTTGGACCGTTTGGTTTTTCGTATGCCAACGATCGCTGGGAAGTTCGAGATGCGTGGATTGTACGCTTCGACCCGAAAAACGAAGACCATCCATACCATCACAAAGACATCTACATCGACAAGGAAACCTACGAGCCGCTCTACAGCTTTGCCTACGATCGCAAGAACGAGCTATGGAAGATCATCTGGCATAACAAACGCTATAGCGAGGATTGGAACGGAAACGATCCGCTCGCGAAGAACGGCATCTGGTATCCGAGTTGGGAAGGCATTGGCGAGGTCAGAGATCTCCGTGTGATCAGTGACATCATTGTCAATGTTCAAACGGGCACGGGAAATCGTATCGAATTCTGGGGCAACGAAGGTTCGCCCATGTCAACCCGCGGCAAAATTCGACGCTTTATCGATATCGGGCGACTCAACCGAGGCCGCTAGTCCACCGCCCGAAATATCTTGAGTCACGCGCTTGGGGCAACGGACCCCAGTAGTTTCGCAGCGATGCAGGTTCGCATCAAATTCCGCGAGAACTGCTCACGGGGTATACTCACGCATACGGTTCCTCGGGGGTTAGCTATGTGACCATTCTTTCGAAGTAGGAGGCCGTAAGCGGGAATGCGTCGAAGACTAACGGGTTGTATCTTTGCGATCGCGATTTGCGTGGGTTCACCGGTGTTGGCCGCCGATCCCGTGGTGGGTACTGCGATATCGCTCCACCTGGCAGCAGAAGACGTGACCACGGCTGCGCTTCAGATCGATGGGATGTGTCTGAGTCCTGTGCTGACTTTTCGTCTGCTGAAGTCGTTGCAGAGGTTACCCGACAAGATTCTGAGCAAGACGCAGAAGGCTGGACCCGAGAAGGCCACGCGTTCGGTCTTGAAGCAGATCGCCAGCCAGGCCGGCAAGGTCACGAAGACTCTGGGTCCGGCTTCCTTTGCGCCGCTGCAGACGATGACGACGGCGATTCGCCGCGTGATCGACGACGACCCGAACGATCCGGTTGCGGTAACCGATCCGAACCAAGCACTCGATACGCTGCAGGCAACGGTGAATGCATTTGCGCTAGATGCAGCGACCACCGCGCGTTTGAACAAGACGATCGACAAGATCCGCGCTGAGCTCGTGGCGGGCGACTTGCCTCGCCAGTACAAGGAGATCGGCAAGCTGATCAAGAGCATTACCAAGGCGGTGGCGTCGGGGAATCCCAAGTTGACGGGCGAGCAGGCCTCGGAACTTTTGATGCAGACCGTGCAGTTTGCGGGCTACTTCGATCCAGCAGATGTTGTGGAGTCGTTTCGTGCTGGAGTTCGTGCCGGTGATCTCGATATCGCCGTACTCTCCGTTGTAGCATCACAGCAGGAGCAGATTCGCGCGCAGCTTGAGTTCGCGCTCGATCCTAACGATTACGCCGAGATCGATACCATCATGACCACCAATTTGAATCTGGTGAACGACATGGGCGACTTACGCGAGTTCACCATGACGCGCAACGATCCCAATGGTCCCGTGGCTTATCCGTTCTATTTCATGGTCGGCTGCGATGGCAACTGGAGGATCTTTGACTTCTAGGCGTGCCGCGACGCTATTCGTGCTGGTTTTGGCGCTTCAACCGCTGGGCGCACTCGCCTATGAGACCGACTCCCATGCCATGATGTGCTGCATTGCTCTGGGTGCGACCACGCGCAACGATTTGAAGTGCGAGGTGCCCGACGACGGCCGCATGGGCCGCCTGCTCGACGCCCTCGAGTACGAAAACGTTCAGAATGCCGCGCAGCTGGTCGCAAAAGGTGCGATCGCGGAAGACAACACGACCGCGAGCCTTCTTCTTTCACCTACGGCTCCGCTCGTCGAGGCGGTCCGCGTTATGGCGCATTTTCATGAGGTGATCGAAAACAAGGGGCTCGAGTACGTCGTAGATATTGGACTTGTGTCCTTCGAGATCAAAGGTCCGAGCTCGGCCTATTGGCAGCAGGGTCAGACCGATCCCCACGGGATCTCTTCCGCTTCGAACGACTTCACCTGGAAAACCGCACGAGACAATCTGTATTTCGCCCTGACCTTCTCTAAGCGACTCGATCGGCGAGAAGGCTTCTATCTCGACAGCCAACTCGGGTTGTTCCACACCGTGGGTCACCTTCTGCACCACTATCAGGATGCGGCGTCCCCGCCTCACACGCGTGGCGACATGCATCTGAACGTTCCCATCCGTAGTGCCCTTTGGGGGCTCGATGTAGCTCCGCCGGACCCATCGCTCTACGAGCGACGGATCCGTTCAAAAAATGTTTTCCTTGTCATGCGCGATCGGAACTTCGATATTCCGCCGGTTCTCGACTTAGGACTCGATCCGCCTGCGCTGCCCAATACGCCCCCGTTCGCACCCGTAAGCAACTTTCAGGATGCGGAGAACTATACGGCGACGTCCGATTGCACGTTTCTCCCGCCCCCGGGCAACTTTGGTATCGGCGAGTTTACGGCCTCCCATTTCTACAGTAAGGACACGCGTCCTTTTCTCGGCTTCAATCCAAGTCAGCCGTGTCCCCGGCTGGATGATCTGACTGAAGGGGAAGACCGCTACAACTACCAGGTTGGCCCTGTGCTGATCGCGCCCATCCTGAAGAAGGGATTGCTGGCCTCAACCATGTTGGACGGGGAGGTCCTTGACGAGTATGCGAAGCACCTGGTGCCTCTGGCGATCGCTCACAGTGCCAGTGTCTTCGACTACTTCTTCCGGGGTATCGTCGATCCCAACGGCACACCGGCCCTCGAGGTCGAGCGACTCATTGATGGAACCGTGCAGATTACCAACCGCAGCTCCGAGGACCTGAGCGAAGGGACGCTCGAGTTTCACTACGACAACGCGAAGAACGACCAGCGCAAAAAGCATTTCGAGCTGGATATCGATCTGCCCGTTGGTGTGCCCCAGATTGTCGACGTTCGCCTCGACGAAATACCCGAGAACGAGTTTCCCGAGGACGGCCAATCCTTTGTCTTCGTCTACGAGGGCAAGATGGGCAACGAGGAAAATGCCATCGCCGCGAGAACCTGTACCTGTGGCCCCGATGTGCCCGACGCGCAGGTCTGTGATCAGCTCTGCACTCCGATCAACACGACACGGGTTGCGTTTATAGATCTTCCATCATTGCCGGGTTGCAACATCGGCGGATCACCGATCGGAAATCTCGTGACCGGGGAAAACTGCGTGGATGCGCTCGCGCCGCCGGGACTCGTACCACCACTTCTAACCGCACCCATCTGCTCGATCGATGCGGGTTTTTGTATGCAGCAACTGCTGTCCTTTAATCCGGTTTGCTTCCCCACGCCACCTGAAACCGGCTTTATGTTTGGAATCAATACCGATGAGGTCTGGGTGCTACGTGGCAGCTGTGCAGAGTTCCCGGTGGGGACGTGCGTGAACATCAGCATTCCCACAACACCGTTCTTGGATTTCTACGGCTTTTCCGATATGAACTTTCTACCCTGTCTCTGTCAGGCAACGGATCCGCCGCTATGTGATCTTTGCTGCAATTAGGAACACAGCCGCCGTCGCGCTGAAGGCGTTGTTGATGCCGATGGTGGGCTCCAGGAACAGATCTGCGCGTCTACGCAGGCTGGAGCTTCTTGATGCGGATCTTAGAAACCTTCTGCACCTGAGCCAGATCGTAAGCGGCCTGCATGCGAAGCCATGCGTCGGCGCTGCTCCCAATTCCCTTCTCGAGCCGGATCGCCATCTCGGGGGAAATGCCGGCATGGCCGTTGATGAGCTGCGTGAGCTGCTTGCGCGAGACGCCGAGGCCTTTGGCCGCGGCCGTGATCGTCAGGCCCAGACCTTCGACGATGGCTCGCCGGATCACCTGCCCAGGGTGCGGGGGATTTTTCATGGGCATGTCACACCTCCTCTAGTGGTAGTCCTCATAGTTTACGTTGGTAACGTCCGTTCCTTCGAAACGGAACGTCACACGCCAGTTTCCGGAAACCCAGATCGACCAGCGCTGGTCCTTCGCCGGTTTGAGCCGATGCAGCTTGTAGCCGGGCAAGTCCGCGTCGTTTGGTGCTGATGCGGCATCCAGAACGAGTAGAATTTCCCGTAACTTCTCGGCGTGCTCGGCGTGCTCGGCGTTGACCCTGCTCGCATCGTCGTTCTCGTAGAGCTTCTTCAAGCCACGATGCCGGATCCTCCGAATCATGGTCCATAGTAACCTGATACGTATCGGGTATCAAGTCGAAAACTTAAATAAGAGCAGCTGAGCCTACCTGTCTAATAGCGAAGCCAGGATGAATAAGCGGGCTGAAGGATCGGATCAGGGGTGCAAAAACAGTTGAGCCGGTCCGCGTGCTCCCTGAATTCCTTTAATCCTCAGCATCTTAGGTTTTCCGCCCGCCTGCTTGATTCAAGCAACAATACAAATGATTCAAGCACCCCTTGCATCCTCGCCCTTGTAAGTTACTGACTTTCCTCGGAGAGATGGCCTTCGCTGATGAACGGGGCGGTCTCGAAAGACATTCGGCGGGTTTCGAGATTTTCCTTTTATCTCAAGCAGTTACCTAGCCCACCTGCTCGACCTGGTTCAAGCAGACCTGATCCGATGTGGTGCAGTTTGACCAAATTTACGCCACTCATCTCAGGGCCCCGCCAATGCGGAAAGGCTACGCTCGCTTGGATGCTGCTCAAGCCGCGCTAGTCATCCTGGCTCGCTTTCTCAGATGACCCGCTCTTCGAGTCGATCGGTGAAATCTCGATCCACTGCTCGCATGCAACAAAACGAAACCGCTTCAAACTGAACCGCGGCTTATGATCTTCGAGTTTATACGGATAGGGACAATTTTTGCTTCGTGATCCGCGTTCAATCTGAGGGACACGTCCATGGAGATCACGATAGCCACGATATCGTAACTGCGGTCTGTTCTTTTGCTCAAACGATTTACAATCCACCTCAAGAGCCCGCCGTTCGGCAAGTCGGACGGACCAGCATCCGGACTCTGCATGGAGAACCACGTCATCTGAGTTCTCCGGGTCTTGATAGAGATCGATCGGCTTGCCGTTTGCTGTTCCATGAACATCGTCCGCAAGTAACCAAATCTCCGTTCGCCTGCCACCATCGTGGTCGAGTTTCGGAGTGAACCTAACCTCCGCGCATTCATCGCAGCCGCAAAAACGAACGCGACCCTCTGTGAATTTGGGCACACCACAACCTTCACAACGCAGATCGCAGCCTTTAACCAGTTCGCCCGAGCTGGCCGTAAGTGTATCAAGTAAGCCCCTTCCGGAAGTTCGACCACTTCGCAGTCGATACGTCTGGTCGTAAAAGAGCCGATCGCCTCTAAGCTTGAAATTATGGGAGGACAGCTCAGCAATCGCGCCATAGTCCCAGCCGACAATCCATGCGGTTTCCCCCTTTTTCGAGTCAATGATCACAACTTCCCAAGGAAAAAGCGGGTCTTGGTACACACGCGCTGGCCGGCTGCCAACCTCGGCATGCATATCCGGACGCGCGGCCCAAGGCTCGTTGCGTTCGGGTGGGCCTTCGGCAGCGGCTATGGTCGCCGCTGCCACCACGGCGGCAACGAAGAAAGTTTGAAACCTATTCAGAATCAACATGCATATACCTCATGGACTACTTCCTCCTGGAAAACGGCATCTAGCTATGATCGCGTCCGCCTTTGCCAGCGCGCCAGCGGCTTGAGGTCTTGCAGCAGCCGCGCGGCAGATACAGCTCGAATCTTCTTAGCGAGCGGAAATGTTTCGCTACCCGCGTGAATTACATCGAGTCGCGTAAGCTTTAAGTTGTCGAGGGCTGAGTGCATCGATGGGGTAATCTTCGGTGCTGTTGTTCGCTTGATCTCGAAACCGTATCGCTTGTCTCCGAAGGGTATTAGAAGGTCGAGCTCCGCTCCGGTATGCGTGGCCCAGAAATAGCAGAATCGATCTTGTACACCGAGTTGATGAATTACTGACTCGAGCATGAAACCTTCCCAGGAAGCCCCCACTTTCGGATGTCGGTGGAGGTCCCGCATAGACGCAATATCGAGAAGAGAGTGTAGTAACCCACTATCGCGAATGTATACCTTGGGTGACTTGACCTGACGTTTCCCAATGTTCTGAAACCAAGGCTGAAGAACGCGGATCATGAACGTCGCTTGCAGTGCATCTAGGTAGCGGCGTGTTACGTGATGAGAGACACCGAATGCCCTTCCAAACTCCGAAGCGTTCCAGATTTGGCCGTGGTAGTGGGCGAGCATCGCCCAAAAGCGTTCGAGCGTTCCTGCTGAAAAGCGAAAGCCGAGTTGAGGAAGATCCCGTTCCAGATACGTACGGATGAAGTTCTCGCGCCATGTGAAGCTCTTGGTATTGGAAGCTGCGAGGTAGGAACGGGGAAACCCCCCGCGGGACCACAGGCGATCCAACTTCGTGATGCCGACTTCATCGAGCGTGAAGCCAGAGAGTTCGTGATAGGCAATCCGTCCCGCGAGCGATTCGGAGCTTTGCCGAAGAAGATCTGGCGACGCACTGCCAAGGACCACAAACCGAGCCGGTGTTCTGGGTCGATCCACCAATACCCGAATCATCGGAAACAGCTCGGGACGCCGTTGGATCTCATCGAGGACGACCGTACCCCGCAATCCGCCCAATGCGAGTTCTGGATCATCAAGTCGGGCTAGATCCTGCGTGCGCTCAAGGTCAAAGTGCGCAACTGGACGTTCGTGTCGCTCAAGGTTGCGCTTCACCAGCGTTGTTTTCCCGACTTGCCGAGCTCCGAGGATCGCGACGACCGGACTCTCCTTGAGAAGCCGTCTAAGATGAAGACTCTGTCTTTTGCGATCGATCATGCAAAAATGATCACCATGAAATTTGGACGTATAGTATCCAAATTTCATAGAGCCAACAAGGCTGCGGTCACGTTCGAAGATCGAGCCCACCCCCTCGAAGCGGTGCGAAAAACCGTTGAGCCGTTCCGGGGTCTCCTTCAGAAACCGTACGATTTCAGCTACTTAGAAGACCCCACGGGGGCGTGATTCAAGCAAGTCGCCGGCAGATTCAAGCACCCCTTGCTACCCCGCCCCCGTAAGCTACTGATCTCCCTCGGAGAGATGCCGGAGCGGTTGAACGGGGCGGTCTCGAAAGACATTCGGCGGGTTTCGAGATTTTCCTTTTATCTCAAGCAGTTACCTAGCCCACCTGCTCGACCTGGTTCAAGCAGACCTGATCCGATGTGGTGCAGTTTGATGCATCGTGGTGCAATGTGGTGCGTGGCTGAATCGGGGCGGGAATTCCTGTGACCACTCCACTCGGAGGGTCTTCGCGACCATCGTTTCAGCTCACCAACCCCAACTGATATCGTGATGAGCACAACAAATCCCTATTGCAAAGTCCTTGGAATCAAAGTTCCGTGCTTGGAAGCTGCAAAGAACAGCCCCGATGCGAACGTCTATGCTCTGCTCATCGTTGTTGCACTCGAGCGTGGTGAGCCGATAACCCTCACCCAGGTGGCGACGCGATTTGAAGAGGCAGGCATCGCTACCTACAAGCAAGCGCTTGCCTCGCTCAAGAGATGTCGCCCAGGACGGCCTCCCCTATACCGTGATGGGGACATGTATGCGCTTGATCCTTATGATCACGAAGCAGACCTTTGGGCTTTTCGTCTTGGACTCCGGCCTCCAAAGGTGGCAGCACTGAGAGTGGTCCGGTCATCGCCAATTCAACCGTCGTCTCCAGATGAGGCCTTGTCCCTCGCTGAGCTCGATGAAGTTCTGCGCGATGGCATTCCCGGGGATTGGTCGGCGCAGAGAATTGCGATCTGTGTTCTCGATACCCACGGTACGCCGATACTACCGGATCAGGTTCTGAGGTATGTACATGAGCGAGGTCGTCGGAGCCGGTTATCTAGCAATTCAGCGAAGTATTGGCGCCGGGGTAGCCCAGTTCGCGTGCGACACGATGGAAAGTGGGAGCTTTCCGTTGAGCACGAAGCGGTTCGGTCCGCGCGGCGCGCGGCTCACGAACGGCTCGCTATGATTCATCGGTGGGCCGACAGACGTCCAGATGCGGTCGTCATGGAGGCCCGGCGAAAACAGCACGAGCGAACTCGGTTAGCCCATGGGGAAGAGCTGGCACGTATGAGCCGCGTACTGATCCACGCTTTCCCTCAACAAAAACCCGCTGCGCTAGTGCTTGTAGATGTCACTCGTCGCGATGTCTCGACTTTCTTTGGTAAAGAGATTGCTGATGCAAGACAGAAGGTTCTCGACTACGAGATTATTGCGGCGATCGGCGTGCGGACGCTATTGCGAAGTCTCGGCGTCGATCCGGGTATGCGTCGCCTCGCAGATTTGGCACCATCTCAAAAGACCAGACAGCTCAATAAGCGCGGTAGAACGCTGAAGATCACAACCCGTCTTCTTGTTCAGGGCACCTGCGGTATCCCTCATCCATTCGGCGACGAAAAGATACTTCGCAAATACCTACGTGAAGGCAAACTTCACAAACTCTGTCGTCGTCTCGAATCCGATGCAAAGGCACTTTATGCATTCTATCAGTATGGTCGACTGCATGGTACGGTTCGACTTCGTTGGGGTTTCATCGATGAGAGGATCCCTGCACCGTGGGTTCATCCCGACGAAACCACTATTCACAGGCTCATGGATGAAGCTCTGCACCACGGCATTCCACTTGAGGTGGTTGTCGGAAGCGCGCCGGGCTGGAACGATCCATGGTCTCGCGTGCAGCGAGCCTACGTTGAAAAGGAAGGATGGCATTCGTGGATCCACGATGAATCTGGAAACGTGATCGACGAAAGCGAGGTGCAGATGGCTCGACTGGCGAAGAATAGCGTGAACGGTTGATAGACCTGTGTTCGCTCTTGATCCGCTACCTACCGTCGGGCGAAATGAGCTCCCCTTTCCAGAGCCGCCGTACGAAGGTTGTGGCCGGAAATACTTCAATACCGTCATCGGTTCTTCGTGCCTTTGGCTCGCGACAAACCACCACCCGGCGGGCGACCGTCGGGTGGTCTTCGCGTAGCTTACGCAGTCCTTTGAGATGATCTCGTGAGATCTTAGTACTAGATTTTGCCTCGATCGCGACTCGCATATCCCCAATGATGAAGTCCACTTCAATGCCACTTGCAAGTCGCCAATAGGAAAGGAGTTCGTCCGGCCGCCGGTAGCTCATATAAGTACTCAGCTCATGAAAGACCCAGTTCTCAAACGCCTTCCCATAAAGTTCGGATCCCGGCAAGAGATCACCTCTTCGCGCAAGACGATTTACAACGCCTACATCCACGAAATAGAACTTTGGCGCCTGAATAACCCTTCGCTTCGGCCGTTTTCGATAAGCAGGTAACCAACATCCCAGCAGCGTATCTTCCAGAATTCCAAAATGGTTCTTTGTTGTATGACTTGATACTCCGCACTCGCGAGCAATATTTGAGAAGTTAACGGTCTCGCTATCGGATAGGGCTGCGATATCTAAAAACTCTGAGAATACTGGTAGGTTTCGCACGAGACCTTCCGCCGCAATTTCCTCCTTGAGATAGTCAGCGATATAGGCATCTAGCATTCTGTTGGGTCGAGCTGCCCCATAGATTCGAGGTAGGTAGCCATGGTTGAGCATTCGGTCGAGGTCGAAGTCGCTGGCCAGTTCTCCAGCGGATAGTCCGTGCAGTTCGTAACGCATCGCCCGTCCCCCCAGCAGGTTGGCTGCGCCACGCCTGACTTTACGTGCGCTGGATCCACAGAGTGCGAAGTGAAATCCGCGATTCTCGATAAGCCAATGGACCTCATCGAGTAGAGCGGGAACCCTCTGAATCTCATCGATAACGATCTGTTGGCCCGGGTTGGTGTCGTTTGCCTCGAGTTCCTGCCGCAAGAGTTCCGGGCGGCCAGTATAGCGCCGGAACTCCTCTGCCTTGAGGAGGTCAATCCAGTGAGTCTGCGGGTAGGTGTTTCGCAGGAGGGTCGTCTTGCCGATCTGGCGGGGGCCCCAAATGAAGAAGGTCTCGGTTCCCGGTGCGGGCAACGATAGAAATCGTTTGTACATATAATTCAATATATCATGATAATTTGAAGTATCAATTCCAGCTCTCGACCTGAACTAGCTCGATGGTTCGCGATCGGCGGTGCGAAAAATCGTTAAGCCGTTCCGGGGTCTCCTTCAGAAACCGTACGATTTCAGCTACTTAGAAGACCCCACAGGGGCGCGATTCAAACAGATTACCCGCAGATTGAAGCACCCCTTGCACCCCCAGCCATGTAAGTTATTGATTCTCCTCGGAGAGATGGCCTTCGCTGATGAACGGGGCGGTCTCGAAATTCACTTGGGTTGATTCCCGATTCGTCTTTATTTTTAGCCACTTGCATCGTCCTACTGCTCGACTCGATTCAAGCAGATCTGACCCAATGCGGTGTAGTTTGATGCATCGTGGTGCAATCTGATGCACGGCTGAATCCGACCAGCCTCCGGACGAAGCCGCGGTTTCGCGCCTCAAGCTCTTGACCATATTTACGTCACCCGTAAAAATGGTCAAATGGCGTTTCGACACCGCACCCTAGCCAGCGCGGTCCAAGACCTGGCTTTCGACGGCAATAAGGTCGCGCTCATCTCGGGCCCCCGGCAATGCGGAAAGACCACGCTTGCACGGATGCTACTAAAACCGCGCCGAGACGGAGTTTACTGGAACTGGGACGAGCCCCGGTTTCGAAGACGTTGGATCAAAGATCCTGCCACGACGGTTCCGGAACGCACGAGCCGGAAAGCGAAGCCGCTGGTCGTCTACGATGAGATCCACAAGGATCGTCGCTGGAAGCGCACACTCAAAGGTATCTACGACACGCTTGAGTCCCCATGTGATCTGCTCGTCACCGGCAGTGCCCGTCTCGATGTCTACAAGCGGGGCAGTGACAGCCTGCTCGGCCGCAACATCCCCTTCCGAATGCATCCCTTCTCCCTACGAGAGATGCGATCCGCACAGGCATCGAGTCCCGACCAGGTGCTGCAGCAGCTTTTCTCTTCCACAGCACGTCAATCAAAACAACGACAAGCCGACTTGAAAGATCTCCTCGCCTACGGTCCGTTTCCCGAGCCCTTAATCGGACAGAACATCCGTCGAGCGCGGATCTGGCGCCGAACTCGAAGTGAATTGATTATTCGCGAAGACCTTCGGGATCTCAGCAGGCTCCCAGAGCTCGCAAGAATCGAGATGCTTGCCACGCTGCTTCCCCCTAAAGTAAGCGGACTCTTGAGCATTCAATCGCTTGCTGAAGATCTCGAAGTTGCACACCAGACGGTGTCTCGCTGGCTCGAATACCTAGAGCGACTCTACTACGTCTACGAGATCAAGCCGTGGTATCGCCAGGTTCCCCGTTCCCTCCGCAAGGCGGGCAAGCTCTATTTCTTGGACTTCGCAGAGATCACCAACGAGGGAGCCCGCTTCGAAAACCTTGTTGCCAACCATCTACTTAAAGCTTGTGACTACTGGACCGAGACCGGCGAGGGAACCTTTGCGCTCCATTTCTTGCGCGACAAAGAGAAGAGGGAAGTGGATTTTCTGATCGTCCG
Source organism: Deltaproteobacteria bacterium (assembly GCA_029261895.1). Taxonomy (GTDB): domain Bacteria; phylum Myxococcota_A; class UBA9160; order SZUA-336; family SZUA-336; genus JAJDAK01. The sequence goes on from JAJDAK010000020.1 coordinate 30,648, forward strand.
CGACGGAAAGCCCTGGCTTCCGGTCGAGTGCAAGCTTCGGGATTCCTTGCCATCAAACGCACTTTGGTCATTCATGAAGGTACTTCGCCTCGACAAAGCCGTGCAGATCACACGGGAGCCCGGACGAAAACTACACAAACAGAAAGAACTCCAGGTTCTGGTCGTAGACGCCGCGCGGTCCCTCCAAATTTTTCCGTAAACTCGAGCGATCGAATGGTGTGTCCTGCGTTTTCCGGAGGCGGATAACTGGATTCGAGCTGCCGTTTATGATGCGTGCCGTAGTTCATACTCGATGGGCGAGGCCATGCCAAGCGACGAGTGTCGTCGGCGTCGATTGTGGAAGATCTCCAGGTACTCGAAGATCGCGTTCGCGAGTTCGACCCGTGTCTTCCATCGCTGGCGATCGAGGAGTTCGACCTGCATACGGCTCCAGAACGACTCGATCTGGGTGAACGTCCAGGACGTGAACTGCGTTCCCTGGTCGCTGTGGATGACGGTCGCGCCGTCTGCGGGTCTACGCTGGTCGATCGCCATGCCGAGAGCATTCGTCACGAGTGCGGCTGTCTGATGACCGTCGATCGACCATCCCACGACGCGTCGGCTGAACGTGTCGAGTACAACGGCGCAATACACCTTGCCTTCCCGAGTCGGGTGCTCGGTGATATCGGTGACCCACAGCTGATCGCGACCCTTGCGATCGAATTGGCGCTGTACGCGATCGTCAGCGGTTGCGACGTTCGGTACCCGCCGGTAGCGAGGTCGGCCCGAGAGTCCTTGCAAGCTGGCACGACGCATCAGAAGCTCGACTGCCTGACGACCCACAGAGAGCCCGAGTCCTAGCGTGAGTTCCGCATGGACTCGCCGGACGCCATAGATCCCTCGCGACTCGGAATGCACGCGAATGATCAGCTCCGTCAGCCACGCGTGTCGGAGGGCTCTCGCCGAAGGCGCACGATTCAACCATTCGTAGTACCCGGACACCGAAACGCCGAGAACTCGGCAGGCGACTTCGACCGGAAGCCCCTCGGCGGCAATTGATCGCCGCGTACGTCCTTTTGGGCCGGTCTTCTCCTTCAGTAGCTCTGTCGCACGACGATGGATCGCAAGCTCGGTCTCGAGTTCTCGGATCCGCTGTTTCGCAGCCGTAAGCTCGGCGAGTTCGGAAGTCGCGACGCCGGCCTCGAGGCCGGCGTCGATTCTCGCCTGACGGCGCCAAGTGTAGATCGTCTGCTCGCTCACTTCGAGTTCTACCGCGACCTCGGCAACCTTTCGGCCGCCTTCAACCAGATCTATGACTCGTCGCCGAAACTCCGGCGGGTAGCCCCTTCGTGCCATCTCGTCCTCCTATCAGGATAATGACAGCGAAATCCAGTTTTCTCCCTCCGTCAAAGTCAGGACGCCCCAGAACCTCCGGGAAACTCGGGGCGGTTCAACAAGAATCATAGTTCCTTCGTTCGGTCAAAGCAGTCCCAACTGGCCCTCGTGCGGGATCGGGAACACTCCGATGATCACCCAGGGATTCGGCGCAACGAAGTGAACATGTTGCGTGGTTCCAACGAAGAAATGTAAATCTGTTTCGGTGAACTGGTCGAAATACTTCTGACGTACTTTCTCTAGGGCCTTGGTCTTATTACCGTTGCAGGATTTCAGACAGTTCCAGTACAGGGCGCCGACCTGCCATTCAAGGACCTGCAACTCGCTCGATCTGCCTTCCGCGTCCTCAAATCTGTATGAAAAGTTGTAGGGCAGCTTCGGGATCACCTGGAAAGTCTTCCGCCAGGCGTTGTCATCAAAGAGGTCGAGCTGGTTTGTAAGGTCTCGCATTTCCCTCAACTTCGCTGGATCCCACTGCGGCGTGTCTTCCTCCCAGATAAAGTCGACAATGCGCGCCGGCTTGAAGACGGCTAGCGAAATCTGATTTGCCTTTGCTCCATCGATAATGTCTTCAAGTCGATCGTAGACTCGTGCTGTCTTGAGAATAAGATTGCGACGTTCGCACCATTCATCTTGGGTACCGACGTGTCCGACGGAATGCAATTCGCCGGGATCGATTGGGCGAAACGGAACGGGATAGCGACGAACCCAGCTCCCATCTTCACGCACACCCGCTGTGCAGACGGTTTCGCCGTATTTCCGGGAGAGCGTTGGGTACGTCTTTACGGTGACGAGAAGTCGATCCGTAGTCATTTGACCCTACAGATGTTTCGCCACAATCGGTTTGCCTGGCATCTCAGAAAGCGCATCAGAAACACAGTGTCGATGGCACTGCTCTGGGAGTCGCTCATAGCAAGTGAGAGCTACGCGCTCGCCCGCACGGATCCAGCGCTGGATCTTCAACTGGGCGTCTCCCTGCTCGGGTAGAGTCGATGTCTCGTACTCATCAAAAAGCGCATCGTAATCAGCCTGGGTTTCCAGGTTTCGACGCTTCGCCGAGTCGATTCCAAGTTCGCGAATATGCTTGGCAAGCCCAAAGATCCGGTACCAGCGGTTGTGTTAGGGATTGTGCCTGTGACCGTCAAGCTGCATCCCTATTCTGTTCATTCCATTGTTCAAAGAACGCGGAGGGCGTGAGCCCTCCCAGCGACCCATGGGGTCGTTCTTCGTTGTACTCCTGCAGCCAGTGTTCTGATGTCTCCCGAGCTTCGCGGACTGACTCGAAGAGCCATCGATTCAAACAGTTATCCCGGAAGACGCCGTTGAAGCTTTCGTTGTGACCATTCTGCCAGGGACTTCCCGGGTCGATGAAACGGATCCTGATCTTACGATTCTTGATCCACTTCTGAACCTTCTTTGCAACGAACTCTGGGCCGTTGTCGCTCTTTACGGTCGTCGGAACACCGTGAAGTTCGACAAGTTGTTCAAGAACGCGTTCGACATCGACCGATGTCAAATGCCTTGCGCACTCGATCCAAAGCGCACGCCGTGTGAACTCATCGATCACCGTCAAGAAGCGCAGTGTCTTTCCGTCCGTCGTTTGATCTGCAACGAAATCGTAGCTCCAGACGTGGTTGGGGTACTCGGCACGTTGCGGGTCGATCGTACTCGTCCCAGGCCGACGTCGCCGGACAGTCTTCTGAGGCACTCGCAAACCCTCTCGGCGACGAAGCAACCGGACGCGTTCCCGCCCCACGTGCCAGCCAGATCCCTTGAGAAGATCGAAAACC
>JAJDAK010000003.1 GCA_029261895.1 Deltaproteobacteria bacterium
CCGTCGTATCGCGCAACAGGTGATCTAAAAGATTTAAGGAGTTCGACATGCGTAACCCTCTTCGTCAGACGCTGCGCGCAAGCGTTGCAGCATTGTGTGTTCAAAATACTCTGGACGGTCGTTGATGTATTCAGGATACACACAGAGGCGTTCCCGCAGACGGTAACCCGCTTCCTCTGTGCGTCGCTCAAGCTCTCGAAACGCCGGCCACGGCGCCTCGGGATTGACATAATCGATGGTCACGGGCGAAACCCCACCCCAGTCATTCAAACCCGAGCGCACCAAGAGCGCCAGCGAAGTGGGTGAAAGATTGGGCGGCGCTTGCAGGTTCATCCCCGGCCCGAGAATCAAGCGTGCCAGTGCGACGGTGCCAGCCATGATCGCGTCAGATGGCGTCACGCGATCGACCATCGGTGTTCCGGGCTTAGGATGAAAGTTCTGAATGATGACTTCCTGAATATGCCCACCCGATCTTGCAAGCTGGTCGATGACGAAGAGAGTGTCGACGCGCTCCTCGGGAGTTTCGCCAATGCCTATCAGCATGCCGCTCGTGAACGGAATCATCAGTTCACCCGCTTCACGCGTCATGCGAATTCTGAGTTCGGGTTCCTTGTCGGGCGCGTAATAATGGGCTTCACCACGTTCGCGCAGCCGACGGCTCGAAGACTCCAACATCAGGCCCATGCTGGCGTTGAACGGCCGCAGCGCGGTCATTTCCTCGGCCGACATCACACCCGCATTGGTATGCGGGAAAATGCCCGTCGCGGCCGCGACCTCACACGCATCCACAAGATACTCCGTCGTCGTTCCATAACCTTGACCGTTCAACCACTCACGGTAGCCGCGGTACGCGACTTCGGGTTTGTCGCCGAGACAAAACAAAGCCTCGGTGCAGCCCACGCGAAACGCTTCTTCGGAAACCCGGCGCACTTCATCCAGGCGGTAGGTCTTGGCGTCCGCGGATTTTGGATCCTTTGCAAAGGTGCAATACGCACAGCGATCCCGGCAGAGATTGGTCAACGGAATGAACACATTGCGCGAAACCGTGATCGTGCGGCCATGCCCTCGAATGCCGAGCTCTTGACCCGCTTCGAGCAACGGTTCGAGAATCTCTTCGGGCGCGTGCTCAAGCCAATTCGCAGCCGCGACCGCCGTGGATCGGTCCAGCGGCTCTGCGTCGACGGCTTTGCGAATCCGTTCGAGAAGCTCGGATTTTGGGGGTGCCATGGGCCTACGATGCTAGCAGACCGGGTATGCTGGCTGCATGACAGATCGTCACAATGCGATTCCGGTCGCGATCGCCTTCGTGAGGGCTGGGAAACGCCTGCTGCTGCTGCGCCATGCGGCGCGTAAAGATCGCTTTGCCGGACTCTGGAACGGCGTCGGAGGCCACGTGCACGCGGGCGAAGATATCCGCGCCGCGGCGGCCCGGGAGTTCGAGGAAGAGACGAATCTACGGGTCGAGTCGCTACGGCTCCGCGGCGTGATCCACGAGAGCGGCCTGCTGGGAAAAGCCCACCTGCTTTTCATTTTTGACGGCCGTGTACCAGAACCGCTTGGCCTGGAAACACCACCCACCCAGCGCGACGGCGAGTTCGCCTGGTTTCTGCCCGAAGAGATTCCCTGGAAGGCTTTGGTACCCGATCTTCAAGTCCTGCTGCCCAAGCTGCTGGAAGACGACAAAATGATCTTCGGCGTTCAGGACTTCGACGGCGAAGATCGCCCGCTCCGCTTGCGCTTGGCCTGACGCTTCCAATCCAAGAACTGCGGTTCAGCGAACGCTAGGCGTTTTCGCATGACCTGGGTGGCTTCGGGATTCGAGTCGATCAATATGAAATTTCGATCTTCGACCGCTGCAGCTTCGCCGAGCGTCCCACTGCCTGCAAAGAAGTCCAAGAGCACGTCGCCAGGATTGGTGTGCACGCGAACCAGACGCGAAAGAATACCGAGCGGCTTTTGCGTCGGATAGCTTGTTTTCTCCTTGGACTGCGTGGGAACAATCGTATGCCACCAGACGTCGGTCGGTGTTTTGCCACGCGCGACTTTCTCTTTGCTCACGAGCCCGGGGGCCAAGTAGGGAATCCGATCCATCGCGTCATAGTTGAACGTGTAGTTCTTGGGGTCCTTCGCGTACCAGAGAATATTGTCGTGCTTCGCCGGCCAACGTTTACGACTTCGCCCGCCGTAGTCGTACGACCAGATGATCTCGTTCATGAACGAATCTCGTCCGAAAATCTCATCGAGAACGATTTTGCAGTAGTGAACTTCCCGGTAGTCGATGTGCAGAAAGAACGAACCCGTATCCTTAAGCACACGCGCGGCTTCTTCGAGTCGCGGCACGAGGAAGGCGATAAAGTCGTCGAAACGATCCGCATAGCGAGAGGAGGGCAGGACCTCGGTTCGGTAGCGCTGGTCCTTGAACCCCACACGGTCACCACCTTCTTCATCGCGCGTGGTGCGAATGCGCGTACGCTGCTGGGTACGGCCGGTGTTGAACGGCGGATCGATGTAGATGAAGTCAACACTGCTGTCCGCGAGCGACGGCAGAACGTCCATATTGTCGCCTAGAACGATTTGGCACGACGCAGGTTGCGCTATGCTGCCGGTCGTGGCGTTACGAGCTTTACTGTTTGATCTCTTTGACACTCTGGTTGATCTTCGGATGGAGGATCTACCGGAATACGACATCGGCGGCCGCCGGGTTCGCTCCACAGATCCGATTCTTCACACGCTGATCCTACAACGTGTAGAGATTGATTTTGAAACTTTCGCCGCCGCCCTGCGTGAGAGCGATCGCGAGCTCTTTCGGGAAACCTACCAGCAAGGTCTGGAGCTGCCCACCTTACGTCGCTTTCAAGCGCTAACGCAGCGGCTGGAAATTGACGATCCTGCATTGGCAGAGGAGTTGACCCAGGCTCATATGCGCAAAATCCAGGAACAGGTACGGTCGTTGCCCCACCATCCTTCAGTGCTCGGAGCGCTACACGATCGCTACCGGATCGGTGTTGTTTCCAACTTCAGTCATGCGGAAACCGCGTATTCAATTCTGGAGAACGCCGACCTGATCCAGCACATCGATCACGTCATCATCTCCGAAGAGACTGGCGTGCGTAAGCCGCGACCCGAAATTTTTCATGCCGCGTTGAACGCTTTGGAGGTTAAAGCCGCGGACTGCGCACACGTCGGCGATCGGCTCCGCGATGACGTAACCGGCGCGTCCAGCGCGGGGATTGATCCAATTTGGCTGACCCGTCGTGTCAGCTCAAAAGAAACTTTGCTGCGCGATCATGACGGCCCGGCGCCTTCGATGCAGATCGACGATCTCGCAGAACTTTTGGTGCACCTGCCATGACGATCTACATCGCGGCGTTGGCGATCTACATGTTGCTGCATAATTTTGTTTTCGTGCTGTTGCTACGCGCCATGCCGCGCGGCAACACACCTGTCGACCCGGGTCTTCCGGTACAACGATTGAGTATCGTGTTGCCGATCTACAACGAGGCGGCCGTGATTCTAAGTAAGCTCGGAAGTTTGATGACAGCGACGACTGAACTATCGATCGCGTACGAAGTGTTAATCGGGTCGGATGGAAGTACCGATGGAACTGATGCTGCGGTCGCGGAATTTCTGGCTGACCATAGTTTGCCGAACTGGTCGCTGCATCGCTTCGAGAATCGCGGCAAGTGCCCAACAGTAAATCAGCTTGTCGAGTTATCGAGTGGGGATCTGATTGTGTCCACCGATGCGGACTCTCTTTTCGACGCGACTTCGTTGCAGAAGATCATCGACGCGTTCGATCGCGACCAGGACCTCGGCTGTCTATCCTGCGTACCTGTATTTAACGCCGAACAGATGCGTACCCAGGGCGCGTATTGGAAGTACGAACTCGCTGTGCGCGAGGCTGAGTCCGCTTTGGGGACGTTGATCGTCTCGACCGGCTGGCTTTACGCGTACCGACGCGAACTCTATCGACCCATTCCCGCGGGTGTGATGGCAGATGATCTCTGGATACCGCTTTCGGTTCTCTTGCGAGGCAAACGTTCGGTACACGATCGCGAAGTGAAAGCGTTGAGCGAACCCACCGATCCGGAACTCGAGGTGCAACGTCGCAAACGGGTAATTTCAGGTGGGTTCGATGTTGTACGCCGCCTTGGCGCAGCGTGCTTGCGTCAACCGCTACTCACCTTCGTGGTTTTCTCGCATAAGGTGAATCGCTGGATGGCACCGCTCTGGTTCGGCGTATTGGTTGTGAGCAGTCTGCTACTCAGCGTCTACTCGTTGCTCGCTTATCTGATTTTCTTCGGCGTGCTCGCGCTGATGTTAACACCCAAGGGCTTATGGGAAGCGCTGGTCTCGTTGGTGTCGCCACTTGCTGCGTTGCCGCGCGTACTTGCGCGGCGCGACCTTGCAAAGTGGGAGCACACGCGCAAGTAGATGCAATTAATGGGGACGTTGGTTGAAACTGCAATTAATGGGGACGGTCCTTAAAAGGTTGCAGTTTTTTGGCTAGCCAAAAAACTGCAACCTTTTAAGGACC
>JAJDAK010000021.1 GCA_029261895.1 Deltaproteobacteria bacterium
TGTCAACCCGGAGTCGTCGCGATCGAGTCGCGAATGGATCGCGATGTCGTTACCGAACTCGCGGCACGCGGACATCGCGTGCATACCAGCGGCCCTTGGGAACACGGACGCGTGATGGCTGTTCGTACGACACCCGACGGCGCTATCGAAGCGGCCGCCTCTCCACGCAGCGAAATCGCCTACGCGATCGCGCTACCCTAACGAAAGGAACTTCCATGACGAGATCCATGCGCTTCGGCGTGACATTGCCACAGATCAAACGCAGCTGGGGCGAAGCCCGGGATGCAGCGATCGAATTTGACCGGCTCGAGTATGACTCGGTCTGGGTCTGTGATCATGTCTACGGCGTACCACTGCCGACACTACCTATCTTCGAAGGTTGGACCGAACTTGCTGCGGTCGCGGCCATCACCGAGAACGTCGAACTCGGTACGCTGGTAACACCCCCGCTGTTTCGCAATCCTGCGGTGCTCGCAAAACAGATTGCTACCATCGATCATATTTCTGGCGGGCGAGTGATCGCGGGCCTTGGCGCGGGCTGGTTTGGCGCGGAATTCGAAGCCTACGGCTGCGAGTTTCCAAGTCTCGGGGATCGCATGCGGGCGCTTGAAGACACGGTTGAAATTCTCACACGCATGTTTACCCAAGACCGCGCAACCTATAGCGGACATACCTACTCGGTGCATGACGCAATCTGCGAGCCAAAGCCGCTGCGTAAACCCCCGATCCTGATTGGTGGCGGTGGCGAGCGCGTGCTCATGGGGATCGCGGTGAAGCACGCGGATATTTGGAACAACCTCGCGGTCTTTCATACCGAACTCGCCAATAAAATCGCAGCACTGCGTCGACGCTGTGATGAGCTCGACCGTGATCCATCGAGCATCGAGATTTCACAGCAATGTGTCGTCGTGATTGCAGAAGACGATGCCGCGGCCAAAGTGAGTCTTGAAAAGGCCAAGAAGATCTACGGCGGTCACATGGGTGCTGGCATAGAAGAGCATGGAATCTGGGGTGCGCCGGATCAAGTGATCGAGAAGATCGAAAAGCACCGCCAACTCGGCTGTACGAAATTGGTAATGGAGTTCTTCGGTCGCGACACACGCGTGCCAGCACGACTCTTTGCCGAAAAGGTACTGCCCGCGTTTCGGGACTAGTGCGATTTAGCTCGTCTCCAAACCTCGAATCATGATTTCCGTCAACGCGTCTGCGGTCACTTTCGGTGACGCTGCGGTGGTCTCTACAAGGTCAGGGCGAGCGAACTCGCGTCCGAGTCCGCCCAGTACATGCGCGACCGCCGCGGTATCGACTTCAGGAATCTGCCCCGCCGCCATCGCGCGATCGAGTAAGCCCTGCGTCACCGCCATCACGTAGGCCTCGTGCGAGTCGAGCAAGCGTTTTGCGCCCGGGAGTCCGGCAAAATCTCGCGAGAACGCGACGGTTGTCGGCTGCACCGCTTCATTCACGGCTTGTAGGTATGCGCGCAAACTATCCAACGGCTGCAGCGACTCATCCAACGCGGCGATCGACTTACGACCGATCCGATGCAAGCGTCGGTCGACAACGGTCAGCACCAATTCTTCTTTCGTGGGCGAAATCCCGTATAGCGTGCGCAGCGAGCAGTTCATTTGAGCCGCGATCTCGGACATCGTCAGATCCGCGAGCTTGTCATTGGCAACCAGCTGTTCCAATTCATCGAGTAACTCCCGCTGACGTCCGCTCATCCGCACTTCGGCCTCTGGAGGAAGCAAGGGTTTCGGTGCACGAACACCTGGCAGCCGTATGCGCGGAGGTAGTGGTTGTGCGTGGGTCATGAGAGCAGCGACTCCGGGATCTCCACTTCGCGCGCGCGCAGCCACTCGCCAAGACTCTTGGCCTGCGCATCCTGTCGCGTCGATGCCGCTACACCCTCTTCGAGCAGATCGTGAATCACGAAGTTCAACGATCGAATAAGCGGAAGTCGATGACGATCGACTTTCAACGGCCGAACTTCCGGCATCAGCTCCTTCAAGCGTTCTTCCGTGAGAAAACCATCGAGCCAGGCCCAGGCTTCATCGCTTCTCGCAAAGACCCCAAGATTCGCGTTGCCTCCCTTGTCGCCGGAACGCGCACCGTATACGAGACCGAGTGGCGCACGACGGGTTCCACCGGCGGGAGCCGAAATATTCGGCTCGGGCTTGATGACGACTGTGACCTCGGAGCGCGGGATCACCGACGATACCTGATGTGGTTCTTCTCCAAGAACCACCACCTCCTGTCGAACTTCCTCGGCCGAAATGCACGCGGGTTCATAGACACCAAAGGGACGTCCGGCCGACGGTCCACCACCCACACCGAAGTATCCCGGAATCGTCGCCAGCGCGAGCTCGGTCACGGCGTTTGAAAACGCGCGGCCGACTTTCTTTTCATCGGGGTCTTTCACGGAGATGCGCAGTATTGCCACCGCTTGCTCATTGCTCTCGGGATCCGCCTTATCGTTCCGCATCAGTCGCGTGTTGACCTGTTGGAAGTCACCGGGTTCAAACGGACACGCCTGCCAGAAAGCCTCTTCGACGAGAGCCGCTTTTTCTTCAACGTCCAGGCCCGTCAAACAGATATTCATATCGTTGCGAAAGCCGCCAGATCGATTGATGCAAACCTTCAACGTGGGTGGCGGTGGCTCGCCCTGAATTCCGTACATGCGCACGCGATCGCTCGCAACCTGTTCCAATTCGATGCTATCGAAGCGCGTCGTTACGTCGGGCCCGAAGTACTCCACACCACCAATCTCGTACAAGAGCTGCGAGGTGACGGTACCAATGGAAACCTCGCCGCCTGTACCGTCGTGCTTACCGATCACCGAAGATCCATCTTCGGCAATTTCGGCCCATGGGAATCCGACACGCGTCATCCCGGGAACTTCTTTAAAAAACGAGTAGTTTCCGCCGGTAGCCTGCGTACCGCATTCGATCACGTGTCCCGCAGCCACGCCGCCCGCGAGCTGATTCCAATCCGTGCGACTCCAACCGTGATGCCATGCCGCGGGTCCGCAAACCACAGCAGCGTCGGTAACACGGCCGGTAACGACGATATCGGCGCCCTGTTCCAGCGCGTCTACGATGCCCCAACAGCCGAGGTATGCATTTGCGGTCAGAAATGCCGACGCATCCTTAATCGGCTCCCCGGTTTCAAAATGGCAGAGCTTGTCGGACGCAATCAAGTCAGGGATCCGCGCGACCAAGTCATCGCCGCGCACGTATGCGATTTTAGGTCGCAGCCCAAGTTTCTGTGCAACCTCCGCGACCGCATCCGCACACGCCTCGGGAGCCAGTCCGCCCGCATTGGTGACGACTTTGATGCCTTTATCGAGGCAGGTCCCCATCACCTGTTCCATCTGTGTCACGAACGTTCGTGCGTAACCGCCGTTCGGGCGCTTGATACGTGTTCGCGCCAGAATCAACATCGTGAGTTCAGCCAACCAATCCCCCGTGAGGACATCGATCGGGCCGCCTTCTACCATCTCGCGCGCCGCGCTCAAACGATCGCCAAAAAAACCCGAGCAATTCGCAATACGAATCGGATCCGCCATTAGGAATCTCCTCCGTCTTCCGGCTCCACAACCAGAAGCAATGCGCCGTTTTCAACCTGCTCGCCTTGACTGACCAACACTTCGGTCACGACGCCGTCCTCGGTTGCGTTCATCGGATGCTCCATCTTCATGGCTTCGAGCAGGATCAGAGTATCGCCAGCACGAACACGATCACCGATGCTGACTCGAAGTTCGATCACCTTGCCGGGCATCGGGGCGACCAGTCCGCCCGACACCTCTTCTTCGCCCGGCAGTTCAAACCGCGGTTGAATGCGCAATGTGACATCGCCACGTGGACCGTGCACGATCAGACTGTCGCCCAAGCGGCTGATTCGACTGCGGAAGCGTCGACCGGTGATTTCGACATCGATCGAATCGGGTTTCCAAAGGTGAACGCGCGCCTGACTGGCATCGGCAAAACGAAAACTTCCGTCGCGCAGCGTTCGATACGCAACCGTAATCTTTTCCTCATGCCAAACGAAAACAGAGGATTGCAGCGGCATTCGACCGTTGCGCCAGCCACTGGGCGCGCTGCCCCAAACCGGTGCGTTCGCTCGATTGGCGCCTTGCAAAAAAAGCGCTGCGACTCTTGCCAGCTGCTCCAACTCCTCAGCACTCAGCGCGAGCGTCCGAGGTGGTGCGACACGTTCGATGAAGTCGGTCGTGGTATCACCCGCAAGAAACTCCGGCGTGCGCAGCACCGCCGCTAAGAAATCGCGATTGGTCACAACACCGCCGATATGACTCGATTCAAGCACGAGTGCGAGTCGACCCGCAGCCTCATGCCGCGTTTCGGCGTGCACGATCACCTTCGCGAGCATGGGATCAAAGTCCGTCGTTACGGTCGTGCCTGCCTCAACGCCTGAGTCCCAACGTGCAAGAGGCGACGTCGCCGGCTCAAACGCGATGAGCGTACCGATTGCGGGCAGAAACTGATTCGCCGGATCTTCAGCGTAGAGCCGCACTTCGATCGCGGCGCCGTGGAACTGGATGGCATCTTGGCCATAACCGAGCTTCTCCCCCGCGGCAATTCGCAATTGCTCGCGCACGAGATCTATCCCTGTGACCGCTTCAGTCACGGGATGTTCAACCTGTAAGCGCGTATTAACCTCCAGGAAGTAAAACTCGCCGGTTTCATCGTCGAGTAGAAACTCGACTGTGCCCGCCGAACGATACGCCAGCGCACCTGCGAGTCGTGTTGCGGCCTGCCCCATCGCTTCGCGCAGGGTGGCATCGACTCGCGGCGAAGGCGACTCCTCCACAATCTTTTGGTGTCGTCGCTGAATCGAACATTCACGCTCACCCAGATGCACGAGACCGCCGTGTGCGTCACCGAGAATCTGAATCTCGATATGGCGTGCACGTGCTACGTAGCGCTCCAGGAAAACGCGATCATCGCCGAAACCGTGCGCGGCCTCGCGCTTGGCCGCAGCGATGGCGTCGTCGAGCTCAGCGGCCGACGCCACAACCCGCATACCCTTGCCACCGCCCCCCGCCGCGGCTTTCACGAGTAGTGGATAACCAATCTTATCCGCATGCTGTGTGTCGATCGAGCCTGGAAGAACCGGTACGCCGGCCGCTTCCGCAAGCGCTTTTGCCTCGAGCTTATCCCCCATCTTCGCGATGGTTTCAGGTGTCGGCCCCACCCAGGTCAAACCCGCAGCCTCCACGTCCGTGGCGAATGCTGCGTTCTCGGCCAGAAATCCGTAACCCGGGTGAATCGCCTGAGCACCGGTTAAGCGCGCGGCTTTCAGGATCGCTTTGCCATCGAGATACGATGTAGAGAGTCGAACAGACTCATCGGCATCGGCGACAAAGCCAGCGTCGACATCGGCGTCGGTGTAGACCGCGACGCATCGAATTCCCATCTCGTGCGCGGTCCGAATCACACGCCTCGCGATTTCGCCTCTATTCGCAATCAGTAACGTGTTGAAGCTCACAGTCGAAACACCCCGTATCCATCCGTACCCTCGATGGGTTTATTGCGCACGACCGAGAGACAAATACCCAGAACCGTGCGCGTGTCGCGCGGGTCGATGATGCCATCGTCACTGATTGCACCCGAAGCTTCGAGCGCGACCGAACCCTTTTCCTGCGCGGCCTCGACCGCGGCGCGAATCATCGCATCCGCCTCTTCGTCAAAAGGTTCGCCTTTGCGCGCCGCCTGCCCGCGACGCACCAGCGACATCACCCCCGCAATCTGCTTGCCGCCCATCACTGCAATCTTCGCCGTCGGCCAGATGAACGTGAACCGGTTATTGAACGCGCGACCCGACATCGCGTAGGTGCCCGCGCCATACGACGCGCCGAAGATCACCGTGATATGAGGTACCGTCGAGTTCGTGACCGCGTTAAGCATCTGCGAACCCTTCTTGATGATGCCCGCGTGTTCGAATTCCCGTCCCACGATGAAGCCGGTCAGGTTTTGCAGGAATAGAAGCGGCACATCGATCTGATTACAGAGCTGAACAAAATGTGCAGCTTTTTCCGCAGACTCCGGATAAATCACGCCGTTATTACCGAGAATACCAATGGGGTAGCCATCGATCGATGCCCAGCCACAGATCAATGTTCGCCCGTAGCGCGGTTTGAATTCCTCGAAACGCGAGCCGTCGACGATACGACCAATCACGTCTCGCACATCAACGGGACGTTTAAGATCTGGACTGACGATCCCGAGCAATTCCTCCGGGTCGAGCAAAGGGGGGGCAGCCGCCGCAGTCGGACCGGGACCCGCTTTGCGCCAATTCAGATGGGAAACCACCTCTCGGCAGAGTCGCAGCGCATCGCGTTCGTCTTCGGCAAAGTATTCACCGAGGCCCGAAATTTCGGAATGCATCTGAGCGCCGCCGAGTGTTTCGTCATCCGATTCTTCACCTGTTGCCATTTTCACCAACGGCGGCCCCGCCAGAAAAACCTTCGACTGCTCGCGAATCATGATGTTGTAGTCCGACATACCGGGTTGGTACGCGCCACCTGCGGTGGAAGAACCAAAGACCACGCAGACCGTCGGAATTTCAAGCTTGGAAAGTTCAATCATCTCGTAAAAGAAACGACCCGTCTCTGCAAAGTGATCGATCCGAGCGGCTCCCGCTGTAGCGTTACCGTCCTTCTTTTCGCTGGAACCCCGACGACGGAGATCTGCACCCGCCGACTCGACAAAACTCACGTACGGGATTCCGTTGTCACGCGCGATCTCCAACGCGCGCATCCACTTCTTCCCCACGTACGGCGTCAATGCGCCACCGAGCACCGTGGGATCGTTTGCGAAGATGACGCACTCGATACCCGCAATCACACCGATGCCGAGTACCGCGCCACCGCCAACGGCGTAACTGGAGTTGTACCCCGCCAGCGAGCTAATCTCGAGAAACGGGCTATCGGGGTCGAGCGCGAGCGCGATGCGTTCACGCACAGGAAGTTTGCCGCGCTTCGCAAGTCGCTCATGCGACGCGGGACCGCCGCCCGCTTCGGCTTCGTCGAGCAGATTTTCGATCTCCTCGAGTTTTTCGAGCATCGCATTGCGATTTTCCTCGAAAGCCGCACTCCGCGTGTCAAGCTTGGACTGGATCGGTGGTGCCAAGAGCTGGTTTTGCATCGGTCTTCCCGTGTCGGATTGCATTGACAGATGGGTAACATGCAGGGTAATAAGACGCAATCAATATTACCGCCACCATTCAGCCAGGGAGAGAGACATGAGCGAAGTCCAGGTTGAGACGGCCAACGGGATGATGACCGCCACGCTGACCGACGCTGAAAACCGCAACGCTCTCGGCGCGGGATTGATTGCGGGTATCCGCGGCGCACTCGATGCAGCCAACGCCGATCCAGCGATTCGCGTGCTCGTCATCACCAACGAAGGCAATACATTTTGCGCGGGTGCCAATCTTAAAGAGCGCTCGCGGGGGTCCGCTGGCGGCAAGGCGTCAGGAAGTTTCGAAGACCTGCTACACGCGATTCAGACCTCCCCCACTCCTGTGGTCGGCAAGATCGCCGGGCACGTGGTTGGCGGGGGTAACGGTCTTGCCTCGGCGCTCGATATTTCGATCGCGGCCGAAGACGTGAAATTCGGTTTCAGCGAAGTTCGACTCGGTGTCGCGCCAGCGATCATCTCGGTCGTCTGTCTTCCCAAAATGCGGCGCGGTGAAGCCATGGAAGTTTTTCTGCGAGGTCATCGGTTCAGCGCGGTTCGCGCGGCGGAGCTTGGCTTGATCACGCGCGCGGTACCGGCGTCGGAACTCGATCAGGCGGTCGATGAAGTCATCGCCGATCTACGCAAGGGCGGACCCAACGCACTGGCCTTCGCCAAGCGCTTGGTCCACGAGGTACCCGAGATGGATCAGAAAGAAGCTTTCGAGTGGACCGCTCGGATGTCGGGCGAGCTCTTCAAAGGTGAAGAGGCCGCCGAAGGCATGGCGGCGTTTCTCGGCAAGCGCAAACCAGCATGGGTGAACGATGGCAGCGACTGATTACACTCCAGAACACCAGTTATTTCGCGAAACGGTCCGAAAGTTCGTCGAAGAGGAGCTGCGCCCGCGCGCGCGCGAGTTCGACGAGATGGGTCGAATCGACAAATCGCTCTTTAAGAAGATGGGCGAACTCGGCATGCTCGGACTGCGCTATGACCCGAAGTACGGTGGCGCAGGCCTCGATTGGTCGTACTCAGCGGTCATGTTTGAAGAACTGGGCCGCTCCGACAATGCCGGCGTAACCATGGGGATCAGTGTTCAAACCGACATGGCGACGCCATCGCTCGCGCAGTTTGGCGATGAGGAACTCAAGCAGAAGTACTTGGTTCCAGCCATTGCGGGCGAGATGGTTGCGGCAATCGCAGTGACTGAACCCGACGCGGGTTCGGATGTGGCGGGCATCAAAACGCGTGCCGTTCGAGACGGCGATGATTGGGTGATCAACGGCTCGAAAACGTACATCACCAATGCGGCGACCGCGGACTGGTTATGCCTCCTCGTGGTAACGGATCCGGATGCCGGCTATGGCGGCTATTCACAGATCGTACTGCCAACCGACTTGCCGGGTATTCGTTACGAGTTGCTCGATAAAATCGGCAACCTGGGCTCGGATACCGGCCTCTTCTACTTCGACAACGTTCGTGTACCCGTCGCGAATACCATTGGCGACATTGGTCGCGGCTTCCAGCAACAGATGATGCAGTTTCAAGACGAACGCCTGGTCGCTTGCGTGAGCTCAATGGCGGGCTCGGAACACCTCTGGCAAGAGACACGTCGCTGGGCCGAAGAACGCCGACTCTTTGGCAAGCCGCTTTCGAAGATGCAGAACACGCAGTTTAAAATGGTAGAGCTCTGGACGCTCATCAATGCAGCCAAAGAACTGACGCGCGCCTGTGTGGAAAAACGCGTCGCTGGCGAAGACGCCACCGAACTGATCACCATGGCAAAACTCTTCTGCGGACGCGTTTCGCGACAAGTCGCCGATGAGTGCATTCAATTTCACGGTGGCTACGGCTATATGAAGGAAAGCATGGCCGGCCGCGCGTTCGTCGACTCTCGGCTCATCAGCATCGGCGGTGGTTCGGATGAAACGATGATGCATTACCTCGCCAAGCAACTCGGCTTCTAGTCGCTTCGCGGGCAATCGGAAAGGATCGTATGCTTCAAATCAGCTTGGATCTTCGCGCGGAGGCCGACGAGTTCCGCGCCTTGCTTGAAACACTCGATACTGCGGATTGGTCCCGACCCACACCGTTCATGAATTGGACACCCTGGGATGTCGTTGCTCATCTGCACTTCTTCGATAACGTCTCGCTGCAAGCAGCAACGGATGCGGACGCGTTCGCAGCAACGCGCGATAAATTCATCGCCGACATACGTGGCGGTCTCAGCGGAACCGAGCAGACCCGACGTGCGCTACAACAGTTCGACCAAGTCGAACTACTCGCGCGTTGGCATAAGACCTGTGTTGAACTTTGCGAAGTCTTGGGTACGTCGGACCCGAAGCGTCGTCTGCCTTGGTTCGGTCCCGATATGGGCGTGCAGATGTTTACCACTGCCCGCTACATGGAGACCTGGGCGCATGCTCAGGATGTTTACGACCTACTCGCCGCACCTCGCACACACACCGATCGCATCAAGAACATCGCGACGATCGGTGTTAAGACGTTCGGCTGGACGTACATCAATCGCAAACTCGACATCCCCGGCGAACCGCCACACGTACGACTAACCGCACCATCGGGCGCGACCTGGGAGTGGAACGAAACGAACACGACAGACAGGGTTGAAGGCGATGCGGTTGAGTTCTGCCACGTCGTCACACAGGGGCGCAATATCGCGGATACCCGGCTCGAAGTCCATGGCGACGTGGCGAAGAGTTGGATGTCGATCGCGCAGTGCTTTGCCGGCGGACCGGTGGATCCGCCCAAACCCGGCGAACGCGTTGGGAACAGGGGGTAAACGATGGATCTCGAATACGGCGAACGCTACGAGGCATTCCGACGCGAGGTACGCACGTTCCTGGATGAACATAAACAGGATGCACCCCCAGCCGGCCTCAGCGGGGGCGCGCGCAAACAGCTCATTCGCTGGCTCGGACTGCAGATCGAGCACGGCGTTTGGGCGCGCACGATTCCTCAGGAATACGGTGGCTACGGCGCAGAACCGGATCTACTCGAAACCGTAATCATGGATGAAGAGTTCAATCGCGCCGGCTTGCAACGTGGCATGAACGCACAGGGACCGTCGATGTTGGTCCCAACGCTGCTCGAGCACGGGACAGAAGAACAGAAGCAACGCTGGGTCGGCCCGACGATGCGCGGCGAAGTCATCTGGTGCCAAGGCTACTCCGAGCCCGGCTCAGGCAGTGATCTCGCGAGCCTACAAACTTCGGCGCACGAGGACGGCGACGACTTCGTGATTAACGGGCAGAAAATCTGGACCAGTACCGCAGATAAGGCAGATATGATCTTTGTGCTGGTTCGCACCGAACCCGACGCGAAGAAACACGTGGGGATTAGCTACGTGCTCCTCCCGATGAACACGCCTGGAATCGAAATCCAGCCACTGCGCACCATGTCGGGGGATCTCGGTGACAATTCGTTCAACCAGGTCTTTTTCACCGACGTGCGGACGCCGCAGACCAATATCGTGGGTAAACGCGGTGAAGGCTGGAAGATCGCAAACACTACATTGAAACACGAGCGCAACACGTTGAACTCGAACGCCGAAGGTACGCTCTTGCGTCTGATCAAGTTGATGAAGCAAGAGACCGTCAATGGCGTGCCGGCCATCGCGAGCCCGGTTTATCGCGACCGCTTAATGCGGCTCCAGGGACGCGTGCTCGCGATGAAGTACCACGGCATGCGCATTCTGACTTCGAGTCTTAAACGGGAATCAGCCGGCGTGGCTGGCTTGATCGTGAAACTGCAAAACTGCCAGCTTCACTTCGATATCTCCGCACTCGCGATCGATGTGATGGGGGAACTGGGCGTTCTCTATGACCATACGAAGTACGAACGCGATGAGGCCTATTGGCAGACGCATTCAATCTTCTCTCTCGGGTTAATCATCGGCGGCGGCACGGCGCAGATCCAAAAAAACATCATCGCCGAGCGGGGTCTCGGCTTGCCGCGCGAACCCAAGCCCGCGACTCGCTAAGAAAGGAACTCTGATGGATTTCGGACTTTCGGAAGACCAAGAACTACTGGTGGAAACCGTTCGGAACTTTCTTGCAGAAAAGGTGCCCATCACACGGGTTCGCGAACTCCGTGACGCAGCCAACACGGGCGATCGTGCGATCTGGCAAGCGCTGGGCGAACTCGGCGTGAGTGGAATCCTCATTCCCGAACAAGATGGCGGCAGCGGGCTCAACCTGCTCGATGCCGCGTTGGTTTCTCAGGCGATTGGGCATGCCGCGACGCCGACGCCGTTTCTGACGTCGAGCATCATGGTACCGATCGCGTTTCGCCCGTTGGCCACGAGCCAAACAGACACTTGGCTCCGTCGGATCGCTAGCGGAGAGATCTGTTTCGGTCTCGCGATCACGGAAATTTTTTCAGTTCGCGAGGAAGCCGGTATCACTTTCGACGGATCGACGCTCAGCGGCAAGGCAATGATGGCTATCGACGCCAGCCAAGCGGATTTCATCTTGCTCGCGATCGGGCAGGATCGGCTCGCGGTCATTCGTCGCGATGTGAGCGGACTTGAGGTCAACCGGCTCGTCACCATCGACGCGACGCGCGACACGTCCGAGCTTCTGCTCGAAAACGTCGAGCCGGAAGCCATCTTCGAGAATGCCGGCGAAGCGATCTCGGCTCTACTCGACGCAGGGCGTATCGGGCTCGCGGCCGATACCCTGGGCGCATGCGAAGCGATGATCGAACAATCGGTCGCTTACGCGGGAGAGCGCAAACAATTCGATCGTGTGATCGGTTCGTTCCAAGCCGTGAAACACATGTGCGCCGAATTGGTCGCGGAACTCGAACCCGCGCGTTCGCTGCTTTGGTACGCTGCTCATTGCTTTGACACGGTGCCGAAGGAATCACCATTGATGGCTTGCCACACGCTCGCGCATATTTCGGAGATCGCGCGAGAGATCGCGAGCGTATCTACACAGGTGCACGGCGGTATCGGCTGGACCGATGAGCAGAACCTACATTTCTGGTTCAAGCGCATTGGTAACGCGCGGCATCTACTCGGTGGACCCGAGTCGCTGCGTAATCGTGCGGCAGAGATTCAAGGCTTGGCGATCGCGTCGTAATCGCGAAAGGAGCTCCCATGAGGACGAAACTCGCAGAAGAACTCGGGCTCGAGTTCCCAATCTTCGCGTTCACGCATTGTCGTGACGTCGCGGCAGCGGTTTCAAAAGCCGGCGGCATGGGGATATTGGGTATCGCAGGCCATTCAACTAAAAACCTCGCGATGGAACTCGAGTGGATTGAGAAAGAGGTAGCGGGTAAGCCGTTCGGCGTAGATCTCCTGCTTCCATCGAAGTACGAAGGCAGCGACCGCGGCGGCCTCGATGCGAAGAGCATGGATGAGCGCATTCCCGAGGCCCATCGAAAATTTGTCGATGATCTGCTGGAAAAGTATGGCGTACCGCCGCTACCCGAAGACGCGAGGAAGCGACCTGACTTGAACGTGGGTTACGAACAGCAACGCGATGTAATCGAACTCGTCTTCAATCACCCCATCAGCCTCATCGCAAGCGCATTGGGGCCACCCCCGAGTTGGATGACTGAACAAGGTCGCGAGCGCGGTGTGAAAGTGGCGGCGCTCGCGGGAACGGTGGAACACGCAAAACGCCACGTTGAGGCCGGTGTCGATATTGTGGTCGCACAGGGTTACGAAGCCGGTGGTCATACGGGCGAGATTTCCACCATGGTGTTGGTGCCCGATGTCGTGGATGCGGTTGACCCCGTGCCGGTTCTCGCTGCAGGGGGCATCGGCAACGGACGTCAGTTGACCGCAGCACTCGCCCTCGGTGCACAGGGAGTGTGGACCGGTTCAATTTGGCTCACGACCGAAGAAGCCGAGACACATCCCGTTGTGAAAGAGAAGTTCCTCAAAGCCTCGGCGCGCGACACCGTGCGCTCGCGCTCCTGGACCGGGAAACCCGCGCGACAATTGCGCAGCGCGTGGACCGAAGCCTGGGACGATCCGAACAATCCCGATCCACTTCCAATGCCACTGCAGCCGCGGCTCGCGCGCGAAGCCGGAGACCGCATCTCTCGCTCTGCCCATAAATCCGAAGGCGCGCGCGATCTGATCAACTACTACGTGGGTCAGATCGTGGGCTCGATGAATCACGTGAAGTCGGTTCGTTCCGTCGTTGAAGAATTCGTTCAGGAATACGCGGATACGATGGAACGCCTTGACGATTGGGCCGACGACTAGAAGCTATTGCAGCGTAAACGCCATCAGCGCGTCGCCAGGCTCGGACCACCCGTGCCCACCCGCGGCGAGTACGACGAATTGTTTCCCCGTCTTTGACACGCGATAGCTCATGGGCGTGGAGTTCCCGGTGTAGGGAATGCGGTACTTCCAGATTTCTTCGCCCGTCTTTGCGTCGAAACCACGGAAGAACTTATCGAGCGTGGCGGCGATAAACACCACACCGCCCGCGGTCACGATCGAACCGCCCAGGTTGGGGGCGCCCAGATCAAACCAGAGTGGCCACGGTGCGGCATCTCGGGTGCTTCCCAATATCGAGCGCCAGAGCATATTGCCGCTCGCCAGATCCACCGCGGTGAGTGTGCCCCAGGGCGGCGTGTTACACGGCGCACCGAAGTTCGAAAGCAACGGCGATCGCTTCATCCCATAGGGTGTGCCCGCTTGCGGATAGAGCTCGTTGGGATATACGACCGCCTGATCATCGAGCTTCGCATAGTCTTCGCGCGGTACGAGCGTTACAACCTGCGGTGGCCCGTGCATTTGATTCACAAAGAGCACGCCCGATGTCGGATCAAAAGATGCACTCCCCCAATTGGCCCCACCCGCACCACTTGGATACTGAATGGAACCCGTCGTCGAAGGCGGTGTGTAAATTCCCTCCGAGCGGAGCGAGCGAATTTTGTCTTCGCAATCGCCACGATCGATCGGCGTGAAGCCCCACGCGTCTTCAGGGCCAAAAACCTGCGGATGCAACGGTGGGGGATGCGTCGGAAAAGGCTGTGTCGGGCTCAGTTTTTCGCCAGGTACATCGCTCGCGGGAACCGCGCGCTCCTCGACTTCATAGAGCGGCTCGCCCGTCTCTCGGTTCAGTAGGAAGATATTTCCCATCTTCGTCGGCTGCGCGACCGCCGCTACACCGTTACCAACATTCGGGTGTTGAAACAATGTGGGTTGTGACGCGACATCGTAATCCCAGACATCGTTGTGCACGGTTTGAAAACGCCAAGCGACGTTGCCATCTTCAACCCGAAGCGCCACGGTTGAACTCGAGTAGTAGTCGAGGCCACGACGACTCGCCGCGAAGCCATCGGGTGCGGCATTACCCGTCGGTACAAAAACCAGACCGCGGTCCTCATCACCGGAAAGAATAGACCAGACGTTGGGCGTTCCCGCTTGATAGCCTTTGCCCTTGGGCCAATCCGGCGGCACGGGATCCCAGGCCCAGCGAAGCTTTCCGCTCCGCGCGTCGAACGCGCGCACAACGCCAGCGGGTGCATCGGCACGAAGGTTGTCCGCCACCAGCGCACCCACGACCACCAGGTCACGAATCGTCAGCGGTGGTGAGGTCGGGTAGTACTCCCACGGGGGTGCAGCACCAATTCCTTCACGCAACGCGACAATTCCGTTTTCCCCAAAGTCACTACACCGACGACCCGTGATCGCATCGAGCGCGATCAGCTCCGAGTCTCGCGTGCCGGTAAAAATCCGCGCTGCGCATTCTCCGGTACGATGTTTCAGGTCGTTCCAATACGCGACGCCGCGGCAGGTTAAAGGATAGGGACCTTCACCGTGGCGCGCGCGAAGTTCAGGATCGAAGACCCAGCGTTCCTCACCGGTCTGCGCGTCGAGGGCGAAGACACGATTGTACGCAGTGCAGTAGTACAACGTATCGCCAATCATGATCGGCGTGGCTTGAAACGACGTGCGCTTGGTGTCGCCTGTACCATCGGAAACATCTCCCGAATGGTGCACCCACGCCACATCGAGGCGGGCAACGTTCGACGCGGTGATTTGATTCGCCGCCACAAAACGCGTACCGGCTTTCGTGCCGCCGTAGTCGGGCCAATCCGCAAGTGGTCCGTCAAAATCGACCGCGGTCTCGGGCTGGCAACTCATGAAGGCCGCGCCCATCATCAATACGGCGATAATTCGAGCAAAGGTCACGGAATGACCTTGCGCATCGCTGCCATCGTCGCATCCGCGATCTCTTGAACCGGCTTCTGCGCCAACGTTTCAGAAAATACTTCCGCGCCGATCGGTGCTTTGCAGTTTCCATCGCGAAGTGCGTTCAAGTAACCCGCCAAATCAATATCACCGTCACCCGGCAGGCGTCGACGGCACATCGTCTCCTGGACCAAATCGGCTTCCGGCTCGGCTGGAGCGTCATTGATCTGCACACCCAGGATCTTCGTTGCGTGCTTTCGAATCGAGTCAAGGTCGCCGCCCGACCGAAAATGATGCCAGGTATCAAACATCACACCGCCATTATCGCGACCCGCAAGGTTTACCAGCTCAACAACATCCCCAAGCGTTGCAATCTGGCTCCACGGCAAGAACTCGAGCGTGATAAGTAGACCGTGCTCCTTCGCGCCGTCACAGAGCGTCGCGAAAGATTCGGCAATACGGTCTAGCTCCAGTTCCTGATCGGTAAAGAGTGCCGTGCCGATGGCCATCGCGTCGAGAGCCTCCCCGACTCGGAAAAATTCTTCCGGTGACGCACGAAAGAACGCTTCCCCCTGCTCGCTGGCACCATCACCGAGTTCGAGATCCGGTATCCAATTCAGCAACGGATCCAGTTCGGCGACCTGTAGACCGTGGTCGGCAAGAACGTGACGCATGTCCTGGTCACTCAACCCCTCAGCACTTGCGCGTTGGTAGTCTGTGATGAAAAGCGAGATACCCGTGAAACCTGCGGCTGCGGCCGCCGCTGCGCGCTCGACAAATCCCGAGAGCGGAACCGTGCCGGCACAGAGCACCCAATCTGTTGAATCAAGTGAGTTCAAGGTGGCAGGAGTATGCCAGAGTTTTCATGATACGATCCCCCGGAATAGAACCCAATATGCATGCCGTTAGAAGCGTTGATCAGAAGATTCAAGTGGTGGAATTGCCCGAACCCAATGGTTCGGGAGTTCGTGTCCACGTAAAATCGGCGGGTATCTGCGGTTCGGATCTCACGATGCTCGACCGTGGATTCCCGCTGAGCCATACACTGGGTCATGAGTTCGCCGGCGTTCTCGACGATGGACGCGCGGTGGCAATCCAGCCCACTTCGGGATGCGGCGATTGCGAGTGCTGTGTTCGGGGCGACGTTCAACTCTGCCCCGAGAGCATGGCGTCGACATTGGGCGTGTTTCACGACGGCGGCATGGCGGATCAGGTTTTCGTGGACGCGCGAAGCTTGGTCGACCTGCCTTCGGGGGTATCGGTAAATGACGCCTGCTTGGTCGAACCCCTCGCCGTGGCAATTCACGGCATCTCGACGATCGGACTCGAGGCCGCTGAAAAGGTCGCGGTCGTCGGCGCAGGCTCGGTCGGACTCTTGGCGGGGGCAGCGACGCGCAGTCACGGCTGCCCAACCGCGATCATCGCGCGCCATCCGCCACAGCAGTATGCCGCAGAAGCGCTCGGCCTAGACCTCAAACCCGAAGGCGCGTTCGATCTGGTGATCGATGCAGCGGGAAGCGAAAGCGCGTTGCAAGAAGCCGTTCGTCTCTGTCGCCCCGGTGGCCGCCTACTCTTACTCGCATGGGATTGGGAAAACATCTCGCTACCGGGCTTCGCCATGGCATCGAAGGAAATTCATGTTCTCGCAACTGTCACCTACGGGCACCACCATGGAACCCGCGACGTGGATGCAGCGGCCACACTGCTCGGGTCAGAACCCGAGATCGCAAATCAGCTGATCACACATCGTTTTCCGCTCGTTGACGCGGCAGTCGCATTTGCGACTGCCCGTAATCGCAAAGCCGGCGCAATCAAGGTCGTACTGGAGCCTTAGAGCTAGACTTTAAAAGGCTTGAACGTCACGGGCATCGACTCGAAGCCCTGCACAAACTCGGTCTTCAGCCGTTGCAGGCGATCGGTCTCGACTTCGTAGTCAGGCATGTGCTTCAGCAACGCTTCGAGGCAGATTTTTCCCTCGAGTCGCGCCACATGCTGGCCCACACAGGCGTGGGTACCGTGCCCGAAACTTAAGATGCGTTGAGGATTGCGCTTGATGTCGATCCGATCAGGATTTTCGAACTCTCGATCGTCTCGATTGCCGGATGGGTAGAGGAAAAGCACCGCCTGCCCCTCGCGCAACTTTTCGCCGTGCAGTTCGAAGTCCTTCTTCAACACACGGCCCAAGAACTGCGTGGGCATGTCGTAACGCAGTAGTTCCCGAAACGCTTCTGGAATCAGATCATTATTCCGAACTAACTCAGCGCGCTGATCCGGGTGCTGGTGCAAGCGGTAAACGCAATTCGCTAATACCTTCGGAAAGGTTTCCGAACCACCAATGATCAACATCGAAAGATGAGACGCGATTTCCGCGTCTTCCAACAGCCGACCGTCGACCTTCGCGGTCAATAAGGTGTTAAGTACATTGTCCTCAGCATCAGGATCCCCACGACGCTTTTTTATCACGCTTTCGAAGTACGTGTTCAGTTCCATCGCGGCGGCAATGCCGTCCGGGGTCATCCCATCGACACCCTCTTCCCGGCCAAAGAAGCGTTTCACCAGCTGAAAACACATCTGCGCGTCTTCAAGCGGAATGCCGTTCACCACGCATGCCAGCGTTACCGAAATCTGCGAGCCAAATTCGTCCATCAAGTCTGCACGGCCGCGCTCGCTGAACTCACGCATGCAGCGTTCCGCCACTTGATCCACTAACTCACCGAGTTTCGCGACGGTTCGTGGCTGAAAGTAGCCACGAATCTGTGCCCGAAGCTCCGTGTGTTGCGGCGGATCCATCACGTTCAACATCGGCGTAACGGGCTGTACTTTGGTAAGCAGCTGACTCGACGTCGTACCCTTTGCTGTCGAAAACGTGTCGGCGTCCATGGAGCAGTTCCAAATATCGTCAAAACGCGAGAACGCCCAGGCGTCGAACTCTTTGATGTGGTACGCAGGCGCTTCGTCGCGCAGCAGCTTGTACGTCGGGTAAGGATCTTCAATCAGATCCTTTGAAAATGGGTTGTAGTCGACCATGGGTTCGCTCCTCTAACTGACTTGGTTCTGGCGCTGCTCGAGCTCTGACAAAATTCGATTCGATAGGTCTTCTGCCGCGACGTTCATCGCGGGTTGCATCATCGCATTGATCATCGGTGCCATGGGTCCCCCGGGGTCAATCCGAAGATTGAAAGTCAAACGCGAGCCGCCACTCACGGGTACGTCGCGTTCCACTGCACCTTGTTTTCGTTTCACAAAGAGACGGACCAGCGCCTCGATCATCCGGGTAAACCAATTTTGACTCGACGGCTCCGACGCCTCGGCATCCCCCGAATCTGCGGTCATGGTGAAGATACCTTCGCCCTCAAGCGGTTCGTTCAAACCCTTGAGTTCGAAGCGCACGCGCTCGGGCCCGTTCCATTCCACGATATGAACTTTGAATTGCACTTTTCGTGCCAGCACGCCCACATCGCCCTTGAGCGTCCAAAGCGAATCGGTGGCACTTTCTTTCACATGTTCTTGATAGCCCGTCACAAGCTGTGCCCAATTATCCATCTCTTGGACAAAGTCCCAGATGGTTTCGAGCGGAAGATTCGCGGTGGTGCTGTACTCGGTCTGCGCCATTACTCGCCCCCGGCCGCGTGTCGACCCGTAATGTAGCCCCAGGTGATGGCACGCATATTCGACGTGCCGCTTTGGTAGCCACCACCAAGATCCAATAACGCCGCCGAGTTTCCAGCGGCGTAAAGTCCCGGAATTGGCGCACCGCGAACGTGCATGACTTGGCCGTTGGTATTCGTTCGCAGTCCGTGCGAATTGATCCCCACACTAACAGGCACAAGCTTGATGCCGTAGTACGGCGCCTTGTTCAACGGACCGACGCAGGGATTGGGATAACTCTGATCTCCCGTCAAGCGCACCGACCAAGCATATGAACCGCTACCAAAGTCGGGATCCTCACCGCGTGCGGCAAATTCGTTGTAGCGATCCAGGGTTTTCTCCAAGCCATCGGCGTCGACACCGAGTTTCTCCGCGAGCTCGCGCGGCGTATCGGCCGTTTCGACCAACTCGCCCGGTAATTCCATGCCTGGCATGTAGGATCCGAGGGGGTAACGATCGCGATAGTTTTGATCGAAAATCAAATACGGCGGAATATTTGGCATTTCCTGCTTCGCGCCGTCCCAACTTCGGAGTCGTGGTTGATAGTCTTTGTAAAAAGCTTCATCGCAGAATCGCTCGCCCTGTCGGTTCACCCAGATCGCGTGCGGACAACCGCATTCCCAAGACGTACGGTACAGCGGCGCGCCTTCGCTCTCCTCGCCCGGAATGTTGTAACCGAAGAACATCGCCAAGTTAGTCGGGGGAACCGCGGCGATCGCAGCGCCGATCTCCGGACCCATCACCATATGGTCGCCGTGCAAGTACGGCGGCGTTGCTGAGTTCCACTCGTGCATCGCCTCGTACTCACAAGCCATCTTCTTATTATGATCGTATCCACCGATCGCAAGCAGCACACCGGTTCGCGCGCGCACAAAGAAATCCGCACCCTCGCGCTTTGCCCGCACACCGACCACCCGACCGTCTTCCTGAATCAGCTCTTCGACAGGCGTTTCCACGTAAGCGGGAATCCCGCGGTCGATCATCGCTGCTTTGATGAAATAACCCATCATGCCGGGTCCAAAACTTCGCTTGTCCTCCGTGATGCGCTGCCCGATTAGCTCGTAATTCCATTCGGTGACCTTCGCTAACCCACCCCACTCGTAGAGCTCGCGATGTAGCACCCCCTGTGGAACATGGGGCGTGAGAAAACTTCGCGTCTGCCATTCGCCAAGCGTCGAGCCGTCGAATAGGTCAACGCTGAGATAACGGCCACCGGAATGTGAACCCGGCGCTTTCGGGTAGTAGTAGTCCGGCAGACCTTCGACCGCGAGCCAACGCACGCCGGCTTCTTTTTCCACGTACTCGATGGCCGCATGCATGTTTTCAAACAGGCGATCCATTAACGCGGGGTCTGAAAATCCTGCGGATATGAATTCGAAGTACGTGCGACCGGAGTCGATCGAGTCCTCAAGGCCAAGCTCAACCATCTTGTGGTTGTTGGGTACGAAGACTTCTCCGCCGCCATAGCCTGAGAGTCCACCTAATTTCGGCGCTTTATCGAGAACGACGACCTGTTTTCCAAGATCATGCGCCACGATGGCCGAGGTAAGACCCGCGAGTCCCGATCCGACCGCAACCCAATCGACTTCAAGATCCCAACGAATGTCGGCTTTCGTCATTCGGCTCGGTTCCTATCGCGCGATCTGCATCGGGTCATTGGGATCTTTGAACTCCTGCAGTTCGATCACGTTGCCATCGGGGTCGCGACCATAAACACATCGGGTAGGACCCGTGTCGACGGGTTCGCTATTGAAACGCATTCCCGCTGCAGCCAAGCGCTCATATTCCCCGTCAATGTCGGTGACGTCCAGACAGATATGCGTGAGACCGTGATCGTTCACCGGCCGATTCGGGTCGCCGCTTC
This sequence comes from Deltaproteobacteria bacterium, assembly GCA_029261895.1. Taxonomy (GTDB): domain Bacteria; phylum Myxococcota_A; class UBA9160; order SZUA-336; family SZUA-336; genus JAJDAK01. The sequence continues at coordinate 20,888 of JAJDAK010000021.1, forward strand.
GCGGCGCAGGTGATTCGTACTGAAAGATTTCCAACATCGCGTTGGCTTTCTTCAGCATCGCAACTTGGGAAGCACTCTCTTTCAAACCCGTCAGCGCATCGAGGGAGTCCACACCCTTGGGCCATCCGGCTTTAAACATCAGGTCAAAGCCCAAGAGTTCGCAGTAAAACGCTATGGATCGGTCGATATCGGGTGTCGAAATCGCCGCATGATGGATTCCCAGGATCATCGCGCTCCTCCATGCCAATCAGGGGTCTGAAAAGGCTTCAATACCTCAATCTTACCCGCTTGAGGCCGCCATGACGAATAAGAACGAAACGTATAGTATCGTAATAGCCGCGGCCTTGGCGAGCACCGATCCGAGCCGCAAATATGTCTATAAGTGACTGATTTTAAAAGAGTAATCCAGTGAGCTGGGGAGCCGAAAGATGGCAGGTCGAAACGTCGTACTGGTGGATGGAGCGCGTTCCGCATTTTCACGCGGCGGCCATGGCAAATTGGTCGCCACCCGGTTGGACGAAGCCGGCGCGAGCATCCTACGGACCCTCCTGGATCGGAATCCCAAGGTCCAAGATCGGATGATCGAGGATATCGGGATCGGCAATGTCGCGGGCCGCTCGGAATTTTCATATCTGGGCAACGTGCAGCGCATCGCCGGACTTCCACTCGAAGTTTGTTCGTTTCATTCCAACCGCCAATGTGGTTCGAGCATGGAAACACTGCATCGCGTCGCCATGGCGATCATGGTCGGCAGCATCGACTGTGGCGTTGCGATGGGGATCGAACGTATGGGGCGTGCACTCATGGCGGGCGGCGCCCCCCCCACGCGCATCACGAAGATGACGTCGCGGATTTCGGAACTCAACGAACAGCAGCGTGCGCCCGCACCGGATCACGACGAGTATTTCTCATTGCCCTTCCCCGAGTATGTTCGCAATTCGCCCTGGCTTCAGAGCATGTTGCAAACCGCACAAAACGTCGCGGAGATCTACGGCCTTACGCGAGAAGAACTCGACAGTTTCGCGGTCGCGAGTCATCAGAAGACGCACGCCGCTTACGAAGCGGGCATCTATCACGACGAAGTCATCCCGCTCGAAGTCGAAGACCCAGTTTATGACGAGAAGAGAAATTGGCTCGAGCAGGAAACGGGAAAGACTGTCGTGTTTGATCGTGACGAAGGCATCCGCCCTGGAACGACGGCTGAAAAACTTGCGGGCCTCAAGCCTCTGCCTGGCGTCGTGAGTTTTGACGATCGCGAGCTCGTGATTACCGCGGGCAATGCGTGTCCCACCAACGACGGCATCTCTGCCGCGCTGTTGATGAGCGAAGAGAAAGCCTTGGCGCTCGGGCTTGAGCCGCTCGCGCGAATTGCAGGGTTTGCTACCGGCGGTGTGAAGCCACAGGTGATGGGTCTTGGCCCTGTGGTCTCTTCAAAGAAAGCCTTGAAGTTCGCGGGCATCGGTGCAGAACAGATCGATCGGGTCGAGTTCAACGAGGCATTTTCCGCGCAGGTCATCCCGTCGATTCGCGAACTCGGCATACCGGCGGATCGTGTCAATGTGAACGGCGGCTCGATCGCGATCGGCCATCCGCTCGGCGCCACCGGCGCGCGCTTGGTTACGACGGTTGCGATGGAGTTACGGCGCAGCGGCTCACGCTACGGTCTCGCGACCCAGTGCATAGGAGCGGGCATGGGAATTTCGACCGTCTTGGAACGCTTGGACTAACGTTGAGTTCGAATCTCGAAAAAGAATCTTCCGCCGGACGCCCCCGCAGCGAAGAAGCACACCGTGCAATCCTCGATGCGACGTTGCAGTTACTTGCGGAGGTCGGGTTTTCGGCGCTCACAGTCGAAGGGGTTGCCACTCGCGCGGGCGTCGGTAAAGCGACAATCTATCGGCGTTGGCCATCCAAGCTGCCGCTGGTAGTAGAAGCATTTAGTCAGTTGCCCGCGCTCGAAGAGTCCGATACGGGAAATCTCCGCGACGACCTCAAGAAAATGTTGCGCAGCTACCTAAACCTCTTCAACTCCACACCACTCGCCACGGTACTTCCGAGCCTCGCGGGCGAGCTCGCACATAACCCCGAACTCTCTGAGCTTTTAAACCCGGTCATCAGAGGGCGCCGTCAACCGCTGACGCGTGCCCTCGAGCGCGCGCGCGATCGTGGCGAAATCGCCGAGGGCATCGACCTCGACATCGCTGCGGATTTAGTCGTGGGACCCATCGCTGTGAGGTTGTTCTTCGGCGGCGGACCCATCAGTCCGAAGATCGTCGGGCCGATCGTCGACACCGCGTTACGCGGGATTCAAACCTCAGCCGTGTAGCGTTTCCGGAGCTCATGCTTCAGCACTTTACCCGTGGGATTGCGCGGTAGCGCATCAACGATTTCAAGTTGCTCCGGAATTTTCTGCAGCATCAAGCCCTGATCTTTCAGAAACTGCACCATTTCGACGAAAGTAAATCCAGCGGCATCAGCGACGACGACCGCGCAGGCGCGTTCGCCGCTCTTCGCATCGGGAAGCCCAATCACCGCAACGTCTGCGACATTCGGATGCGTGTACAGGATGTCTTCGACTTCTTTTGCACTGATGTTTTCGCCCTTGCGAATAATCACGTCCTTTAAGCGGCCCGTAATCACGATATAACCGTCCGCATCCAAGTAACCGAGATCACCGGTACGAAAGAAACCGTCGGCATCAAACGCTTCCGCGTTGAGCTGCGAGTCCAAATACCCTTTGCAGAGCTGAGAACCGCGTGCACGAATTTCGCCCTCCTCGCCCGTCCCTGCTCGCGCGCCATCTAGCTGATAGATTCGGACTTCCGTCGATGCGGGATTCACGCGACCTTCGGTGTACATGAGTTTCTCATCGGAATCATCGACCGACCCCATCGACAATGCGGGACATTCGGTGAGCCCATAGCCCGATATGATTCCGGCACCGCCCATTTCGTTCTTGATCTCCATGTGGAGCTGTGGCGGTTTCGGCGCACCGCCGCCCGGGAAACTGCGCACCGATGGGAAAATCTTCCGATCAGGGTTCGCGCGTTGCGCAGCAAGATACGCCTGATGGAAAGCCGTTCCTGCAGTGGCCTGTGTAACACCATGCTTCGCAAGCACATCGATACTCGTTGCAGGATCGAAGGCTTCGATCGCGATCTGAGCGCAGCCCGTAAGCAGCCCATTGCAGAGCCAAAGCACACCACCCACATGCGTGAACGGAAAAACCAACGCGATGCGATCGTCTGCCGTCAATCGAAGTACGTCCGACATTCCGCGAGAGGCTGCAAAAATCCCGGCATCCGTATGCAGCGCACCCTTCGGATTGGCGGTTGTTCCCGAGGTGTAGAAAAGCCAGCGCGTCGCCGACGCTTCGGCTACATCGAAAGCGGGCAGATCGATCGGATCGCCATCGGGTAGTTGGCGATCCACAACCAGCACGTCGAGACCCGACGACGCTTCCGCAATCTCCTCTGCCATCGCGCCATAATCAAAACCGCGCCACGTAGAGGGAACGATCAGCATCTTTGGGCGGGCTTGTTCGACGATGAAACCGATCTCTTTACGTCGGTAGATGGGCAATATTGGATTTTGAACCGCGCCCAAACGGGATAACGCACCCGCGAGCACTAAAGTCTCCAGCCAGGTTGGCAAGACCCAGCTCACGATGCTGTCGGGCTCGACTCCCTTCGCCGCCAATCCTGCCGCAGCGCGTAGTGCGGCATCTCGATACTCACGAAAGCTTAGTGTGCGATCGTTTTCATCGACGGCGAAGAGCGCTTCAGGCGACGCCTCGGCGCGCGCCTCGATCGCCGCCCACAAACCATCTGCATCGATCATTTGGCAGCTTCGCGGAGGACGTACTTCAAAACCTTGCCGGACGCGTTCATCGGCATTTCGTCGAGAATCTCCACACGCCGCGGAACTTTATAGTTCGCCATCTGCTCTCGACACCAGGCAATCACCGACTCGGGCGTGGGCGACTTTCCGGGAGCGGGCACGACAAACGCCATCCCGACTTCTCCCATGCGCTCGTCCGGCACACCAATCACAGCCACCTGCGCGAACTCGCCAGACCCGTACATCAGGTTCTCGATTTCAGCAGGGTAGCAATTGAAGCCCCCCATGATGAACATGTCTTTGATTCGGTCCGTGATCTTCAAGTACCCGCGTTCGTCCATCGTCGCGATATCGCCCGTGTGCAGCCAACCCTCCGCATCGATCGTTTCTGCCGTGGCTTCGGGATCGTTGAAATAACCCTGCATTACGTTGTAACCACGCACGATGATTTCACCCGGTTCGCCATTCGGAACCTCGAGACCGTCCTCACCGATGCAGCGAACTTCGACGCCAGGAATCGCTCGCCCCGACGTGGTTGCGATGGTTTCAGGATCATCTTCGGGCCGGCAGATACTCACCATCCCACAACATTCCGTAAGGCCGTACGCCGTCACCACGGTTTCAAAGCCCAGCTTATCGCGCATCTGCCGAATCAAATCGACCGGAATCGCGGCCGCCCCGGTCGAAGCCATGCGCAACGAAGATAGGTCGTAGTCGGCGAAATTCGGATGACTCAAGAAACTCTGGTACAGCGTCGGCGGACCCGGCAGCACGGAGATTCGATCTTTGGTAATTCGCTCCATCACCGCAGCCGCATCAAAAACCAAATGCGGCAGCACGGTTGCGCCACGCATGAACGACGCGAGCCAACCCGCCTTGTAGCCGAACGCGTGAAAGAATGGATTGACGACCAGATATCGATCGCCATCGCGCAATCCAACAACGTCGCTCCAAACTTCAAACGCACGAATATTCTGCGCATGCGAAGTCATCACGCCTTTAGGATTGCCGGTTGTGCCCGATGTGAAGAGCAAATCGGAAAGCGCGTCCGGTTCAAGCGCCTCGATTCGGCGATCGATCTCGTCTTCAGCAATCGCTTCAGCTTCGTCGAGAAAATCGTTCCAAGTCTGTGCGCCATCCGCTTTGCCGCGCAGCAGTACGATGCGCTCGAGATCTGGCAAGTCCTGCTGTCGAATCATTTCCACATAGCGCGTGCCAAGAAACTCATCCAGCGTGAACAGCAGCCGCGCCCCACTCGCCCGCATGATGTAGCCCGCCTCGGCCCCCTTATACCGCGTATTCAGCGGGACCAAGACCGCCCCGGCACTCTGCAGCCCGATCGCCGCCAGTATCCACTCGTGCAAATTGGGCGCCCAAACTGCAACACGGTCACCGGGCTGAACGCCGGCAGCCACACAGGCACGTGCGACGCGTTTTGCGATATTGGCCAGATCGTCAAAGCGGATCTGCTGGTCTTCGTCCTCAATCGCGATCCGCGCTGCGAACTTCTGACCAGATTCTTGAATGAGCCGGGGAATCGTTCGTTTCATCGCGCCCTATCGTACCCCAAGCGGGGTATTGTTGACGACGGGAACCGTCTCTCGGACAATGGACCATCCATGCCTCACCCACTTAAATTTGGTGTCATTCCGGCTTACGGATTGGCTCCGCTCGAGACCGGATCGTACGCGACCGAATTCGCGGAGCTGGTTGAAAACTTGGGGTTCGAATCCATTTGGCCCGTCGAACACGTCGTCATGCCGGATCACTATGAGTCCACGTATCCATACGACCGCAGCGGTCGTATGCCGATTGAGGACGCCGCGATTCCAGATCCGCTGATTTGGCTAACCTGGATCGCCGCGGTCGCTCCCCGTCTTAAGTTAGGCACCTCGATTTTGATCCTGCCCCAGCGAAACCCCGTCGTCCTCGCGAAAGCGGTCGCCAGTCTTGACCGACTTTCCGGCGGGCGCGTGATCTTGGGGATCGGCATTGGTTGGCTGCGCGAAGAAGCTGACGCGGTGGGCTCGATCTTTTCTGAGCGCGGGCGGCGGACCGACGAATACATCGACGCGATGCGTGCGCTCTGGGCGACGCCGGTGGCGAGCTTCCACGGCGAAACGGTTCGCTTTGAAAACATGAAGTGCAATCCGCGCCCGACCCAGCCTTCGGGTGTTCCGATTCACGTCGGCGGCCATAGCCCCGCAGCTGCGCGCCGCGCCGGACGCGTGGGTAACGGGTTCATTCCAATGGGCGAGTCACCCGCCGAAATCGCCGAGCTCATTGAACTGATGCGCAAGACGGCGATCGAACACGGTCGTGATCCAGATGAGATTGAGATATCTTGCGTGGGTCCTGCGTCGATAGAGGTCGCGAACGTCTACGCCGAATTGGGCGTAAACCGAATGATCATTCCATGCCTGGAAAAAGACTTGACCGCCACACGGAACAATCTCGAATCGTTTGCTAAGTCGATGATCGGCCCCGTCGATCTCTCGGATTAGAATCTCGCCGGAGCGGAGTTTTGGATACCAAGTTCAGCAAAGAAGATGAAGCGTTTCGCGACGAGATCGCGACGTGGCTCAGCGAAAACCTGCAGGGTAAATTTTCAGCACTGCGGGGCCGGGGCGGACCGGGTGACGACGCGGCGATGGTCGAGGAACGCAAGGCATGGGAACGCCGCATGGGCGAGGCTCGCTGGACTTGCGTTGGCTGGCCTGCAGAAAACGGTGGACGGGGTCTCAGTCTCAATCAGCAGGTGATTTTCCACGAGGAATACGCACGCGCTGATGCCCCCGGTCGCATAGGACATATCGGCGAAGGCCTCATTGGCCCGACATTGATCGCATTCGGAACCGACGCGCAGAAAGAACGCTTCCTGCCTAAGATCGTTTCGGGCGAAGAGATCTGGTGCCAAGGTTACTCCGAACCGAATGCTGGGTCCGACCTGGCGAATGTCCAAACCAAGGCCGAACTTGTCGACAACCAGTGGGTCATCGACGGTCAAAAAGTTTGGACCTCGGGCGCGGAATGGTCGGATTGGTGCTTCGTACTCTGTCGCACCGATGCCGCTGCTGAACCGAAGCACCGAGGCATCTCCTATCTATTGGTACCAATGCATCAACCCGGCGTTGAGATCCGTCCCATCCTGCAGATCACCGGCGACTCAGAGTTCAGCGAGGTCTTCTACAACCAAGCTACGACCGCCGCTGAAAACATCGTTGGCGACGTAAACGGTGGCTGGAAGGTCGCGATGGGAACGTTGGCGTTCGAGCGTGGAACATCCACGCTCGGTCAGCAGATGCATTTCCAAACGGAGCTCGACGAGATCATCGCGCTCGCCAAGCGCAATGGAAGAGCCAAGGACCCGATCATACGTCAGCGGCTGGCCGACGCGTGGATCGGGCTTCGTTTGCAGCGCTACAATGCGCTGCGCATGCTCTCCCAAGCTGATCGCGCGGAGCTGAACCGCGAAGCCATGATATACAAGATCTTCTGGGCAACCTGGCACCGCGAACTTGGCAAACTCGCCATGGACATCATGGGCGCCGATGGCGAAATCCTGGCCGCTGCGCCTTATGAGCTCAAGCCATTGCAGCGGATGTATCTCTTCACGCGTTCGGATACCATCTACGCGGGCTCCAACGAAATTCAGAAAAACATCATCAGCGAACGCGCGCTGGGCTTACCAAGAGAACCTCGATGAATCAGCCACCACCTTATGTTGAAGGTCACCAGCTCCTCGCTAGCAAAACTGTAGTCGTCACGGCTGCCGCGGGCACGGGGATCGGCTTCGCGGTTGCAAAACGCTGCCTCGAGGAAGGTGCGACAGTCTTGATCAGCGACATCCACCCAAGACGCCTGGAAGAATCTGCGGATACGCTCCGTAAACTCGCCAACGACCGTGTGCACACCCAGATTTGTAACGTGACGCAGGAAGATGACGTGCAGGCGTTGATTCAAGCTGGCATATCGGAACTCGGACGGATCGATGTACTGATGAACAACGCCGGTCTCGGCGGCACGGCGAATGTGGTGGACATGACCGACGACCAATGGCATTCGGTGCTCGACATCACGCTAACGGGAACTTTCCGCATGACACGCGCTGTTTTGCCGCATATGACAGAACGCGGCAGTGGAGTCATCGTCAACAACGCTTCAGTTTTGGCTTGGCGCGCACAAGAGGGGCAAGCGCATTACGCAGCAGCCAAAGCGGGCGTCATGGCACTGACGCGCTGCTCGGCGCTTGAAGTTGCAGATTCGGGTGTTCGCATCAACGCAGTTTCGCCAAGCTTAGCGATGCACCCCTTTCTTTCTAAGGTCACGCCTCCGGGGCTGCTTGAAGAACTGACGGACCGCGAAGCGTTTAAGCGTGGTGCGGAGCCCTGGGAAGTCGCAAACGTAATGGTGTTTCTCGCAAGCGACTACTCATCCTATATGACGGGTGAAGTGGTCGCCGTCAGCAGTCAACGCGCGTAGAGGAGAACTTCATGCCCACAATCTTCAACACACCCGATGAGTTGAAAGCCGCCGTAGGTAAGCACTTGGGTTTTAGTGATTGGATCGAAATAACCCAGGAACGGATCAACCGATTCGCCGACGCCACGGGCGATCATCAATGGATTCATGTCGACCCCGAGCGCGCAAAGGCGGGACCCTTCGGTACATGCATCGCGCATGGCTATCTCACGCTGAGTCTCGCGAGCCTCTTCCTACCGCAGGTCATGGAAGTGCGTGGCGTTTCGATGGGCATCAACTACGGAACCGAGAAGGTGCGCTTTCCAGCACCCGTCCCAGTGGGTTCACGTCTGCGCGGCGGCGGCGAAGTAGTCAAGGTCGAAGACGTAAAAGGCGGGGTCCAGGCGACTGTACGCGTGAGTGTTGAAATCGAAGGTAATGAGCGACCCGCATGCGTGGTCGATACCGTAAGTCGGTTTATCGCAGCCTGATGCTACCCTTTGAATTCAACCACGACCCGCAGCATGTCGAAACTGCTTACAATCCCTACGAGCTGATCGGCGTCGTACACGACAACGCGGTGGACGTGCAGATTCAGCATCGTGCGCGCGACCGTAACCACATCGTCATCAATATCTACGGCAACAATCTTTGGGGTCATGATATCGCGCACCAGAACTTCGCTGATGGGTCGGTCGAGCTGAACAAATTCCTCGGACAAGCAGCGGATCACATCAGTCTTCGACACCATGCCGACGACCATTCCCTCTTCAGAACAGACGGGCGCACCGCTGATATGATGACCCATCAGCAGCGCGTCTAGTTCGACCACGTTCATCCCTGGCAAGACCGTAAGTACGTTCTTCTGCATGATGTCCGCAATGAGCATAGCCGTCCGATATCCCGAGAATTCGTTCTATCTAAGAGTCGGTTCGCGATCTTCGTAGCTAAAGTAGCTAGGCGGTATTCTTCGCCGCAGCTAAAAATGCGGGAGCCTCTCCGCCACCATGAAGCAGCAGATTGGCGCCACTGACGTAGGCGGACAACTCTGACGCGAGAAAAAGACACGCATTCGCCACATCTCGCGGCTCCCCCATTCGGCCGAGCGGTACGGTTTGAGCTACCGCTTCAACGCCTTCCTCGTCGCCGTAGTGGAGCTCTGCAAGCTCCGTACGAATCATGCCCGCCGTCACAGCGTTCACGCGTACCTTCGGCGCCCATTCGATGGCGAGCGTCTGCGTCAGGTTGAGGAGTCCCGCTTTTGCTGCGCCGTATGCCGATGTTCCCGGGGATGGGCGCGTCCCGCTGACACTCGCGATGTTGATAATCACTCCACCCTCATCCTGTGTCTGCATCACTGCATTCGCTCGCTGTGCAAAACAGAGCGGCGCGATCAGGTTCAGCCGAATGATCGCTTCTGAAAAACGCGGCGACGCATCAGCTGCGTCAGCAGCTGGCGATCCACCTGCGTTGTTGACCAGCAGATCCAGGCGCCCGAGACGTTCCTGCGTGAAAACCACGACTTGATCAATTTGCTCCACATCGCGAATATCTGCCGTCACAAAGAGCGCCTTGCGACCGCCTGCCTCGGGCAATTCGTCGGGTTCGTTGCGGCCACAGATCACGACATCAGCACCCGCCTCAAGAAACCGCGTTGTGATCCCACGACCGACGCCGCGCGCCCCTCCGGTCACGATCACCGCTTTACCGCTGAAGTCCATTTCGATTCGATCGCTCATCGCCTAGAGCCCGATCGATCGTGCGATACGTTCGCGATGGGAATGCGGCGGATCCAGTAACGTCTCCGTCGATTTCGCGCGCTTGAAAAAGAGATGTACATCGTACTCCCAAGTAAAACCGACGCCGCCATGAATTTGCAGCATCTCCGCGGCAGCATTGAAATACGCTTCAGAGCAATACGCCTGTGCCAGTGACGCCACGGTCCGAAGTTCATCACTTCCTTCCGCAGCCACACAGCCCGCATAATAAGCCGCAGAGCGAGCCGACTCCACAGCAATCATCATATCCGCACATTTGTGTTTGATGGCTTGAAACGATCCGATCGGTCGGCCAAATTGAACACGCTGCTTCGCATAATCAACCGCAAGGTCCAAACACCGTTGCGCCCCGCCCACCTGCTCCGCGGCAAGCGCGACGCTAGCAAGATCCAGAATCCGTATCAGCGCGGCCTGCGCGTCGACCGATCCCAAACGCGCTGATCGCGGGATGCGAACATCTGTCAATCGTATCAATCCCTGCCGTCGCGTCTGGTCCATGGTTGGCAACGCTTCGCGTTCTAGCCCTTCCACGTCCGCAGCGACAGCGAAAATTCCCAGACTTGAGTCGGTGTCCAACACGGCGGTGACGAAGAGCAGGTCCGCGCTGCAGCCATCCGGCACGTAAGACTTCGTTCCGTTAAGCACGAAGTCATCGCCATTCGCCACAGCGACGGTAGCGGGTATCGCGTCATACCAATCGCCCTTTTCAGTATGGGCGAGAGTCGCGGTCAACTGCCCGCTCGCGAGCGCGGGCAACCAGGTACGCTTCTGCGTGTCGTCCCCAGCCTGCATGAGTGTGTTTACGCCGAGGCAGATGCTACTGAAGTAGGGTCCGCAAAACAGCGCTTCCCCCATCACTTCCATCAATGCGATCAGCTCGACGTAACCAAGCCCGAGACCATCGTATTCCTCTGGAACAATGATACTGGTCCAACCGAGGTCCGCACCGATCCGTTTCCAAAGCGCGGCATCGTAGCCCAGCTCGCTTTCAACGGCTTTGCGCAGCGCTTCTGAACCCGCACGTTCTGCCAAAAACGCGCGCGCGGTATCGCGCAATTCCTGTTGCTCTTCAGTGAAGGCGAAGTCCATTGAACTCGCTCGCGGGTTTTAGAGACGTTCAATGATGGTCACGTTGGCTTGTCCACCACCTTCGCACATCGTTTGCAAACCGTAGCGGCCGCCGGTTCGCTCCAATTCGTTCAGAAGCGTCGTCATTAAACGTGCACCCGTGGCACCGATGGGATGACCCAACGCAATCGCGCCGCCGTTTACATTGACCCTGCTCATATCCGCGTGGAGTTCCTTTTCCCACGCAAGCACTACCGGCGCGAACGCTTCGTTAATCTCCACCAGATCAATTTGATCCAAGCTCATGCCCGACTTCTCCATCGCGTAGCGAGTCGCGCGAATCGGCGCTGTGAGCATATAGATCGGATCATCACCGCGGACGCTCAGATGATGAATACGCGCGCGCGGTTTGAGACCGTGCGCTTTCACGGCGCGCTCAGATGCGATCAATACGGCTGAGCCGGCGTCGGAAATCTGGCTCGCGACGGCTGCAGTGATACGCCCGCCCTCGCTGAGTAGTTGAAGCTTCGCCATCTTCTCCAACGAAGTATCACGCCGTGGTCCCTCATCCGTCGTGAACTCGCCGTAGGGTACGATTTCGTTAGCGAAACGATTCTCATCAATCGCTTGCAACGCGCGCCGATGACTTTCGAGTGCAAATCGCTCCGTGTCCTCGCGCGAAAGATCCCACTTCTCCGCGATCATCTCCGCGCCACGAAACTGTGAAACCTCCTGCGTACCGTAGCGGTCAACCCAGCCCTTACAGGTCGAAAACGGGTCTTCGAAACCGTGCGCGGCTCCCGCGTGCATCGACGACGAAATCGGAATCGCGCTCATGTTCTGCACACCGCCCGCGACGACGAGATCCTGCGTGCTGCTGAGTACACCCTGCGCGGCGAAATGAATCGCCTGCTGCGATGAACCGCATTGACGATCCACCGTCACACCCGGAACCTCATCTGGCATGCCGGCAGCCAACCAACAGGTGCGTGCAATATCGCCCGCCTGCGGTCCAATGGTATCGATACAACCAAATACAACATCTTCAACCGCCATAGGGTCGATCCCCGTGCGTTCGATCAATGCTCGAATCACATGCGCACCTAAGTCGGCCGGGTGCTCCTGACTTAGTGATCCACCGCGCTTCCCTACGGGGGTGCGAACCGCATCGATAATGTATGCCTCAGCCATCGTTGTTCTCCGTGTTATTTCGTGACGATCACGGACGAGCCGTGACCAAAAAGACCTTGATTCGCGGTAATTCCCGCCTTCGCGCCCTCGACCTGACGCTTCCCCGCTTGTCCGCGCAGATGCCAAACCAACTCACAGACCTGAGCAATCGCTTGCGCGGGAACCGCTTCACCGAAACACGCGAGTCCGCCACTCGGGTTCACCGGCACGCGCCCCCCGACCGTCGTCACACCGTCGTTCAACAGTCGCTCGGCTTCACCGGCCTTACAGAGCCCGATGTTTTCATACCAGTCGAGTTCGAGTGCTGACGATAGATCGTAGACCTCCGCAAGGTTCATATCTTCGGGTCCAAGACCTGCTTCTTCGTACGCCGCCTTCGCGATCGAATCGCGAAACGGTGCATCCGGAAGTTTTGAGGTATGGGCGGAATCGGTGGACATATTCGGCATTTCAATCACCGTGTTGGGAAACGTGGGCGTCACCGTCGAAATCGACGCGATTTTGACCGCGTCGATCTGATGTTTGCGCGCGAACTCGAGACTCGAAATCACCATGGCTGCGCCGCCATCGCTGGTGGCACAGATTTCAAAGAGATGAAGTGGATCCGCGACCATGGGCGAATTCAAAACTTCTTCCTCTGTGAACGCCTTACGGTAGCGCGCGTTCGGATTACTGAGTCCGTGATTTGCATTCTTGACCTTCGCTCTGGCGAAGTCCTTCTCCGTCGCGCCGTAAAGCTCCATGCGCCGACGCGCGTAGAGACCAAAGTACGTCGGGTTCGTCGCCCCCAACAGGCGAAAGCGCAACCAATCCGGATCATCGGGTCGCTCGCCCTTATTCGGCGCCAAAAATCCCTTCGGTGTCGTATCCGCACCGACGACGAGTGCGACATCACAGAGACCCGCAAGAATCTGTGTACGTGCGGTGTTGAGCGCGGTGGCGCCGGACGCGCAGGCGGCATAGGAACTCGCGACGCGCGCACCATTCCATCCAAGCGCCTGTGCGAAGGTGGCACCCGAAACGTAGCCCGGGTAACCGTTTCGCATCGTATCTGCGCCCGAAACAAATTGAATGTCTTTCCACTCAACCCCAGCATCCTTAAGCGCGTCCTGACACGCCTTCACTCCGTACTCAACGAAGTTCTTGCCCCACTTGCCCCAGGGATGCATCCCCACACCAAGAATCGCGACTTCTTTCGCCATCTGATTTTCCTCCTGCGCGAGTGCGCCGCTAGTGGGTCGTGGGCTTCCACTTCCAAACTAGATAATCGTTGGAATCATCTTCGTAGAGCGTTTCCAAAACCAACTGAACTTCGGTACCGACTTCGATCTCTTTGGCCTGAACTCCCGTCGCGAGCTGACCGAGAATCACCATCTTCTCTTCGGCGAGTTCCACCGCCGCAACCGTATACGGCACAAACGGATCCGGCGAGATATAGGGTTCGGGTGGCTGATAGTGATGTTCCGTGTAGGACCAAACGCGACCCTTGTTGCTCAAGGGAACTTCCTCGAACTCGCGTCCATCACATTCGGGATTCCGACAGAACTGCTCCTCCTTCGGGAAGAAGAAAGTCCTGCAAGCCTGACATCGTGTGCCCAAAAGCTGGGGTCGTTCGCGGTCCATCGTGAACCAACCTTCGACCGCGGGTCGCTGCTCTTTCATCCGAATCTCCTCTGCCGCCATTCTACGCGATACTTGCGCCGTATCCGAAGCTTTCTGCAGGTGCGTTCTGGTCGAGGACAGCGTTGGCGATGCGTTCTCGATGCCAAGCTGCACTCCCCCACGCCAGGCCCAACGACCAGGCACGCCGCATCCAAACATGCACGTCCTGCTCCCAGGTGTAACCAATCGCACCGTGAACCTGGAGCGAAACCTTCGCCGCTGCGGCTGCAGCCTCAGACGCCGCGGACTTCGCCATGGACACATCGGTCGCGCGTGCGGGCGCGCGCGTGGCAACCGAATGAGCCGCGCGATAGACCAACGGCTGTGCGTACTCGAGCTGCACCCGGACGTTGGCCAGGTGATGTTTCACCGCTTGGAAAGAACCGATCGGCGAACCAAATTGCTTGCGCTCCGTCGCATACGCAACGGCGAGGTCAATCAACTTCGCCGTGACGCCCAATTGTTGGGCGGCGGTCGCCAGTGCACCTCGACTCAGCACATCGGCCCAAAGACGGCGGGCGCGACCACTCTCTGCAATTCGGGTCAGTGGCTTGGGTGTCCAGTCCATTGAGAATATGCGGCGCGCGGGGTCGTTCGCGGGCTCGGCCGTCAGCGCGCACTGATCACGAACAAGCCCGTGAATCTCATCGCCCTGAGGATGGCGAACGAGAATCAGGTCGGCGATGTGGGCATCGCTGACGAACGCATTACACGTGTGCGCAACAGCGATGATCGCTTCACCCGCCGCGATGCGGGGCAACCAAGCTCGCGAGAGTTCGGCGTTATCTAAGTCACGAATCAACGGCGCCGCGATTGCGGCGGTTGAAATCAGAGGTTCGGCAAGTCCGGCCCGACCGACTTCCTCCATTAGCAGCACCATGTCGATATCATTCATGCCGAGGCCGCCGAACTCTTCCGGAACCAGAAGGCCCGTCACACCCATTTCAGCGAGCTGCGACCAGAGCTCTGGCGAACGTCCGGTTTCGGTCGCCCAAAACCCGCGCACACGTTCCGCAGTACATTCAGCTTGAAGAAATTCGTGAACGGTTTGTTGGAGCAGCTGCTGGTCTTCGGTAAAAGCGAATCGCATGGCTATTTCCGCGGCAACCGAAGAATGCGTTCGGCGATCACGTTGCGTTGGATTTCATTGGTTCCCGCATAGATGGGACCCGAGAGCGAGAACAAATAGCCATCCAACCAGGTTCCGACACCCTGCGCCGACGGAGCGTTGGGTAATAGCTCTGCACGAGCGCCCAGGAGTTCGAGCGCGGTTTCGTGCATCTTCAAATCCAATTCCGACCAGAAGATTTTGCCGAGGCTAGCTTCCGCCCCGATCTTGCCACCTTCGAGTAGGCGAGTGACGGTCTGATACGTGTTGAGAGCATACGCTTCGGCACCGGTCCACGCTTGAGTCACCGCCTCGCGGAGCGCGGGACGAATCGCCACACCGCTCGCGACCGTTTCGCGATAGAGCTCGACCAACTTGCGCGCCGTGTTCTGAAAGCGCGCCGGACTGCGCAACATCAAGCCACGCTCAAAACCCGCTGTCGCCATCGCAACGTCCCAACCCCGATTGAATTCGCCCAATTGATTGTCCACGGATACCAATGCGTCGTCTAAAAATACTTCTGCGAAACCGGCTTCACCATCGAGCTGCTCGATCGGCCGGACCTTGACACCCGGCGCATCCAACGGAACCAAAACAAACGTCAAACCCTTATGGCGTTCGGAATCAGGGTCGGTACGGAACAAGCCAAAGAGCCAATCCGCATAGGCGCCGCGTGACGCCCAGGTCTTCTGACCATTGATTCGAAACTGATCGCCTTCGCGAACCGCGGTGGCTTGAATTGCTGCCATGTCACTGCCCGCATTCGGTTCGGACCAACCCTGCGCCCAGACTTCCTCAGAGGACGCCATCTTCGGCAGAAAGCGGACTTTCTGCGCATCGGTTCCGTACTCCATGATCGTCGGGCCCAATAGAAAGATGCCGTTCTGATTCACACGACCGGGAGCACCCGCGCGATAGTATTCCTCTTCGAAGATCAACCATTCGATGAGATTCGCACCGCGGCCACCATACTCGACCGGCCATGGAACCATCGCCCAGCCACCGTCGTTGAGAACCCGCTCCCATTCGCAATGAGCCTGAAAACCTTCCGCAGTATCGAACGACGGCAGATTTTCCTTCGGAACGTGCGCTTCGAGCCAAAGCCGCGCTTCCTCGCGAAACTTCTGTTGCTCCATTGTGAAGCGAAGGTCCACTAGCGTTTGTCCTTCTTGGAGCCGTCGAAGTCAGCGTTGCGCTTTTCAACGAATGCGTCGCGCGCTTCCTGTGAATCGGGCGAGGTGTAGAGCTCGAGCGTGAACCCCTGCTCGTAGCGGTAGCTGGTCTTTATATCCAGAAGTTCAATTCCGTTGAGCGACTCCTTTGCCAGGCGCACCGCCCGCGGGCTCTTCGAAGCGATGCTCTCCGCGAGTTTGCGCGCTGCAGGCAAGAGCTCTTCCTTCGAAACAACGGACTCAAGCGCGCCGAGACGATACGCTTCTGCAGCGTCGATCGACTCACCGGTGAGCAGCATCTTGCGCACTTTCTGCATCGGGAACATACGATAAAGATGTGTGGCCGCGCCGAGCGCGCCACGGTCGATTTCCGGTAAGCCGAAAGTCGCGTCGTCCGCGGCGACAATAATATCGCTTGCACCCACTAAACCGATGCCGCCCCCAAGCACAAAACCGTGACAGGCAGCGACTACGGGAACTGGGCAGTCATACACGGCCGCGAAAGCCTGATAGCAGCCTTGATTCACCTTCGTGATCACCGAAGAATCCGCCGCGAGCTCTTTGATGTCCACACCCGCGCAAAAGCCTCGACCCTTTGCAGCGAGCAAAATCACGTGCACGTCATCCTGTGTCCCAAGTGATTCGATCGTTCGTGCGAGTTCGAACCAACCATCGCTGTCTAGCGCGTTGACGGGCGGATGATCCAAGAAAAGCTCCGCAACACCCTGATCGACGCTGTAGGTGACCGATGCCATTTGATCTACTCCTGACTCAACGCGCGTAGCGTTTGTTCTGCTTCTTCGATGATGCGCTGCACGAGCTCGGCGCAGCTCGGAATATCTTCGATCACACCCGCCACGCTGCCACTCGGCAGATAACCATGTACCGGATCACCGTCTTGCATCGCCTTGCGGGCAAGAATGGGTGCGTTCGCGGCCATCAACATTTGCGAGCGCGTCAACCTTTCGTGGCCACGAATCGACAATGCCGAACGCACCAACTCGGGAATCGTTGCACCCGACATCTGCCGATATTCGAGGCCTGAGCGCAACGCGCGCCAGAGGCGGCGCAACGAGCCGGCGGACTCGAGACCGTGGAGTAGTTCGTTCTTCACCACACGTTGCGGCAGACCGTCGACCTGCTTGGTCACGTACACATCGTCGATGCCCGCATTCACATAGCGATCGGTCGTCAGCGCCGGAACCGGACTTTCCTTGGTTAGAAGAAACCGCGTTCCCATCGCAACGCCAGCGGCGCCAAAAGCTAGCGCTGCTACCAAACCGCGACCGTCACGAAAACCACCCGCCGCCACCACGGGAACCGAAATACGATCGACAACCTGCGAAATCAGTAGCGACGTGGGTACCGACCCGGTATGACCGCCGCCTTCACTGCCTTGAACGATGACGATATCTGCACCAAGGGACTCTGCCTTCGCGGCGTGCTTCGCGGCGCCGCAGGTAGGCACACAAATCACACCCGCCCGTTTGAATTTCTCGATGATCGCCGCGTTCGGTGAGCGGTTGTAGCCGGCTGCGCGAACACCGTGCGCGATAATCGCGGCGGCGATCTGTTCGGCTCCCGGCGCGTCCATCAGGAAGTTCACGCCGAACGGACGCTCGGTCAGTTTCTTTACCTTCTCGATTTCCTGGTCGATATCGTCCGGACGGATGGTTGCGGCTGCGAGAAAACCAAATGCGCCCGCATTGCTCGCCGCTGCCACGAGCTCGGGCGTGGCAACCCAACCCATGCCGGTCTGCAGAATCGGATACCTCACCTGCAGTAAGTCGCAAACACGCGTGTGGAGAGGGTTCGCCACGGCTACTCTTTGACTTCTCGATCGCGCGTCCCATTGGGATCGATCACTTCGCGAATCAGCTTGAGCTCGTCATCCGTCGGCAGGCGTGTTTCCTCAACATCGCTCGCGATGTTGAGTTTGAACGCGGTACGCTCGGCGATCGTTTCGATTTTGACGCCGGGGTGCACCGAACGCAGTCGCATCGAATGATCGGGCGTTTCAAAGTCGAACACGCCGAGGTTCGAAATCACGCGACGAATTTCGTGAAAGCGCGATGCCTCTGGCCCAAGCTGTGCCGCCCGATCGTATCCGATGCCCGATACCACATCGACCTTCTCCACAAAGCATCGTGGTCCGTGATTTCCCACCCAATAGCTCGTTGGATGACAGATGGTGTTTCCAGGTGCACCGCGAACACCCAATAGCTGCACTTTGGGTTGCTTCGGATCACCAACACAGGAAATGTTTTGATTGCCATAGCGATCAATTTGAGAGGCGCCCATCATCACATGCCGACGCCCTGACCAGAGCGTGTCGAAGACCGAACGAAACGGCATCCAACCTTCGATGATCGGTTCCGGGCCCGTCGCCCCACCGACGGGCGGCGTGTTGCCAAGCAATGAAGCCACGCCATCGGTCAGCAGAAGGTCAGGTTCGAACGTCAGCCTCGCTAAGCGCGCGCCGATCATCGGTAGCACGCCCATCGGACTCACAAAGATCTCGCCGTCGCCCCGAAAGGTTTCAGCGATCGCGACCGCACAAATCTCGGCTCGCGTCGGTTCGCTCATACTTGGCCTCGGATGGCTTTTTGGTACTCGGCTTCGCTCTCTAGGTCGAGATACTTCTTTTTGAATTCCGACCAAAGCTCCGGGTCTTGCGCCGCAGTTACGTATTCCTTCTGAAACGTCTCGTCTCGCCCATAGTCCGGCGGGCATTCGGTAAAGTGTGCACCGCCCGGTGCTTCAATCACGCCATCCACCATCATGCGATTGATGCGCATCGTATGCACCGAAGCTTCGCGCAGCAATTCCTCGGTGGGTACGATCTTCTCGCAGGACATGAAGCGTCGTTTCGCGGCCATGCAGTAGAGATCATCGAAGTACGGATCCGGTCCGAGGCATTGTCCATTGCCCCGCTCGTCCGCACGATTCATATGAATCAATGCAACGTCCAACTCGATGGCGGGCATCGCGATAAATTCTTCGCCATCGGCGTAGGGAGAACGCACGGTCTTCAGTTCCGGGTTGAACACTCTGACGTCCGAACCCAACCCCGCACGCGTGGGCAGGAAGGGCAGTCGATTCGCAGCCGCGTAGAGCCCCCACTGCAACATGCCCTCATCGAGCTCGCCGGCTTCGATCGATGCGCTCTCGCGAGCCCGCCGAAAGTGGGGTTCGAGCGGAATCGAATCCAAAGACACGAAGCCGTATACCACCTTACGAACTTTGCCCGCCGCACAGAGCAAACCCACATCGGGGCCACCGTAGGAAACGATGGTGAGGTCCCGGACCGGCTGGCGCAGAATTTCGCGGACCAGTGACATGGGTTTGCGGCGCGAGCCCCAGCCGCCAATTCCAACCGTCATGCCGTCCCGAAGCTCCGCGATGGCCTCGCGCTCTGTGATGCGTTTGTTCACTAGCCCGTCCTTCTTAAGCCCCAAGCGAATGGGCATTATCATAACGATACGTATCGTATCAGTAAACGATCTTTCGGCGGTCCAAAGGGCCTGGGGTTCTTAAATTTACTCTTATAAATCAAATACTTAGGACTAATGACCCGAAATCGCGCTAAGCTGGGGCCGATGGATGCTCTCGACCTCCTCGGCCTACCCACACGGCTTTTCAAGGCGCGCTGCCGCATCCCACGGCAGATCGAGTCCGTGACTCACCACGGTCCCGAAGTACGGCCGCATGAAGCCGGTTCGCGCTCCGCGGACGTCGAATCGGTCTGGCGCGCGACTGAGAGCCTGTATCGATCCGGCCTCTACCCTGCGATTCAGCTCTGCATCCGGCGTCACGGCGGCATTGTGTTGAATCGCGCGATCGGACACTCACACGGCAACGCACCCGGCGTGCCGCGCGAAGCTCGAAAGATTCCGGTCAGTGTCGACACGCCCTTCGTCACCCTCTCGGCATCGAAAGCCATGACCGCGATGCTGATTCACAAACTGGATACCGATCGCGTATTGCATCTCGATGATCGCGTTTGTGACTACATCCCCGAGTTTGCACGGCACGGTAAAGAAGGCATTACGATTCGACAGGTGCTCGGACATCGCGCCGGCATTCCCAATATCCCACCGCGCGCTTTTGATCTCAGCATTTTGGATCGACCCGATCGTATCGTCGAGATTCTTTCGGATCTTAGTTTGCGCTGGCGACCGGGGCGTTGGCTCGGCTACCACGCCGTCACTGGCGGCTTTGTACTCGGTGAAGTCGTGCGCCGCGCGACCGGTCAGAACCTTCGAACCATCATGGAGAAAGTGGTTCGAGAACCCCTCGGTTTTCGTTGGATGAACTACGGGGTGGAATCGAAAGATGTGTCGGCTGTCGCAGAGAATGCATTCACCGGCCTCCCGGTCTTTCCACCGTTTTCGACTGTACTTCACAATGCGTTCGGCATGAGTTTTCGCGAGGCCATCGAAATTTCCAACGACCCCCGCTTCCTGACCGGCATCGTACCGGCTGCAAACATCGTCGCAAACGCGGTCGAACTTTCGGCGTTCTTTCAATGCTTACTCGAGGAAGGCTCACTGGGCGGTACCCGCGTTTTCGAACCCAGAACCGTACGCCACGCGACCCAGGAAAATTCCTACTGGGAACTCGATCTAACATTAGGCCTACCCATACGCTACGGCGTCGGCATGATGCTCGGAAGTTCCGGTGTGAGTCTCTTTGGTGTCGACAACGAACACGCCTTCGGTCATATCGGCTTCACCAATATCCTGGCATGGGCCGACCCAGATCGCGCGCTATCGGTCGCATTGCTCACCAGTGGGAAACCCTGCGCGAATATCGAGATTGTTCGGTTGTTCAACGTACTGGGACAGGTCGGCCGAGCATTTCCCAAGGTCTGAGACGGGTGTTATAGGCTAGCGGCAATGACTCAGATATCTTACGGAAATGCGGTCCGGCGGTTCGCTGCCGAGGACCCTGATGCAGACACGATTGTCTTCGAAGACCGCGTGCTTTCACGCCAAGCGTTGGACCGCCGCAGCAATCAGCTCGCTCGCGTTTTTCATGATCGAGGCGTGCGCAGCGGTGACTTCGTTACGATCGCATTGCCAAATTCAATCGAGTTCTTCGAAGCCAGTCTCGCAGCATGGAAGCTTGGCGCGACGCCCCAACCGATCTCGTATCGACTTCCCGAGATCGAGCGTCGTGCCATCATCGAACTCGCAAAGCCGGCGCTGATCATCGGCATGGAGTCGGCACTCTATCCCGAGTTCGCCTGTCTTCCAGTCGGATTTGAACTGAATGAAGATGTCGATGCTTCACCGCTGCCAGACCGTATTGCTGAACACGTGCGAGCGATGACATCCGGCGGCAGCACGGGTCGCCCTAAACTCATCGTCGACACCAGCCCTGCACTCTGCGATCCCGATCAGGGCGGCAACGACATGCAATCGACGGGCGCCACGTTGGTACCCGGCCCTCTCTACCATTCGGGTCCATTCATCACCGCCTGGCAGCAACTTCTCTGCGGTGGACGCGTGATCTTGATGCGGCATTTTGACGAAACCGCAGCGCTCGCGCTCATCGAAAAATACCGCGTAGATTGGGTGCTCTTTGTACCCACAATGATGCATCGCATTTGGCGACTCGATCCGATGGTTCGACAGAAATTCAACCTCGAATCTCTCCGAGTGGTGATGAGCGCCGGCGCCCCCTGTCCGGTTTGGCTTAAGCGCGAATGGATTGAATGGCTCGGGCCCGAACGTATTCACGAGGCATACGGCGGTTCCGAACGCATTGCGGGCACCGCGATTTCTGGCACGGAATGGTTGGAACATCCAGGTTCGGTGGGCAAACCTACCTTGGATCGCAAACTGAGGATACTCGACGAGGCCGGGCAGGAATGTCCACCCAATCAGGTGGGCGAGGTGTACATGATGCCACCGAGCGGCCCCGGTTCAACCTACCGCTACATCGGTGCGGAACCAACCTCTACGGAAGATGGTTGGGAAACTCTCGGCGACATGGGCTACGTGGACGACGACGGGTATCTCTATCTGGTCGATCGAAAAACAGACATGATTCTGGTGGGCGGCGCCAATGTTTATCCTGCCGAAGTTGAAGCGGCGTTGGAACAGCATCATGCCGTACAATCTAGCGCGGTCATCGGTCTTCCCAGCGATGACTTTGGTCAAGTCGTCCACGCGATCGTTCAGACCTCCGAGACAATCAACGAGTATGAGCTTCGGGAACATATCGCATCCCGACTGGTGAGCTACAAAGTTCCCCGCAGTTTCGAATTCGTCGATGAGCCGCTCAGAGATGACGCGGGGAAGGTTCGACGTTCCGCGTTGCGTGAGGCAAGGCTCCGATGATTCTGGATATTGCCCGAAAGCATCCCGACAGCATCGCAGTTGACGATGGCAATACGCAGCGCAGTTGGTCGGAACTCGTCGACCGCAGTACGCGTATCGCGCAGTATTTGCGCGAGAACGTGGGACTTGAAGCCGAACAGCATGCATCGATTCTCATGCAAAACAGCGCCGACTACCTCGAGATTACGCTCGGTGCATTTCTCGCAGGCATTTGGCTAACACCGATCAATTGGCATTTGGCCCAGGAAGAGATCGCCTACATTCTGGATGACTCTGGCTCACGCGTGCTCTTTCACGATGAACATTTTGCCAAACTCGCAGAAACGCTCGATGCGAAGGGTCGGATTCATACCGAGACTCTGCACCAGGTATTCGAAACGATCCCCGCTCGACCGTTGAACCTCGACGGTATTCCCGGCGGCACGATGATCTACACCAGTGGAACTACGGGTCGCCCCAAGGGAGTGAAACGCTATCGACCTTCAAAGCTCGGCGATCTCTTAACCACGCACGCGGGTGTCGGGCGACTATTGGGACTGGATGGCACGGGACCGCATCTCATCACCGGTCCGATGTATCATGCGGCGCCGCTGCTCTTTGCGATGTACGACCAAGCCAACGGCGCACCGATTCACATCATGCCGAAATGGGATGAATTCGAGGCGCTTCGTCTGATCGATCAGCATCGGATCGCACACACGCATATGGTTCCGACCATGTTCATCCGCATGCTACGGCTTCCCCAAGCCATACGGCAGGCGTTCCGCCCAGCAGATCTAAGATTGGTGTTACACGGCGCAGCTCCAGTTTCCATACCGGTCAAGCAGGCGATGATCGAATGGCTCGGGCCGGTTCTGGTCGAGTATTGGGGCGCAACCGAAAGTGGGGTCAACACATTGGTGGATTCGAACGAATGGCTCCGGAACCCTGGAACCGTCGGGCGTGCACTCAGCAGTTTTGAACTCTTCACGGTCGACGAGGAAGGCACGCCGTTGGCTCCGAATGAAACCGGTGCGTTGTACTGTCGACATAAGACGGTAGAAAAAGTTTTCGAATACCATGGCGATCCCGAAAAAACCCGCGCCGCTTACTTGGAGCCGGGTGTATTTACGATCGGCGATATCGGTCGCGTGGATGCAGATGGATACGTTTATCTCGCCGATCGGAAGTCGCATATGATTATTTCCGGTGGCGTCAACATCTACCCCGCCGAGGTCGAGCAGGCGTTGGAGCAGCATCCAGCGGTATCCGATGTGGGCGTGTTCGGCATTCCCAACGATGAATGGGGCGAGGAAGTCAAAGCCGCCATTGAACTAGCGGTAGACTTCGAAGGAAGCGACGCCCTCGCGGCTGAAATTTTGGCGGACTGCAAGACCCGTGTCGCAAACTATAAGGTGCCACGTTCGATTGATTTCGTGGCAAAGCTGCCGCGCCATCCATCGGGCAAACTCTACATTCGACGGCTACGTGATCCCTACTGGGTGGGTCACGATCGACAAATCTAATCGCCGGCGCTCACTTGAACGTGCCGCGCTTCAAGTCGACTCCCACGCCTCGCGAAGAGTACGAATTGACCGTATTTATCGAACGCAGTATACCGCGGCGTGAACCATCGGATGAATGGATGTGACTCGTGGGTCCATGCCGCCATCTGTTCACTCACCACGATGAGATCGGGTCGGGCCCGCTCGAGGTCTTGCATGGTTCGCTGGGTCAATTTCTCCGCCGTATGCTCACCAACAAACCCGGGTAACGCCATGAACGCAGCCACCACACCCGTCACCGGCCGGCGCTGCGAATTGAAGTAGAGACCCGGTTCACCGCCCCATTCGAAGAAGGTTTCCTCACCCTCGAGAATCTCATTCAACTTGAGACCCAGACTTCGGGATTGAACGTACATGCCATCGCGGTACTTATTGAGCGACCATTCTTCCGCAGACAAAAGAAAGAAACTCAGCTCATGCACGGTGGTAAGCATGCCCGCAATCAAGATCAGACCGATACCCGCCCAACGCTTCCAAGATCTGAACTGAAGCACCGACCAAACCAGTAGGCCGAAGCCAAGTGCGATCAAGGGCAACCAGAATTGGTAGTAGTGCGGATAGTATTTTCCAGGAAGGCTTACCGCGACGAACGTCGCCACTGCCCATGAGAGGTAAATCGCCCAGGATCTACGTTGACCTGCCAGCTGCGGAAGAAACATCGCAGCCAAGCCGGCGACGAACAAGCACGGAAGAAGCTTCAGTATGGCACCGCGAAAGAAAATCGTCGGCGAGAGACCCTTCAGAATATTGTTCCACATGCCCGAGGAATAATGCTGATTGACCAAGAACACTTGATCGATGAACGGTTCTAACCCGCCACGAACTGCGAAATAGCCGATAAGAAGCGACCAACCCGCCACGCCAACGCCCGCAACGCCACCGACCTGAAGTACCGCTTGGCGCCTACTAAGTTCAGGGCCGGGCCAAGCAATGTACGCGAGACCGATGACAGCCGGGATCGTCACCGCGACGTGCTTATAGAAACTTGCCCAGAGGAATAGAAGACCAATGCCGATGACGCGACGCCATTGCATGGACGGACCCCTGAGTCCGAACCAAAGCGCCACACCCCAAACCACGGACGCGTTGATGAAAACTTCAGTATTGGGTTGATTGGCCTGCAAGCGTAAGTCGTGACAAATGATGGCCCAGCACGCGGCAGCCACTAGACCAACGCTGCGGCGGCCACTTACGGCTCGGCCCGCGCAGTATAGACCGAGCAAGGTCAAGGTCGCGGCGAGCACGCCCAGGAAATACATCTGCTGCTTGCCGTATCCGACGAGTACCTCAGCAAAAGCGTAGGTGAGATGCGGCGCCGGTGGCTTATGATCCGCGACCTCGGTGTAGAGATGCTGCCCATGAACCATCTCGTGCGCGATCACAGCATAATAGTTCAGGTCTCGCTCAAATGGTTCCTCATAGGTATGGAGACGCAAAAGAACGATCAACAGCGCCAATACGGCCAAAGATATCCGCGTCGTTCGTAGACCGGGCTCCGAAAGTTTGAACGAGGACTTCAACGTCCTTTGCGTACGCAATCGTCGTTTTCTTGCCATTTCTGATTCGCGCAACTTGGATGCTAGATCGCTTCCCCTATCGGCATCAGGAAGGTGTAACTGTCCGAGGAAAAACAACCGATACGACCTGCGAGGTATAGCGGTTGTGAACCTGGATATGTCTAGTGATACTGCGGCGTTGATTCGGAGCTCGAAGCGGCGACTCCTGCAAATGCACTATGAGGCTGGTGTGGGCCACATAGGTGGAAATCTTTCTGCATTGGATTCACTGCTATGCCTCCACCACGCCGTGATGACGGATAACGATCTCTTTGTACTGTCGAAGGGCCATGCGGCGGGAGCGCTGTACGTCACGCTTTGGAGTATCGGAAAGCTCACAGATGAAGACCTGACGAGCTTTCATCAAGACCGCACCCGGCTCGCGGGACACCCCGCCCCCAAAGCGATCGAAGGCATTCCCGTCGCCACGGGCAGCCTCGGACATGGACTGCCGCTGGCATCCGGGATGGCGATGGCGAAAAAGTTTCGTCACGAACCGGGCCGAGTCTTCTGCCTCACGTCAGACGGCGAGTGGCAAGAAGGATCGAACTGGGAAGCGTTGATCTTCGCACGCCACCACAAACTCTATAACCTAACCATACTGATCGACCGCAATCGGTTGCAAGGATTCGGCACCACAGATGAGGTCGCATCGCTGGGCGACCTCCGACCGCAACTCAGCAGTTTTGGGGTTACGGTTGAAGAAGTCGACGGACACTCCTGGCGGGCATTGAGTGACGCACTGAGTTGCACCGACCCAGGCCCACGCGTGATCATCCTCGACACCGTCAAGGGTAAGGGCATTCCATCGTTCGAGAATAAGTTGGACTCACACTACCTGCCACTGTCCGACCTGGAATATTCGCGCGCGATGCAGGAACTGGGGTCCTGATGCGAAACGCAGCAACTCGCGCATGGATGTCCGCTTATGCCGAGGAACCGTTTCTGTTCCTCACAGGCGACCTCGGCTACAACGCACTCGAGTCATTGCGTGACGAGATGCAGGACCATTTCATCAACGCCGGAATCGCGGAGCAAAACATGGTCTCCGTCGCGGCCGGCCTGGCGACGCAGGATTTCGATGTTTGGTGCTACAGCATCGCCCCATTCTGCTACGCACGACCGTTCGAACAGATCCGCAACGACGTTTGTCAGCACGACCTACCCGTAAAACTCGTTGGGAACGGCGGTGGTTACGCCTACGGTGCGATGGGCTCGAGCCATCATGCACTCGAGGACTACGGCACGTTGCTCACACTTCCAAACATGCATGTCTACGTCCCAAGTTTCGCCGGCGATCTTCCAGACATCGTGACGCGCATGCGCGAATCGCAACATCCCGCTTATCTGCGACTTGGCCATTGCGAGGTACCCGATCGCTACCGAGTTCCCGCATACGCGCCGTGGCGTAGGCTGGCCGCAGGTAACGATGTCGTCATCCTGACCGTTGGACCGATTGCGGGTGCCTTGCTCGCGGGTCTTCATGATTGGGATGGCAGCACGAGACCTGAAGTCTGGTCGATCTCAGAGTTGCCACTTGAAAGCAACCCACCCCCGTTGGAGTTTCTGACCGCGCTCGAGCGCAATCCACGGCTCTGCGTTGTAGAGGAGCATGTTGCTCAGGGAAGTGTGGGGCAAATCTTCGCTCACTTTGCCCTCAAGCATGGCATCCCGCTGGAGCAGTTCGATCATCTTTGCGCGCTGGGCTATCCCTCGGGGCGCTACGGCTCACAGAACTTCCATCGCAAGGAATGCGGGCTTGACGCTGCCACAATCCTGAAACGCGCCGAAGCCTTGGTGCATCGCGTATGACCGAAGCACTGCGCGCAAAAATCCAACGCCTACGTGGACCGATTCTGGTCCTCGGCGCGAGCGGATTCGTGGGTGCAAACCTACTTCGCACCTTGCTTGAATGCCGAGATGATGTTTTCGGCACAAGCTCTACTGAACATCCTTGGCGACTCGCCGACATCGCCTCCGGCCACTTACATGCGGTAGATCTTCTTGTCGACGCACATGTGAAGATGGTCCTCGATGAAACTCGGCCTCTAACTGTATTTGATTGTGTTGCCTACGGCGCATACCCGTTCGAACAGGACACGGATCGCATCTATCGTACAAACGTAAATCTCAAGGTCAAACTCCTGGAAGAACTCCGCGAAAGGCACACTCATGTTTACGTGCACGCGGGATCGTCATCTGAATACGGTAAGGATTCCGCAGGTCCCGCCGAATCCGTAAAGCCTCAACCCAATAGCCACTATGCAGCGAGCAAGTCAGCCGCCGCCGGCTTGATCCACTACTACGGGCAAATACTGGGCTTCCCCGCAGCGAATCTGCGTTTCTATTCCATCTACGGGCCGCAAGAGGACCCCGCGCGATTGATGCCAGGTTTGATCGCCGCAGGTACGCGCGGCGAGCTTCCTGAGTTTGTCAGCCCCGATATCTCGCGCGACTTTGTCTACATCGACGACGCCTGCGAAGCCTTTGTCGATACCGCGCTAAACCTTCATTCCGAGCTCTACGGTCAGTCGTTCAATATCGGAACGGGTCATTGCACCACGATTCGCGAGATCGCTGAGGTCGCCCGCGACCTTTTCAAACTGGACCAGGAACCCGTCTTCTCAATGAAGGCACGCGACTGGGATGTAACGAATTGGTACGCGGATCCAGCGCGCGCGGAAAGCATGCTGAGCTGGTCGGCCCATACATCACTGCACGAGGGGCTGGAGAAAACTCGGGACTGGTTTGAAGGCCTTGAAGACGCCGAGCAGTACCTCTGCTCGTCAAAAAGGAGCCTGTCGAGTCGGGGAAGCATCAGCGCGGTGATTGCTTGCTATAAGGATGGTCGTGCGATCCCGTTGATGTACGAACGGCTCAAGCGAGTCTTCGAGAAGCTCAACATTGACCACGAGATCATCTTCGTAAACGACGGTAGCCCCGATAACTCGGAAGAGGTCATCCGCAAGATCTCCGAAGCGGATCGACACGTAATCGGAATCACGCATTCACGCAACTTCGGTTCGCAGTCTGCTTTTCGGAGCGGCATGGAGATCGCTACGAAAGACGCATGCGTACTGCTCGACGGAGATCTCCAGGATCCACCTGAGCTCATCGAAGCCTTCTTCGAGCAGTGGCAGGCCGGATTCGACGTGGTCTATGGTCGTCGCGTTGCGCGTGAAGCACCGTGGTACATGCAGATCGCGTACAGGCAGTTCTATCGAATCTTTGACCGCTTCTCCTACCTGAAGATCCCTCACGATGCGGGCGATTTTTCACTGATCGACCGCCGCGTCATGCACTGGCTACTCCGAATGCCCGAGCGCGACCTCTTGCTACGGGGTCTTCGAGCCTTCGTGGGATTCAAGCAGACGGGCGTGGACTATGTTCGCCCCGAGCGCATGTTCGGTAAAACGACCAACAGTCTGTTGAAGAATATCGGCTGGGCGAAGAAAGGCATCCTCGCCTTCAGCCGCACGCCCTTGAATGCGTTGACCGCGGCAGGCGTATTTCTGCTTTCTGCGGTCTTTGTACTCGGTGGCCTGCAGATTCTGGCCAAGCTCGCATTCCCGAGTATCGCACCGCCAGGCGTCACCACGTTGATGCTGATCGTCATGGGATTCGGTGCGATCAACCTCTTTGCACTCAGCCTTGTGGGCGAGTACGTCGCAAAAATTTTCGAAGAGGTCAAACAGCGACCCCACTTCGTACGACGCAGCATCATTCGTGATGGGCAGGTGCGAGATGCATCATGAAGCTTCGCGATCGTAAATGCCCGGTCTGTGGATCCACCGATGAAGACCGGGTCGTCGTCGACCGGATCTACGATGAGAGTGAACTGACGCCAGATAGTTTTTCGGCGCGCAAAACACCAGACGCGCTGCGCTTTCGCATGGTGGTGTGCAGGGATTGCGACCTGCTCTACGCGACACCGGTTCCCGAGCAGGATTGGTACGCGTCGGGCTACGAGGCCGCCGCCTTCACCGCAAGCGCCGAAGCGGAAGATGCCTCCCATAGCTATGCTGAGTTGCTAACGGAGATTCGCTCGCAGCTTCCAGATACTCGGGGCGCACTCGACGTGGGCACAGGCACGGGCGTGTTTTTGAGCCGGTTGCTTGAAGCGGATTACGAGGACGTGGTTGGGATCGAGCCCTCCTGGGCCGCGATCGATGCCGCTGATCCCGAAGTACAACGTCGAATCGCCCATGGATTCTTTGAGGAGGGCTCTTTCGAGAGCGAGAGCTTTCGACTCGTTACGTGTTTCCAGACCCTGGAACATGTCGAATCACCATCGATGCTCGCGGACGAAGCATTTCGTGTGCTCAGGTCAGGCGGCGCGTTCTGCCTGGTTGACCATAGT
Organism: Deltaproteobacteria bacterium; assembly: GCA_029261895.1. Lineage (GTDB taxonomy): Bacteria > Myxococcota_A > UBA9160 > SZUA-336 > SZUA-336 > JAJDAK01. The sequence continues at coordinate 50,975 of JAJDAK010000021.1, forward strand.
CACCGCGCGTGGTCTACGCGAATTCTCGGTACACGATCCCCCGTCTTTGACATTCAGCACCTGCAGGTCTTTTCGCCGTCGAGCCTGCGTCGGCTGCTCGAACGCGCTGGATTTGAGAATATTCAGATTTGTGCATTTGCCAACCGCTATCACCTCGACTACTGGATTCGACTGCTGCCCATTTCCGCACAGCTCAAGGACCGTCTTCTTCGAACGCTGCGGCGAGTTGGACTTGACCGTATATCGCTTCGGCTCCGCGCCGGCAATATCGCGGCCATCGGCTTCAAGCCATGACGCGCGAACGAAATATTTACGAGTTTGACCGCATATCGCTTCGACTGCGCCCCGGCAATATCGCGGAAAACGGCTTCAAGCCATGACGCGCGAACGAAATATTTACGAGTTTGACCGCGATATTGCCCAGAATGGAGGTTATCTATACACCACCCTCGATGCACCGCTTTCCTCACGCCTTTCGAATCGGCGAACTTCTGTGGCGATCCTAAAGTTTGTGCAACCGAAGGGAAAAACGATCATTGATGTGGGTTGTGGCGACGGCACCTACACGGCCGAGTTCGCACTCGTCGGTGCGTCTCGGGTCGTCGGCACGGATGCAGCTAGTAATTCGATCGCACACGCGCGCGAGCGCTTCTCGGAAATCGCTAACCTGCAGTTTCAAGTGAGCGACGTGTACGAACTCACTGCGGCATCACCTCGTTTCGATATAGCGGTCGTGCGCGGCCTGCTCCACCATCTCTATGACCCCGAAAAAGCGATCCAGACGATTTCGACCTTGGCTCGGGAGGTCATTGTGCTCGAACCCAATGGGTACAATCCGCTGCTCAAATTGATCGAACGTTTTTCGCCGTATCACCGACGCCACGAGGAGCGGAGCTATCCCCCGCATCGACTCGACGGCTGGCTGCAGCGAGCGGGCGGGCGACTGGTGGAATCGCGTTATATCGGGCTCGTGCCCTTTTTCTGCCCAGATCTGCTCGCGCGCGCACTCAAGCGGTTGGAACCTTGGATCGAACGCATGCCGGTCGTACGCGCGTTCAGCTGCGGCCAATACTTACTGAGAGTACACTTCGACTAACGCGCCGCGGGCAGTGCCATGACTTTGGTTTCTAGGTATTCCTCGAAACCGAGGCGGCCATTCTCTCGACCCAGACCGCTCTGTTTGTAACCACCGAACGGGGTGTCGACAGAGAACCACTGCCCGCCGTTTACACCGATGGTTCCGGTACGAATCCTGCGTGCGACGCTGAGTGCTCGCGCTTCATCTCTGCCAGATACCGCGCCCGAGAGACCATAGAGCGAGTTATTTGCGATTCGAATAGCATCGTCGTCATCATCGTATGGAATGATGCAAAGTACCGGTCCAAAAATTTCTTCCTGGGCGATCGTTGAATCAGGATCCACATCGGCAAAGATCGTCGGTTCAACGTAATAACCTTTCGGAAGATGCGAAGGCACACCACCCCCGGTAATCAGCCGCGCGCCTTCTGCCTTACCCTTTTCAATGTACGCGAGCACCCGTTCTTGCTGGAGCTTACTCACCTGCGGCCCCTGAAGTTTCGAGGGGTCATTCGGGTCGCCATAGGGAAAGTTTTCAAATGCGACCTTCATCTGCTCGATGCCTTTTTCATACTGTGATCGAGCTAGCAGCAAGCGCGTTTGAAGTGCGCAACCCTGGCCCGCATGCGTGCAGACGGTGGCCAACATCGGTGCGATCTTTTCGACTTCGATATCGTCAAGCACGATACTCGCCGACTTCCCGCCCAACTCAAGGAACACCTTCTTAAGCGTCGACGAGGCCGATTGCATCACACGTCGTCCGGTTGCGGTGGATCCGGTAAATGTTACGAGATCCACGCGCGGGTCCTCGCTCAGAATCGCACCGAGCTGATGATCCGACGATGCCACAACATTAACAACACCAGCCGGAATGTCGGTCTTCTCCGCGATCAAGCGACCGAGTACCGTCGCGCTCCACGGTGTATCCGGCGCAGGCTTCAGCACGACGCTATTTCCCGCCGCAAGTGCAGGTGCCAGTTTGCATAGATTCAAGTAGACGGGGAAATTCCACGGCGTGATCGCGCCGACGACACCAACGGCTTCACGTCGCATCAATCGTCGCTGCGGCTGACCCATGAACTCGATATCCGTCATCTGGGTTTCGTAGTCAAAGTCGACGGCGAGATTGGCCCAGTATGGCATCGCTTCAATGTAGGTAACCAATTGCACACCGTGGGTGAGCAATCGCGGCGCACCCGCTTCCGCAATCAGGACTTCGCGCAATTCATCGGTCGCTTCTTTTAGCGCTTCGTAGAATTGCAGCAGACATTTTTTGCGGAAGGCGGCATCCAGAGACCAATCCGTCGTATCAAATGCACGCCGTGCACCCGCGATGGCTTGATCGAGATCGTCACGCGTGGCGTCAGCGCAGACACCGATCAACTCCTCGGTCGCCGGGTTGATATTTTCAAAAACGGCGCCCGAACTCGAGTTCACAAGCTTGCCGTCAATCAGATTTCGCGGTTCGCCCAGATTCATGACTTCCCCCCCCGCCGCAGTGCGGCACTGGCTTCAGCTTCATTGTGCATGGCTTCGGCCATCGTGCTCTGTAAGCCGTCTTCAAGCACTCGTTTCGCAGCGGCGATCACCTCGGGTCGCAAATCGGCAATCGACATCGCGAGTTCGCGCGCTTCTTTCAACAGAGCATCCCGAGGAACCACACGATTCACTAAACCCATTCCCAATGCCTCGTCCGCTCGGATCACTCTTGCGGTCAGAACCAGATCCTTGGCGTTCGCAAGTCCGATCAACCGCGGCAGCAGGTGCGTGCTCCCAAGGCCGGGCAAAATTCCCAGTTTTGTAAACGTAACTCCGAGCTTCACGCCATCGGCGGCGATTCGAATATCGCATGGCAAGGTCATCGTGATACCGACGCCGATCGCGGCGCCGTTGATCGCGACAATGATCGGCTTTGGATACTCGGCAAGCTCGAGTGGAAAGCCATTGATAAACTCTTCTTCGCCAAGTCGACTCGCACCTGGCTCCGCTCGACTCGCCTTGAGTGCGTCCAAATCGACACCGGCACAGAAACCCTTCCCCGCACCGGTCAAGATCACGACCCTGACATCTTCGTCTTCTCGCGCATGCCGAAACGCGTGAACGAGCTCATCACCCATTTCAGGCACGTACGCGTTCATTTTTTCGGGGCGGTTCAGCGTGATCGTCGCGATACCGTCGCTTTGTTCGTAGAGAATGTTCGCGTATTTCATCCCTGCCCCATGACTAAGATGTGAACGGCTCCCAGCGCGGCTTGCGTTTCTCAACAAATGCCACGCTGCCCTCCCGAAGGTCCGCATGTGAAGCGTGCTCGCGAATCATTTCCCAGGTATTCGTGAGCGCGTCATCGAGGCCGGTATCGAGACTTTCCCAAATCGCCTGCTTGGTCTTTGCCAATGCGGTGGGCGAATGTGCGGCAATCTTAGCCGCGAGCTCCTGAGCGCGCGGTAATAGAAGTTCTGAGGCTACAACTTCCCCAACCAGTCCACAGGCCAGCGCTTCCGCCGCGCTCATGCGCTCATCCCCACCCAGAAATGCCATGCGCAATACAGCTTCAAGCGGTATCCGACGCGCAAGTCCGACGGGTTCGAGACCCGCGATCAAACCCACCTTCACATGGGTATCGAAAAACGTCGCGGTCTCGGAACAAACGATCAAGTCGCTGTCTGCAATGAAGTGCAGCCCGCCGCCGCAGACCATGCCATTCACCGCGGTAATCACGGGTTTCCAACAACAATTCTGCACCGCCGTCATATGAAACCACGGCGTATGCTCGCGGTCATCGGTGCCGGTCTTCGACGCGCTCCCATCAGCAACGTCCGAAAGATCCATACCGACACAGAGTGCCTTGCTTCCGGCTCCCGTGAGCACGACGGTGACGACTTCGGGATCCTTCTTGATGACGTCCCAAGCGTCCTTCAATTCATTGGCCATCTTGACGTTGAACGCGTTTCGAACCTCTGGCCGGTTCAACGTCAGCGTCGCCACCCCTTCGTGCTTGTCGTAGAGAAGGGTTTCGAAATCCATTTTAGTCGCGCCCCAGGATCGCGATGCCGCACGCTGTCGGGTGCCCACCAATATTGTGGCTCAGCGCGAGTTTCGCGTCTTTGACTTGGCGCGCACCTGCACGACCCTGAAGTTGCAGCGTGTTTTCATAGATCATGCGAACACCGGTCGCACCGGTCGGGTGACCAAAGCTCTTCAAACCACCATCTGTGTTCACGGGCAGATCGCCGGTCAGTTGAAAGTTTCCAGCCGCACTATGTTCCTTGCCCTCACCTTTCTTACAGAAACCGAGGTCCTCATACGTGAGTAATTCCGTCAGTGTGAAGCAATCATGCACCTGTGCCACGTCGATCTCCGCGCGTGGATTTGAAATTCCGGCCTGCTCGTACACGTCTTTCGCCGCCCAAACCGTAGGCTTCCAGGACAGGAAATCATTCGAGGGATCTTTCTGTGGATTCGGCCCGGCTTGCACCGTGACGCCTTTTACCAAGACCGCGTCATCGCGGAAAGACTTCGCGAGGTCTGCACGCGTAATGATCGCCACCGCGGCGCCATCGGTTTGCGCGGCGCAGTCGTAGAGACCAAACGGCCACGAAATCATCCGCGCATTCAACGCATCATCCATACTGATTTCGCGCTTCAAGAAAGAATTCGGTGCCAGCGTACCGTTGTGATGATTCTTGACTGCGATCCGAGCCAAGTCCTCACGGCCAGCACCGTACTGGTCGAAGTACTGAGCGGCTGCAAATGAAAACCAGCCCGCCGGTGTTTTCGGCAAATCGCGAACGCTGTCCATCATCACGGTCGGACCGGAAACGCCGCGATCCTTCGGCTTGTCGTAGCCGACGACCAACACCGTGTCATAGACCCCCGCGGCGATCGACATCACGCCGCAGCGAAACGCGTCCGTTCCGGTCGCGCAGTAGTTAGAAACCATGGTGACGGGTTTCCAAAGCTTGAGCGCATCACTGCATTCGTGTGGGCCTTTGTTCGAATAGACCGAACCCGTGAAAACCGCATCGATCTGTGCCTGCGGATCTTCGATCCCCGCGTCCGCGTAGGCTTCGTACGCGGCGTCCACAATCATATCCGACGGAGATCGATCCCAGTTTTCGCCAAACTGGCAACAACCCACGCCCACAACCGCTACACGATCTCGAAGCGCATCTTTTCTCATTCGATTGGACTCGCTTTCCAATAGTAGTTGGGACGACCGCCCACTTCATGAATCTTCCGGAATACGAACTCGACCGGTAGATCGATCCGAGTGGACTCCGCTGTGCAGTTGACGAGCTGAAGATGCACACGGGCACCTTCGATCTCGGTGATCGTAACGATCGTCGGCGGCTGCGGCGTCGGAAAGAAGTAGTCGAATGTAAACGTGACGATCTTGCCCCGAAGGTCTGAAAGGCGAATGGATTCGAAGTCATCCTTCGCAAAGCAGGTTTCACAAACCCGCTGCATCGGAAACTGCACGGCCGAGCACTTGCCGCAGCGCTGACCGCGAAAGCTCAGGTCTTCATCGCGCTCACGAAAGTGAATCGTCGCCGAAAGTCCTGGGTTTTCACCCGCATCCCACTCGCTCGCAGTCAGCGAACGCGCGCGTAAATATTGGTCATAACTCGCGACGGGCCGACGCCGCTCCAGATGCCAGCTCAATCCGCGGCGCGCATCGAGCTTCTCGATGTTTTCGGTGGTTCGAAGTACGGTCGCATCGGCGCCATCACCGTAGTTTGCGAGTAGAATATTTTCTCCGGGCTTCGCTTGTTCCAAAGCCGCAATCAGCAGTAGCGGTGCAAAGGACGCGCCGGTATTTCCCAAGCGGCCGAAAAAGGGTTCTTGGACCGCCGAGGGAACAAGGCGAAGTTTACGCACGGCTGTCGCGTGGCTTCGAGCATCAGGGCCGTAGAGTGCGACACGTTGAAACGCAGCCGGATCAAGATTCGCGCGATCACAGAGGCCCTGAACGGCTTCAGTGATACAAGGCGTGTAGCCTTCTTGCACGACGAAACGCTCTTCCCAGGTATGAACAAACCGATCCTGAGCCGTGCGCCAGAGATCGAGCAACTCGTCCGCAACCGTGTACGACGCGCCCATTTCAGCGATGACGTTCTGGTCACCGACCCAAAACGCCGCGGCAGCATCACCTAGATTTTTCTCGAGTGGCGAAAGGGGCGCGGCCAAGCGGGCATCACTCACGATGACCAATACGTTCTTCGCCGCACCTGCTTGAACCTTTTCCGTGGCAGCGCGAAGCGCTGCAGTTCCCGCGCGTAGTGAACCCGCAAAGTCGACGGTTTCGATATCACGGCGTAAGTCTAAGGCGCGCGCAATCAGTGCTGCGCCCTGCTTTTCGGCAAATGGATAAGTCGTTGACGCAAAAAGCAGTGCATCGATGCGGCCGCGGTCGAAACCGCGCAAGCAATTCAGCGCCGCAGCGACCCCCATGGTGACCGCGTCCTCATCGTTCCATGCCACGGATCGCTCCGGACCCCCATCCTTGGGCTTACCCCCTCCGATCACGGACAGCGGTAAACGTGTCGGTGGAACATACGCGCCGTAGGACTGGATACCCGCCATCGACACTACTTCTTCGGCGGCTTGATACCGTCGTAAAACGGGTACGGTTTTTTCATCAAACCAATGGGCTCGAGCTGGCCGCCGAGCTGAGCTTTAAAGTGTTCGCGAATCTCGTCCAGCTGCCAGCCGCCGGGCTTAATCATGGCAGTGCCGTACTTGGGCTGATTGACCAACGCAACCCAATCGCCACCGGAGCCAAAAGCCTGCCCAGAAATATAGTCGGCTTCATCGCTACACAGAAACGACACGAAGTGACCGTTCAAGTTCGGATCGATGAACGGCAATTGAACTTCTTTGCCGTCGGGCCCTTTGTACGTAGCGGACATACGCGTTGAACCACGGGGGCTGATGGCGTTCACACGGATGCCGTAGCGTGCGAGTTCCATGGCCCAGGTATAGGTCATCGAAGCGATCGCACCCTTCGACGCTGCATAGTTGGTTTGCCCGAAGTTGCCAAAATGAGCCGCCGATATGGTGTTTACGATTGAACCGCCGCTGCCCTGGTCCTTCATGCGCAACGCGGCTTCTTGAGAGCACATGAACGTGCCCTGCGCGTGCACGCGAAGTACGTCTGAAAACTCTTCGTCGGTCATCTTCAGGAACGAGCGATCACGAACATTGCCGGCGTTGTTGACGATCGCATGGATTCCGCCGAACTCGGACACGCATTGCCCAATCAAGCCCTTGGCGCCAGCGCGCGTACCGATATCGTCGGTATTCACGCTCGCTTTGCCGCCCTTGGCTGAAATCTCGTCGACCACTTCTTGCGCAACCGCACGCTCGAGATCGTTTACGATCACCGATGCCCCGTTCGCGCCCAGTGCCAAGCAATGACCACGGCCGATGCCTCGCCCCCCACCGGTCACCACTGCCGCTTTGCCGTCTAGGATGCCCATCCGCTCGACTCCTTTGAATCCGGATCTCCGATTTACGATACGTAGCGTATAGTAAATGCCCAATCGGGTAAAGCCCTGAATTCCCTATACTTTCAGGACCTTACGGCGGGAGCGTCGGGCTAGGAGATCAGGGACGCCATCTGTTCGGCGTGCTCATCGATGCTGCCGAAGCTGTTCTCAAGCACCCAGGCACGTTTCAGGTAGTAATGCGCGGGCACTTCCCAGGTGTACCCCATGCCGCCGTGCACCTGAATACATGCGCGCGCGTTCTTATGTGCGGCATCTCCGGCGTTGAGCTTTGCCGACGAAGCCGCACGCAATACATCGCCTACTCCCGGATCATCAAGCGTTGCGCCCGCCGCATAGGCGGCCGCTCGCGCGATCTCTTGACGCACGAACATATCGGCCAAGATATGTTTGAGCGCTTGGAAAGATCCGATCGGGCGATCAAACTGTTCGCGGGTTTTCGCGTAGTCGACGGCCAATTCCTGGCACGCTTCCGCGATGCCGAATTGAAGCGCAGCTGCGAGCACAGAGGCTTCGAGACGAAACTGCATCGCGTCGTCTCGATCAAGCACGCGTTCACCCTTTGGCAACTCCGAACATTCGTGAACCGGGGTCAGTGGATCCAGCGGATCTGGAATCGCACGCGCAGAAATCTCTCGCGGATCGATTCGAAATACACCCTCGCGTCGCAACAGCAAGATGACATCGAGCTGATCCAGGTGCTCGATCACGTATGGCGCTTGATCCACACTGTAGAGATCCAAGCCACCCACCACGGTTTCGCCGGTCGCTGCACCGTCGATAAAACCGGATGCAAGATGAGTCCAGATCAAAGGGCCGGGTACGAGGACGCGACCCATCTCCGCAAAAACGACCACGGCGTCTGCCATGCCGAGCCCTACGCCGCCTTCATTTTCCGCCAGGCACAGATTAAACACGCCCATCTCGGCCAGCTCGCGCCAAAGCGCACGATCAAAGCCTTCACCCGCGGCGAGTTCATGCAGCACGTCATGCGGAACGCGAGCGCTACAAAATGAACGCACACCGTCCTGCAGTGCCTCTTGGTCTTCGTTGAGTCGGAAATCCACTATTTGCGTTCCTTGGGAAGGCCGAGAATTCGCTCCGCAATAATATTGCGCTGAATCTGTGAAGTGCCCGCAGCAATGGTCAACGAGAGCGATTGCAGCATCTTGTTGAGAATCATCTTATTGGGCCTGTCACCAATATCCGAACGACCGAGTGCCGCCCGACCCAGAACGCGCGTCGCGAGTTCTGCGACGCGTTGATACAGCTCGGTGTAATAGAGTTTGATCGCAGATCCCTCAAGACCGGGCACGCCGGTCTGGTTCGCACGACAGACGCTGAGCTTCACCATCGCCCAAAGTGCGTCGAGTTCGGCGGCGAGGTGCCCCACTTCAAGCCTGAGCGCACGGTCGTCCCATGCATGGCTTTCGTGGCGCGTGACTTTGCGTGCCAGAGCGATCAAGTCGGCGAGAAAGTGTTGCAGCTGAATCATCTCACTCGCAAACGCGGTGCCCCGTTCGAAACGCAGCGTCACGTTGGTGACGCGCCAACCGTCATTCTCGTCACCGACGCGGTTCTCGACCGGCACGCGCACATCTTCGAAGAAGACTTCACTGAACTCGCCTTCTCCCACCAGGGTAGGCAGCGGGCGAATCTCGATTCCCGGCGTGTCCATCGGCAGGATCAACCAGGTAATCCCAGCGTGCTTCCGCACGTCGGGATCCGTTCGAACCAGAAGCTCACCGTACTGCGCCACGTGGGCAAACGAACACCAGATCTTATGCCCATTGACGACGTAATCATCGCCGTCACGAACCGCGCGCGTCTGCAGCGCAGCCAAGTCGGATCCGGCGACGGGTTCCGAAAAACCCTGGCACCAGATTTCCTCACCGCGCAGGATTTTTTGCAGGTGCTTGGCTTTTTGCGCATCGGTGCCCTCGGCGATCACCGTCGGGCCGCCGTGCAATAAGCCGACGAAATTCACGCCCACGTACGGTGCGCTGGCGCGTGCGATCTCTTCGTAGTAAACCAGCTGCTCCGTCAGCGAAGCATCTCGTCCGCCGTACTCCCGCGGCCACTGGATTCCGGCATAGCCCGCATCAAAAAGCTTGCGCTGCCAGCCGGTGTCATAGACACAGCGCGCGTCCCAGTCGTCTGTCGGCGGCGGCTCGCCGTGCGCAGGCACCGCGTCATCCAACCACGCGCGCAGCTCTGCGCGAAACTTCTCATCGGATTCGGAATAACGGAGATCCAACTGGGCCCTCGGGTATCGTTGACACGGGCAGCATACGGAGAACCCCGGCTGCTGCCAAGTCCGAGTGTTCTTTCAGAACGCTGCGTGTATGCTGAGGCCGATGCGATTTTCCGTGCAGCTCCCAACCGACCAAGTCCGAGACGGCGCAGAGTTCATCTCCGCCAAGGCCATCGGTGCGATGGCCCGCGCGGCGGAAGACGTGGGGTTTGACAGCTGCTTCGTCACCGATCATCCGATTCCGGGCGAGCGCTGGCTAAAGGCCGGTGGGCATCATTCGCTCGATCCGTTTGTCGCACTCGCGTTCGCCGCAGCAACGACCGAACGTATCCGCCTGCAGACCCATGTGTTGATTCTGCCGTATCGCAATCCGTTCATCGCGGCAAAGGCCGCAGCGAGCTTGGACGTCGCCTCTGGCGGCCGCTTGATCCTGGGTGTCGCAACGGGTTATCTCAAACCTGAGTTCGCGGCCGTCGGCGCGGATATCGAATCACGCAACGAAGTGACCGACGAAGCCATCTCAGTCTTCAAGCGTATTTGGTCGGAAGACGACGTAAAACTCGTAGGGCGCGGCTTCGAGGCAGTCGGCAATACCGCATACCCGCAACCGTTGCAGCAGCCCCACCCACCACTTTGGATCGGTGGCAACAGCCGCAGGGCGATTCATCGTGCGGTGGAGCACGGCGATGCATGGGTACCCTTTCCCGCGCCCCGGGATTTAGCCACGCATACCCGAACCGCTGCCTTGCAGAGTCTCGACGACCTTCGCGAGCGCATCAGCTACTTGAACGCATATGCGAGTGAGTTCGGCCGCAAGATCCCGCCTGAAATCTGTTTTATTCCCTTCGGCATGGATGCGGTTTCACGCGGAGAGGCCAAACCTGGCTCGTTAATCGACGAACTGCACGAACTCGAATCCATGGGCGTCAATTGGAGTTGCGTGATGCTGCCCGCGAAGAGTCGCCAGAAGTACATCGACACACTCGGCGACTTCCGGGACGAAGTGTTGGTGCGATTTACCTCCGAATAAACGCAGCATAGTCATCGAGCACCGGCATCACCTGCTCACGTTCCGTGGATGGCAATCGCAAGACAGTCTCCGTCACACCGAGAGATTCATAATAGTCGAGCTTTTCGGCATCGGGAAACACACCCATCGGAACGATGTGTAAAGACGCGGGGTCGCGGCCGGCTTCCTGCATGAGTTTCTGCAGACGCGGTATCGCTTCCTTCATGCCCGAGCCACCGATGGGCATCCAACCATCGGCATATTCGACCAAGTGCTCAAAGAGCTTCGGGCCTGCACCGCCCCCAATCAGCACACGCGGGCGTGGTTGCTGAACCGGCTTGGGCCATTGCCAGCTTCGCTCGAAGTTCACGTACTCACCATGAAACTCGGCCTCGTCGTTCGACCACAACTGCTGCATCGCCAACATTTTTTCGCGAATGATCTCCCGGCGATGTTTGAAGTCGATGCCGTGATTTTCCATCTCCTCTTGATTCCAGCCAAAACCAATGCCGAGCACCAAGCGTCCGGCGGAAATCAGATCGAGCGTCGCGAGTTGTTTCGCGAAAGTGATCGCGTCGTGCTGAGCAACCAGGCCGATGCCAGTACCCAACCGAATGTGCTCGGTCTGGGCCGCGGCCGCAGCGAGCGCAATGTAGGGATCGAGACTGCGCAGATACTCCTCGGATAAGACCTCGTCGCCCGTGGGCGCAGGCGTACGTCGACTGGTCGGAATATGCGTGTGCTCCGGGATGTAGAGCGAGTAGAAGCCACGGGCTTCGGCTTCTTTCGCCAATGCCACGGGGCTCATCGAGAGATCCGTGGAATGTATGGTAACTCCGAGCTTCACGTCGCCTCCGCACTACTATCTTACCTCAAGTAATCGTCTCGCATCCCGCTACAGAATCTATCTGCATTGCCAGGGATGGAGGGGACTCAAATGCGATGGACAGTTTCGATTCTTACGGGTTTGGCATTTCTGCTGCTAGGTGCAAATCAGAGTGCGAATGAACATGGCGAAGGAAAATCCACGCATCATTCCGGACATTGGGGCTATGCGGAGAACGGACCCGCCGCTTGGGGCGATTTGTCGCCGAAGTTCCAGACCTGCAAAACGGGACATCAGCAGTCGCCAATCGATATACAGCGCCCATCCGAGTCGGGACTGGCACAGCTGACATTCGACTACACCCCCGCGCCATTGCACATCCTCAACAATGGTCACACGATCCAGGTCAACATCCAACCGGGTAGTCAGGTGCAAAGCGACATGCACGAATTCTGGCTCGCACAGTTTCATTTTCATTCCCCGAGTGAGCACACGGTCAACGGCAAAGCCTATCCGATGGAAATCCATTTCGTTCATAAGAATGTAGACGGAGAACTCGGCGTCGTGGGTGTGCTTGTCGAAGAAGGCCTACATAATTCGGTGTTGTCAGATATTTGGGACCACTGGCCCGAGGAAGCCGGCAAGAAAGTCGGCGTTGCAGACACTGAGATCAATCCCGGTGATTTGCTGCCCAAGAATCGCGGGTACTATCGCTACATGGGATCCCTCACAACGCCTCCCTGTTCAGAGGGCGTTCATTGGTACGTTCTGAATGAGCCGATTCAGGCTTCCGCCTCTCAAATCGGCGCTTTTCTCGCGTTGATTCACGAGAACGCACGACCCGTTCAAGCCCAACATGGTCGCTTTCTGATCCGCTCAGACGTAGACAGTGAAGCGAAAGTCAGCGACTCGGCCGAACAAGGTCATACGCCCACCGGGGGTGGCCATGCGCCAGCCGGGGACAGTCACGCGCCCGCCGCGCACGGTCACTGAACCGCGCATAGATCACGATCCTGAGTGCCGGATGTTAGACTCCGGTTGCAGACACTTAGGATCTATCTATGCCTTCCGCGCCAGGCCGATCGGCGGCTACGCCTAAAACATTCGACTCCGACTATCGGTTGGAGGATCGCTACACCCGCGATAGCGGGCGTGTTTATTTAACCGGCGTTCAAGCGCTCGTACGGCTGCCACTGCTCCAACGCCAACGCGACCGCGCCGCAGGCCTCAATACCGCGGGATTTATCTCCGGCTATCGGGGCTCCCCACTCGGCACCTACGACCTTGCGCTCTGGCAAGCGCAGGATTTATTGCAGGCGCAGAACGTACGCTTCGAGCCCGGACTTAACGAAGATCTCGCCGCCACCGCAGTCTGGGGTTCACAGCAAGCCAATCTCTTGGACGGCGCACGCTACGACGGGGTGTTTTCGATTTGGTATGGCAAGGGGCCGGGCGTGGATCGCTCATGCGACGCGTTGAAACACGCCAACTACGCGGGCACTGCGAAGCATGGGGGCGTACTCGCGCTAGCGGGTGACGATGCCGCAGCACGCTCATCATCCATTGCGCATCAAAGTGAGCAGGCGCTATTGCACTGCGGCATCCCGATTTTGAATCCCGCCAACGTGCAGGAATACGTCGACTTCGGTCTCTATGGTTGGGCGCTCTCGCGTTATTCCGGCTGTTGGATCGGCTTCAAATGTCTTACCGACACAGTGGATAGCGCAGCTTCGGTAACGATTGATCCAACACGCGTTCAGATTCGCATGCCGGGTGATTTTGAAATGCCCACGGCCGGACTCAATCTCGCGTGGGCCAACTACCCGCTTCAGGTCGAAACCCGACTCTTTCAGCAGCGCCTACCCGCGGTTCAAGCTTTCGTGCGGGCCAATGGTCTGGATCGCGTCATCTGGCCCGGTCAAACACGGCGGCTCGGCATCGTGACCACGGGGAAAGCCTATCTTGATCTGCGGCAGGCGCTGGAAGAACTTGGCATCGACGAACGCGTCGCGAACGATCTCGGCATTTCAATCTATAAAGTGGCACTCAGCTGGCCGCTTGAACCCGAGGGTGCAATCGCGTTTGCACGCGGCCATGAAAAACTTCTCGTCGTGGAAGAAAAGCGCGCGCTCATCGAGGACCAATTCGCAAAGCTGCTCTATAACCAAGCGGACCGACCGCTACTACTCGGCAAGGTTGACCTCGATGGACGCCCACTCATTCCAAGCGAAGGCGAGCTAGCTCCCAGCGACGTTATCGAGGCAGTCCTACGCTGGCTCGATCAACATGCGCCGGAATTCGCCGCGCGCGCACGACAAGAGCAGCGTAAAGTTGAAGCGATTACAGCGAGCGGAATTCAGCGCCTGCCCGCGTTTTGTTCCGGTTGCCCACATAACAGTTCCACCATCGTGCCAGAAAACAGCATCGCGATGGGGGGAATCGGTTGTCATGGTATGGCGGTCTGGCTACCCGAACGGCGCACACTCGCGACTTCGCAAATGGGCGGCGAGGGAGCGACTTGGATCGGTCTTTCGCCGTTCAACGAAACCGAACATATCTTTCAGAACCTCGGCGACGGCACATACTTTCATTCGGGATATCTGGCCATTCGCGCCGCGGTCGCGGCCGGCGTCAACATCACCTACAAGATTCTCGCGAACGGCGCGGTAGCGATGACGGGCGGTCAGCCGATCGAAGGCGCACGCATGGAAGGTGAAATCACGGTTCCCCAAATCGCACGCCAACTCAGCGCCGAAGGTGTGCAGCGTATCGCGATCGTGAGCAATGAGCCCGGCAAATATGATTCAAGCATGCGCAGCGTCAGCGGTCTCACGATCCACCACCGCGAGGAGATCGATCGTGTTCAAAAAGAGCTTCGCGGCATCAAAGGTGTAACGGCATTTGTCTACGATCAAACCTGTGCTGCGGAAGCCCGGCGCCTGCGCAAGCGCGGCGAGTTTCCCGATCCGGACCAGCGCGTGGTCATCAATGAGCTGGTCTGCGAAGGCTGTGGCGACTGCAGTGTGCAATCAAATTGCATCTCCATCGAGCCGATCGAAACCGAGCTTGGCCGCAAGCGCCGTATCAATCAGAGTTCCTGCAATAAGGACTTCTCCTGCGTCAACGGCTACTGCCCAAGCTTTGTGACGATCGAAGGGGGGCGGCTGCGAAAACGCGCTGGCACCGCAAACGATATCCCGCCGCTCCCGGAACCGGAAATCGCCGATCATGCAGCACCCTTTAATATGATGGTGACGGGAATTGGCGGTAGCGGTGTCATCACCGTTGGTGCGTTGGTGGGAATGGCTGCGCATCTCGAAGGTAAGGGGGTTTCCGTTTTGGACGTGACGGGTCTCGCACAGAAAAATGGACCGGTGACGAGTTACGTGCGTGTCGCCGCAAAACCGGAAGACCTGCACAGCACACGCATCGCCGCAGGCCAGGCCGATCTGGTCCTCGGCTCCGATATCATCGTAACCAGTAGCGCGGACGCGTTATCGAAGATGGCCCCGTCGCGTACCATGGCCGTCGTCAATCGGCATATCGCACCGACCTCTGACTTCGCGACCCGGCCTGATTTGGATCTGTCCCCGGACGCGATGGAAGCAAGTATTCGTGAAGCCACCGGCACGGATTCGGCCCACTGCATCGATGCCACCGAGCTGGCGACGGCATTGCTCGGTGACGCGATCGGAACCGGTCTATTTCTGGTTGGTTACGCGACCCAACTCGGTCGCCTACCGGTAAGTTTGGCCGCACTCGAACGCGCAATCGAGCTAAACGGCCGCGCGATCGAGATGAACAAAACTGCGCTTGCTTGGGGTCGTTATGCAGCGGTCGATCTCGACGCCGTACGTCGTGCTGCCAGCTTCGAAGAGCGTCCCGGCAAGAACGCCGAAAGTCTCGATGACATGCTGGCCAAGAGAGCCGCGTTTCTAACTGAATATCAAAACGACGCCTACGCCCAGCGCTATCGGAATTTCGTCGCACGGGTTCGCTCGTACGAAGAAAAACTCGGCGGCGGGCATACCGAGCTCACCCGCGCAGCGGCAAGATACTACTTCAAGCTGCTTGCGTACAAAGATGAGTACGAAGTCGCGCGACTGTATACCGATGGCAGTTTTCGTGACCAAATCGAACGGGAGTTCGAGGGTGAATACAAGCTGCGTATTCATCTGGCGCCACAGATTCTTAATCCACGCGATCCTGATACCGGACGCGCCAAAAAGCGAACGCTCGGTGCATGGGTCTTTGGCGCGTTCAATATTTTGAAACGCTTCAAATTCCTGCGCGGAACGCCGTTTGACCCGTTTGGCTGGACGGCTCATCGCCGTACGGAGCGTGCGCTGATAGCGCAGTACGAAACGTCCCTTGAACAAGTGCTTGATCTGCTTCAGGCAGAAAACCATGCGATTGC
The DNA here is from genome assembly GCA_029261895.1 of Deltaproteobacteria bacterium. Taxonomy (GTDB): domain Bacteria; phylum Myxococcota_A; class UBA9160; order SZUA-336; family SZUA-336; genus JAJDAK01. The sequence continues at coordinate 67,064 of JAJDAK010000021.1, forward strand.
GGTTTCGATCGCAGAGATTCCCGAGATCATTCGTGGCTTTGATTTGGTGAAAGATCATCAGATTGAAGCCGCTAAGAACAAAGAAGCTGAATTGCTAAAGACCTTCCAACTCAGCACGAGAACGGAGTAAGACATGAGTCGCACTATCTTTAAGAACGCCAACCTCTTGGATGGCAACAATCCTGCTCGCAATGGAATTCAGATCGTGATCGACGGCGAGCGAATCATCGAGGTCACCGATGCGGACGTTCAAGCCGGTGCGGATGACCGCGTGGTCGATCTCGCGGGTAAGACCGTGATGCCTGGAATGGTGAGCTGCCACTACCACGCTTCTTATAACAACATCACGATTCAACCCGAGCCGCTTGGCGTCGAAAAGCCAGCGGGATACCTCACGCTGGTCGGCGCAAAGAACGTGGCGTTAGCGTTGCAAGCTGGCATCACGGGTATCGTGAGTGCGGGAGCGAACGCGGGTGATATCGATGCCCAACTTAAGCTGGCGATCGATGACGGCATCATCGACGGTCCGCGCATTCTCGCGGGAAGTCGCGGCTTGGATAGCCACGGTGGCTATACCGATACCGAAAATTGGTGGTGGGAGCTGGGGAACAAAGGTGCACAGCGTTTTGCCGATGGTCCGGACGAGTTTCGCAAAGTGGTTCGCGATGAGATCAAACGCGGCGCGGATGTTATCAAGATATTTCCCAGTGGCGGTCATGGGGTTCCGGATAGCAGCGTCGCTATGGGAATTACTCGCGATGAACTCAACGCGGTCGTGGACGCTGCCCATCAACGCGGAAAAATGGTGCGGGCTCACTGCGCTTGGAAACACGTCATCTTGGAATGTGTTCGTGCGGGTGTAGATATCATTGATCATGGAGATCAAATCGATGCGGAGTGCATCGCGGCGATGAAAGAAGCGGGTACGACATTGGTACCGAGCATGTACTTCGTTTCGAAGTTGCTTTCGGATACGGCGCTGCTTGCTGGAGCGACAGAAGAACAGATGGCGCCCGTGCAAGCGGATTTCGACAACATCCGTAAGATGTTGCCGCAAGCGATTGAAGCAGGCCTACGCATCGTGCTCGGTGATGACTTCGGCATCATCATCCTGCCTCACGGAAGTTACGCGGGTGAACTCGAGTTCTATGTAAAGTCAGTGGGCGTCGCGCCACTTGAAGTCATCCGCTGGGCAACCAAGAATGGCGCCGAGCTGATGGGCATGGGAGATCGGCTCGGCACGGTGGAACCCGGCAAGCTCGCGGACTTGGTCGTCGTCGGTGGGGATCCGACCGTCGATATCGCAGTGCTGCAGGATCCGAGCAAAGTTCTTGCGGTCCTGAAGGGCGGCGATTTCAAACGAGATCTGCTCTAACCATGAAGGATGCCACGGCGATCGTCGGCATTGGTGAGACTGCGTTCGCCAAACGCCTGGAGGCATCTGAAAAAGAGCTGGCGCTTGAAGCCATCCTGAACGCGCTCGACGACGCCGGCATCGATGCATCCGAAGTCGATGGACTCGCGTCCTACACCATGGAGTCGACCGACGAAGTCGAGATCGCGAAAAACATCGGCGCTGGCGATATCAGTTTCTTCACGCAGGTGGGCTACGGTGGTGGAGCGGGCCCAGCGCTGATCGGTCAGCTCGCGATGGCTATTGCGACCGGGCAGTGCAAGGTCGGTGTCGCGTGGCGATCCCGAAAGCGTGGTTCCGGTGGTCGTCCGTGGACTTCCACAGCGGAGGCACCCACCGTCGCTTCCAGCTGGACACGTCCGTTCGGTCTGCTCCGCCCGGCGGATGAGATCGCGATGCTCACACGACGCTACATGTACGAGTATGGCGCGACGCGCGAGCACCTTGCGAATATCGCACTCGCCGTGCGCAAGATGGCAAACGCGAATCCGCGCGCGATGATGCACGAGCGAAAACTCGTGCGAGAGGAATACATGGCTTCGCGTTGGGTTTCGGAACCCCTCTGCCTCTTCGACTGTTGTCTTGAAACCGATGGCGCTTTGGCATGCGTGATCGTCGGTAGATCACACGCAAGCGATTGCCGTTCGCATCCGGTCTACATCCATAGTTTCGGCCAAGGCTTACCGCAGCAATCGCATACAATGGTGAACTACTTCAGCGACGACCCACTCACTGGCCCATCCGCTGCCTGCGCGAAATCGTTGTACCGTTCATCGGATATCGGACCTAGTGATCTTTCGGTCGCGCAGATCTACGATGCCTTCACACCACTGGTGCTGCTATCGCTCGAGGGCTATGGATTCTGTGGCAAAGGTGAAGCGGCAGCGTTCACGGAGGATGGAGCGCTTGAACTCGGTGGCCGCCTGCCAATCAATACTTCGGGCGGCGGGCTTTCCGAAGCATATGTCCACGGCTTCAACTTGATCAACGAAGGCGTAAGACAACTTCGTGGCGCATCGGTCAATCAAGTCACGAATGCGGAGTCGTGTCTGGTGACGGGTGGCGAAGGCGTGCCCACCAGCGCGGTGATCTTGAGGAACTGATGTTACTACCGGCGATCACTGACGAGAATCTGGCATTCTGGGAGGGTACACGCAAAGGCGTGCTCCGAGTTCAACGCTGCCAGGATACCCAGCGCTTGATCTTCCCACCGCGCGCGCGAAGCCCTTGGGGTGCGCGGCGAGTACCGGAATGGACCGACGTTTCCGGTCGCGGAAAAATCTGGTCCTTCGTCGTACCCCATCCGCCGTTGCTGCCGGAATTCGATAAGTATGCGCCCTACAACGTTGTGTTGATTGAACTCGAAGAAGACTCAAAGCTTCGACTGGTCGGGAATCTAGTCACGAGCGCGGGTGCCAAGATCAATTCGGGCGATCCTGGCAGCATTCAAATCGGTGCGGAGGTTCGTGTCGTCTTTGAGCGCATCAACGAAGACATCACGTTGCCACGTTGGGTTCTAAGCGGACCAGAGTTCGACTAGCTCATCTGTCGTGACAAGCGTTGCGACCGCGCCAAGCGTGTTCGCGAATACCGCGTCCACGTACTCCTGAGGAAACCCCGCGACAGCGTCACGTGGAATCACCATTTGATACGATGCATTCACTGCATCAAACGCAAAGTTTTGTATCGCTACATTGACCGTTACACCAACACCGACGATCGTCGTCACGCCTAAGTTGCGCAGCACGTAGTCGAGTTCTGTGCCCTGAAACGGTGACAGTCCATGCAGACGCGTCATGACAATGTCGGACGCCGCGGTCTTGATTTCAGGAACCAGTTCAGCGGCATACGAGCCCGGGATCAACTGCAGCTTTGCCTTCGCCATGTATTGAAAAATTCGACCGTTGGTATTCGCGCCTTGAGCGTCTGCGCGCCGCTCAGCAAGGCAATGGATAATCGGCACACCGGCGTTGCGCGCGACCTTGACCAGCCGCGCCATATTGGGAATAGCCAGCTTCGCAGCCGCGGCGAGTTCAGAAAGCGCGGAACCCTCCCCGACTACGCCGTTCTGTACTTCCTGTGTCACCAACGCAGTGGTCGCAGGATTCAGCAGGTCTTCTAGATTCAATGCCATACGGAGATTCCTATCATCACCGCAGCGATGAAGGCAAATCTAGCTCCGGCCAAGCAACCACCGGCCCGGCGACTTCGATCAATGCATCGCTATCATCGGCATCGATCGGGATTTGAATCAGCTCCACTTCTTCCGATTGGAGCGCGCGCTCTAGTAATTCGTGTAACTGCTCAACACGCTGATAACGCGCATCATATTGTCGAGAGAAATCCCAGACCACGAGAGGAAACGCGATGCCGAGGCGTTTCGCTTCGAAAATCAACTCAGCATTTATCGGGTGCAGTGGTGCATCCGTCACCGCGATCACAGCTGCGCCCGGATCACGCAGCTTTTCAGCGATCGCGGCCGCGACTGCAAAACCCGGTATCGCATAGGCGGGAACCACGGCGCTTCCGACCCGGGCTGTCGGAAACGCGCGAGCAATCCAAAAACCCGACACCCCTGGATCCGCAAAAATCCGGTCTCCCCGCGCGAGATCGACGATGGCACGACCCGGCGAGAGAGGCAGCGAAGTCTTTTCACGGAGCGGCATACAGACGGCCGACATCCGCTGCATGAATTCGTTGCTTTCGACTTTGCGCGTTGGAAAGCGCCAACCTGCCAGGACCGAGGAGAGAGAACCCGGAGGGATGGTCACCGTTGGAGCTCGGAACCCGTGGAGTTCCGCAGCGTCGGTGCCAGCGGCCATGACCGCGCGTGCCGCGTTCAAGCCGAGGAGATCAAAGTCCTTGGCCTGCAAACCCGCGGTGCCCATGTGATGTTCGGATTGCCAATTGAACACGCCTTTTGCACCCCAGGTATTCGTAACGCCGAGCCCGGAGCGAGTCGCAAAATTCCGTAAGCTTTCGATGGCTTGGCCACGTATCACGCCAGGGCCAACCAAGATAAATTCGGGCGGAACATCATGATCGATCTCGACGCCAGTAGGACTTGCGTTCGGCGAGCGTTCAAACGCGCTGTCTAAGTCCAAGTCGAACTGAAGCGCGAGCGTCCAACACCCAGGATCGCACAGCCGATCGAGTGCACGATTGAGTGTATCCGCCGAATTAACGCGAATGTTTTCGATATCTGCCCCCGGCCCCGTCGAAAGAGTCAGACGTTGAGTAGATTCCCAAGCCACACCGGGTCCACATCCTACCCGACCATCTGCGCTTGCGAAAAGCTGCAGATACGAGCCGTCCGCAACGATCCGTTCCGGAATGCCATGAAGTGGCGTGTCGGCGCTGGCAAAAAGCTGCGTAGACCCCGCTCGCTTCAGCGCCGAGGCAATGCCCTCAGCTACGGATCCCAACGCTCGGGTCCCAGCGGCGTACCCGGACACGCGACCATCATCTCTTCGCGCCAATCCGTGCAGGTCTTGCGTGCGCGTTCTCGCCAACGTTGAATGCGCTCGTCATCGGAGCTCAACCAAGCAATATGTGAATCGAGATCCGTCAACCAAATCGTACAGACTTCGGTGTCGCTCATGAGCACCTGCCAAAACCCAATGGGTTCATGTCCAAACTGCCGGCGCAGTGGTATCTGCTCATCCCGCAAAGCTGCTAGATATTCGAGCGCAGTTCCTGGACGCACGCGGCTTAGCTCATGGACAAATAGCCGCCCACGGAGCTCTCTTGCCGATAGCTCGGCCAGCGTCGGGCTTCCGGGCGCCGCTTGCAACAGGCGGTCAAAGCCGCCGCTGCGATAGCGATAGGCCTCTTCCCACCAGCTGCGTAGTGATTCGTTCGATTCGCGCTGCAGGTTGGTACTCGCACAGAGTCGCCGCCAACCCTCCCAGCCATCGATCAATTCCCATAGATTGATGACCTGTGGCCAGCGACCGGTCGACCCCTGAACGTACCAGGTGCCAAAGAGCGTCAAGCCACGGTCCGCTGTTTGCTCCGCATCAAAACCAACGACAGATCTTTCCATGTAAGGCACCGCACCCTGGCCGATGATGTCGACCGTTTCGTGCAGATACAGTGCGGTGCTCATCACGCCAGTCTAGCAGGTGGCCTAGAAGTTGGCGGACATCCCCGTATCCGGTGTACCGATCGCGGGCATATTGAAGACTCGGCCCAACGCGATTACTGCGCTCAGCAAACGAACTTCGCTCACCAGCCCAATCGTTGTACCATCGTTGTCAACGACCGGCATCGCACCGAAGCGATTGGTGAGAAAATGCTCCACGATTTCGTCGAGCCCTGCTTCAGGCACCACAGTCTTTGGCTTCTTTGTCATGATTGATACGACCGGGCGTGCGAACGCGTCGCGAAGGCCATCATTGGTCGCTTTAATCGGTAACAAGTGATCCATGAGACGTCCCGTCCCAACCGATCCCTCGATACGGTAAAGCGGTAACGACGGCGGTGGGAGTTCGCGAAGGATATCGCGGTCCGAGAGAATTCCCTCGAGTTTCCCACATGAGTCCAGCACAACGACATGTCTGTCGATACTGCGGCGGATCTTTTGAATCGCGGACTCAATGGTTTCATCGGCCGATACGATCGGGATCTCGTTCGAAAGTACGTCCGTCGCACGGCTCATTTCATCACCCAGCAACATGTCCGTCGGTTGATCATCGGCTAGCCCGTACGCCAGATCCATCAAGCGCCATCGCCGGCTCGTGGCACCCCGACGGGCCAAGCGCAAGAACTCGAATAGCAGGAAACATTTGACAATGTCTGTCGTGGTTAGGATTCCGACGAGCTTGCCCGCGCCTTTGTCCGGCTGAACAACAGGCAGGCAGTCGATGCGGCGATTCATCATGATCTCAACCGCTTCGTAGATACTCTGACTCGGAGAGACCGATAATCCAGCCGGTGTTGCGATTGCGGCCAACGGCGTCTCATGGGTCATCGCATCGATATCGCGAACCGGTACCTCCCCCATCACATAACCCTTCGAGTAGACACGCAACAAATCACGATCGGAGACCACACCCACCAAATAGCCTGAGTGTGCGAGGGGAACGTGGCGAATTTGGTATTTTTTGAACAACACGGCGGCATCCCGAATCGGATCGTCGGGGTGTAGCGTATACGGACTGATCGTCATCATATCCGCCACTGTCCGCACGGTCCGCGTGAAGACCTCACGTCCCTGGTAGAGATTCTCGACGATATCCAATAGGCGCATGTCCAAATCCTACACTGTGTTGTGTTTACCCCATCGGCTAATCCACCCAAAATAATAGTCAAAATAGATAAACATATGGTTATATTTGATCAGGGCTGGCGAGAAACGACGTCGCTGTCCACAAACGTCAGCGACACACCACACCAGCTTGGCGCAACTCAGCGATCGCCGTGTCATCTAGATCAAGCAACTGGCGCAGGAGTTCATCTGTGTCATGGCCGAGCGATGGGAAACGTCGCACAGGACCTTCCGCAACTTTCGAGAGCTTAACCGGATTCCCCACGACCAGCAGAGGGTCGCCACCATCGGGTCGCGGCACTTCGATCAACATATTTCGCGTTTCCACATGGGGATCGCGACGTAGATCATCCGCGGTATTGCTCGGGCCGGCCGCGACCCCGTTTGATGCGAGCGCGTGAGCCGCTTCGAGTTTGGTCATGTCGCGAGCCCAGGTTTCGATCGCGGGGCGGATCAATGTTTCAAGCTGCTCCGACCAGCTTGCGCGAGTGGCCAAGCGTTCATCTTTCAACCAGTCCTGCCGCCCAACGATTTCAGCGAGCTTCTCAAACTGATGTTCGCGAATGACTTCGATAATGAAATAGCCGTCGCTGGCCTTAAACCCCGCAATGATGCCGTAGCCTCCCCCACCCTGCTGAAACGACGGCACGCCCATCGACGCCATGAACGGAACCATATCGGCCATCGCAATCATTGAATCGTACATACAGATATCCACCTGTTGTCCCAATCCTGTCCGCTCGCGATGGCGAAGAGCCGCTAGCGTGCCGATCACCGCGAACATCGCGCTCCCAATATCGCCAAGTGCGCCCGCCACAAGCACCGGTGGCGCTTCATCGGACTTGCGAATGGCCTCGTAGAAACCAGCCATCGCCTCAGGGATTGGCGCGTAGGCGGGCCAATCGTAGTACGGCGTTTCCGGATCGTGTCCAAAGCCGGAAACGGAAAGATAGATCACCGACGGGTCTTGCTTCGAAATTTCATCGTAGCCCAACCCAAGTCGTCCCATGGTTCCCGGTCGAAAGTTTTCCGCAACGATGTCGAAGTGCGGAACCAGATCCAAAAACAACTCACGTCCTGCATCGGACTTGAGATCAATGCCGATGCTCTTTTTCCCGAGGTTATTACGTAGATACGTTGCACCCACTTCGCGACCATCGGTGTCCACAAGCTTGGGATTTGCACCGCGGCCGGATTCACCATGTTCGGGATGTTCGACCTTAACGACGTCCGCGCCAAGATGAGCCATCAACTGCGTTGCATAGGGGAGCGCTTGCATCTGCTCAGCCGCAAGCACACGAATACCATCGAGCGGTTTTCCCCAGTGCTCGCGCTCGGCGTGCTTAACTTCGTCGGTTTTCATACGCAATTCACCCGTGCCGCCTATAATACGTGAGATGAACTTTGAATTCTCCGCTGCGGAAAAACAGTTTGAGGCCGAGGTCGAGACGTTTCTCGCCCAGAACCATTCGGCTGAAGTGATGGACCCGAACCCGGAGCAGCTATCCCAGACCGTTGAAACTCCAGCCAAGCGCGCGTTCATGCAGAAACTCGCTGAAAAAAGCTGGCTTGGAATGACGTGGCCGGCGGAATTCGGCGGCGCGGAACGTGATGGCATCTACGATTTTCTGCTCACCGAAGCGCTTTCGCGCGTTGGCGCACCACAACCTGGAAAAGGCGTCGGCATCGTCGGCAAAACGATTATCCGCCACGGCAACGAACGACTCAAACGTGAGTTCCTACCTAAGATTATTCGTGGCGAAGTCGAATTCGCGATTGGGTACAGCGAACCACAGGCGGGCTCGGACGCGGCCGCGATGTCGCTCCGCGCATTGCGCGATGGCGAGGGCTGGCGACTTCAAGGACAGAAAACCTGGACCACTTCGGCGCATTTCGCTGACTGGTATTGGGTGGGCGCCCGCACGGACCCGGATTCGAAACATCAGGGCATCACGTTATTTCTGGTACCGATGAATCACCCGGGGCTTGAAATCCGGCCTACGTGGACGATCGGTGACGAACGAACCAATGAAGTCTTCTTCGACAATGTCTGGGTCTCCGATGACTACGTCGTCGGAGACGTCAACGCGGGCTGGACCTACATCTGTGAAGCACTCGACCTCGAACGTTTCGCCATGTTGCCTGTAGGACCGCTCGAGAAGAAGGTCGAAGCGCTGATCGATTACGTGGCGAGCACCCGCCGAGACGATAAGGCACTCCGCGACGATGCGATCGCGCGTCGTGAGGTAGCGCAGTTAGCGACGCGGCTCGAAGTCACACGGGGCTTGCAGCGCCGTGTGATCAGTGAAGCCATGCGGGGCGGCGTGCCGACGGTCGAATCGTCGATGTACAAACTCTTTCTTTCCGAAACCGGACAACAGGTTGCGAACAAAGCGCTGGATTTGATGGGCGCGTCCGGAACCTTGAAACCCGGGGTCGATGACGCACCGATCGGTGGTCGCTTCGAACGCTCCTACCGGTACACCGTGGTGGATACGATCGGTGGCGGAACGTCCGAGATCCAGAAGAATATCATCGGACGCCGAGGCCTCGGTCTACCTAAAAATTTCTAGATAAATCATATATTTACGCGGTCTTTGACGGCCATGACTATTTACTATACGCTACGTATCGTATTGCCTTTCTACCCTCCGTCACACGGCGCGGAAAGAAGGAGGATCAAGCTTGGATTTCGAGTTCACCGACGCGGAAAAAGCATTCTCAACTGAAGTCGAAAAGTTCCTCGACACGCACCAAGACCCCGAAGTGATGGACGTGACGCGAGAAAACATGGCGCAAATCGTCGATACGCCAGCACGCCGCGCGTTCATGAAGAAACTCGCCGACAAAGGTTGGCTCGGCATCACCTGGCCCAAGGAATACGGCGGCCAGGATGGCGCCGGTGTCTATGAGTACATCTTGAACGAAGCACTGGCCCGACGCGGCGCACCGCAGATCGGCAAAGGCGTTGGCATCATCGGCAAAACATTGATCCGCCACGGCAGCGATAAACTCAAAAAGGAATTCCTGCCCAAAATACTCAACGCCGAAGTCGAGTTCGCGGTCGGTTACAGCGAACCGCAGGCAGGTTCAGATGCCGCGAATATGCAATTGCGCGCGATTCGCGAAGGCGACGAATGGGTGATGAACGGTCAGAAAATTTTCACCACTTCCGCACATTTTGCAGATTGGTATTGGGTCGGCGCACGCACGGACATGGACGCCCCCAAACACCATGGCATCACCCTCTTCCTCGTACCCATGAATCATCCCGGGATCACGGTGCAAGCCATGCCCACGATCGGCGATGAAATCACCAACCAGGTTTTCTTCGACAACCTGCGTATTCATAACGACTACGTCGTCGGTGATCTGAATAAAGGTTTCCAGTACATCTCGGAGGCGCTCGACCTCGAACGTTTCACGATGTTTACTTTCTCACCCATTGAGCAGCGAGTCGAGGAATTGGTCGACTACCTACGTGACGCTAAGCGAGACGGTAAAAAATTTCGCGACGACGCGGTCGTGCGCCAAAAGGTGGCGCAGATTGCAACGCAGACCGAAGTTGCCCGCGGTCTGGGTTTAAACTTCGTCCACCAGTCCACAAAGGGGGGCAAGCCGCCCACCTGCGAGGCCTCGGAGTACAAACTCTACGCGACCGGACTTTCGCAGCGCGTTGCAAATGCGTCGCTCGACATCGCGGGAGCCGGCGGTGCGCTGCGGGTACACACCAAAGAAGCGCCGCTTCGTGGCCGTCCCGAGCTGAGCTATCGCTACACCGTCATCGATACGATTGGTGGCGGTGCATCTGAAATTCAGAAGAACATCATCGCGCGACGCAAACTCGGTTTGCCCAAGAATTTCTAGCTCGCCCATGAGTGGAAACCTCGACGGCTTTAAAGTTTTAGACCTCTCGAGCGTGGGGCCTGCGTCGCGCTGTTCACGGGTTCTAGCCGACTACGGGGCCACGGTGATCAAAATCGGCGTGACGTCAAAACGAAGCGGTGCACAGATTCAACCCGCGTTCTTCAGCTATGGCGCGGGTCGCGGAATGAAACAGGTCCGCATTGACCTGAAAGCCGCCGAAGGGCGCGATGCTTTCATGCAGCTCGCCGCCACGGCTGATGTGGTGATTGAGAGCTACCGACCCGGCGTAACGGCACGACTTGGGATCGATTACGAATCGCTACGCACGAAGAATCCCAAGCTCGTGTATTGCTCGACCAGTGGTTACGGCCAAGACGGTCCCTACTCCGCCTGGGCGGGACACGATATCAATTACCTCGCACTCGGTGGATTCTTGCATTGCAGCGGACGCACCAAAGACGGTGGCCCCGCACTTCCCGGTGCAACCGTGGCCGATAGTGCCGGCGGTGGAATGCACGCCGTCATTGGAATTCTTGCTGCGCTATTGGGACGCGAGAAAACGGGGCAAGGCAGTTACCTCGATGTATCTGTAGCTGAAGGTGTACTTTCATTGATGGCGCTTCACATCGACGAACGCCTTGCCACCGGCGCGAGCCCGGGTCCACGGTCCTCCCTTCTCACGGGGAAGTACGCTTGTTACGACGTGTATCCCGCGCGCGACGGCAAGTGGCTTGCGGTAGGAGCCATTGAACCCGCGTTCTTCGCCAATCTCTGTCGCGGCTTGGATCTAGAAAAATGGATTCCCCAGCAAAATGATGACGCTGTGCAGGACGAAATCCGAAGAGATTTTCGTGCGGCGTTTGCGACCCGAGACCGTGACACATGGGTGAGCGAGCTCGCGGCGGCAAACACCTGTGTTTCACCGGTCAATTCAATCGACGAATTGGTGCAGGATCCGCAGTTCCGGGCACGCGGCGCATTCGTTGAAGCCAAGCATCCCGATCACGGAAGTTTCGAGCAACTCGGACCCGTGCTCGCGGGCGGCACAGACTCAGCACCCCATACCGTGCGCGATCCAAGCGTTACCGATTCCGACGAAGTATTCGGTGACGCTGGTTTCGACGCAGATCGAATTCGAGCATTACGCGACCAGGGAGTTTTGGAATGATCGAGATACCTAACGAAGTTGGCGATTGGATTGGGCAACCGCGCTATGAGGAAGACACGGAGTTCGACGTCGAACGCGGTTACATCCACACGACCTGCTCATCGGTAGAAAACGGCAATCCACTTTTTTGGGACGATAAAGTCGCCAATGAATTGACCGACGGACCCATCGCGCCACCGACGATGCTAAGCGTCTGGTTTCGACCGCATCACTGGGCGCCGGGTCGCAAGAAACAAGCGCAGCCGCTGCAAATTCACTTCGATCTCAAAGAAAAATTGGGACTCCCTGAAGCGATCATGACAGACAACACGATGACCTTCGGAGAACCCGTACGACCCGGCGACCGTCTAAAAACGCGCCAGATTCTACGGTCTGTTAGTGAGCCTAAGACGACCAAGCTCGGACAAGGTCGATTTTGGGAGATTGAGGTCGAGTACACCAATCAGCGCGGTGAAATGGTCGGTATCGAAAGTTATACGGGCTTTGGCTATCGGAGGGGCGCATGACTCAACTCAGCATCGATCAGATTCAAGCCGGTGATGAACTTCCCACGCTCTCTGTCGACGTGACCCCGACCACCGTCGTGTTGGGCGCGTTAGCGAGTCGCGATTGGCGTCCGATGCACCATGACAAAGATTTCGCGGTCAACCGCAACGGCACCCGCGATATTTTCCTCAACACGCCCAATCAGGCGGCTTGGTTTGAGCGTTACGTCACCGACTGGACCGGGGCGACGGGCCGTTTGGGCAAGATGCAGTTTCGCATGCGCGACTCGGTCTTCCCCGGCGATACCATGGTCATTCGTGGCAAAGTCACGAACGTGTCGACAGACGACAGCGGCTGCGCGTGGGCAGATCTCGATTTAGCGATGACGGTCAACGACAAGATCACGACGTCGTGTAAGGCCCGCGTCGCTGTGCCAAGCGGCAGCGGCGATAACCCTTGGAAGCGCCGAGGTTCGGACTGGCAACCCAACGGACCTGGGAATTCAAACGCGAAAGCAAACGGATCGTAAGGAGTTCAAGATGGATCTCGACTTCAATGAAGAACAGGACATGCTGCGCGAAATGATTCGCAGCCTTTGTGACGATCAATGCTCACTCGAAATCGTACGTAAGATGGAAGACGACCCCAAGGGGTTTGATTCGGACTTCTGGAAAAGCCTCTCAGAACTCGGCTTGCTCGGTTTGACGTTGCCAGAGAAGTACGGGGGCGGTGGGCAGTCCATGCTCGAATGCGCGATCGCGTATGAGGAGTTTGGACGTGCACTCGCGCCCTCACCCCATTTCGTGGGTTCGGTGCTCTGTGGAGGGTTCATCGCAGCCAACGGTTCCGAAGATCTGCGGCAGCGGCTGTTGCCAAAGATCGTTTCCGGCGAATCGATTTTAACCCCAGCGTGGCTCGAGCCCGATGGCGGCTACGGCGCTAGGGGGGTTCAGCTCCGCGCCATGGACGATGGGGAGCGAACGTTGATCAGCGGCGCAAAGCGCCATGTCGCATTCGCGAGTTCTGCAGAACGCTTGCTCGTGCTCGCGCGTACCGGGGCTGCCGACGACCAGATCGAAGTCTTTCTGGTGGATCCACGACAAAAAGGTGTGACGTTGACGCAGCAGTTCACGCTCGCCTCCGATACCCAGTACCGTGTGGACTTTGACAACGTTCCGGTCGAAGCCAAGATTGACGGCAGTTGGTTGGCCTGGGAGACTTTAATGCTGGACGGCGCGATCGCTCAAGCCGCGTACGCGGTCGGTGCAGCCGAACGCGCGCTTGGAATGACCGTTGAATTTGCCAAAGAGCGCAAGCAGTTTGATAAACCACTTGGGGCGTTCCAGGCGATTTCACATTATCTGGCAGATGCCGCAACGGAGCTCGACGGCGCGCGAATCTTGGTGCACCAAGCCGCCTGGGCGCGTGCGGAGGGCAAGAGCGTCGAGCGACTCGCACCGATGGCCAAGCTTTTCGCCTGCCAGATGTTTCGCGACCTCACCGCGAAGGCGCAACAGATTTACGGCGGCGTTGGGTTCACGATTGAGTACGACATCCAGCTTTATTTTAGGCGAGCCAAACAACTTCAACTGAGTTGGTACGACGGTCATCACCTCGAGGAATTGGTCGCCCGCGCTGTCTTGGATTCGGACGCGGCTTAGTCATGCGGCTCGAAAACAAAGTCGCCGTCGTAACGGGTGCAGGCTCCGGAATTGGCAAAGCGTGCGCCGAGCGCTTTGCGCGCGAAGGCGCCGCCGTTTTAGTGAGCGATATCGACGGCGATAGCGCCGTAGCCACACTCAAGGCTATTGAAGAGGCTGGCGGACGCGCTTTCGTTCAAACCTGCGACAGCCGCAACTCGGATCAGGTAAACGCACTCGCGCAACGCTGTGCTTCCGAGTTCGGACGCATGGACATCTGGATGAATCTACCGGCGCTGTCTCTGCCCACACTCGTAGCCGATATGACGGACGAGTTTTGGCGCAAGATCCAAGCGGTGACACTCGACGGTACATTCTTCGGTATGCGTGCGGCGTTGTCGGTAATGATTCCGCAGCAAAGTGGTTCCATCATCAACATGGCCTCCGCGGTCGCTTTGGGACCTCAGCCGACGCTAGGAGCCTACGGCGCAGCAAAGGCGGCGATCGTGCATCTCACGAAAACGGCTGCGCTGGAAAATGCTGCCCATGGCATTCGCATCAACGCGATCGCACCAGGCATGGTCGAAACCCCGCCGATGATGGCCTGGGCGAAGCATGCGCCCCAAGGCCTAGAACGCTTGATCAAAATGATTCCGATGCGACGCATGGGTCAACCGGATGAAATCGCAAACGTTGCCTTGTTCTTGGCGTCGGACGAAGCCAGTTTGGTCACGGGATCGAACTACATCGCAGATGCCGGCGCGTCCGCAACCTCGAACTAAGCCTCGACCAGAAAGAGCGGCTCTTCCAAACATCGATCGGCAATCGCATTGCCGATGCGCCTTTCTAGCTCACCTTCGGAAACGTGGGTTTCGTGATCGAACGCGAAGCTCGCCGTGAGCGCTCGATCCCAACGCGCCGCGGCTTTCCGCACGGCTTCGACAGCCTCGACTCCAATACCCAGCAATACGGGCGCGACTTCACTTGGCCGACGGCGCCAACGCGTTTCGCGGATGCAGCGATCGATATCGTCGCTAGGTTCGACCGCGTGGAGCTTCATACCCAGCGACGATGCTAACGAAGTGCAATACAGCGGCAACTCCGTGGCGGAACTCGCAACAACAATGATTGTTGCGCAATTTAACCCGCTTTCATCTGAACCCAACACTCTGAAATTGTATCTTAGATCCGGATCTAGCGGCGATTAGGCAACTGCACCCGAGTCGCGGAGCTTCTGGATTTGCTCCGTCGAGAAACCAAATTCGGTAAGCACTGCATCGGTCGCGCCACCCGGAGATGATGGTGGGCCCTGGGTTTCGGGTACCGTCCGGCTAAAACGTGGTGCCGGCGCGCATTGCTTAACACCCATGACTTCTTGGAACGTGCCGCGAGCAACGTTATGCGGGTGGTCGGGCGCTTCGTTTATCGAAAGAACGGGCGCGAAACAGACGTCGGTGCCCTCCATGATTTCGCACCATTCGTCGCGGGTTTTACCTTTGAAAACTTTGCGCAGGCGTTCCTTCAAGACCGGCCACTGGCTTCGATCCATCTGCTTGGGCAGGTCGCCCGCGTCGAGACCGGTCAATCGGAGCAGTTCGGCATAGAACTGTTTTTCGATCGAGCCGATCGAAACGTACTTGCCATCGGACGTTTCATAGACGTCGTAGAAATGTGCGCCCGAGTCGAGAAGGTTGGTACCGCGTTCTTCGTTCCAAACACCAATCGCGTTCAGACCGTGAAAGATCCCCATCAACGTAGCAACCCCGTCAACCATCGCGGCATCCACGACTTGCCCCCTGCCCGAGCTCGCACGCTCGACCAACGCGGCCGCGATACCGAACGCGAGAAACATGCCACCCCCACCGAAGTCACCAACCAGGTTGAGCGGTGGCACCGGCGCCTCGCCCGCACGACCGATCGGATCGAGTGCCCCGGCGAGCGCGATGTAGTTGATGTCGTGCCCCGCCGTATGAGCCAGCGGGCCATCCTGCCCCCATCCCGTCATGCGACCGTAAACAAGACGCGGGTTGCGCGCCAAGCAGGCGTCGGGGCCGACACCCAGACGCTCGGTAACGCCGGGGCGATAGCCTTCGATCAGCACATCCGCACCCTCGACGAGTTTAAGCACAGTCTCGATGCCATCGGGATGCTTGAGATCGACCGCGATATTGCGCCGGCCGCGATTGAGCACGTCGGCCGCGGGCGCGGGGGGGCTGCCCAGCTGAACCAGATTGGCCCTTTCGACACGAATCACCTCCGCGCCCATATCGGACAACATCATGCCGCAGAACGGACCGGGTCCGATCCCCGCCAACTCGATCACTTTGATGCCTTTGAGGGGTCCCATATCGGCGGGGAGGATAACACGCCCACACCGGCCAACGTTTCGCTATCCTGCGCAGCCGAATGGATATCGGAGTCGTCGGATTAGCGGGAAGCGGTCGCAGTACCGTCTTTCAAGCCCTACTCGCACAGCGCGCACGCGGTGAAACGGGTGAGCGTCATGCCTCGGGTGCGATCGGAACCATCTACGTGCCGGATCCACGCCTGGATCGACTCTGCGAGCTCTTTCAACCCAAGAAAAAGACGCCCATCGAAATCCGCATTCACGATCTCTGCCCCTCCCTGGAACCGTCCTTCCCCACCGGGGAGATCGAGGGCATGAAGCGGATGGAAGTGCTTTTACTCGTGATTCCGGCCTTCGCCGATCCCGCGCCCGAGGCTTGGGTCACCGCTTTGGATCGCCTGATGGGGGAACTCTGTCTCGAAGACCTGGCCGCAATCGAGCGACGGCTGAAACGCGCGGTAAGAGAAAAAATTCGAGACCAAGAGAAGGAAGCACTCGAAATTGCACAGATGACACTCGAAAAAGAGCATCCCATCTATGCGGCGGAGCTCGACGAGGAGCAACGGAATGCGCTCCGGGGATACGCCTTCGTGACGGACCGCCCGATGATCGCGGTGCTGAATGTCGCCGAGGAGCAGGCGGGCAAGCCGGTTCCAGCAGGTCTGACTGCACGAGCGGACGAATACAGACTCGCGATTTTGAGTCTATCTGCAGCGTTGGAAGCTGAAATGAGCGACTTGCCTGCGGAAGAGCAGGCGGATTTTCTTGCCGAGTACGGCGTGACGGAGCCCGCCGGGGGCGCATTGACTCGTGCGCTACTCGAACGCTGCGACATCATCCCGTTTTTCACCGTCGGAGAAGATGAATGCCGGGCTTGGGCGATCGAGCGCGGTATCGCGGCTAAAGCGGCAGCCGGCAAGATTCACTCGGATATAGAGCGCGGGTTCATTCGCGCGGAAGTCATTGGCTACGACGAATTTCATACCCTCGACGGCGGTTTGGCAGAAGCCAAAAAGCTCGGTAAGTTGAGACTCGAGGGGAAAGAATATGTCGTCCAGGATGGCGACATCGTTCATTACCGCTTCAACGTGTAGGCACGCGGCACACTTATGCTTCAAGCGCTTGTTCTTTGCTGGCGATGAGGATAGTGGGAGAGTCTTTCTTGAGTCGATTATTTCGCCACCACCGTTTCTTAGCATGCCTCTTGCTCGGCATTTCACTGACGGGACACAGCTTCGCATCGGACGAGGATTTCCCCGAGCCCGAAGCCATGCGCTCGGCGTTCAGTTTCTGGACGCGCGTGTACCTAGAAGTCACCACCGACGGCGGCTTACTCCACGACGCGCGCAATCTAGGCGTTGTTTACGAAACCATTCGATTCAACGGTCGCAAAGGCAAGAAAACCCGTCAGAACCTGGTCGACAAGCGGCGCAAGTACTGGAAAGCCATCCTCAATCGGCTGGCAACCGGCAAACCGCCGCTCAATGAAAAAGAGGAAACCATTGTCCGCTTGCTGGAACTGGACCTCGGACGGCCACCCACAGGAAAAGACTTTCGTCGTGCGGCACGCAGCATTCGGTTTCAACTAGGACAGCGAGACAAGTTTCGTGCAGGACTAGCACGCTCGGGCGCCTACGAGAGCGACATGCGCGCCACGTTTGAAGAGATGGGGCTACCGCCAGATCTCGCTTACCTTCCGCATGTCGAATCCTCGTTCAACATCAGCGCCTACTCGAAGTACGGCGCGGCCGGGGTTTGGCAGTTTATGCGCAGCACCGGCCGGCTCTATCTGGAGATCGACTACATCGTCGATGAACGGCTCGATCCCAAGGTGTCCACCCACGCCGCCGCGCGTTTGCTCCGCGACAACTACAAGGCACTTGGCGAATGGCCGCTGGCGCTCACCGCCTATAACCACGGTGCGGCCGGAATGAAGCGCGCCGTGCGTAGGCTAAAAACCAAAGACATCGCGGCCATCGTCAACCGCTACCGCAGTCGGACCTTTGGATTCGCATCGCGGAATTTCTATGCACAATTCATCGCAGCCAGGCGCATCATGCATTCTTACGAATCGTACTTCGGCCCCCTGCAACGCGACATACCCGAACCTGTGGATGAGGTCACGCTGCCGTTCTACGCGGATATCAACGACTTGAAGACGCATTTGAACCTCAGCCCGGAAACGATCAAACACTATAATCCGGCACTGCGACCGCCTGTATTTCGCTCAGGCAAGCGAATTCCTAAGAACTATACGCTGCGCCTACCGGCCGGCACGGTTGGACCTGATTTCGACACCTGGATCGCACAGGTGCCGACGGCGATCCGCCATGGCGAACAACACGCGTCGCGCTACTACCAGGTTCGGCGTGGCGATACGTTGGGCCGAATCGCTGGCCGCCATCGCACACGCGTGTCCACATTGGTTTCCTTGAACAACTTACCGAGCAGCCATCGCATCTATCCGGGGCAAGTTCTGCAACTTCCAGATCGCGGCGGCAGCAAGGCAAAGAAAAAGCCTGCCGGATTGGTCAAGACCGCCAACGCCGCCACACCCAAGCCGAAACCAAAGCCCTCACCGAAACCGATCGCGAAAGCCACGCCGCCGCCGGTAGCGCCGGTACCGGTAGCAGCTGAAGCACTGGCAGCGACGCCAGAGCCTTCAGTACTCAGCGCAGCCATCACAAAGGTCGATCCCGTCGCGCCACCGATTCCTGAAGAATCGCCATGGCGGCGACTCGAAGACGACTGGATCATTGTAGATACCGACGAGACACTGGGGCATTTCGCCGATTGGTTGAACCTGCCTGCATCCAAAATACGCGCGCTCAATCGGCTGAGCTCACGACAAAAGCTGCGCATGGGGCGGAAACTTCATCTCGATTTTTCCCGCGTCAGCGCGGCGGAATTTCTGGAACGGCGCATCGAGTTCCACAAGAGCATCGAGGAAGACTTTTTCGGCACCTACCGCGTGACCGGCACACGCGAGCATGAGTTGAAGCGGGGGGAGAGCCTCTGGATACTCTCCACACGTGTCTACAAGATTCCAACTTGGTTGATTCAGCGCTACAACCCGGAAATCAGCATCACGCAATTGAAGCCGGGGAGCCAACTACAAATCCCAGTCGTCGAACGGATCGACAGCTCATCCTAAGATTTCAGGTTGAGCCTAGGCGACTAAAGTTGGGGGGCGTCAGCGCTACTGGTCGCGGCGGGCGCGAACTTCGGCATGATCGCGCCTGTGTGCTCGTTGAACCAGAGCACAAGCGTCTTCGGCGGCTCAGCTGAGCGCCCAGCGGCGATGAACCAATTCTTCAAAGCGCGCATACCTGTTTGCATAATCGCCTTGGTGGCATCTTCCTTGAAACGGAGTTTCACCGGAAAGACGATCACCGACCGGATCTTCGGATCATTCGCAATCAGCTCGGCCTTCTTGTCACCCTTGACCTTCGGCACGCCCGCTTGAACCGCGAACACTGGGTAGGCTTCGCTTTCGACCATATTCGACTTGTACAAGCCTTTCTGCTCCGAATCAAAAAGCTGGTACATGACGACCTCGTCGAAAACGATGACGCCTTCCAGTTCTTTGCTGATTTGAGCAGAAGCAACGGGCCACGTGAGTGTACGTGGCAGATTGTCTTTATACACCGTTGAGATCATTCGCCGCTCGCTCCTTGGCGATAGAGGGGTCTTTGCCTCATGCAGATCATCGGCCTCTTTTACCCGCAAGTTAACCGCTAAACAACGACTAACCCGAACGCCGCGTCGACCCTGAGCAAACCTGGCGCTGCTGACTCATCTGGGCAGTCCGCCGGGAGCTAACGTCCACGAAGAAGCCAGCGAGAAATAATAATTCGCTGGATTTCGGAAGTTCCCGCGCCGATCTCCATCAGCTTCGCATCCCGCGCGATCCGCTCAACGGGGTAGTCGCGGGTGTAGCCATAGCCACCAAGGATCTGTACTGCCGCCATACCCGCCTTGGTGGCGATTTCCGAGGCGAAAAGTTTAGCCGCCGATGCCATATGGGAACAATTCGTATCGGTAATGCAACGTCTCGCGGCGTCATAGACCATGAGCTGAGCCGCATAGACCTCAGTGTACATATCCGAAAGCATCTTCTGAACCATTTGGAAGTCGCCGATCGGCTTGCCAAATTGTTTGCGCTCGCGTGCGTAGTCGACCGCATGCTCCAACGCGGCTTCCGCCAATCCCAACGAGATTCCCGCCAGCGTGGCACGCTCGACATCGAGGCCGCGCATCATCATCGCGACGCCTTCGTTCTCCGCACCCACGAGATCCGACGCAGGCACCCGAATCTGGTCGAGGCGAAGTTCTGCCGTCGGGCTACCGCGCATACCCATCTTGTCTAGCGTGCGACTGGTTGAAAATCCTTCGGCGCTCCCGTCAACGAGAAACACCGACACACCGTGTGGCCCGGCTTCTGGATCGGTCTTCGCATAGACGACCAGGGTCTTGGCTTCGGACCCGTTGGTGATAAAGGTCTTTGAGCCATCGAGGATGTAAGTATCCCCGTCCCGCTTGGCGACCGTCCGCATGCCGAGGGCATCCGAGCCCGAACCCGGTTCGGTCAACGCCCAAGCACCGATCGCTTCACCCGAACAAAGTGCGGGCAGTACACACTGCTTCTGCTCGTCGTTGCAGTCCCGATTGATCGCACCCACGGCAAGGACCGCGTGTGCACCGTAAGAAAGTGAAACCGAGCCAGAGAACTTGGCAAGCTCTTCCATGATCAATGCGGCCGAAAAATAATCCCCACCGCTGCCGCCGTATTCCTCGGGGACAAGCACGCCCAGCGCGCCAACCTCGCCAAGGCGCCGAAAAAAATCACGCGGAAACCAATCGTCTTTATCGATCTTCGCTGCGATCGGCGCGAGCTCATGCTCTGCTAAGCGTCTCACAGTATCGCGGATTAGTTCTTGTTCGGGGGATAGATCTGTCATCGCTACACCTGAAACACGGTCTCATCCGGTAGTCGGAGGGCCGTCAGTAGCCCACCATACACGCAACCGGTATCGATCCCAATCGAATACGGCAAGTTCCATCGCACCTGCATATCCGGCTGCGGAGTATGACCGTAGACAATCGTCACGCCAAGACTATGGGGCAGGTCGATCGTCGCGCGCTGCCAAAGTATTTCACGCGGGCTCTCTTGCTCGAGTGCATATTTGACGTCGGAAAAAGCCATTACGTCCCGCGAGAGTCCAGCGTGGACGAATAGATACTCGCCGTGTAGGTACCAGAGCTTGAGGTTCTTATAAAATTCGACGTGGTCGTCCGGCATGCTGAATTTACCGTCCGCCTCAAAGTAGCCGTAGCTGGTGAGCGTAGTCTCACCACCGTTTTGTAAGAAAGCCTCGCCACCAAAGTACTGGGGCGCCTCCCAACCAAGGAACGAAAGAAACATCGATTCATGATTGCCCATGAGAAAGGTGCAGGAGTACTGCTTTTCCAACTCCAGAAGGTAGCCGACAGTCGCCGCCGGATTGGAACCACGGTCAACATAGTCGCCGATAAAGACCAGGTGATCGTCCGGCGTCAGCGGTAATTCTTCAATTAACGCTTGGAGCTTATGCACCATGCCATGGATATCACCGATAGCGTAAATCATCGCTTCACTCTATCGGCGGGTCTCGGCTTCGATTGGAGTCTCGGCTTCGCGCGCGACCGCGCCCAGCTGACCACATGCGGCGTAGATATCGTCTCCCCGGCTGCGGCGCACCGTAACCGTCACACGTCCGTGCGCCAAGATATCGGCAAAACGGCTCACGGCAGCATCGTGCGGCCGACGAAAATTCGCGCCCGGATGTTCGTTCAGCGGAATCAAGTTGACCTTCGCACGAAGCCCACGCACAAGTTTAATCAAACGCTGGGCATCGGCGGCTGAGTCATTCACATCGCGAATCATCGTGTACTCGAACGAGATGCGCTCGCGGTCGCTCGCCGGATAGCGCCGGCACGCTTCCAGCAACGTGGCAATGGGAAAGCGACGATTCAGTGGAACCAGGCGATTGCGAACCTCATCGGTCGTTGCGTGCAATGAGACCGCGAGACGAACGGGGACCGCTTGTCCCAGCTCTGCCATTTTCGGCACCACACCCGCGGTCGACACGGTAATGCGCTTTGGGGAGAAGCCCCCTGCTTTCGGATCGATCAACACACGTATCGCCTGGAGCACGTTCTTCAAATTCAGCAGTGGTTCGCCCATGCCCATGAACACGATATGACTCACGTCATTTCCCATCGTATGCGCCACATCCTGTGCGTGGACAACTTGATCGACGATTTCATCTGCACCTAGGTTACGACCCAGACCAAGACGGCCCGTCGCACAGAATGAACAGTCCAAGCTGCATCCAACCTGTGATGACACGCAGACCGTGTATCGACGATCTTCCGGGATCAACACCGTCTCGATACTGGCACCATCGTGCGTGAGAAGTTGTAGTTTCTGCGTTCCATCCTCGCCGCCAAAAACCGCCGCACGTTCGAGCGGGTGCACACACCACTCCGCTGCGAGCTGTCGCCGCTGCTCGAGTCTTAAATTCGACATCGCGCTGAAGTCGAGCACGTTGCGGCGGAAGATCCAATGTAGAACTTGTTCAGCACGATACGCTTCGAAGCCTTGAGCACTGAGCGCATCGCGCAACTCTGCAGTCGAAGAGCCTAGA
Source organism: Deltaproteobacteria bacterium (assembly GCA_029261895.1). Lineage (GTDB taxonomy): Bacteria > Myxococcota_A > UBA9160 > SZUA-336 > SZUA-336 > JAJDAK01. The sequence goes on from JAJDAK010000021.1 coordinate 89,944, forward strand.
ACGGATTTCGGCTTCATCTGGTCTCCTGGCATCGATACTCGAAATACGCCATGCACCGACCTTCCGCCAGCCATTCTGTTTCGTATGCGGTTGCAATGCGCGGCGGTCTTGTGTCCGACCACGGCGCCGGTGCATGTAGATTTTCCCAGCCGGGCGCCTTCGACATCACATCGTGCATCCACTCCGCGTAACCTGGGTGATCCGTCGCAAGATGAAGCACCGCTTGCGGCACCATCCGCTGGCGCAAACGCTCAATGAATTCACTTTGAATCAGACGGCGCTTAAAATGTCGCTTCTTCGGCCATGGGTCGGGACAGTTGATCCAGCACTCCGCCAGCGACTTCACGGGCAATACACGTTCGACCACGTGCTCTGCGGTGGAATGCATGACGCGCACGTTCTTGAGTTCGACGCGCGCGATCCTGCGCGCGACTTTTTCCACACGTTTGCGAGAAATTTCGACGCCCATGAACGCGGTATCCTGCTGCGCTGATGCGAGCTCGATCAGTAGTTCGCCACGACCAAATCCGATGTCCAGCACCACCCGAACTTGCCCCGCACACGCGACCAAGCCACGTTCGAGCAAATCCTCGGTCTCTAGAACGGAGGCTAGTTCAGCGGGATCTCTATGGGGCACCAAAACGCGGCTCCGTTCGATCGCATCAACATCGCGATCGGAGGCACGATACCAGAAAGATGGACCGTGCTCCCCTGCCCCTCAGGAACGCCCGCAAGACCTCGAGCGCGGTCGATCGCATGACCCAAGCCGCCCAGGTGATCGACCAGTCCACACGCCTTTGCATCGGCACCGGTCCAGATCCTGCCTTGGGCGACTTCGCCGAGCTTGGCATCCGTCATGCCACGCCCTGTGGCGGCCTTCGATACGAAGTTCTGATACAGGCGATCGACCTGGCGCCGAAAAATCGCCTCCTCTTCAGGCGTTCGCGCACGCGAAATCGAATAGATCCCGGCATGGCGACCGCGCGCGACACCGTCAAACGCCACACCCCAATTTCGGAGCAGACCTTCAACCTCGAAACTCGCCAACACCACACCGATGGAGCCGGTGATCGTTGTTGGCTCAGCCACGATCTCGCGTGCCGCCATGGCGACGTAGTAGCCACCCGAGGCAGCCGTATCCCCCATACTCGCGACCACGGGCTTCTTCTCGGCAAGTTTCACTACGGCGCGCCAGATCAGATCGGAGGCCAGCGCGTCACCACCGGGACTGTCGATGCGAATCACAACCGCTGCCACGCTTGAGTTTTCCGCAAGCGCACGCAGTACGCCGATCACGCCGCGTGGTGAAGCGCTTCCCGGACGAATCGCACCCAGTAACGGGACGACCGCAATATCGCTGGGACCCGCGTTCAAAGGCTGGGTTCGAAAACGCGGTCGTGCGAGTTTGCGATAGATATTGGGGGCAATCGTCGGAGCGTCGTTTTCAGCATCTGCATCCATGAGCATTGCCATGCGCTTGGGTAACTCATCTACATAGACGAGTTCATCGACGAGTCCGTGCTCTTTTGCTTCTGACGCGAGGTAGGGGCCTCCATCGATCCACCCACGCGCCTTGCCTTCACTGCCGGCACGCGGCACCAACGCCGCAACGAGCTCTGCGTAGAGTCCATCCGCAACCTGGTCAAGCGCTTCGCGCGCGGCTTCACTCATCGACGAACGTTCGAGCATCTCGCCGGTTCCTTTGTACCGACCTGCACTCACGACCTTGGGTCGTATCTGCAAGCGATCCAGTGCGCCGCGAATGTACGGCGTTTCCAGATGCACGCCCAAGAGATCCAAGCGTCCTTCCGGTGTCATCCAAAAATGATCAGAAAGCGCGCCGAGCCAAGCACCCGCGTTTCCGCTCGACTCGGAATACGTGACGACTTTCTTGCCAGCGTCTTTAAGCGCCTGCAATGAGCGCGCAAGCGCGTACGCTTTGCCCCAGCCCAACGAACGGGTTCCCACACGAAACAGGACACCCTTGAGTTTCGCGTCGGTCTTCGCGTATTCGAGCGCTTCCAGAATGGACGCGAGTGTTTGTACGCGCTGGAAGTTCAAACCTGTGAAGAGCGAGCCATAGTGCGCTTCGACGACACCGCGATCAAGTCGAATGATCAACCAGTCGCGCGGAACCTTCATCGCGATCGGCGCCATCAATAGATCGCGCAATAAAATACCAGCGTTGCGAAATAAACGCCGGCTCATGGTTTGAATGCGCTGTGCTGGAGTGGTTGACACTACTTGTCGTCGTCTGGTGCGTCCAGCTCGTCAGCATCGTCTGTTCCCGCCACCAACTTGATCCGCTCTTGAATGATTTTCAGTTTGCGCGGGTCGGGATGTCGCGTGACCTGAAACGGACGAGCCTTATCGATCAACTTTTTCACGTTTTGAATTCGAGCCGTTGGCGCTGGGTGACTCGCGAGAAAGCTTCCGCCGTCGCCGTACTCTTCACGCAGCGTTTCAAACATCGTTGCCAGCGCGTTGGGCTCGAGCCCGGCATTGACCATGGTCTCTACTCCCAACGTGTCGGCTTCGTATTCCGCTTCCTGGGTGTAGTTGCTCATATATGCCTGCGCCGCGACATTGGTTCCGAGCATTCCGGCGTTCGCCGCGTACGGATTTCCGGTCAAAAAATAGATCATATAGGTCAGCACCGTCGCAATGAATCCGGTGTTGCGTCCGCGACGATAATTATTGGCGGAATGTCGCGCCGTCACGTGGCCAATCTCGTGCGCGATGACGCCGGCGAGCTCGCCTTCGGTTTTCGCGGCCTGAATCAAGCCGGTATGAACGTAGATCGCCCCCCCCGGAATCGCGAACGCGTTAATTTCTTCGTTTTCCACCACGTAGAAACGGAAATCGAACGGGGATTTTCGCGATGAATTCGCGAGTGACGCACCCATACTGCGGACGTAGTTGACCACCACACGGTCTCGCATCAGCTGCACACTGTCGCGGATCTGGCGCTGAGCTTCGAGCCCGAGTTCCTTTTCCTCTTGCACCGTGAGCGGCGCGCAGGCGGCCACCAACAGTAAGAGCGCAACGTATGTGACCTTGCGGTTTCGAGCTCGACTCATCGCAATAGGCTCCTCATTTCAACTCATCAACCGCTGGATTCGACGTCCTGTGGGAAGGACTTCTTCAAGGTGGAAATCACCGAGCGAATCACCGACAGAACCGCCTCATCGAAACGCACATTATCGATGATCGCAAGATCCCCCTGATCGGCTTCCGCAAGAATATGATCCTGGATCGCGACGATCTCGTCCATGTGTTGAAGGTAGCGATCCGCAGGGCGTTCCCGTGATTCGGCCGCACGTTGGTCAAAGCGCTTACGAAACGCGTCGGTATCCAGCGATGCCACCACCAGCGAAATCACATGCGCGTGATCCTGATAGCGGGCCAAATCCACCATACTCGGCAGCAGGTTGACGCCCTCGATCAATAGGCTGGTGTTCTCTTCCACGGCCCGATCGAGCAATGCTTGGACACCCACCGTGATGCGCTGTGCTTGCTCGCGAAAACCTTCAATCACTGGATCGACGGACATTCCTCGGTGGGCGGGTAGCATCTGATGCGCGTCGTAGGTCGAACAGTGGATCTCGGGCATCAGATCCGCAGAAAACATCAGCCGCATGATCTGCCGAATCGAATCGGTACCAATGACCCGGGATATTTCCAAACGCCTTGCGACTTCAACCGCAATCGAGGTTTTCCCGACGCCGGTCGAACCACCGAGCAAAATAAATATGGGACGCCCGTCCTCTAAACTTTGGCGCCAAACCCGATAGCGCTGGGCCGCGCGTGCGCCGTGACGTTCTTCGATCGTATTGCAAACCAAGTCGCGTAGCGCGGCACGATCGATCTCCGACTGACCTTGTCGAAGCAGATTCGCTTCGAGCTCACGTGCAACGTCGTATGCATCACTCGGATCGAGGCCCGCGCCCTGCAGCGAAACCGCGAGAATTCCCTTGGAAAAAGGATTGCCCGAACCCCGGGGACCCTTCACCAGCGGGGGTTCAAGCACCGGCCGCCGAGGCAGCGCCTCCAAATCGAATTGGTCTTGGAGGTGGCCTTCGACCAGCTTCGCGAGCTCGTCCTCGCCCACCTCTCCGCGGCCCTGAAGCTCGTCCCGAATAAGGGTGGCCGTCTCCAACGCGACGTCGAAGGGAACACCGCGAGTCACCAGCGACTGAACAACGATCCCACGCATGAAGGGACGCCGCCCGTCCGGTCCTACGACGACCAGAGAGTGCTTAGACACAGTTCGACAACCCTATCAAACCAAGCGACCTCGAGCGAGCCAGTCGAGAGCGGCGCCGTAGCGCATGCCGCGACCGCTGATACTGAACGCATCCGTTTCCAGCCATCCCAGAATAAACTCGAGTATCGCTAGGCCCGTCACGATCAGATCCGCCCGACCGGCTTCGAGTCCTGGGAGCCGGCAGCGCGCCTCAAACCCCATGGGTTCGAGGGTGTGGATCCATCGCTGCAGCAGGCTTCGGTCAAACGAGACGCCCTCAACCCTCTCCGCATCGTACGGCTCGAGTTCGAATTCCATGGCCGCCAACGTGGTCGCGGTACCCGCGACAGCCACCACCCTGTTCACGCCGTCGATTCCATGCGGCCGAAGCGCGTTCAGTTCCGGTTGCACCGCCTCGAACGCCGCCGCGAGTGCGCCGCGATCTTCGCCAGCCGCCTCGGCGAGACGCACAGACCCAAGCGGCAAGCTGCAGCAGCGTGGATCACCGGCCGAGTCGAGCCAGGCCAATTCAGTGCTCCCACCTCCGACATCCACCACCCCCACCGATTCGTCCGCCGACCGATGCGGCGCCAACGCGTACCTGGCTTCGTCGAGCCCATCAAGGAGAAGTGCTTGATCGAGCAAACCTTCGGCGACCAGGCTTTCCAGGAATGCCGAACCGTCTGCGGCCCGTCGCAACGCTTCGGTTCCGATTCCGATCAGAGGCTCCGCTCCGATGCTACGCGCCAATCCGCCCAACTCGACAAGCGCTTCACGGGTACGCGTGATCGAGTCCAGACTTAATGAGCCAGTTTCAAAAACGCGGTGGCCGAGTCGTGTGATCCGTGCCTCATCCACCCGGGTTTTCCCCGCCATATCCAAGACCAGGAGCAAGACGGTATTCGATCCCAAGTCGAAAATCGCAGGCCCAACGGCAGTATGACTGGCAAAGTTCACCATCCTGTGGCTAATTCTCCGGTACGACGTCATCTGCGACGTCATTAGGGTGGGAGATTTGGGGGGTCTTCAGCTCACCGCCCAAGCACGAAGGGCTAACGGGAGCACCACTTCCGAACAGACTGCTTTGTGCCACTGCTGTGTTTCAGCATCCCACCACCCCGTTCTGCTTGTCGGCCTACACTTTAGCCAAGAGATCCACAGCTGCGACTTGAAGGTTCCCAAATGCTTCGAGTTTGCTTTTGAGAAAACATGCTAAAAGGAGTCTGCATTCAATCTGGACATGCACGGCCATTGAAGATGAATTTGCATCGGGACCACTCAAATCATTCGCTTCGTCTCGGAGCCCGCTGTCGACGACAAGGCCCTCCGCACGAGCAAAAGGAGTCGCGATGCGCACCATAGCCGTCATGAATCAGAAGGGAGGCTGCGGGAAAACAACAACGATTGTTAATCTCGCTGGCTGCCTCGCCCACGAAGGCCACCGTGTGTTGGTCGTCGATATGGATCCGCAAGCTCACGCGACGCTAGGCCTGGGAATCGATCCAGAGGACGTTTCCGAGAATATTTACGAGGTCCTCTGCGAGGAACCCGGCGAAGGACCGGGTCTGGATGAGATCGTGGTCAACGCCAGCGAACACCTCAATGTTGCACCCTCGGGCGTGATCCTTTCCGCGCTGGAACAAAAGCTGGGATCGGAAAGTTCGAGTGGTCGGACCGAACGCCTCGCCGTCGCGGTCGAACGGCTGCCCAAACCATACGACTTCGTTTTGATCGACTGCCCGCCGAACGTTGGCGTTTTGACCTTCAACGCATTGCGTGCAGCGCAGGAAGTCATCATTCCGCTGGAAACGAGTTACTACGCGATGCACGGCGTAGCCAAACTACTGGAAACTATCGCACTGCTCGAAGACCGGCTCGGCCATGAGCTCCGTGTGCGTTTACTTCCGACCCTCTTTGATGGCCGCACGCGCTTTGCGAAACGCGCATTGACGGAAATCCGAGAAACCTACAAGGATCTCGTCTTCGACACGGTGATTCGTCATAACGTTCGTTTGCGCGAAGCGGCACAACGCGGGGTCACGATCGCGAAACTCGATCGGCGTAGTTATGGCTTCGTGGACTACATGTCCTTGGCATTGGAGGTGCTCTTCGATGAGGAGCAGCGACGCGAATCCGAGATCACCGTGCCCGCACTCACGCCCGAACCCGAGCCCGAAACGGCCGGCGACAAAGGGGTGGTGTTCGCGCTGAAGAATAAAGATGCCGAAGCGGTTCAACTCGCGGGCGATTTCAATAACTGGGTTCCCGATGCGGGCGTGGAAACACGGCGATCCGCAGACGGCACCTGGGAGAAAGTGGTCCGATTAGGCCCTGGCGTGTATCAATACCGCTACTTTATCGACGGTGAATGGCAGCCCGACCCGAGTAATCCGCGGCGCGTAGAAGGCCCGGCAGGTGGTATAAATTCGGTGCTGATCATCAGCTGAGTGCGGCCCTCCGGCCTCGCACGAGGCGGTATCGGAGGAACAATATGCCGCGGAACGATCTTTCGGACGTCTTCCACCTCTTCATCACCGAAGAGGAACAGCAGGAAGTCCGCGCGCGCAGTCAGTCGAAGGCGGCCGCAGCAGCGCCGGATCCCAGTTTGGAGACGGATTCCCGCGCTACGCCAGCGTTATGTTGGTGCATGCCCTGCTCGCCCGAGCGACCGCTCGATCTCATCACCGCGGTGGATCTCGCAACAGCGATGGCTGAGCCAGGCTCTAGCACGGCCATCATCGCGCCGTTCGATCCGAGCCCATATCTCATGACACCGAAGGAAGTCGACTGGCCGCAGCAGGACCCGAAGGTCGATTTCGAGTCGGCGTGGCTCGATCGTCTGGAGCAGCGTGGGCATCCAGCGAGATCACTGGCCTTGCTCCCCCCTGACTCCATGACCGAACGGCTCTCGGGACCACTCGTCGACCATGTGGATGGCATATTGCTGCCGATGCCCTGCCATGGAGCGGGCCTGGCGCGGACCCTGCGTTGGCTCAGACATCTAAGTAAGCTTCCGAGTCATATTCGAATTGGGGCGGTGCTCATCGATTCCGAATCCGAGGGAAGCGCGGACCCGCTGTTTCGAAAACTCGAAGGCGCCGCACGACGCCAGTTCGGAATTTCGGTCGAAGATTTCGGAACCCTGGTTCGGGGTCCCTCGACATTTCGCTCGCTACTGCACGGCGTTTCCACGCTTGAATTGGCCGAGGACTCGACCGCCGCGGAAAGCCTTCGCACGCTCTCGCAGCGCTTGGTTGCGGCTCCGCGAAAGGGCGATGCGATCGAAGAGCTGCCCGCTTGACCCCACCGATTTTCCATCAGATCGGCGACGAACGACAGTTCTCATTGCTATCCCGCGGCGATCGGATTTGGGCGCGCTGGCGCGGCTGGGATCAGCCCCGGCAGCTGCTCTTCCTTACACCGAACGGTGATGCCGGGGATGCGATCAGCGATCAGGTGCTCGCAACCTGGAGCAAAGAAATCGGGGTGATTGTTTTTGATCTTCCACTCACAGGCCGGCGTCAAAGCGACAAGCTGTCGCGAGATACATTGCCCGAGGACTGGGAAGAACAAATCCATGCAGACATCCAATCGATCCTCGCGTGCGTGGGGCTCAACGGCGATCGCATCAAAGTCTTGGGAACACCCGAAACACAGGCGATCATCGAGTCACTCGAAGGCCCTTGTTTGTGTCTTGACGGGCCGGCCTCAGCCGACGATTCGACCTGGTTCGCCGCGACCCTCGCCCGTTTGGGGCTGGTCGAGACGGAAGACGAGTAGCGTTCCCGCAGTTACCAGCAGGGGTAACGCGAGAAAGTTGAACCCCGGAATTAAAAAACTCGCGAACGCACCCATACCAAAACCTGAGGTTGCGCGCCGATGGAACCAAACCCAGCGCCGACGTTCTGAGAATGAAACACCGCGTCGATCGAAGACATAGCCCGAGTAGTCCAAGCTAAAAAAGAGCACGGTAAGGACAAACGCCGCGACGGCAACCAGCGGCTGCAGTCCAGGAATCAAGCCCAGCGCGAAGAACATGGCCTGCATCGCGATAAAAAAGAATGTGCGCTTGGCTTCCTGAAGTAGCGACCAGAGCATCGGGCCCACGCCACTGGCTGCGGGCACGGGATTTTCCGCGATCAGCGCTTCGACGCGTTCTGAAAGCACGTCAAGAAACGGCGAAGCGAGTACACCGCCAACCAATGTGAACGAGATATAGACAATGACCGCGAAGACGCCGATCAGCAGCCAGCGAATTCCCCAAGCCAATGCACGCATCGGCCCCACCCAAATCCATTCGTACCACGCGTCCGCCTGAGGATTGCCCAGCCAAAGGTCGATGGATCCGCCGATCCCATCCAAATGCGAGAAAAACAGCGTCGCCGCGAGCGCGAAGACCAAAAGATTCAGCAGAATAGGTAGAACACACCAAGGCCAGAGCGCGCGATGTCTGCGCAGAATTTGAAGTGCGTCTCGGAAACAGCCGAACCCGGCGGCGAATCCCGCAGGACTAGCCATCGATCACGGCCAAGATCTCGTCTCGGCGCTGCAGCGTTTCGCTTTCCGTTGGCCCTTCGACGTTCAATCGAAGCAGCGGCTCCGTGTTCGAAGGCCGTAGATTAAACCACCAGTCTGCGTACGAAATCGTCAAACCGTCCAATTCGTCGGATTCACCGTCCGTATAACGCGCACGAACCCGCGACAGCGTTTCATTCACATCGTCGACGCGCCGATTCAGTTCGCCGGTTTGGAAGTAACGCCGATACGGCTGCCAAAGCTCTGATACCTTGCCGCCTTCGAGTTCCAATGCTTGGAATAAAAGCATCATGGCGGCTGCACCATCGTCTGCGATGTAACCACTCGGGAATCGAAAGTAGTAATGACCCGAAAGCTCGCCACCAAAACACGCGCCGCGTTCGCGCATGGTCGCCTTGATGAACGCATGACCCACGCGGCTTCGAATCGCTTCAGCACCGAGGGCTTCAACCGTCTCTGCCACCGCGCGACTCGAACGCAGATCGTAAACGATTTTCGAATTCGAATCCGCACCGAGCAACCCATGCTTGAGAACTACTTTCGCTAGAAACGCGGTCATCAGGTCCGCAGGAACCGCCGCGCCCGTCTCATCGACGAAGACCGCGCGATCACCATCACCATCGAACGCGATGCCGAGGTCCGCCTGCGTGCGCATGACTTCGGCCTGTAGGTCGCGAAGATTTTCCGCTTTGATGGGATCGGCCTCGTGATTCGGAAAGGTGCCATCGGGCTCAAAATACATTCGGGTCACGTCGAGCGGTAACCGGGCCAACAAGCCCTCGACTGCCTCACCGGCGATTCCGTTGCCCGCATCGATCACCACGCGCAAGCGAGGGCGCACTGGAAAGAGTTCGCAGAGGCTGTCGTAGTAGCGCTCTTTCACGTCATCCGATCGCTCGGATCCTCGCATTGGAGGTATCGGTTCAGACGAGATACTGGGAATAGAATCGCGAATATCCAGCAGGCCCGTCTCAATTCCAATGGGTACCGCGGACTTTGCGCAGAGTTTAAAACCGTTGTACGCGCCCGGATTATGCGACGCGGTAATCATCACACCACCGATCGCACCCGCTTCGAGCGTGGCGAAGTAGACCATGGGCGTTGCAACGCGCCCGATATCGATCACGTCCATGCCTTCCGCCCGTAGTCCGTGCACGAGCGCTTCGCGTATGGGGATGCCGCTCTCCCGCATATCGCGACCGACTACAACCGTGCCCTCACCCAGATAGCGCCCAATGGCACGCCCGATCCACCCCGCCGCCTCAGTATCGAGTTGATCCGGCACCGTGCCTCGGATGTCATAGGCTTTGAAAATCGCTGAATCCATCTCAAGCAATGTCCCGTGTCTGTCCGTTGACTTCAACCCATGCGTGACCCATGCTTGATCGCGATGTTTGGATTAGGCCCATTCGAGCTACTACTGATTCTCGGAATCGTGGTTTTGATCTTTGGCGCAACCCGCTTGCCTCAGATCGGTGAAGGCCTTGGCAAGGGCATTCGCAACTTCCGCGCTGCGACGCGAGAACCACCCGAAATCGATGTGACTCCAAAGAACGACAATGAGACGCCCGACCGCTAGCGCGTGTGACCGGACGCCGCGAAATCTAGTGTGAAGCGTTCGACATCCGCACTCGGTGCGGGTACGAAGAAGCGAAACCGATCGCTATTTTCGCTGGAATCGGCGTCGACGGGTGGGCCCACACGACTGCCAAACTCATCCAAGAAATGGAGCTGCAAGCGAGGGGCCTGAGAGTTCTTGGGCCCAGAGACGCCGCCGCGGACCACGAGCGTGCGCTTCCCGTCTATATCGCGCGCATAGTAAGCCTCAATATCGCTAGCATTCCAACCGGCAGCGGCATAGCTCACGGGCCCGGGTAAGGGCCGAATCCCAGTTTCGAGCATCACGTGCATACCTGCAGAAACAATGGCAAGCCCGACGATCACGGCCACCCAAGGCAGCAACGAGAATCCACTAGCGTCCATGGGTTCAGTATCGAGCTCCACCGCGGCAGGCACGCCAGTGCTTCGGGAGCGCATAAAGCCACGGCTCGGTTCCGGCGCGGACGACTGCTGCGTGGAGGGAGCTAGATCAAGGTCGAAGTCATCATCGGCGTCGAGCGGATCGATACTCTCCACCAGACCTTCGAAGGACTCGTCGGCGTGCGCGAGGGAGGGGGGCAGCTCGGGGGCCGTTTCCGGCTCGACCTTCCCGAGCATCGACGGCTCGCCGTCGATGGCCGCGAGATCCACTGGGTTCCCCGGGTGGATTTCGGTCACATCATCCTGGAGGCCGAGGAATTCGGGTTCGGCTTCGGTGTCGAGCTCCGCTTCGCTATCCAGGCCCAGTCCCGGCTCAATACCCGAGAGCGTCGAGCCATCGAGTGGCAGCGGCTCGCCGTCACTGGCATCGCTGCTCATCGCGCTCAGTTCACGCACGTCGCTAGGATCGTCGAAGAGAAATTCGGGATTATCGAGATCGGGTTCCTCTGTGTCATTTTCCGGTTTCTCTACCTCGACCGTCAACGTCGCAGTATCCTGCGGCAGCTCGCTGGGATCGGAAGACTGGGTCTCCTCATTTGGATCTCGAGCGACAAGGAAGGAATGATGGCAGCGCGAACAACGAACACGACCGCCTTCAGCCGGCAGCCGACCACTGGGAAAATCGAAACGTGTTCCGCAGCCTTCGCAGACGATCAGCACAAACTCGTCCCATCTCGAACCGGCGCGTAGGTGCGCGGGTTTCCACTATGCGCGTCGGCCTTGAACCGAGAGTCCTTGAGGGACGCCGATGGCTAGTGCCATTGCGGAGCTCCTCGATCATCGCCTGGTGTTCATCATGGGAAAAGGAGGCACAGGCCGGACAACCGTCGCAGCGGCGCTTGGACTGCTTTCGGCACGTCGCGGCCGACGCACGCTCGTCGTTGAGATGGGTCGCGAGAATGATCTGCAACGTCAACTTTCCGTAGATACGCAGCAGCATTCGAATCCGCGTGAGCCTATTCAGGTCAGCGATCGGCTCTGGGTTCTGAGATTGGATCCAGAGGAAGCACTCACGGAATACCTCGAGCTTCAACTGAAGATCAAGAGGCTTGTACATGGAATCATGCAGAATTCGGGAATTCGTAAGTTGCTCGGTGCCGCGCCGGGCTGGCGTGATCTGATCACCCTCGGAAAGCTCTGGCATCTCGAAACGCGACAGTTGGAAGACGGCGCGCCGCTTTGGGATTGCATCATCGTCGACGCTCCTGCAACCGGACATGCCCTCACCTTGCTTCGAGTACCCCAGGTAATTGTCAACACCGTGCAACTCGGTCCGTTGCGCCGACATACCGAATGGGTGCAGGAGCTATTGCGCGACCCCAAAAAGACATGCGTTGTCGCCGTCACCCTGCTTGAAGAGTTACCCATCAGCGAAACGCTCGAGTTCAGCCAGGGATTGAAGGAACTCGGCATGGCGGCGGGTCCAACCATCGCGAATGCGGTGGAGATTGGTTCCGAGCTAGCGGATTTCACGGCCGTTGACACGGCGCTCGCGCGGATCGATCCAGCGGCGCTTGCCGAGTGGTCCGCGCCCGACACCTTACGCGCGATTTTGCGCGACAGCATCGCGCGCGACGCTTTACAACGAGAGTTCCTAGCGCGACTTCAGACCGAAACCGGAAGCGCGCCGATTCAACTGCCCTACCTCGCAGAAAGTCCAGCGGATCTCGACGCGATCTCAGAACTCAGCGACGCGTTGGAGCGCGCGGATCGATGAGCCGGTCCTTCTTCGATCATGAAATTCTCGTCACCGTCGGCACCGGCGGTGTTGGCAAGACCACGCTCGCATGCGCGCTCGGTATCGAAGGTGCGCGGCGCGGTCGCCGCGTGCTAGTGCTCACGATCGATCCGGCAAAACGCCTGGCGGACGCGCTCGGCGTCGGCTCGCTCGGCCATGAACCCACGGACGTACCGCGCGATCGATTGCAAGCCATCGGAATCGACGGCGGGGGCTCGTTGGCCGCGATGATGCTGGATACGAAACGCACGTTCGACGAAATCGTCCACCGCTACGCTCCGAATCCGGAAGCCGCGGAACGCATTTTCGAGAACCCCGTATACCAACATCTGACCGATGCGCTCGCCGGCAGCCGCGAATACTCGGCGATGGAAAAGCTCCATCAGCTTCATCTCGATGGCGGCTACGATCTGATCGTGCTCGACACCCCACCAAGCTCACACGCGCTCGACTTCCTTGATGCACCGCAGCGCCTTACGGGTCTTTTAGGAAGCCAATTCTTGAAGCTATTGTTTCGGCCTGCAGTCGCGATGGGTCGAACGGGTCTACGGCTGTTTCGACTCGGTTCATCGACCATTCTACGTGCGGTATCACGCATCAGCGGGATCGAATTTCTACAATCGATATCGGAGTTTCTGCTCGCATTCGAAAGCATGCTCGATGGTTTCACCGCACGCGCAAACGCGACCCAGGAACTGTTGCGTGGACCGAAGTGTGGCTTTTTACTTGTGACAAGCCCGGATCCAGTTCAAGCTCGACGCGCGCAGGAATTCTGGGCGCGGCTACAAGAGGAAGGGATTCAACTCCTGGGCATGGTGATCAATCGCATACGAAGCTGGCCGGTCGAAGAAATTCCGATCGTCGATGCGGACCAGCGCCAACAACTCGAGGACGCGCTCACGCATGAGTTCGAGACCCAGTCCGTAGCTTTCGAGGCACGCGATACGGCAATTCGACTCGCCAGCATGACGTCGCGGGCTGCGTCATTGGCCCGTCGCGACCAGGAAATCTCACGGATGATCGCCGTCGATCTCGAGCTCGACGCAGATCGCTTGCGCTTGATTCCACGTTTTGGTCAGGACGTGGGAGCGATCGAAGCCCTCGATCGCATCAGCAGCTATCTGCGAGGCGACGTCCCTTGAGCGAGCAAAGTCCTTGGCCGCATTGGATCCGAGCGTTCGAAGAGCTCTGTCTGGCCACGGGCAAGACACTGCAAACCGTACGTGAAGGCGGCCGTGAAGCCCCGGAGGATGCGACAGACTTTGTGACGTCGATGCTCAACGGTTTAAAGGGATTTGAAGCTTGGATCGGACCCGATTCCGAGCTGCCCCTCGGCCAGCTCCATACGATCATCCACGAGGAGTGGAAACGCTGGGACGCGCGTGCGGATTCGGACCCTGTCGCAGCACGCATGCGTGACCTCTTTGAAGCGATCCTTGAAGTTCTAGATACGCGTCCGGAGTCGCCTGAGCGTTCCACCGTGCGGCCGACTCGCCATGCTCCACCACGCGCCAATCGAAATTAACCCGAATAATTGACCCCCGGACGGATCCGGTGGGATACTGAGGTTTCCATGTCAGTACTCATTAAACGCTACGCGAACCGCAAGCTCTACAACACGGATTCGAGCCGTTACATCACGCTCAAAGGCATCTCTGAGCTGGTGAACGATGGGAAAGATATCCAGGTCGTGGACAACGAGACCGGCCAGGACATCACCCCGATCATTCTTTCGCAGATTCTCGTGGACGATCAAAAGCAGAATCGCGACGGGGGTGGCGCGGTGCCGGGCAAGGTACTGACGGAGCTGGTTCAACGCAGCGGTGATGCACTCTACGGCGTGCTACGCCGATCCTTTGACGATGTCGATGATCGACTCTCCGATGTTCGAGAAAACGTAAAGCGTTGGGTGAACACTGCGCCGCAGAAGATTGTGGATACATCGCAGATCACACAGGTCGTACAAGAATCGTTGCAGAATGTTCTGCGCATTGCAGACCTTCCGACACGGGGCGATCTCGAAACGTTCAATAAGAATCTCGAGCGGCTTTCAACCGCGTTGGAAAATTTCGAAACGCGCCTTCGCGATCGAGATTCCTAGTCGCGACTCCGATCGCCCCGTAGTTCCTCAGCCAAGATCTCGGCGATGCTCAGCCGGATCTGATCACGAATGCGGTTCACGAAGAGTGGATCCTCGCCCCGTTCCGGATCGATGCCCGTCCATCTCAATGGTTCGCCGAAAACAATGCGCCACTGACTCGGCAGCGGCAGTAAGCCGAGCGGGCCAAGCCACGGAAACGTCGGCGTAAATGGCAGCGGAAAGCCGAGCCAGCGCCGAGCCATATCCGCCCGGTAGAGAATCGGGTGAACCTCCTCCCCACCGATCACCGCCACTGGAATGATCGGTACGTTCAAGCGCAACGCGAGCGGCACAAAGCCACCACGACCAAAGCGCTGTAAACGATAGCGATCCCGATACGGCTTCAACGCGCCCTTCTGACCTTCCGGAAACGCAAGCACCCACTCGTTGGCAAGCAGTAGACGCTCTGCGTTTTCGGGACAGGCACGCACGCCGCCGAGCTTTGGAATCCAACTCTGCGCAAACGGTCTTGTGACCAGCCAATCCGCGGTCAAAAAGCGTGGGCGTCGATTCCGAACATGCTCTCGCTCAACGGCTTCGGCGATCATCAACGCGTCATACGGCAGGATTCCGGAACGGTTCGCGACCATGAGCACGCGCGGTTCATCGGCCAAGTGCTGCGCGCCCGATATCTGTACACGCCACCAGCGTTCGTACAAGAAGCGAAGCAACGGTTGCCAGCGCGCGAGAAACTCTTGATCCAATCCAAATCCATCCACCGCCGCAGGTTCAGTCTCGTTGGTCAAACGCCGCAGCAGGTTTTGCAGCTCCAGCCAAAGCTCTGGTGCACCAAGCTGCTCCAACGTGCCGCGGAACGCTTCGGTCGCGCCTTCAGCTACACGTTTCAGCGTAGAGTTTCCAGTTCGCTGTATGGATTCACGAAGTTCCGATGCGGAACGTCGTAGCTCCTGCAGCTCGGCGCTGTATCGCCCATCTTGAGTCACCGATAGCTCCGCATGCGCCGTGAAACCACGAAGCTCAACCACGCCTCCTTGGTGGAGTACGTCGGCTCGAAGCCCAGCAACGTCTTCGCACGCGCGGTGTCGACGACCCAACCGAAACGCAAATGATCGTAGAACGCGGCAGGCACTTCTCCGGTGCGACTCAGCCAGGGCAGATAAGCCAGACGATAAAGCATGGGATGAGGCACGGGGACCGAGCGCTTGCCCGCTAGACGTAAGAGCGTAGAAAGCGGTAACACACCTTCGCCCGCAAGGTTGAAACTGCCGCGCACGTCTTGAATGAGCGCGAGCTGGAGGGCGTGTAGAAGATCTTCCTCGTGCAGAAACTGCATCAATGGATCAAAACCCATCACTGTCGTTACCGCTGCGCCGGATAGATGTTGCACCAGCAATGAATCTGCGTTCGGGCCCATGACCCCGCAGGGTTTCAGCACGACGACATTCATGCCGCGATGGCGCTCAGAGAAAACCCGCAGCAAGCCCTCGAGTTCTGCTCGGTCCTGAATCGAGTACGCCTCTGCATGCGGACGCAGCGGATGCGCCTCAGTCAGAAAACCGGGATTATCGGCATGGGGTCCGTAGGTCTGGGCCGTGCTGATGACCACGAGACGACCGACACCCGCCGCTGCGCACGCGTTCATCACATGCAATGACCCGATGACTTCGAGCTCGTGCATGTATTCGCGCTCCACCCCGGGCGCTTTGAAAAAGGCTGCGTGAACGAGGGCCTCGCAGCGTTCTTTCTCGAGCAACTCGGCAAGTCGACTATCGGCCGTCGGCTCGGTCAGGTCCACGCGATGGAAACGCATGCGACCCTCAAGCCTTCGGGGCAAACGCAGGTCGAAACCGACCAGAGTCGGCGGAGTACTCGCGGCTAGCAGGCGTTCGGCTAAGCGTTGACCGACGAGCGAATCCAGCCCAGTGATCGCCAACGTGCGCGGAAAACGCAAGGAAGTCACGCTGGCTTGTATCGTCCAGTCCGGCAGCGGTGTCAATTGCCTGCTACCGTGACTCGGATGCACGCACCGGGACTCTTGATCGTGCGCGACGCACGGTTTCGTGACCACGTCGCACCTCGCGAGCACCCAGAAGCTCCCGCGCGGCTCGACGCGATCGATCAGGCCATCGCTGACCTGGCCAACGATTGGACGGAGATCGATCCTCGCAGCGCAACTGACGATGAAATCCTGCTCACTCACGGGCACGAGCATTTGAAATTTCTGGAGCAGTTGCGGGGCCAGCGTGCGGATATCGATGCGGATACCTACGCATCCACAGCGTCGGTTGACGTCGCTAAACTTGCTGCCGGCAGCACGACGGAACTTGCGCTCCGCGTCGCCCGCGGAGAGGGCAGCAACGCCTTCGCCCTCGTACGCCCGCCCGGACATCATGCGGAGCGCGAACGCGCGATGGGATTTTGCTTACTCAACTCTGTCGCGATTGCAGCGCACGCGCTTCGCGCGCGCCTAGGTCTGTCACGGATCGCGATCGTCGATTGGGACGTCCACCATGGCAACGGCACCCAGCATATTTTCGAAGAAGATCGCGACACTTTCTTCGTTTCACTGCATCAATTTCCGTTCTACCCCGGAACCGGTGCGATCAACGAGGCCGGCCGCGGCAACGGTGAGGGCAGCACCCTGAATCTCCCACTGCCGGCAGGTTGCGGCGACGCCGAATACATTCATCTCTTCCGGAGTGTCGTGCGACCCGCCCTCGTCGCGTTTCGTCCGGAGATCATTTTGGTATCTGCTGGCTTTGATGCCCATGCCGACGATCCTCTCGGAGCCATGCGCGTCAGCAGCGCGACATTCGGAATGCTGGCCCGCTGTCTCCGCGAAATAGCCGACGAAATCTGCGACGGCAAACTCGTGCTCAGCCTCGAGGGTGGCTACGACTTGGTCGCGTTAGGCGAATCGGTCTCAGAAGTCTTTAGAGCACTCATCGAAGACCCAAAGCCCGTTGAGTTCCCCACTCCATCCCACCGCGCGGAGGAGTTTGAACGCATCTTCCGTACCACCAACGCACGTTATTGGGATTCCTTCTAATCCGGCTGAGTCCGCTGCGAGTCACAAATGGGATTTTCCCACCTAAGAGAGCCGCGCTGCGAGTCACTAATGGGATATTCCCACCTAAGAGAGCGGCGTTTCGCCGCTCAAGCTACTGCATCTTGTGGTCACACCCAGGCACTCTACAAGATCCTGTAGCCGCGCAGGCAAGTCGTGAAAAGTGGCGGAAACATTCACTTTTCTGGTTGACGGCGGGATCAAGACCCAATAGAGTGGGATTATGTGGGAACGGGTCCCACGGATAAGGTGTTTGTCGGGGGGGGTAACACCGGGTCCGTGGGATCCCCTTCCCCACCGTTACGCACGGGGTCCGGTTCATCATGTTTTGGGGCTGTCACGATCACGTCTTAGATGAAAAGGGACGGACCAGCCTTCCCAAGGACTTCCGTACGCTCCTCAGCGCCCAGAAGCACGAACCTTGGATCAC
Source organism: Deltaproteobacteria bacterium (assembly GCA_029261895.1). GTDB lineage: Bacteria > Myxococcota_A > UBA9160 > SZUA-336 > SZUA-336 > JAJDAK01. The sequence goes on from JAJDAK010000021.1 coordinate 108,102, forward strand.
TGGGCTGCCTCAATGTCTTGCGATCCTTCCGTCGAACGAATTCGACGCACTTCGCCAGAAGTTGACCGCTGCATCGAGCACTGTCGATTCTATCCAGCGCCTGCAACGTCTATTTCTCGGAATGGCCGTACGCTGCAGCGTCGACAAACAGGGTCGGATTCTAATTCCGCCCAAGCTGCGCAAGTGGGCGCATTTGGATCGCGAAATCGTCTTCACCGGCGTCGGTGCGCGCATTGAGATTTGGGATCACGCGCGACACGAAGCGGAGCTTGAACAGACGCGCATCAACTACGCGGATTACACCAAGGACCTCAAGGAATATGACCTTTGATGACCGCCCACGTCACCGTGATGCGGCAAGAAGTCATCGATGCGTTAGCGCTCCGGCCGGGACAATGCATTGTGGATGCCACGCTCGGGCTCGGCGGTCATTCGGAATCGCTACTACAGCAGATGGATCCAAGCTCTCGGGTCATCGGGCTCGACCGCGACCGCGGTATGCTCGAGCGCGCACAAGCCCGCCTTCAACACTTTGGCGCGCGCTTTCAAGCATCCCACTCGAGGCTCTCGGAACTCGCTAAGACTTTGGAGCGGCTCGGTGTCAGCAGTGTCGACGGTGTAGTGATGGACCTGGGTCTCTGCTCCGCGCAACTTGACGATCCGGAGCGAGGTTTCAGCTTTGCGGATTCGAACGCGCACGCCGCGCTGGACATGCGCATGGACACATCCCAAGGAATGACCGCAGCTGAACTCTTGGACACGATCGATGAGGACGCGTTGGTACAAATCCTCTGGGATGGCGATGTGCCGCACGCGCGGCGCGTTGCACGGGCGTTGCTCGACGCGCGACCGATCCCGACCTGCGGTGCACTACTCGATGCAATCAAATCCGTACGTTTACCGCTGCGCAAACATCACCCGGCAACACTGATTTTCCAAGCGCTCCGTGTCGCGGTGAACCAGGAATTCGACGAACTCGAACAAGCCTTACGGGCGGCCGTCGATGTTTTGCATTCCGGGGGACGATTGGCCGTGCTTTCGTACCACTCCGGCGAAGACCGGCGCGTCAAACAGCTATTTCAAGAGGAAGCACGCGGCTGTATCTGCCCGCCCGACCTCCCTCGCTGCGGCTGCGGACGAGTACCGCGTCTCAAACTCGTGCGCCGTGGTGATGGGCCCGATGCAAACGAGATCTTGCTCAACCCGCGCGCTCGGAGCGCACGTCTACGCGTTGCCGAAAAATGGTAAACGCACGCCTCCGCAAGAGCCGTCCGTTCTTTCGCATCCTGGTCGCGACCACCATCGGTCTCGTGCTCGGTGCGTCGGCACTGGTCTGGACGCGAACCCAGATCATGTCGCTGCGCTACCAGTATTCACATCTTATTCGGCTGGAAACAGACCTACGCCATGAAGTCGAAAAACTTCGGATCGAACAAGCCGCACTCTCGTCACCTTCTCGTATTGAAAACCAGGCTCGGGCATTGGGATTGAGTTACCCCCAACCCGGCCAGATGGTGGCGGTATCCGCCAGCAACGGTCCAGCAGGAGAGCGTGAGTGAGGCAACGTCGCCGAACCCGTAAGCCCACGGCTATCATGCATCGGCGACGACTCTTGGTCTTGGCTCTACTCGGCATTGCGGGGTATCTCACATTGGCTGCTCGCGCGGTTCAGTTACAAGCGCTGGATGCGGAATGGCTCTCCGCACGCGCGGATGCGCAACACACGACCACGCTGCAACTCAAACCACTTCGTGGTGAACTCTATGATCGCAACCGCAACCTGCTTGCCGTCTCCGCCGACGTCGAATCCATTGTCGCGTCCCCGAAACGCGTCGTGGGACGCGACACGACGGCGACAAAACTTGCGAGCGCGTTAAAACTCAAACATCGCGAGATATTCGACAAACTTGATCCCGATCGAAGCTTCGCATGGATCAAGCGCTGGGTGACACCGGACGAAGCAGATCGAATTCGAAAGTTAGACCTGCCGGGAATCAAGCTCTATCCGGAAAGAAAACGCTTCTACCCTCACCGAGGGCTGGCGGCATCGTACCTCGGATTCGTCGGTCGCGACGGCGAAGGACTTACGGGACTGGAACTCGCATTCGATAGCGCATTGCGCGGAACCGCCCAATCGACCTCAGTGCTCCGTGACGCGAAGGGTAAGAAACTCGTGCATTGGAATCGCGATGCGCCCTCCCCATCTGGTGCCCGAATCGTGCTGAGTATTGATTCACGACTGCAGAACGTCGCTGAGCAATCCCTACAACGTGCGGTCGATAAATGGGGGGCAAAGCACGGAACCCTCGTCGCGCTCGACCCATGGAACGGCGACATCCTCGCACTGGCTGAAGTTCCCACCTTCAATCCCAATCAATTCTGGCGTGAAGACTCGAAACGCTTTCGCACCCGCGCCGTTGTCGATGCATTCGAACCTGGTTCGACATTGAAGCCGTTCGTTATTGCACTCGCTCTCGAAGCCGGGGTGGTTAAACCGACCGATCGCTTTGATTGTGAAAATGGTTCATGGAAAGTCCGCGACCGCATCATTCGAGACTTCAAACCGCATGGTGTACTCAACGTGAAAGACATCATGCGCGTATCGAGTAACATCGGCACGGCCAAGATTGCAGACCGCTTGGGGTCTGCCCAGTTGGTAGACGGATTGCGCCGGCAGGGTTTCGGTCGTCGAACGAACAGCGGCTTTCCCGGGGAATCGCCGGGTGTCGTGCATACCATTCGCGAGAAACAAGCCGTTGAGCGTGCCAATCTCGCCTTCGGCCAAGGCATCATGGTCACGCCGCTGCAATTAGCCGTTGCAGGTGCCCAACTCGCGAACGGAGGCCAACGGGTTTGGCCACGCTTGGCCACACGTATCGAAAGCGGCCAAGATGAAGCGCATTGGCCCGCCGAACTTGGCGAACGCGTGATGCCGGAAAAAGTTACAAAGCAAGTACTCAAAATGTTGGAAGCCGCAGTGAGCGACGGTAGCGGTAAAGGCGCTGCACTCCCGCATCATTCAGTCGCAGGAAAAACGGGTACCGCACAGAAAGTTGTTAATGGTCGCTACTCCTCGACACGGTACTACGCTTCGTTCCTCGGCATCGTTCCGGTCGAGAATCCCAAACTCGTGATCGCGATCGTCATTGACGAACCTCGGCGTGCGCATACGGGCGGCGTGGTCGCAGCGCCGGTATTTCGTGAAGTCGCGGGATTTGCGGTGGAGCAGATGGGCCTCGCGGCGGAAGGAGCCGAGTAGTGCGACTTGAATCGCTCTTCCGCGATCTATCCGCGCCGATTCATGGCGACCCGCAGATCGAAGTCACCGACATCGCATACGATTCCCGTCAGGTTCAACCCCGGAGTCTCTTCGTCGCCTTGACTGGCGCCAGTAGCAACGGTCATGAATTCATCCCTGATGCGATTCGAGCGGGAGCCGCGGCGTTATTGGTTGAAGATCCGCCGCAGGACGCATCGATTCCGTATGCCGTGGTTTCCAATACACGTCTCGCCCTCGCTGACGTGGCGACCACGTTCTATGAGCGCCCAGGCGACCGGCTCCAGCTCGTCGGAGTCACGGGAACGAACGGCAAAACCAGTACGGTACGAATGATTGAGTCGATCCTGAATCATGCCGACCGTAGCGCCGGCATCATCGGTACGATTTCAATTCGGTATCCGGGTTTTGAAGCGCCATCTTCGCTCACCACACCCGAATCCTTGGACCTTCAGCGTACGCTTGCCGCAATGTGCAATGCGGCTGTGGATACTGCTGTGCTTGAAGTTTCATCGCATAGCCTGAGTCAAGGTCGTGTAAGAAATCTACGTTTCACGGTCGCCGTCTTCACACAGCTTTCCCAGGATCATCTTGACTACCACGGAACGATGGATGAGTACGCGGCAGCAAAAGCGTTGCTCTTCGGGCCTGAGTACCTCAGTGGCACTGCGGTCATCAACGCCATGGACCCACGGGGCATCGCCCTCACTGAACTTGCACAGTCGCATGCGAAGTCGGTGATTCGATTTGGACGCGGTCGAGAAGTGGACGCTGAAATCAAGAGCATCGAAGAAAGCGTCGAGCTTGATGGATCGCGTTTGGTCGTCGAAGAAAACGGCAAGGCGCATGCGTTGCACCTCCCGCTTCCCGGTGACTTTCAACTCGAGAACGCGCTTGCGGCGATCGGCGCGGCACGCGCGCTCAATCTGGATTGGACAGATATCATTAGCGGGCTCGAGCACTGCCCACCGGTTCCCGGTCGACTCGAACGCGTTTCCAGTGCACGGCCGGTCGTATTGGTCGACTATGCGCATACGCCAGGGGCGCTCGAGAGTATACTAGCGCGAGTGCGTCCGTTGGTTTCCGGTCGGCTGATCACCGTCTTCGGCTGCGGCGGCGATCGGGATCGCAGCAAACGCGTACCGATGGCCGCGGCCGCAAGTCGGTACAGCGATTACACGGTCGCGACTAGCGACAATCCGCGCATGGAAGATCCCGACGCGATTCTTGGCGAAGTCGCCAAGGGATTGGTGGGCTCACATCGCATTATTGTCGATCGTCGTGAAGCGATCGAACACGCGATCAAGACGGCGAACCTCGACGACGTTGTCATCATTGCGGGCAAGGGTCACGAGGATTATCAAATTCTCGGTCGTGAGCGCATCCGCTTCGATGATCGAGAGGTCGCGCGAGACGCGCTCACGCGGCGCGGAGCCGAATCTTGAGCTGGACCGCGCAAGATCTCGCGCAGGCATGTGGCGGAAGACTCGAAGGCAACGGCGATTTAAGCATCAATGGCGTCTCTACCGACAGCCGCAACCTGCAACGCGGTAGTCTATTCGTGGCTATTCAGGGCGATCGTTTCGATGGTCATGCGTTCGTAGAGGAAGCCGCACGACAGGGTGTAGGCGCTGTCCTCATTGCGAAAAACGGACTCGATACGGGAGAGGTTCCAAAAATTCGCGTTGACGATACCGTCGCAGCACTCGGACGACTCGCGCACGCGCGACGTTTGGCGTTCGATCATCCCGTCATCGCGATCACTGGATCGAACGGAAAAACGACGACAAAAGAAATATGTGCCGACATTCTAGAGACGGCGGGCCGTACGGTTTGTCGGACCCAGGGCAATCTCAACAATCATATCGGCTTGCCGCTGTCGATTCTCGCGCTTTCCGACCAAGACGACGTATTGGTCGTCGAACTCGGAATGAACCACGCGGGCGAGATTGATGTACTCGCGGCAATTACATCGCCCGACATCGGCGCGATTACGCAGGTCGCACCGGCGCACTTGGGTCCGTTGGGCTCGATCGAAGCCATCGCGCGGGCGAAAGGTGAACTGCTGGATCATATTCGACCCGACGGGACCGCATGTCTGAATGCGGACAACGCCCACGTGATGAGCCAGGCGTCACGCTTCGCTGGCAAACAGCTGCTCTTTGGTCGATCCGAGCGCGCTGATATCCGCGCGAGCAGAGAATCATTCGACGAATTTGGAACATCGTTTCGACTGCACTCGCCCAGCGGCGACTGTGATGTTCGGCTCTCTCAACCCGGGGAGGTGCTGGTCGAAGATTCACTCTGCGCTGCCGCTTGTGTGTTCGCGTCGGGTCTCTTGGGTGACCGCGTAGTCGAAGGGATTCAGGCCGGGCTCGAAGTATTCGACGGCATCAAAGGTCGAATGAAGGTTCGCCGCGCGAGCGGCGGCTTCGTTGTACTAGACGATACGTACAACGCGAATCCTGACTCGGTCAGTCATGCATTGACAACGCTCCTGCACTGCCGTGGTGGTGGTCGAGCGATCGCGGTACTCGGCGATATGCTCGAACTGGGTGCGGACGAGGACGAGTTACACCGAGATATCGGTCGCCAGGCCGCGGCGTTAGGAATTGATCGAGTCATCAGCGTGGGTCCGCTTGCGGCACATATCGTCGCAGGCGCAAGGGAAGCGGGACTTTCGGCCGCCGACGAAGCTAGCGATACTCAGGACGCCGCTGCCCGAGTGCTGCAAGATCTCAGACCCGGTGACGTCGTGCTCGTCAAGGGATCACGCGCAATGCGCATGGAAGCAACGGTTCAAAATCTACTGGAGAACGCATAAATGCTTTATCACCTTCTGCTCCCCTTCCAGGATCAGGTCTCCGCATTCAATGTGTTCCGCTATCTGACGTTTCGCTCCATTGGAGCAGCACTGACCGCACTGCTCATCGCATTCGTCATCGCACCCTTGCTCATCCGTGCGCTCGAGAAGCGACAAGTGAGACAAACGATTCGCGAGGACCCGCCCGAGCGACATCAAACGAAAGCAGGCACACCCACGATGGGCGGTGTGTTGATCTTATTCGCGCTGTTGTTCAGCACGCTACTTTGGGCCGAATGGACGAACCCATTCGTTTGGATCGTTGTATTCGTTACTACCGGTTGCGGTCTTATTGGATTCTATGACGACTTCCAAAAGGCGATTCGTAAAAACCCCAACGGAATCTCCGCACGGGCGAAACTATTCTGGCAGATCGTGGTCTCGACAATCGGCGCGGTCGCGCTCTATCAGGTGCCGGGTTTCGACGCGCATATCTCGTTGCCATTGGTCAAAGATTTCCACCCCTATATCGGCGTACTCTATATCCCGGTCATGGTATTTCTGGTGGTTGGGTTTTCGAACGCAGTCAACCTAACCGATGGTCTGGATGGTCTGGCAATTGGACCCGCGCTCATGACGGCGGGTGTCATCGGCATTTTCGCGTACGCGACGGGTCATGCGAAGATCGCCGACTACCTCGAACTCAAGTTCATCAGCGGGTCGGGCACGCTGGCGATTTTTTGCACGTCGATGGCTGGCGCGGGCTTAGGTTTTCTCTGGTTCAATACGTATCCAGCATCGGTCTTCATGGGGGATACCGGATCACTCGCGATCGGTGGCGCGCTGGGCACGATGGCTGTGATCATTCGACAGGAAGTCGTGCTGCTGATCGCCGGCGGCATTTTCGTCGTAGAGGCCGCCTCTGTGATCGTACAGGTGGCCTCTTATAAAATGCGGGGGAAGCGCGTCTTCCTGATGGCGCCCATTCATCATCACTACGAACTCAAGGGCTGGCCAGAACCTCAGATCATTGTGCGGTTCTGGATTATTTCCTCAATCCTGGCACTCGTCGCACTTTCGTTGCTCAAGCTTAGATGAAGTATCAGGGGCAAAGCGCGCTCGTCCTCGGCATGGGACGGTCTGGCAAGTCTGTCGCAGAACTTCTGCTACGTGAAGGCGCCCGTGTAACCGTGTACGATCGAAATCCGGACTGCTACGACGGTTTGGATGCTCGGGTCCATCGTGCACCGTCGGAACAAACGCCCTCGTTCGAAGCCTTCGATTTCGTCGTTGCCAGCCCAGGATTTCCGGTGAATGCGGATGCCAAACTTCGCCCCGAAGTCGATATTGCGGCAGCGTTTATTCACGGCTCCGTCATCGGTGTCACGGGCACGAATGGGAAGAGCACCACCTCGGTGCTGATTTACGAAATGTTAAAGACCGACGGCAAACAGACACTGGTCGGTGGGAACCTGGGCATACCCCTATCAGACCTCACGCAGCAGGCGGCAGATTTTGTCGTCGCAGAGCTTTCGAGTTTCCAGCTCGAGTTCGCCCATACGCTCCATCTCGATGTCGCAGTCGCTTTGAACCTCACGCCGGATCATCTGGATCGCCACGGTAGTTTGGAAGCCTACGCGGCCGCCAAGGCACGGATCGCAAAACTGCAAACGGAAAGCGATCATTTGGTCTTCAATGCAGATGATCCATGGGCGGACGCAATCGCCAAGGACGCAATCGCCATGACGCATAGGTTCAGCGCGATGCGACCCCTCGATCACGGTGCGTGTATCGACGCGAACCGTTTTCTTATCCGCGATCAAGGCAACGAAATTCTTAGCCTTCCACTCGAGGATCTATCCCCTGCAGCGAGAAGCCCCGTCTCGAATGCGTTAGCCGCCGCCTTAGCAGCATACGTTCTAGGCGTATCGGCGGACTCGATCAAGCAAACGCTGCTGGAGTTCGACGGCCTTGCACATCGTTCTCAACTCGTTTGTACGCGGGATGGCGTGCGCTTTGTAAACGATTCAAAAGCGACGAATCCCGCTGCCGCGCTCGCGAGCGTTAACGCACAACCGCCGCCCGTCGTTGCACTGTTCGGGGGTCGCAACAAAGGGCTCGATTTCGAACCGCTGCGCGGAACTGCAGATCGGCTACGTGCTGCGATTCTTTTCGGTGAATCAGCTGCCGATCTCGAACTTTGCCTCGGGGGTCGAATTACGACGGTTGAAACGGATTCGTTGGAAGCCGCAGTCGCGGCCGCGGTGGCACGCGCAGAAAGTGGCGATACCGTGCTGCTCGCTCCAGCGTGCACAAGCTTTGACGCGTATCGATCCTTCGAAGAACGCGGTGAACATTTCGCGGCTTTAGTCCGCGCATTACCGGAGTCACGTCCATGCTAAAGCGTTTGGGGATCGCGCAACTTTTAGTCGCAGCTGCGATTTTGATCGGCACCGGTCTCGTGATGGTTTACAGCGCCAGCGCACTGCGGGCGGAACTTCGATTCGGTAGCTCTTCCATCTACCTGGTACGTCAGTTGACGGGTCTCATCGTGGGCCTTGGCGTCGCACTCGCCGTATCGCGCATCCCCATGCAATGGATCCGTCGCTTTGGTTATGTCGCGTGGTTCGGAGCGATCTTGGTCCTCATCGCGACGTTCTCACCGCTCGGCATCGAAGCCAACGGTGCGCGACGCTGGATTCAAGTTGGACCCCTGATTCTCCAACCCCTGGAACTCGTCAAACTCGGCACCGTATTGGCGTTGGCGCAGTGGTTAGCCGCGCACCAAAATAATATGAGCGACTACCGCATGGCGGTTGGCATTCCACTCACGATCGCAGCCATTCCCGCCGCGCTGCTGATGCTGCAACCCGACTTCGGTGGCGCCATGATGGTCATCATCTTCAGCGTAACGCTCATCTACATCGCGGGTGCGCGTTGGGGTCATTTAATCGCCACCGGCGCGGTCGCGCTGCCCCTGCTCGCGTTCATCGCAGTTCAGCGCTCGTATCGAATTTTCCGCTTGGAGAGTTTTTTAAACCCTTGGGCAGATCCCTTCGGCGAGGGCTATCAATTGGTGCAATCGTTGATCGCGTTCGGGGCCGGCGGCGTCGGGGGATCGGGTCTCGGTGCGGGGCAACAGAAACTGGGCTACCTGCCCGAGGCACATACGGATTTCATCCTATCCGTCGTCGGTGAAGAGACGGGATTGATAGGCGTCGTGATCGTGCTCGGAAGTTTTGCGTTACTCGGTGTGGCGGCAATCGCCATTGCCTCGCGCGCAAAAGATTTTCATTCAATGGCGGTGGCGGTGGGTGCCAGCCTTCTACTCTGGCTTCAAGGTCTCGTAAATGGTGGCGTCGCGATGGGATTATTACCCACAAAGGGCACGACGCTTCCCCTCTTCTCCTACGGTCGTTCATCGCTGGTGGTGAGTTTGATCGCGCTCGGCCTGGTGATGAACGTCGCTCGCCCAGGCAAACGCGGACGCAGTGGATGGCGCTAGTCATCGTACTCGCGGGTGGTGGCACGGGCGGACATATTTTCCCCGCGCTCGCACTCGCGGATACGATCGCTCGGTCCGAACCCGATGTGGAAATTCGTTTCGTGGGGACGGAACGTGGACTCGAAGGACGCTACGTTCCCGCAGCTGGCTATACACTTGATTTCGTTCCCAGCCGACCGGTTCTGGGTCGTGGAATCATCGCGGCATCCGCAGCCCTGCTGACGCTACTTCGGGGCGCGTGGGTCGCGCGCAAGCTGCTCAAGCGCCTCGATGCGAAACTGGTCATCGGCGTCGGCGGCTATGCATCCGTCCCCACGGTCGTAGCTGCGTTCACGTTGCGCCTTCCGATTGCGTTGCTCGAGCCGAATGCTCATCCCGGGCGTTCCAATCGAATCCTCAGTCGTGTTGCGCGCAATATCTTCGTCCAATTCGAAGACGCTGCGCAGTTCTTTCCAAGCGGCCGCAACCTGCACTTGGGTTATCCGGTTCGCCAGCTACCCGATATCGCAGAAAAATCGAACGGCGAGAAACTTCGGCTGCTCATCGCGGGCGGCAGCCAAGGTGCACGGTCTATCAATCGTGCGGTGACGGCTCACCTCGAGGTTCTAAATTCGGCCGCTGGTTTTGAAATTACCCATCAAACGGGTGTCGCCGACCTGGACGAAGTGCACCAAGCGTATGCGGACGCGGGAGTCGAGGCCAACGTCGAAGCCTTTTTCGATGATCTACCTCGGCGCTTGGCCGAAGCCGATTTGGTGATCGCACGTTCAGGCGCGGCCACGGTTGCAGAACTCTGCATGGCGGGTACCCCATCTATTTTGGTTCCCTATCCTTATGCAGCGGATGATCACCAAACAGCCAACGCAAAAGAACTCGAACGTGCGGGCGCTGCATTGATCATTGCGGATGCTGAACTTCAAGAACGACTTGTGACGACGATCACGGAACTTACGAAGGACCCAGCACGTCGCCGCGCGATGGGAGAAGCGGCAAAGAATCGTGCGCGCCCAGATGCAGCAGCCAAGATTTGGGAACACTGCCGCAGCTGGCTCAAGGAAAGCCAATGAAAAATCGCATCAAACGGATCCACTTCGTGGGCATCGGTGGCATTGGCATGTCGGGCCTAGCAGAAATTCTCAACGCCAGCGGCTACTCGGTATCAGGCTCCGACCTAAGTGAAGGCGCCAGCGTCATGCGTCTGCGGGATCTGGGGATCTCGGTCACAGTGGGTCATCAAGCAGAAGCGGTCCGAGATGCAGACGTAGTCGTCTATTCCGCAGCGGTCTCGGGCAACAATCCGGAGATTCAAGCCGCAGACTCGCTGCATATTCCGGTGATCCCAAGGGCTGAGATGCTCGCCGAACTGATGCGTGTTAAGTATGGGGTGGCTATCGCGGGCTCGCATGGCAAGACCACCACCACGTCGCTTGCCGCGGCGATCCTGCAGCAGGGTGACCTTGACCCCACTGTGGTCGTCGGCGGAATCGTGCGCAGCCTAGGGAGCAATTCAAGACTGGGGCACGGCGACGTTCTGATCGCCGAAGCGGATGAAAGCGATGGATCGTTCCTTCGCCTGGCACCCACACTCGTCGTGGTGACAAATATCGATCGAGAGCATCTCGATCATTACGAGAGTTTCGATCGCATCAAACTCGCCTTCGAAGACTTCTGTAACCGCGTGCCGTTTTATGGCGGCGCCATCGTCTGCCTCGATGATCCCGTCATCCAAGAGCTCTTGCCACGCCTCACACGACGCGTCGAAACCTATGGACTCAGTACGCAGGCCAATCTCACCGCGGATCAGATTCGCGCAGACGGCACCCGAATGTACTTCCGCACCTTGCATCGGGGTCGAGAGCTTGGTGAGATCAGCTTGCGGATTCCTGGTATCCATAACGTTCGGAATAGCCTGGCCGCAATCGCGATCGGCTTGGAGCTCGACGTTCCCTTCGCGCGTATTCAAGACGCGCTGGCGGGATTTGACGGCGTCGCCCGCCGCTTCGAGATTCTGGGCGACATCGCTGGCGTCACGGTGATTGACGACTACGCCCATCATCCAACCGAAATTCGCGCAACGCTGGCGGCCGCGCGAGCCGCGTTACAGCGCCGCCTCGTCGTGGTCTTTCAACCGCATCGTTACACCCGTACCCGCGACGTCTTCGAGGAGCTCGCCACCGCATTTCACGATGCCGATCTTTTGATCATGACGGAGATCTTCGCTGCTGGTGAAGACAAGATCCCCGGGATCAACACACAGGCGCTGGTGGCCGCCGCGCGCGAGCACGGCCATCGCAACGTGCACTTTGTGCCAGACCTCGCAGAGATTCCAAATCAACTGCGCCGCCATATCCAAAGCGGCGATGCGTTGCTTTTCCTTGGCGCGGGAGATATCTCGCGCGTGGCCCGAGACTTTGCCAGCGGAGGATCTAACGATTGACACGCGGCTCAAGCGTCTCTTCGAGCAGGAGTTCGGTGACCGAGTCAGTTTCGCCGAGCCTCTCTCGAAGTACACCTCTTTGCGTGTTGGTGGACCCGCGGATGCGCTGCTGCGACCCCAGTCATCGGAGCAGTTTCAGCGCATTGTCCGGCTCTGTCTCGAAGAATCGGTTCCGCTCACGGTCTTGGGTGGAGGTTTCAACACCCTCGTTCGCGACGGCGGCATTCGCGGGGTCGTCATACGGACCCACGGCCTGCGTACGCTCGAACTTCAAGAAGATCGAATTGTCGCCGAAGCCGGCGTCACCCATTCGACGCTCGCAAAATTCTCGCTGGAGCATGGCCTTAGCGGACTCGAGTTTGCGGTTGGAATTCCCGGCACGATTGGCGGCTGGTTGAAGATGAATGCGGGCATCCCATCACGCGAAATGAAGGATGTGGTAGCCGCAATTGAGTACCTCAAGCCCCATGACGGCAGTGAAGTACGCAAACTCCGCGAAGATCTCCGCTTTCGCTATCGGGAGCTTCAAGCACCCGAGTCGGCATTGCTGCTGCGCGCTGAATTTCTAATCGAAATGGATGACCCCTCTGCGATTCGTGCCCGTCAACAGGAGTTGCTCGCAGCGCGCAAAAGCAGCCAGCCCGTGGATCAGCTCAGCTGCGGCTCCGTCTTCACCAATCCACCCGGCGATCACGCCGGACGGCTCATCGAGGCAGCTGGATTGAAGGGTGCGGTTCACGGCGGAGCTCAGATTTCGGAGCTGCACGCGAATTTCATCGTCAACCGCGGCCAAGCCCACGCATCCGACGTGCTCGCCCTCATCGCGCGCGCCCGCGAAGCGGTGGATCAGCAGTTTCAGATCGAACTCGTGCCTGAGGTGCACGTCATGGGAGAAGACCATGCCCCGAAAAAAGCGTAAGGGAGGCTTCCGCAAGCGTACGATCGCGATCGTTCTGGGTGCCGGTGTGCTCAGCGGGGGTCTCGCGTTCGCGCTGACTGCTGAACGCAGCCCAATCTCACTCGAAAAGTTTCATGAGAAACTTCGCTCGGAGCGCTTCCGGCTGTCGCGGGTCGAGTTCATCGGTTTAAACGCAGTGCTTGCGGAAGATCTACTCGCGCGCGCTGAGATTCCGAAGAACGTGCCGCTCATCGACCTGGATCTCGCCTATATCTGCGAACGCGTGAAGAGTCATCCGCGAATTTCGGACTGCACAGCCACACGACTCTTCCCTGATCGATTGGTTTTAGGCGTCGAAGAAAGAATTCCGCTCGCTTCCGTCGTAAATAAGAAGACGGGATTCGATGTGAACGCTAATCTTTTCGTGCTCACCCCAGAAGAGATCGAGCGTCTGCCCCAGGTGAATGGTGACCCACAACACGCCCTTCCCCTGCTGGCGCTCGCAAGTGAGTTCCAGATTGAGATTCAGTCGATTGATGCGCGGAAGCCTGACGATCTGCGCTTTCAACCCAGAGATCGCACGCTCGAAATTCGCGTGGGCGCGGATCCGCGTGCGTCGCTCCTGGATTGGCTCCGTCTCCGCGAAAGCGGTCTGCTTCAGGGCTACGCGGCCCAAGAAGTCGATCTGCGCTTTCCCGGCAGTACGGTGCTTCGACGCTTTCAGGATCTAACGGAGGGGGAGAAAGATGGCTCGACATGAGGAACTCATCGTCGGCTTAGACATCGGCACAACGAAGATCTGTTGTGTGGTGGCTGAGGTTGACGGCGAGAAGGTCGACATCATCGGCATCGGCACGCACCCGTCACGTGGTTTGCGTAAAGGCGTCGTGATCGACATCGAAGCCACCGTGGAATCCATCCGCAAAGCCGTGGACGAAGCCGAGCTCATGGCGGGCTGTGAAATCAACTCGGTCTACGTGGGAATTGCCGGCGGCCATATCGAAGCCCGAAACGAGATCGGCATGGTGGCGATCAAGGACCGCGAGGTCAGCGCGGCCGATGTGAAGCGCGTCATCGAGCAGGCGCAGGCGATTGCGATCCCGGCCGACCGCGAGGTCATCCACGTGATCCCGCAGGAATACGAGATCGATGGCCAGGGTGAGATCAAGCAACCCGTGGGGATGTCGGGCGTGCGCTTGATCGCGCGCGTACATATCGTGACCGCAGCGGTGACCTCCGCGCAGAACCTGATCAAATGCTGCAATCGCGCAGGTCTGAACGTGACCGACATCGTGCTCGAGCCGCTCGCATCCAGTGAAGCCGTGCTCGCACGTGATGAGATGGCGCTGGGCGTGGCTTTGATCGATATGGGTGGCGGGACCACAGACCTCGCGCTGTTTCAGGACGGCTCGATCAAACATTCCGCGGTGCTCTCACTCGGGGGCTATCACTTGACCAACGATGCCGCGGTAGGACTGCGCACACCGTTCGATCAGGCGGAACGCATCAAGCGGCGCTTCGGCTGCGCAGCTGCACGCTTGCTGCCCGCGGATGAACTTTTGGTCGTGCCCAGTGTTGGCGGTCGCGCGCCGCGCGAGATCAGCCGCAAGATGCTCAGTGAGTTTCTTGAACCACGGATCGAGGAAATCCTCACCTTGGTTCGCGAGGAGTTAGTTAAGCATAACCTGCTGGGCCACATCCCCTCGGGTGTGGTACTCACCGGCGGTTCCAGCTCACTCGAAGGTATTCCGGAGTTGGCGGAAGAGATCTTCGAACTGCCGGTACGCCGTGGTCTCCCGCGCGGCATTGGCGGGTTGGTGGATCGCGTACAGGGGCCAGAGTTCGCGACAGGCGTGGGACTCGTGCTCTTCGGTTCCAAGCGCCAATCGAAAGCGCGCTTTCGTGTTTACGACGGATCAACTTTTCGCAAGGTCCGTGCGCGCATGCGCGAGTGGTTTTATGGGGAACTAAATTAGTCGGTGCCATTGAACACCGAGTTGAGATTCAGAACATTAGAACACTGAGGGGTAAGCCATGATCGAGTTTGAAAAAGACAAGGACCTACACGCCCAAATCAAAGTCATTGGTGTGGGTGGTGCCGGCGGCAATGCAATCAACACGATGATTCGTGCTGGATTGGGTGGGGTCGACTTCATATCGGCCAATACGGATAACCAAGCACTCGGGGAGAACCTAGCTCCCACAAAGATTCAACTTGGTGAACGCGGCCTCGGTGCGGGCGCGTCCCCCGCGGCGGGCCGCGAATGCGCCGAACAGACGCGTGAGCGCATTCGCGAAGAGCTCGAAGGCGCCGACATGGTCTTCGTTACGGCCGGCCTCGGTGGTGGGACCGGAACCGGAGCAGCACCCGTCGTGGCAGAGGTCGCTAAGGAAATGGGCGCCCTCACCGTCTCGGTGGTGACGAAACCGTTCATGTTCGAAGGCTCGGTGCGGCGCCGCCAAGCCGAAGAAGGCTCGCAGTCACTTCATGACGTGGTCGATACGTTGATCACGATTCCGAACGACCGCTTGCTCCAAATGGTGGGCAAACAAACCGCTCTCACGGACGCATTCCGTCTCGCGGATGAAGTTTTGCTAAACGCCGTCCAAGGGATTTCGGATTTGATCACGGTTCACGGGATGATCAACCTCGACTTTGCCGATGTCCGCACGATCATGAACGAGATGGGTGTGGCGCTGATGGGTACGGGTAAATCACAGGGTGAGAACCGCGCAACAGTCGCTGCCCAAGCGGCGATCTCCAATCCGCTACTCGAAGACGTTTCAATCAGTGGCGCACGCGGCGTGCTGATCAACATCACCGGCGGCCCAGAGATGACTCTCTTCGAAGTTCACGAGGCCGCGACACTGGTTCGCGAACAAGCGGATGATCACGCGAATATCATCTTTGGTTCGGTCGTGAACCCTGACATGGGCGAAGAAGTTCGGGTGACGGTGATCGCGACAGGCCTTTCAGACCCGAAGACACGCCGCAAGAGCGATCCTGCGGAATCAACGATGGACAATGTGCGGCCCATCCGACCGATGAAATCCGAAGGCGAGCAACAGTCCTTCGACCACGCGCAACCGACCGCGAAACTCTCAGACGATTTCCTCTCACCGTTCGAAGAGGAATATGACGTACCAGCGTTTATCCGCCGCTCACGTCAGGATACTGAGCAAATCGGCTAATGAACGACGGGGTCCTTAGCGGAGCGATAAGAGAGATCTGGAACCCGCGCGCAGAGCGCGCGGGTTCACACCCGTGATCACTGCGTTGCCCCTTGCCGTACTCCTCGTCTGCCTCGTCTGTTTCGGTTGCACCAGTTTGGGCCC
>JAJDAK010000022.1 GCA_029261895.1 Deltaproteobacteria bacterium
AGTTCTCAAGCTGAGCTTGAGAACTGCAACTTTTTAACCAACGTCCCCATTAATTGCACCTTCAACCAACGTTCCCATTTAATTGCGGTTATGCGGTCAGGGTTCCCTCAAGCTTGCGGTAGGCAGCGCGGATTTCCTCAATGACCTGTTCTTTGAGATCGGGATCCAAACAGATCGGCGAAGTCAGCGCGACCCATTCCTCATCGCTCGGTAGTTCCTCGCCCTTGTCCGCAACAATCCAACGCGCCAAGCGATCGCCGGCACAAAGTACCGAAGCCAGTTCGGCCGCAGATGCCGGCGTTTCTTCGGGGCAATGGTGACAACCGATCGCGGCAACGAGATCCGGTGCAAAGCGCCACGACCCTGCCGCAATCGAACCCAGTAGCGAATGAAAGCGCTCGAGCAGATCGCGAAGCAATCCAGGATCTGGCCGCAGGCGGCCCCGCGTTTCCCGGCCGATTTCACCTGCAATCGAGAAGATGATCACACGTCCGAGATCATGCGTGAGTCCACCCAGAAATGCGGAATCTGGATCACCTCCAATCTCCCCAGCAATTTGCTGTGAGGTGATCGAAGCTGCCATCGAATGAACCCAAAGCTCTTGAACCTGTTTGTCATAGCCTGGAACTCGAAACAGTTTGGAACGAAACACAATCGCCATAATGATGTTCCGTGTTTCCCTAAGTCCGACCCGCACGATCGCATCCTGCACCGAACGCGCAGGATCCATCCCTTGATAGAACGGACTATTCGCAATGCCCACCATCTTTGTTGTGAGCGCCGGATCGAGTTCGATCTCTGACGCCAGATCCTTAAAGTTCGCATTCGGAGAATCAATTAAGCGTTGCACGCGAATTACCGTCTGTGGCATCGGCGGTAAGTTCAAACCGTCGGAAGTAACCGTGCGACGTAATCGTGTTAGAAACTGGCGATCCGCATCGGAGGACACCGCATCCGCAAGCTCAGCAAGCTCCCCGGCAAAACGTGCGGCCTCGTTTCGATTCGCTGCTTTCAGATCGAGATCGCCCCCGAGATTAACCGGCCCGTCAGCCTCGCCATCCTCGACGAAAAGCGGCTGGCTTTCCACGCGGCACAGTGGTGTTACAACGCTGGATTCCGCATCCTCGCGGTCAACCGTCGCAGTGGGTGCCACCCGACGCTTCCAAAGAAAAGAAAGCCACTTCACGTCGTTTGAAACGGCGAGCCGTGCGCTTGGCTTGAGTCGATTAAGAACGCAGGTGACGTTCAAAGAACGTCACTGATCTAGCCCACGCATCTTCCGCCGCGGCCGCGTTGTACGTGGCCGGCCGCTCATGGTTCGCAAACGCGTGACCCGCGCCTGCATAGACCTGCAGCTCGATGGGTAGCGCGAGCTGCGCCGCGCGTTCGCGGAGCTCGTCTACATCTTTTTTAGGAATCAACCCATCGTCTTCCCCGAAGAACGCGAGGAGAGGACAGTGCAGCTTCGCAACCGCATCAAGCGGATGCTCTGCATTCAATTCGTTTACGTCGCGAAGACGCAACATGCCGTACCAAGGCACGGCGGCGGAAATCCCATCGCAATGGCTCGCAGCAAGAAAAGTGTACTGGCCGCCTACGCAGAAGCCGGTAAGTCCGATCGCTTGACCCGCGACCTCCGCCCGCGCGCTGAGATATCGCACGGCCGCCTGAACATCTGCCAAGATTTGACGCGACGGAAAGCTGGCAATGAAATCCATGATCGCATCGAGACTCGTTAGATCGGGCTGCTCGCCCCGCGAATAAGGATTGAGCGCTAGCGCGGCGAAACCGTTCTCCGCCAGTCGCTTGGCGGCGTCATGATAGACCGAGTAGAGACCCGCGATATCGGGGAGCACCACCACCCCGGGCAGCGGCCCGGGTCGATCTGGCAAGTAAAGTGCAGCTTCGATCGAATCCGATCCGCTGGCAAATGAGACGATCATCGCCCCAGTTGGTCTCTCCGCCAGGTATAGATGCGCATCGGGGGGAGGTTCCAGAAGCCACTGTGGGTCGAACCCGGTCCAAAGATCGGATCCGCATAGCGCCGGACATGGCTGCGAAATTGATAGGCCACAAAGCGTCCCTGGCGACTCAGCACCCGCTTCGCGGCTTCGAGCGTACGCCCGCCAACACCACGCTCCAGGGTGGAGAATGGGATTCCCGAAACCACGAGGTCGGCCTTGGTCTCGCCGGCCTGCTCGAGCGCCTTCTCAAGATCCGAGGCGCTGCCTTGAAAGAGATGGAAACGCGGATCGTGGATCTTTTCGTGAAGCACCTTCACAAAATCCTCACTGATCTCGACCGCGATCAGCTTGCCATCCGCCGGCATTTGGCGAAGCAGCTCATGCGTCAGCACGCCGGTTCCGGGTCCCAACTCAACGATGGTCTTGCTAGAAGCCGCTGCCCCGCAGCGCAGGACCCGCTTAATCAGGAATCGCGAACTCGGGATGACCGAGCCGACCTCTTTCGGGTTACGGAGAAAACCCTTAAAAAACTCGATTGGGCTGGTGGCTCGCAGCTCTGCGAGCCGATTCTCAAATGTCATAGCAGCAGCTCCCCCGACCCTTTGGTCTCCGGCTTTTTAACCTGGGGGCTGCCGAATGGTCAACCGGGTGTTTATTCCTACGCGTTACCGGCTCTGCGATCCGCCAGCGCGACCCATTCCTCGACTTTCTTGAGGACCGAGCCACCCAAGCGCTGGTGCAAACCGGCAATTGCGCGTTCCGCGGTCTCATAATCGCGCGCATGAATCGCCACGGCGAGGCGTTGCAGCTGCGGCGCGGCCGATGCGCGCTCGCTTTGAAGATGTAGACCGAGCGGCCGAAATCCAGGGTGCGCCATGTAGAGCCGAAGCGAGTTTGCAAGCATCATCGCGATACGATTGCCGCTCAATCGAAATACGTAATCCGAGAAAGTACGCAAACGCCCCGCGAAATCTTCCTCGCCCTCATCCGGTGCGGCCGCAAGCTGCAACAATTCAGCCATCTGATCAATCTGCTCATGGGTCGCCCGCTCCATCGCACGACGCAGAACTCCGGGGATGACCATCTCGCGAATTTCCAAGACGTCACGTACCCATGGCAAGTTAGGGACGCCATCGACGAAGAGCATGTCGCAGACCAGATCGAGACTCGCCTGCTCGGCATCGCGAACGCGAATCCCAGAACCTTGCTGCACGCGCACGAGCCGCAGTTGTTCCAATTTCTTTAACGCTTCACGAACCGAACCGCGATTGACCTGCATTTGCTCGGCGAGTTGGCGTTCCGGAGGCAGGCGATCTCCTGGCTTCAACGTTCCATCTAGGATTCGTGCCTGAATACTCTGCGCCACCGCATCGGGCAGAAGCTGTCTTCCTGACCCGGTGGTTGAATGATCCCTATCCGTCACAGCCGCCCACCATCGATCCGATAGTTCTTTTTCGTGTTCCATGACGCATCCTCCGAAACCAAATAAACCGCCTGTACGCCAAGCTCATCCTGCGCACCTATATGTTTAAGTGGAATCGCAGCCACGATCGTGTCACTGGGGACGTCTAACTTCCTGTTGGGAATAGCGGTTTTCGCTAAATCGGATGTACAGAGATCGCTCCAGATGGCCGGATCCGAGCCTGCGCGGCCGCTCCCCGATCGTTCAACCGTGACGCGTCCCTCCGCGAGCTCGCCTTCCATCACCCCTCCTTGGAAAAAACCCGCCGCAGTGTGACACAATCCCCGCCGGAACCGCGCCCGGCTGCAGTCCGCGGCCGACGGCAAGCACGTGGATTCAGCGTGCGCCGGGCAAAATGTAGAAGCGTTAGGAGATTGAGATGCCCCGAGCCTATTCCATTACTGCCGAGGCCATCGCTACCGAAAGCGAACGGGTCGGCGGCGACGTCAATAAATTCGACATTTCAAACGTGGTCCAAATGGATCAGCTCGAGCTGCGGCCGATGGGTCCGCAGGACGTCCATTTGAAAATTCTCACCGTCTCGGTGGAACACAATATTGATCACGCAGCGAGTGCAGATACCGGAAACATCGCCGAGGCCCGTGGCGGAAAGATCTACCCCGGCAATAGCGCGGTCGGCGAAGTGCTCGCGACCGGTGACCAGGTCACGAAGTTCAAAGCGGGCGATATCGTTGTCACGCATTGCAATGGCGAGCCCGATAACTTTGGATTTCCGCTGCGCATCTGGGCCTACGACCAGCCCGATTCGGTTGGCTGGTACGCCGAAGAAGCCATGGTCGGCGATTGGCAAATCATTCCTGCACCACTCAGCTGCGGACTTTCACTTTGGGAAATTGCCGCGCTGCCGCTGCGCGCTCCGACCGCGTATCACCTCTGGCGACGCGGCCTCGGCATCTATCGCGTCAAAGTTTCTCGCGAGAAGCACGCACATCTGAACGTGCTTGGCTTTGGTGGCGGTGTCTCGGAACTCTTCTTGATGCTCGCAAAAGCCGAAGGCCATCGCGCCGTCTTCTGCTCAGGCAGCCCGGCACGTCGCGAAGCGCTGGGGAAGCTCGGGATCGAATCCATCGACCAAAAAGCCTTCAATCGCTTCACAAGCCGTGACGACGTCAAGGCGTTCCGCGGCGAAGTCAAGAAGGTGACCGGCGGCGAAGGCTTTCACATCATTTGCGACATGTTGCGGGGACCGGTCTTTCAGGCAGGTCTTGCCGCCGCAGCGCGGAGCTCAGTGAACGTGAGCGCGGGCTGGCAGCTCGACAAAAAGATTGGCTACGACTCGGCTGGGCTTTCGGTCAAGCAGATCACCTTGGATCACACCCACTACGAGACGATTGAAGGCTGCGCGGCTGCGACCGAGCTCTACGGTTCGGTCTTCAAACCCACCATTCACCAAGAGATCTATTCGTTTGAAAATCTGGGTCGCGCCTGCCATGAAATGTATTTGAACGTTCAGACGGGAATTCCCATCGTCCGCGTCGCAGACGAGCTGCCGGACTCGGTGAAATCGATCGCTTAGTGGCAAAGCACTGGCTCATAAAGTCCGAACCATTCAAGTACTCCTGGGATCAGTTTGTGCGCGACGGTTCGACGTATTGGGATGGGGTGCGTAACTACACCGCGCGCAACAACCTGCAGGCCATGGCCAAAGGCGATTTAGTCCTTTACTACCACTCCAACGAAGGCAAGGAAGTGGTGGGTATCGCCACGGTGACGAAAACCGCTTACCCCGACCCGACGACCGACGATGAACGCTGGGCCGTCGTCGATCTCAAGCCCGTCAAGCCTCTTACCCAACCCGTCGGGTTAAAAGAAATCAAGCAGGACAGCAAGTTCGATGGCATTGAACTCGTGCGTCAGTCGCGGCTCTCCGTACTCCCCATCTCGGCGACTCATTTCAATCGCATTCTCAAGCTCGGAAAAACTTCGCTCTAATCCGACTCGCGATAGCCGGAAGGAGCCTGCAGCTAACTTTAGAATCAATTCCTGGCCCTCTGATTCGTCCATCTCAGGTACTCTTGGGTCCGCAGCCGTCGTTTGGCACGGCGCTTCGAAGCGATGAAAAGGGGAAACGGATGGCTCTGAATCTTGGAACAATTCTGGCGGATTCGGCACGCGAACGCGCGGAGCACGTCGCGGTCCGGATGAACGAACGCGAGCTCACCTACGCGGAACTCGATCGCGCCGCGCGCGGCATTGCCCAGAGTCTGCTCGCAAACGGTATTGAGCCCGGTCAACAGGTCGCGTTGATGATTCCAAACGTGCCCGAGTTTACGATGGCGTACTTCGGGATTCTTTATGCGGGATGCGCAGTCGTGCCGTTGAACGTGCTACTGAGTGCGCCCGAAGTCACGTACCACATCCAAGATTCCCAAGCGAAGTTGCTGATCGCGCACCCGTTCTTTCAGAAGCCCGCGGGTGAAGGTGCGAAGGGTGCTGAAGTCCCCGTAGTTTGGGCGGGTGGCGAAGTCGGAAACGAAACCAACCTTACGAGTTATGCCGCTGCAGAACCCATTCAAAATCTTGCGTCAACGGAACCCGATGACAACGCGGTCATTCTCTATACATCGGGTACGACGGGCAAGCCCAAGGGCGCGGAGCTTACGCATTCAAACCTTCTGCTGAATTGCGCGGTCGTCGTGCCGCGACTCGCACCGATCACCCAAGACGACGTTTCGTTGGCCACTCTGCCGCTCTTCCATAGTTTTGGTCAGACGTGCATTCAGAACGCTTCGATCGCCGCGGGCGGTACGTTTTCACTCCTGCCGCGGTTCACACCCGAGGACGCGTTTCAAATCATGCAGCGGGATCGCGTGAGTGTTTTTGCCGGAGTTCCCACCATGTACTTCGCGCTCCTGAATCACGAAGGCGGCGACCAATTCGATCTTTCGAACCTGCGTATCTGTATGACGGGTGGCGCTGCGATGCCGCTTGAAGTGATGAATTCGTTCGAAACGAAATATGGCGTGCAGATTCTCGAAGGCTACGGGCTCTCCGAAACTTCGCCGGTCGCGAGCTTTACCATGATCGGTAAGCCGCGCAAAGTCGGCAGCATCGGCTATCCCGTTTGGGGTGTGGAGATGGCGATCCTCGATGAGAAGGATCAACCCGTACCCGACGGTGATCGCGGTGAGATCTGTATTCGCGGCCATAACGTGATGAAGGGTTATTGGCAGAGGCCGGATGCAACCGCGGAAGCCATCGTGGATGGCTGGTTTCACAGCGGCGACATCGGCATCCGTGACGAGGACGGGTGCTTCAGCATCGTCGATCGCAAGAAGGACATGATCATTCGCGGTGGCTTCAACGTCTACCCACGCGAAATCGAAGAGGTGCTCTATCAGCACCCCGCCATCGTGGAAGCAGCGGTGATCGGCGTGCCCCACGAAAGCCACGGCGAGGAAGTTAAAGCCGTTGTCGCGCTTCGCGCGGGTCAATCTCTCACCGAAGCGGAATTGATCGCCTACACCAAGGAGCGACTCGCCGCCTACAAGTACCCCCGCAGCGTCGAGTTCATGGACACATTACCCAAGGGGCCCACCGGCACGATCCTAAAGCGCGAGCTCTCTTAACTGCAATTAGGTGGGGACGTTGGATGCAATTAATGGGGACGGTCCTTAAAAGTTGCAGTTCTCAAGCTGAGCTTGAGAACTGCAACTTTTAAGGA
>JAJDAK010000023.1 GCA_029261895.1 Deltaproteobacteria bacterium
ACGTTGGTTAAAAAGTTGCAGTTCTCAAGCTGTGCTTGAGAACTGCAACTTTTTCACCAACGTCCCCATTAATTGCATCTAAGGACCGTCCCCATTAATTGCAACCCTCCCCCTCTAATTGCACGTTAGCCGGTCATCGGGCCGACGGCACCGAACATGAATCCAACAAGGAGCGCTTGTAGCCACACAGCGATCCACGGGTCAGGGATCTTTCTTGAGATGCGATGCGCGAAGATCTCCATAAATAGAAACCCGGGGGCAATCACAGCAGCGCCCATCGCCAACACACGCGGCAGGATTTCGAACCCACTTGCAAGCAGCATAACGCCGAGCGTGAGTCCCTTCGCAATCAGCGGCAACGCGATGCCCGACACGCCCTGCCCACGATAGAGCCATTCGGTAGCCGCAAAATACGGCATCACCCATACGGTTCCCAAGAGGCATACGGCGAGGCGCCATGGTTGTGGCCAAACGTTAAAGAAAGGCGCGATGAACAACCCCACCGTAACACTGATGACGAAAAACAAAATCAACGCGCTAACAATACTCTGGCGTGAGAGAAGACCTGAAAATCGGATCCGAGAACGCGTAATCGGAAACGCGAGCATGGTCGTGCCCACAAGTGAAAAGAAGAGAAAAGTCTCGCGACCCAACTCAATGGGCACAAAGCTAAGCGGTCCGCGTGAGCTATTCAGGTCGAGGCCTAGAAATATCAGCACCGCCACGACCAACGCCCCCAGCAATACCAGAACTCTTTGCCCCAAGTGGTCAAGCGGGGGGAGTGCGTCGCGCGAAGCCAAGCCCGCTAGACCTGGGATCATCGCCCAGATGAGTACCCCCGACGCGAGCACTCCGAGAAGGCACCAAATCATGCGTCCGTCACTTGGAGTTTCCGCGGGTGGTTTCATCTCGGGGAACACCGACCCAAGCCAATCCAAGATCGCCGCCGCCGTTGCTTCCGAATAGATCACGGTGAAATGATCCGCGCCGTCAATCTCTACCAGGCGAATACCGCGACCCCGGGACAGTTCACCGTAGGTTTTCCCAGCGACGAGCCGCTCCAAGTCTGCGATGCCGGCGGCGTTCGCACCGAGCGCTCGCTTAACCCGCGAGGGATCCCCGCTGCCCCAGACCAAGAGTACATTCGGCGGTGGGTATGGACCCGGCCGAAACGCGCCACCGGAAATTCCGATCACGGCTGCAACACCAGGATCCAATGTCGAAAAGCCCAGCGTCGCATGCCCTCCCATCGAGTGACCTGAGACGACAATCCGCTCTGCATCGAAGTGCCGCTGCGCTCGCGCGTAGAAGACCGCGGCTTCAACATCATCCACCAATCCCAGGGGAATCGCGTTCCGGTTCGGCGAAAACGGCTGTGGATTCGCGCCATGCCCACGAAAATCCGGCGTGATGACAGCATAGCCAGCACGCGTCAGGCGACGCGCCAACACACTCATCGAACTCTTGTTGCTCGAAAAGCCGTGGTAGAGCACAACCACCGGATACGAAGCGTCGTCGGGTGGAGGCACGGCGAAGCCACGCGGCGGACCCGGCTCGTAAACGATCGCGGGGGCGCCATTTGGCAACGCCACTGCGTAGTGAGCCACCGCAACATTCGCGCGATGCAGGCCAATCAACGCGGCAACAAAACTTAGCGCCGCCACCCCATAGAAGATTCGCTTTAGCACGCCACCATGCTAACACGCAGTTCCTATAGAACTCTCACTGGAAATCCCAGCAGGGGCTCAAGAAATCGCAGCCGGAGCACGAATTGGCAGACGGTATGTTGCTGCGTTCAGAAACCCAAGACGCTCTGCATCTGTTGCTCTTTCTAGGACATGAGAACCCAGAAAACGCAGCGGATGTATTCGTCACTCGCGAACAAATCGCGAACGCAATCGAAATCGATTTGGACGCGCTCGAACGGATCGTGACGCAGCTCTACCACGCGGGATACGTTTTGCAATGCTCGGATGAAAACACAGCATTGCGGCTCAGCTGCCTACCAGCGGAAGTTCGAGTGGGCGAAATCGTCCGACTCTTTGAAGGCCCGGTTCGTCTGACCAGAGATTCACGCGACGAGCTCGAAGCCAAGCCTCTACCCTTGAGGAGGCTCGGCGAGGTCTTCCAATGGGCCAGCCGCGAACTCGCCGGCTTTCTAAATCAGTACACGCTCGACCAATTCCTACCCAAAAAGCACGCTCTGGCCACGAGACGTCGCCCACCCCAACGCAAGCATTTACGACTCGTACGCTTCTGAGGTAGAAACGCGGGGTGAATGAAACCCCGCGCATTCTCGTGACCGGTGCCAATGGTGCAATCGGCCAAGCGATTCTCCGAAACGCGTCATCTCAAGAGCTCATCGCGGCCGTGCGCTCCCCGCGGGCTGCCGAGCAGATTCCCGACCTCAGCCACGTAACGGTCGCACAGATCGACTACGGAGATTCCGCGAGCCTTGAACGGGCCGCAAGCGGGGCAACGGCTTGGATTCATCTACCTGGGGTTTTGATTGAGCACCCAGGTTCGAGCTACGAATCCGCCAACGTTGAAACCACGAAACGCGCGATCGAAGCTTCGCGTAAATCCCTTGTCGCAAAATTCGTACTCGTTAGCGCGTTCGGCGCGAATGCCGAACATTCTAATCGCTTCTACAAAACTAAGGGCATGGCCGAAGACCAGGTGCGTGAGTCGGGAATCCCGTACACGATCATTCGTGCACCGCTCGTCCTCGGACCCGGTACCGAAGGCACACGATCGCTGGTCCGCAGTGCGTCTAAACCCAAGACGCGACTTCTCGGCGGCGGCAAGGGGCTACAACAACCCTTGGACGTCGATGATCTTGCACGAGCTTGCTTGAACGCTTGTGATCCAGAGGTCGCGGAGAATCAGGTACTCGAGCTCGCGGGCCCGGAGGTTTTGTCGGATCGCGATCTGGTTCAACGCGCTGGCAAGTTCTTGGGCCAGGATGTCCAAGTCGGATCGATACCGGTTGCACCCATGCGCTTCCTACTCGGGTTGCGAACCAAATTGTTTGGGCCAGGATTCTCACCCGACGTTCTCGAAGTGATTCTGGCCGACGACCAGATAGACCCGATGCCCGCGCAGAACGCACTCGGCATCCAGCTCACGCCGCTTGTAGAAACCCTTAAACGGAGCGTCAACGCATGACCGAACCCGCGAAGAAATCCTCCCCGCTGAATATCGCACTTCCGTGGCTCGTCACGATCAGCTGCTTCTCCTATCTATACTGGCGCATCTCGCAGCAGTCACCGGATGGCGATGTGATAGGTCACATGGCGGCAATCTTTTCCAAGGTGAGCTGGGGCAAGTGGCTGCTTTTGATGATCCCGTATTCGTTCTTTTACTTCCTCATTGATTCTCTCGTCACTTGGCGCGTGATCAATTGGTTCAACACGAAAATTTCCTATCGAGATGTGCTCCCCATTCGCGGCAGCGCGTACATTCTGTCGATTATTAACGAACAGGTGAGCAAGGGCGCGATGGCACTCTACCTAAATCGCCGCAATGGGATCCCTGGCTGGCAGGTGGTTTCGAGCATGCTCTTCATCATGGTCTGCGAGCTTTACTACCTGTTAAGCTGGGCCACAGTTGGCGTGCTTCGCGATTGGGATCGTTTCCCCGACGTCTTTCACATCATCCCAACAATCGCAGTCATTGCATTTATCATGCTAATCGCGATCCAACTCTACATGGGCCGCAGCATTCTTCGTGGATGGGCGCTCCGCGATCAACCGATTCTGCATTCGTTTCGTCACGCGAAGCTGACCCAGTATTTCTACATCATCCTGCTGCGCTCGCCCGCATTGCTCGCCGCTGTCTTTGTCTACACACACGCGCTTTCACTCTTCGGTGTAGAAACCAGCTTCGGCGCGATGTTGGGCTACCTACCGGTGATCTTCTTCGGTGCCGCAACTCCGGGGCCGATGCGGTCCGTCGCTGTACTGCTTTGGAGCGAACTCTTCCCGGAAAACCGCGCTGAAATGGCGATCTTCGGCCTGGTTCAGCACAACTTCTTTATCTTCTTCAACGCCGCAATCGGCCTTATCTTCCTTCGCCGTGCAAATCGGGAGCTTTTTGGCGATGCGGACGCAGACGATCTCCGATCGAAACCAGCGTAGCTACAACCAAGACCCACGCTAGCGGCGCGATTAGCGGCGCCAGAAACGTCAGGCCGAGCCGCGCAAGGATGTCACCGCAGAGCGGGAAGAAGTAGAGAATCCCGTTGGTACGACCGAGACGATTCATGCGCAGCACCTTACCTGAACCAATCACGTACTGCGCGAACGCGAGCACGATCATCAGCGGCAACATGAACGTGATGGTGCCGCGAAGCGCGAGTGCGGCGAGGCCGGAGACCACGAAGAGAAAGTCCGTACCGTGATCCAGCATGCGGCCGAAGTCACTCGCGGTACCTAGCCCACGCGCAATAGGACCATCGGCAAGATCGGTTGCGATTGCGAAGAGGATCAACAACGCCGAAAACGGCGCGCCCCCATCCTGCAGTATTGTGTATGCGAATGGTGCAACGAGCAGCAATCGTAAGAACGTGACTGCGTTGGCGATCATCGTGCGTAGAGCGGCACGCGACCGATGAAACTATCCATGCCGAATTCGTTGAAGAACTTCTCAGCTTCTGCAGGATCCGCTCCGCGGTAGCGAAGCTCACCCAAGCCGATCTTGATCGGGAGATCGTCGCGCAATTTTACCAGCGCTCGAGAAAGCGCGAGTGCAGCGTCGCCCTCAGTGATTTTGCGATGCACCGCCTTCGCGCCGCGCAGTTCAAGATGGGCCCAGTCATCGAAGTCTTCAGGAATCCGATCGATCGCGCCAAAGTGATTCAACAACGCGGCAGCTGTTTTTGCCCCGATGCCTGCAACGCCGGGAATGTTGTCTACCGCATCGCCCATCAACGCCAGATAGTCCGATACCTGCTCGGGCCATACGCCGAGTTTTTTACGAACCCCATCGATGCCCATCGCTTCATTTTTGGCGAGATCAAAGAGTTCAACATCAGCGTCAACGAGCGCAGTCAGGTCTTTATCGGGTGACACGATGCGAACCCGCGCTTTCTTCTTACGTAACTGTTTCACCAAGGTCGCGATCACATCATCGGCTTCGAAGGTGGCGAGCGAGTAGAGCGGGAAACCGAGCGCGCGTGTGACGCGGTCGCAGAGCTCAAACTGAGGTTCGAGATCATCGGGAGCCTCTTGGCGCCCGGCTTTGTAGTCCTCATAGATTTCGTTGCGGAAGCTCGTCATCGCATGATCGAACGCCGCGACAACATGTGTCGGCTGATGCTCACGCAAAAACTTGATCAGTACTGACGTATAGCCGCGAAGTGCCCCGACGGGCGTACCGTCGGGAGCCCGAAGATCGGGCATGCTGTAGTAGGCGCGGAAAATTTGATAGTGCGCGTCGAAAACGTAAACGAGCGGAGGCTGGCTCATGCCCCTCGCTGGATCAGTTTGGCAATCGTCTGCAGCTGCATATTGCTCGTGCCCTCATAGATTTTGCCAATTTTTGCGTCGCGATAGCGCTTTTCTACGGGGTATTCCTTCGTGTAGCCGACACCCCCAAAGAGTTCGACTGCCGATGAAGTCACCTTCTCCGCGACCTGCGAGCTAAAAAGCTTCGCCATTGCAGCCGCTCGCACAAAATCTTCACCCGCGTCTTTCAAGCGTGCCGCGTTGTAGACCATGAGTCGCGCTGCTTCGAGTTCTGTCGCGCGTTGCGCGAGTTCGAATTGGATTGCCTGGAAATGCCCGATGGGCTTACCGAATTGTTGACGCTCGGCCGTGTAAGCAAGCGCATCGTCGAGCGCGCCCTGCGAGAGGCCCACCATCTGTGCGCCGATTCCGATGCGACCCTCGTTCAATGTTTCGATTGCGACTTTGTAACCCTCGCCCACCTTGCCCATCACATTGGCTTTCGGCACGCGTACATCTTGGAGTATGAGCTCGCATGTTGAGCTAGCGCGAATACCGAGTTTGTCTTCTTTCTTTCCCACAGAGAATCCCGGGAAGTCTCGTTCGACCACGAAACACGTAATGCCCTTGTAGCCGACATCGGGATCCACATTGGCAAAAACCAAATAGATTCCTGCCTCCGCGGCGTTGGTGATCCAAAGTTTTTGGCCGTTCAAGACGTAATCATCGCCGTCTTCAACCGCGCGACATTTCAGCGCAAAAGCATCCGAACCCGAACTGGCTTCCGACAGCGCGTACGATGCGACGGTGCCGCTCGCCATCTTGCCGAGCACGCGCGCTTTCAGCTCATCGGATCCCCAACGCAGCACCGCGTTCGCGACCAATGTGTTCTGCACATCGACCAACACGCCCACGGACGCATCCGCGCGTGAAATTTCCTCCACCGCGAGCGCCGATAGAAAAAACGTGCCGCCAGCACCGCCAAATTCATCCGGCGTCTCAATCGCCATCACACCAAGTTCAAAAAGCTTCGGAATAAGATCCGCATCGTACTGACTATTGCGGTCCATCTCGGCCGCGCGCGGCGCTAGCTCAGCATCCGCGAACTCGCGAATGGTTTTTTTGAAGATCTCTTCTTCTTCCGAAAGAATTGTTAGGGGGGTCGTCATATCATTCTCTTTTTTAGTTCGGAAATCACCTGATCGAGCGGGATCTCAGACGCTTCACCTGTGGCGCGAACAAAGAACTCGACATTGCCTTTTTCAAGCGCGCGCGCACCTACAACGATCCTAAACGGAATGCCGATCAGGTCTGCGTCTTTGAATTTGACGCCGGGGCGCTCATCGCGCTCGTCCATCATGACATCAAAGCCCGCGTCGATGCAGTCTTGGTAAATCTTCTCAACAGCTTCGGCTTGTTTCGCATCCTTCATCTTCACTGCCGCGACAACCACTTTGTATGGCGCGATCGACTGCGGCCAGATGATGCCGTTCTCATCGTGATGCGCTTCGATCGCGGCGGCCATAATGCGTTCGATGCCAATTCCATAGGAACCCATCACGAGCGGCACTTCTTTTCCGTCGGCGCCCTGGATCTTTGCACCGAGGGCTTCAGAGTAGCGCAGGCCCAGTTTGAAGATATGGCCGACTTCGATGCTCTTGCACACGCGAAGTGGCTTTCCGCATGCGACACACGCTTCACCTTCGCGCGTGCTGCGCAGATCGACCCACTGAATCTTCGCGATATCGCGCTCGACATCGACGTGGCGCAAGTGAAAGTCGTTTTCGTTCGCGCCGGTCGTCATGCCGTTACACCCGCGCAGCATTGCGTCCGCGTAGATTTTCGCGTTCGTTACCCCGACCGCGCCGAGGCTCCCTGGATCGGCCCCGAGTAACTTACGGATTTCCCCCGGATGCGCGGGCCGGAGCGCCTGCATGCCCAATGCATCCATGGCTTTGACTTCGTTGAGCTCGTCATCGCCACGCAGAAGTAGCAGCACGGGTTCATCATCGACGACATACACCAGGGTTTTGATCTGACGTTCAGCCGTCGCGCCGCCGTCAAAACTCACTAGATCCTCAATCGTTCGTACACCGGGCGTCGGGAATTTTTCCAGCGCCGCGGTATCGCCCTGATCCTCGACGACCGCCGCGGCCGACTGCGCCTTCTCTAGATTGGCCGCATAACCGCAGCCATCACATTGCACGATCCAGTCTTCGCCCGCGTCGGAAACCGCCATGAACTCAACGGATTCGCTCCCCCCCATTGCGCCTGAAGACGCTTCGACGGGTACGCTCGCGATTCCGCAACGTGAAAAGATCCGCTTGTACGCTTCCGCGTGCGCATCGAAACTCTTGTCCAATCCTGCGGCATCGACGTCGAAGGAATACGAGTCCTTCATCGTAAACTGTCGAGAGCGCAGCACACCGGATTTGGGCCTGGCTTCGTCACGAAACTTGGTTTGAATCTGATACCAGGTCTGCGGCAGCTGTTTGTAACTGCGGATCTCATCGCGCGCGATCGCGGTAAAGACCTCCTCATGCGTCATGCCCAAGCACATTTCCGTATCTTTTCTATCGCGCAGCCGGAACATTTCGCCACCGATTGAGTCCCAACGCCCGCTCTCCTTCCAGAGCTCCGCTGGATGGAGGGCAGGTAGCAGAAATTCCTGCGCGCCGATCGCTTCCATCTCCTCGCGAACGATGGCTTCGACTTTGCGCAGTACGCGATAACCCAACGGCAGCATCGAATAGATGCCAGCCGCGAGTTGACGGATCAAGCCCGCGCGTAGCATCAAGCGGTGACTGACCGCTTCCGCGCCAGCTGGATCATCACGCAGCGTCGGTATGAAACTCTTGGAAACTCGCATTGCGGCGTGAGTCTACCCTCAGTTCCATGACAGGAACACCCGATCCAATGGATATGGGTTTAAACCTGCTTCGAGTCCTGACGCTACTGGCAGTTCTGGCCGGCAGCAGCCCCTCATGGGCGGAGATGATCACCTACACCGATGACGACGGTCAGCTGCATTTCACAGATTCTGTCCATTCGGTGCCCGCGCGCTATCGCGACCGGGTGGAGCTCAAAGAGGATGCGGCGCCCGCCGGCACACATGAGGTCGTCGAGAACCAAACGTCGACGCGCCTCGGAATGGTTCGGGATATCGTCTATGCGGCCCTCGAATCCACGTTGAATCAAGCGCTGAATCGCAACAAGCTCGCCCCGCTCACCGCTGCCGAGAAGCGCTCGCTGAAGGGCCTGATCGCAGAGCATACCCTGCCACTCGTCGCCGCTCCGCTGCTTGCCGTACTGGCGATACTGATCTGCACGCTGCATGCGCTGATCGGACAGCGCTTCCTCTGGGCCGCAGTCACCGCGATCGGCGGTCTACTCTTGGGCGTGTTGCCATTATTTCCATACACCGTGCTCCATCTGGGGAACGAGAGAACCCCGCTGAAATTGGCCGCTCTGGCGTTGCTCATCGCGCCCTTTCTGCTGCTCTACGAGCCCGTCATGTCACTCTGGCAGCTCACTACCGAGATCGTGACCAGCCCGCTACGAAACTAGTTCTTGCGCGACCCGCCGACCTGTTGGACATTCCCATCATCAAAAGTGGGTGTTCCCACACTGGCCGGGTATTGGGGTCTCGTTAGAATGAGGCCCCGTCCCCGCCGCTTGCTGTCGTCGCAGCAGAGGTCCTTTCGCAGGGCTTTTGCAGGAAAGTCCATGCCTGAATATCCGCTTATCCAGACCGTTGGAGAGGTCGAAAAGGTCGCCAAAAAACTAGCGCGTGACCGAACCATCGCAGTGGATACCGAGGCCGATAGCTTCTTCCACTACTACGACAAGCTCTGTCTGCTTCAGATCGCGGGCAAAGCCGGCATTTTTCTCATCGATCCTCTCGCACTTCCTAAGGATGGTCTGGATTCGATGAAGGCCATCTTCGCCGACCCCAACGTGCGCAAGGTGTTCCATGCCGCGGACTACGACCTCTACGTCCTCAAGCATTACGGCGGCATCGAAGTGAAGAATATTTTCGACACCATGGTGTCGGCTCAGCTGCTTGGCTATCCCGCCGTTGGGCTCGGTGCTTTGGTGGAGCGCCATTTCGACGTGAAACTCTCCAAAGATCAGCAGCGTACGGACTGGTCACGGCGACCGCTGCGTTCTGCACAAATGGAATACGCGGCGTGCGATGTGATGTATCTCGTTGAACTCGTGACCCGGCTTGAACGTGAGCTCAAGAGCAAGAAGCGATTGGCCTGGGCACACGAAGAATTCATCACTCTGGAAAATCGCACTTGGCCGGAAAGAGAGTTCGACAAGGAAGGTCACCTTCGAATCAAGGGCTCGAAGAAGCTCAGTCCGCGCGAACTCGCCATTTTACGCGAGCTCTATATGGTGCGTGATACGCGCGCACGAAAGCTGGACCGGCCTCCCTTCAAAGTACTCGGAAACGGTACCTTGCTCGAGTTGGCGCAGAATCCCGCAACGTCGAAACGCCAGCTCGCGGGTCGCAAAGGCGTGACGGATCTCGTGATCAAGCGTCTCGGCAACGAGCTACTCGAAGGCATTCAACGAGGCCTCGAAGGCCCGGAACACCCCAAGCTCGAACGCAAAGCGACCCCCTCCGGTCGTAAGCGCTTGGATCGGCGCGGCGAACACGTGCTCGAGCGACTCAAAATTTGGCGTGGAACGCGATCGAAAGAACTCGAATTGGATCCTGGCGTCTTCTGCCCGAACGCAATTTTGGAACAGATCGCATTTGGTTGCCCTACAACGGTCGACGAACTCCGAGATCTCGGTGCAGCAAAAAATTGGTGGGTCGAAGCGTTTGGCGAAGAAATCGTCGAAGCACTGAAAGAAATGATCGCTTCGGCACCCGTGAAAGGTCGCAATAAGAATGGCGGTGGAGAGGACGGAAGTGGCTCCGGACGTCGTCGCCGACGCAACCGCGGACGTCGCCGAAGCGAAGAATCGACTGAAGAATCATCGTGATGATGCGCATTCCAATGTCGCGTTTCGCGGAACGACGCAAGCGTTTCCAGCGCGAGCTCGATGGTGGGATCGCGATTGTTCCGGGCGGCAAGCTTCGATCACGGTCAAACGATGTTGATTATCCATTTCGACAACGTTCGGATCTGCTGTATCTGACCGGCTTTGATCAACCCGACGCGATCGCAGTCTTTACAGACGACCGTTTCGTGCTCTTCGTTCAAGCGCGCGATCCGAGCGCCGAAACCTGGACCGGCCTCAGGCCGGGTATCGAAGGTGCCATAGAAAAATTCGGCGCCGATGAAGCGTTCCCTTGCAGCAAGTTCAGCGAACAGCTGCCCGAGCTTCTCTCAGACCGATCACGGCTCTACTACAAGTACGGTCAAGACACAGGGTTGGATTCGGTCGTCTCTGCAGCTCTCGAGGTGATTCGCGGTCAAGTTCGGCGTGGCATCAACGGTCCCGAAGCCATCATCTCTCCGGATCGTATTCTTCATGAAATGCGTTTGTACAAGGACCCGGACGAACTCGAAGTCATGCGTGCGGCGGCCGCCATTTCCAACGAAGCGCATCGTGCAGCGGCGCGGATTTGCGAATCCGGTAGATACGAATACGAACTCGAAGCTGCGTTGCTCTTCGAATTTCGCCGTCGGGGCGGCTCCGGCCCCGCGTACCCATCGATCGTGGGCTCCGGTGAGAACGCAACCATCCTGCACTATATCGAGAATCAATCCGAACTTCGTGACGGCGAACTCGTGCTGATAGATGCGGGTGTTGAACTCGACGGTTATGCATCCGATGTCACGCGAACCTATCCCGTAGGCGGCCGCTTCGAGGGCATAGCGCGGGATGTTTACGCCGTAGTGATCCAAGCACAAGAAGCCGCGATCGCGTCGATCCGACCGGGCACAACTCTTCCGGCGATTCATGATATTGCATTACGTTGCTTGGTCGACGGACTGGTATCGCTGGGCGCACTCGAGGGTGACGTCGAAACCCTCATTAAGGAAAGTGCCTATCGCCCGTTCTACATGCATTCAACCGGACATTTTCTTGGGTTGGACGTGCACGATGTGGGACACTACAGCATCGCGGGTCAACCTCAAGAACTTCGACCGGGGATGGCGTTTACCGTGGAGCCAGGTCTCTACTTCAGCGCGCGTGATGCAGAGACGCCGGCTTCCTTGCAGGGTATCGGAGTTCGCATTGAGGATGACGTAATTATTACGGACAGCGGCTACGAGGTTCTCACGCAGGCGATCCCGAAGAAGATCGACGACCTCGAAGCGTGGATGAGGGGATAGATAGGTGGCAGACGAGATCGCAATCGAATCGATGCTCAAGGAGCGACGCAAGTTCAAACCGGATGCGGCGTTCTCGCGTCAGGCGCATGTCAATGGGGTGACGGCGTATAACCGCATGCGCAAGGAAGCCGATAAAAACTACCAGCGCTATTGGGCGAGGCTCGCCAAAGAAAACGTGACCTGGTTCACGCCCTGGAAGAAAGTACTGAGCTGGAAGCCGCCTTTCGCCAAATGGTTTGTCGGCGCAAAAACCAACGTTTCATACAACTGTCTGGACCGTCACCTCGAGGGCGAGAACGCCTGGCGCCGCAACAAGGCCGCCATCATCTGGGAAGGCGAGCCCGGAGATTCCAGAACGCTCACCTATGGCGATCTGCACCGCGAAGTCTGCAAGTTCACCAATGTGCTTAAAGGGTTAGGGATCAAGAAGGGCGATCGTGTCGTGCTCTACATGCCGATGGTGCCCGAGCTCGCAATCGCCATGTTGGCCTGCGCGCGCATGGGTGCGGTGCATTCCATTATCTTTGGCGGTTTTTCCGCGGAGTCAATTCGAGATCGCATCAATGACGCAGAAGCCCACACGGTCGTTACCGCGGACGGAGGTTGGCGACGCGGCCAGGTGGTTCCGCTCAAGAACATGATCGACGAGGCCCTCGAAGGCGCAAAGACGGTAAGGAATGTCGTCGTGGTTCAACGAACCGGCCAGTCCATTCTGATGAAAGACGGTCGCGATCAGTGGTGGCATGAGCTCATGAAAGACGCGTCGCCCGATTGCCCCGCGGCAAAACTCGATGCCGAGCATCCACTGTTCACGCTCTACACCTCTGGCACAACGGGCAAACCTAAGGGCATTCTCCACACGACCGGCGGCTATTTGGTCCACACCACCGTCACGTCAAAATATATCTTCGATCTCAAAGAGACCGACACGTATTGGTGCACCGCCGATATTGGCTGGATCACCGGACATAGCTACGTGGTCTACGGGATTCTCTCCAACGGCGCGACAACCGTAATGTATGAAGGCGCGCCGAATCATCCCGAACAGGATCGCTTCTGGGAAATCATCGATAAGTACAACGTCACCATCTTCTATACCGCGCCCACAGCGATCCGCACTTTTCAAAAATGGGGCGACGAGCACGTCAAGAAGCACTCGCTCAAATCGTTGCGGCTGCTCGGAACCGTGGGCGAGCCCATCAACCCTGCTGCGTGGATGTGGTATCGCAAGATGATCGGTAAAAATCGTTGTCCGATCGTCGATACCTGGTGGCAAACCGAAACCGGCGGCATTCTGATCTCACCCATTCCGGGCGCGGTCACGACGACACCGGGTACCGCCACGCTACCGTTCCCCGGCATTTTTCCCGAGGTCGTCAATGAAGCGGGCAAACCCGCTAAAACCGACGAGGGCGGTTACTTGGTTGTGAAGCGACCGTGGCCTGGCATGTTACGTGGCATCTATGGGGATCCGAAACGCTACAAGGAACAGTACTGGTCGAAATTCAAGGACACATACTTCACCGGCGACGGGGCCCGTCGTGACAAGAACGGCTACTTCTGGATCATGGGGCGTGTGGATGACGTGATGAATGTTGCGGGCCATCGTCTTTCCACGATGGAAATTGAAAGTGCGCTGGTATCCCATCCATCGGTTGCGGAATCCGCGGTCGTGGGTCGACCGGATGAAATCAAGGGAACGGGTGTGGTGGCCTTTGTGAGTCTTGAAAAGGGCATCGAAGCCTCGGAAAAACTTCAGGCACAGCTCAAACAACACGTGGCGAAAGAAATCGGACCGATCGCAAAGCCGGATGACATTCGCTTTACCGATGCGCTTCCGAAAACGCGCTCGGGTAAGATTATGCGACGATTGCTGCGAGACATCGCGGCAGGGCGCGAAACGGTGGGAGATACCACCACACTCGAAGACTACTCAGTCCTTGCGAAGCTGCGAGATTCGGACGAAGGTTAGCCCGAAGATTCATCGTTTCTAAGAGAGGTAAGAAACGAACTATATGTCTGTGCTGCGTGTTATCGGTCTCGTCATCATCATCGGCTTGGTGACTGGGTTCCTCCTTTATTGCATGGAAGGTGATCCACCCGTCGTCAACAGCTTGCCAGGACCCGTCTATGTGAGCGACGCGCACGTACACGAGTTTCGCGTGCGCGACAGCGGAACCGGAGTGGAGAAGGTCAGTGCCTGGCTCGAGGCCAATGGTGAGCGGTTCGATCTGAAGACTGAGAACTACGAAGGCAACTTCATTACAGGCGCGAGTATCAAATTCGAACGCAGCATCAATGTCACGTTAGAGGCCAAAACGCTCGGGCTCGGCGACGGGAGCTATACGCTCGTTGTCGAGGCGCAGGACTACTCCTGGCGTGGCAATCGCGGGCGTGCCGAGGTTGCGATCGTCGTCGACTCTAAGCCCCCCCAGCTTTCTTTGCTTACGGGGTTGACCTATGTGCGCCGCGGAGGATCCGAACTGGCGGTCTACACCGTAAGCGAGGACGCAGACACACACGGCATTCAGTTGGGCGACCTCTTCTTTCGTGGAACCCCTCATCCACATCAGCCTCAACGCCAAGTCGTACTCTACGGCTATCCGCCTCAAACGAAAGTGGGGATCTTACCTGTCTTGGTCGCGGTCGATCGCGCAGGGAAT
Organism: Deltaproteobacteria bacterium; assembly: GCA_029261895.1. Lineage (GTDB taxonomy): Bacteria > Myxococcota_A > UBA9160 > SZUA-336 > SZUA-336 > JAJDAK01. The sequence goes on from JAJDAK010000023.1 coordinate 14,410, forward strand.
CAATCTTCCATCCCGCTATCCATCGAGATCATCGAGCGCGCATTTCCCCAAGATGTGATCCAGCTTTCCGATGGGTTTATGAATCGCAAAGTTGCTGAACTTGTCGGGCAGACGGACGACGATGTTGTGACCGCCTACGTGAAGATCAACAATGACATGCGCAAAGAGAACGCGGACCGCATTCGCACCATCTGTGAAAAGTCCAGCGAGGAACCACTCTGGGACGGCGCGTTTTTACAACTTCCCAATTCGCACGTCGGAGCGCGCTTCGCTGAGAGCCGTACTTATCGCTACAACGGCCAGGACGTTGATCACCAAACCCATCTTGGCTACGACCTTGCATCAACATCCAATGCGCCGATTCCTGCGGCGAACGACGGTGTGGTCGCCTTCATCGATCGACTCGGAATCTACGGTAACGCGATACTGATCGATCATGGACTCGGACTCTTTACACTCTACGGTCACCTCTCATCCTTTGCCGTTGAGAAAGGCCAAGCGGTGACGCGCGGCGACACGATCGGTACGACGGGAACCACGGGACTCGCGGGCGGAGATCATCTCCACTACGGCATGCTGGTTGGCGGTGAATTCGTCGATCCACTCGAATGGTTTGACGGGCGCTGGATTCGCGAACACATCGACCCCAAACTTGCGCCGCCATCCGAAAGCCCGTGAGCTCAAGGCTCCCCCGAAAACTCCGCGACACGATTCGTCGACGACTCATTCATTGGTACCGACGTGAGCAACGGGATCTCCCGTGGCGCCGCACGCGCGACCCCTATCGCATCTGGTTGAGCGAGATGATGTTGCAGCAGACGCGGGTAGAGACGGTGATCCCGTACTACGAGCGCTTTCTCGAACGATTTCCAACGGTAGACGTACTCGCGAGCGCGGATGAAGAAGATGTTCTTCGTGAATGGGCCGGGCTTGGCTACTACGCACGAGCACGAAATCTGAAACGTGCCGCAGAACATATCGTGCGCGATCATGGTTCCATGGTTCCAGAGGACGCTCGGCAACTCGGCGCCTTACCGGGCATTGGGCGCTACACCGTTGGCGCAATTCGTAGCATCGCTTTCCGCAAACCCGCTGCATTGGTCGATGGCAACGTCAATCGCGTGCTCTCGCGTCTATTCGCCGAGCCGCACTTCACCGACGCTGCGCTTTGGGGGCTTGCGGAAGCGTTGGTCTCACCCTCCAGTCCTCACGAATTCAACCAAGGCCTCATGGAACTCGGGGCTACCGTCTGCGTACCGAGAAAGCCTGCCTGCGAGCGCTGCCCGCTCACGGGACAATGTGAAGCCAGGCAAATGGATCGGCCAGAGGATTTTCCCGCATCGAAGCCAAAGCCGCCGCCCAAAGAAGTGCAGGCAGTCTCGGGAATTCTCAGCCGCGGGGGTACACGCTGGCTGATGTTGCGTCGGCCCTCAAAGGGTTTGCTTGGTGGACTCTGGGAAGTTCCATCCATGGAAGGCGACAACCCGAAGGCCTTGCTCGCACAGCTTGAAGAACGCACGGGATTGCGGGCCAGTATCAAGTCCGAACTCGGCACGCTGCGCCATATCTTCACCCACCGCGCGCTCACGTTGCGGGTACTCGAACTACAGGCAGAGGGTGGACGCCTAAAACGCAGCGCGGACGCCCGCTGGGTCGACGCGCACGAATTGTCCGAACTACCACTTTCCCGCCTGATCCAGAAAACACTGAAACTCGCCGACGTGCATCCGTCCCGCTAGCCTCATCAGATGACCGACGATTCGGATGACGCTCAGCTCTTCGCAAAAGCGATGAGCGACGTACGACCGATTGAGCAAGACAAGGTTCCACCGGAAATCCGTTTTCGAGATCCAACCACGATTTCTGAACGGGAGCGTGAAGTACTCGTGGCGCTGGATCGCTTGGTCGAAGGCAAGACCGCGATCGATCCCGGCGATACCGATGAGTATCACGAAGGGGCGGTCCCGGGTCTGGATCGCCGCGCCATTGCGCAACTCAAGCGTGGCGAGTTCACCGTGCAGGCGGACCTGGATCTACATGGGACCGATGCCTCTACCGCGCGAACTTTGGTCGAGCGCTTCATTGAGGGATGTCATCGTCGAGGACTCCGCTGCGTGCGTATCGTGCATGGTCGGGGTCGGGGCTCAGCCGAGGGGATTCCGGTACTGAAAAATAGCCTGCCGCGCTGGCTCGCGCGGGGACCTGCGCGAAAGATCGTGTTGGCATTCACCAGCGCAACACCGCAGGACGGCGGGGCAGGTGCAAGCTACGTCCTCCTCCGCGCTCAACGCGTTCGCTCCCAGGGCTCAGACCGCCTATGATTGCGCTATGAGTTCGAGCTTCGGGCAGTTATTTCGCATCCACACCTGGGGGGAATCCCATGGCGGAGGCGTTGGCGTCGTGATCGATGGCTGCCCACCACGGGTGCCCCTCGAGGTCGAAGAAATTCAAGCCGAACTCGATCGGCGGCGGCCAGGCCAAAGCCACTTGACCACGCCCCGCCAGGAAGAGGATTGCGCGCAGATCCTGTCTGGTGTTTTCGAGGGCCAGACGCTTGGCACCCCGATTCTCATTTGGGTGCAGAACAAAGACGCGCGCCCCAGTGCTTACGACCAGTTGAAAGATGTATACCGTCCTTCCCACGCAGACTTTACCTACGAAGCCAAGTACGGCATCCGCAACTGGCAAGGCGGTGGCCGCGCGAGTGCACGAGAAACCGTTGGTCGGGTCGCGGCGGGCGCGATCGCACGTAAGATCCTCCGGCTCGCGGGATTCGGCGAGATTGTTGGGTTTGTGAGTCAGGTACACAGCGTCGAGTGCAAGCTTGATGCGATGCAAGTTACACGCGAGATGGTCGAGGCCAGCATTACGCGTTGCCCCGATACGGAGGCGGCGGACGAAATCGTGCGCCGCATCGACGACGCCCGTGGGCGCGGTGATTCGCTCGGGGGCATCGTGACCTGCGTGGTACATGATCCACTCGTTGGCATCGGTGAACCCGTATTCGATAAACTCGAGGCCGAGCTCGCGAAGGGTTTGTTGTCATTGCCCGCATGTAAGGGTTTTGAAATAGGCTCCGGATTTAGCGGCGTGAAGATGACCGGGATCGAACACAATGACGCGTTTTACGAAGAAGACGGGCGCGTGCGTACACGGACCAATCTTTCAGGTGGGATTCAAGGCGGAATTACCAACGGAGAGGCGATCGTGCTTCGCGCTGCGTTCAAACCTACCGCGACGATTCGACTCGAACAGGAAACACTGACCACTGATAAAAAGCCGACGACGCTTGAAGCTTCAGGCCGGCACGATCCGTGCGTCCTGCCGCGCGCGGTACCCATGGTCGAATCAATGGTCGCGCTCGTGCTTTGCGATCAACTCATGCGCCAACGCGCAATGCGCATCAGCGACGACTTCAACGATCGTTCATCCTAGCTCGGCAGTAGCATCGCCTTCTCACGAAGCGAAACCATCTGACGAATCAATGCCTTCTGCCCGAACGTCTCTGCCAGCGTCTGCGTGCGATCGATGAGGATCGTCGCTATCGCACCGTCACCCCGCGCCGCGCGATCGACATAAAGCTCTGCCTTGGCTCGGTGAATCTGTGCCGACAACGCTCGCGCTTCGATTCCCTGATTCAACTTCAACGCGTGATCGTAGTGCCCAAGCGCCTCCTCCCACCTTCCCAAGAGGGAACTCATCAAACCCAGAAAGTATGACCCCGCACCCACTGCAGTAAGGCCATCGGCGGCGACGATATTGCGATCGATATAGGGCAGGAGGAAGTCATAGAACATCTGCGCACGCCCGCGATCACGCAGGCTATAACAAATATTTGAAAGCACTGAGATAGTAATGGTCCAAGTTCGATCTCTTCGCATACTATCGATCTCGTTCGTGCAGAGATGTTCGTAAATTCGACGTGCGGTTCCAGCGTCGCCCAGTTCGCTAAAGTAGTAGGCGACACCCACCTGCAACGCTGGGATTTCTCTGAGCTGGCTTCCAATCGAGGTCATGAGTTCCAGTAGCTCCTCGAGCCGTCCTTGTTCGCGCCGAAGTGCGAGCATTTGAACCCAGTAGATCGCGTCCGCTCCGACTTGTGATCGCGCCCCCATTTCCAAAGCCTCTTTTGAGAGCACTTCAGAATCGGCAAAACGGCCCTCCATAAACGCGATCGTTCCACGAAGCACCGTGACGATGTATCGAAAACGTGGCTGACGTACTTCAACAACAATTCGTTGGCAATGATCGACCTCAGTACGAACTTCCGACAGCCGGCAGAGCTCAAGTAGATCAATAGCGCGCCACACGCGACCCGTAAGTTCCAACGAACGGTCCGCTGCTTCTTGCGCCAGCCCAATCAGTTCATCTGCGAGTTGTAATCGCTCTTCGACTTGATCCGGTGACCAGAGAACACCGCGCCGGAACTGAACGACGTCTGCGAGGGTCCACGGATCGCCAACCCGATGAGCAAGTTCTAGCGCAAGCTGACTGAGCTCCTCCGCACGCTCGTCTGCACTTTGCTGATTGAGGTCACGCGCTAAGCGGCCGAGCAATCGGGCGCGCGTTGACCGCGCCTCTGGCCCCAACAGATCCAACGCTTCCTCGAGGAGATTTATCGACTGCTGAAGCGAGCCTTTGCGAAAAAAGTTCTGAACCGAGGCATCGATCGCTGGACTGCAGTCTGAGTAACCGAGAGCTGCACGAGCCATCCACTCTGGTTCTTTCTCACGCCTCGCGATCGCCGCCGCTCTAAGAAATACACCCTCCGCCGTCGAGAAAGCTCCGGAACGAATATTCGACTCACCCAGTCGCATCAAAATCTCACATAGCCGACGGTGATCTATCGGTGAACTCGCCTCGATCGACTCAACGGCGCGGGAGTAATGACTCGCAGCATCCTCGTAGGCAAGTAACTCCGCAGCCTGATCACCCGCGAGAATGCTGTACTCCGTTACACGACCGGTGTCACCCAACGCAGCTGCTTCAAGCGCATGGTGGGCACAGAACGCTGGGTTGGGCGTGTCTTGATCATTGCTCGATGACTCGAGGGCTACGCAAACCGCACGGTGCAATTCGGCACGTTGCGCATTCCCGAGTTTCTCGTAGAGCGTTTCCTGGATCAACGCGTGTCGAAAACGAAAGCGAGCCATTTCCCGACAAGGGGCGATGACATGCGCTGCTAACGCATCATCTACGGATTCCAGCAGCCGGGAATCCGCCTTCGACTCGATCGCCTGAAGCAGACCGAGATCAAATTCACGACCGATAACCGATGCCATCGACAGCATCTCTTGTGTCTCGCCAGATAACGACGAGATCCGGCGCAGTATCAATTCACGAACCGCCTTGGGTATCGTACGTCCCGAGAACACACTGTCGCTGGATTCAAGCGATCCGCCGGATTGCATCAAACCGAGCAGCTCGCGCACGAAGAGAGGGTTGCCATCTGACCGTTTGGAAATCGTATCGCTCAACGCCATCGTTGGCGATTCGTCCATGATTTTTTCAATGAGCTCGCGCACTTCACCTTTTTCAAGACCCTGAAGTGAATGTCGATGCACATGGGGGTGTCGCAAGACGGATCCTAATATGCCCACCAACGGATGCTCTTCGTTAAGTTCTTCTTCGCGGTAGGTGGCAATAACACAAACTCGCATCGACGAGAGCTCGACACTCAAATACTCGAGGAAACGCAGTGAAGCCGAATCGGCCCAGTGTAAGTCATCAATCACAAGTAGCAGCGGTTCAACATTGCCTATTCGAGCGATGTATTTTGTCAATGCATCGAAAAGCTCAAAGCGAGCCCCCTCAGACTGAAGCGGCGCAGGCGCTGCAACGCCCGGTAGTTTCTCTGCAATGCTTGGGAGCAACTGCAAAATAGATCCAACACCATGACCCATTTGCTCGACCAATAGTGTGGGCGATGACTCTTGAATCTGTGTCAGGAGAATCTGGACCCACGGCCAAAACGGTGGAGCACCCTTTCCTTCGTAGCACCGACCCATGCGAACCGTCATGTTGTTCACACCTGCTGTTAGCCGCTGCGTGAAAGCCGTTTTCCCGACTCCGGCTTCACCATCGATCAAGATGAGGCGACCATGACCACGCCGAGAGTGAGTGATCTCGGTTCTGACAGCTTCGAGAAGTTTCTTGCGACCAATAAATGGAACTCGCTCGTCCCATACGTTGCGACCGTGGGTCGTTCCGCGCGCATCCGTTTCGTCGACATCGGCGATGAATCGAAATCCCTTTCGATGGACTGTCTGAATCGTGCGCTGTTGATGGCCGTCATCGCCGATCGCGGTTCGTGCCTCGTAGATCGCATTGTTGAGCGTGCCTTCGCTCACGCTTACATCGGCCCAAATCTCTTCGAACAGCTCGCGGCGGCTAACAATCCGGGAACGATTTCGCATCATATAAGCAAGAAGTGACAACACCTGCGGTTTCGTTTCGACCGACTCTCCGGCGTGGCGCAACTCACGAGTCGACTCATTGAGCTCATAGTGTTCAAACTGGAAAATTTTTGCTTCTTCCATCTAGCGTACCCGCTTACTCACCAGAGAGGTCCGATGGGCTCATTGCGAGGACCCGCTGGCGCGCAACTCTCGAGCTGACTCATCAAGTTCAAAGCGTTCGAATCGATAAACTTTGAAATTCATCACCCGTTTCCTCAATCATCAGATACATCAGCGTACCATGGGACATTGATAATTCGCTGCTAAATCAACACGTTGTAAAATTACATCTATTTTGCATTTACTCTTCCGATCAACTGCCTATGCGTTTCCACCACAGATAAAGCTGGCGCACTGATTCGCCGATTCTCGCCTCATGTGGCTCGACGCGATCGGTTCGATTCTGGTGCTAACGTTCGTTCTTGCCGGCGCGTGGCGCGGCACCGTAGCCAGCGCGATGTGGATCGTTTCGCTGGTCGTTTCATACGGTGCAGCGATCCTCTTCGCCCCGCAGCTGGCCAGGCGTTTCGCCGACTTGCTCCGTGTGCCTGAGTTGCTCGGGATGGCGGTCGGTGGGTCTGTTGCCTTCTTTCTCGCCTACTTAGTGATGGCCATCGCCGGCACCATCGTCCGCAATTGGGACCGTGTGCGCCGAGCCCAACACGGGCGTAGCATCACCGATCGACTCGGGGGCGCGTTCATTGGTGCGACCTACGCCGCGGTGATCATCGTGCTTCTCGGTATTCTCGGTTCGTGGATCGAAGCGGGTCGTTCCCAAGGCCTGCTCGCCAATATCCCTGAAACAAAGAACTCGTGGGTCATGGACCTGAGCCAGGACATGATCGAGCACAGCGTGGCGGCAATGGTCGGCACGACCGATCCCACCACGCGGGTTGCGGTTCAACTTCTAACCGAACCCGACACAGCGATGGAGAGCGCGCAACGCGTCTTGGAAGACCCACGGATTCGGATTCTTCAAAACGATCGGCTGTTCTGGAATTACGTGCGAACCGGTGCCATCGACCGCGCGGTCAATCAAGGTAGTTTTTTAGGAGTCGCACATGATTCGAACCTGCGGCAGAAATTCAAAGAGCTCGGTGTCGTCGATGAGGAAGCCCTGGCTGACCCAAGCGAGTTCAAACGGGTGACGAAGACGGTTTTGCGCCAGATCGCGCCACGACTGAAGGGCCTCGAAAACGATCCGGTGTTCACAGAACTCGCGCAGGACCCCTATGCCCAGACCGCAATTCAGGAACGCGATACCCTGACGCTCATTCGACATCCCGCGTTCCGCAAGCTGATCGATCGATGGATGCGTTCGCCGGATAACGACGAGATCTAGGGCAGGATCGCCAAACCCGCGACCACCGAGCCCAAGCCAAAGAGCAGAGCCAGGCTGCCGGCCAAGAGATGTGCAGCGCGAAGTCGCAACCCCGCGCCTCGTGCAAGACGTCCGCCCAATACGGCCCCGGTGATAAACCCCACAAGTGCGAGACTCGCGAATACCGCGTGGACCGACTCCAGGATCGCGCGATCCCGTAGAAACGCCATCGAGGCCAGCCCCGCGCCGTAACCGATCAACACCAGGGGTACGAAAACCCGCGCCAAGCGCATGTGACGCCGAGGATCTCTGGGTTCTCGACGCAACCGTGATCGCCTCAGTTTGAGTCCCTCGCGGAGTACCCAGACCCCGAGGATCAGGACGGTAACCATGGCTGCGGGATGCAGATAGGCGAGCTCACGCACTACAGCAACGTACAGCCGCCCCTGTCCCTGGTCCAGCGCTACGAAGTCTGTTATCCGGATTATGGAATGCCAGTTCCAAGCGGGTCGACGATGAGAGAGGCGGCGCTCCATTTGGATCGCTTTCGCACGGCGATCGACGCCGAAGTGAATCGTCGGCTCGGCCGTGGTGAGCCCACTCCCCATATTCGAGCCGAGATCATCCGACGCTTCCGTACGTTCTGTCGCCTGGGCAGCATGAACCTCGATAACGCCCGCCCATCGCTGGATGGAATTGGCGGTACAACCGCAGCGGCGCTTGAGCGTGTGGTCGAGACCGCCGTCGAGATCGCGTTGGCCTGTGGAACAACGCCTGATGTAGCGGATGCCCTGCGCTTTCTCGCAGAACGCTTTCGCGGTGGCGTCCGTCGTATTATGCAACCGTCAGAACCTGATCAGAAGAAGCGGCAGCGCAAAAAGACCACCAACGCGGGTCGTCGTGTACGCTCTGCGATCGATCGCATCACCGACAGCTACATCGCGCTCTGCCTTGAGACGGGCAAAATCTACGACCTCAATCCCGCGGCCGAAGCGCTCTTGGGAGTGGATTCGAAAGCCTTGCTGCAGAAACCACTGGCCGATCTCATCGCCGACGTTTCCAGAGAACGCTTCAGTGATTTGGAGTCTCGCCTCGATGCGGGTGAGGATTCGCCACCCACATCACTCACGCTCGCTCGGCCTGCGGGCGACTCTGTGACCGTTGAGGTCTCGATCGCGAACCATACGATTTCTGGAAAGCGACTGGCGATTTTCGTCGCGCGCGAGCGGGTAGAGATCGAAATACCCAAAACTACTCGACGCGAACCAGCACCTCGTCGGGAATCCTCCCGACTAAAGAATCTACGGCTTTGGTGAGATAGTTTTGATCGCGCGACTCTAACGTGAGTTGCGTACGGTAGTCAGGCTCCCCAATCTTCGGGTAGCTGCCCAGTCGAAGCTCAGGGAACTCCACCAGGAGCTCGTTGAGCGAATGTGCGATGTCACTCTCCATGCAGGTCACATAAACACGATTCAGATAAATCGGTTCACCTGGAAAACAATCCTTGCTGGCTTCGAACTTCGCCTGAAGTAACTTCGGAATGCCGGGAAAGATGTGAATGTTCTTTATTTTAACCAATGGGAACCAGAGATCGGGCGTGTCGATCAATTCTGCGCCATCGGGCATCTGGCACATCTTGAGTTCGCTCGCGTTCGGCTCGCGCTCGCGGGCCTTGAGCGCGCTGCGCAGCATCTCTTCCATACGAGGATGGCGCACCAGCGAAACATTGAGTGCGGTCGCAATGGCTTCCATCGTGACGTCGTCATGTGTCGGGCCCACGCCGCCAGTCGTGAGCACATAATCGCAAAGCCGCGAAAGATCGACGACGTGCGATGCGATCACATCGATCTCGTCCGGAACAATGTAGATGCGCTCAACGTCGACACCGAGTGCGCGCAGTTCACGCACCAAGTAGGGTGTATTCTCGTCCTGAACCTTTCCGGACAGAATCTCGTTGCCGATGATGAGCAGTCCCGCGGTCGACATTGGAGTTAGTGTACCATGCGATTCCTATGCCGACGGTACGCTTTTTACCCAAGAACACGGGCATCGAGGTTCCGAAGGGGACACGTTTGATCGATGCAATTCGACAAGCCGGATTGCCCATCGCACGCGCCTGTGGGGACGATTTGATCTGCGCCAAATGTCATGTAGAAATTCTTCAGGGCTCGGTGACACGGGAGGCACCTATCGAAACCGATGTGAAGGCGCGCAATCAGATCGAGCCGAAGTTTCGCTTGGCGTGTGCGATTCGCGTACACGATGATCTCACCCTGACCACGACCTACTGGGGCGATTGAATGTTGCGTGCGTTGGTGATCGTCGACCACGGCAGCCGTAGCCAAGAGGCTCACGCGCACCTGGAGGAGATCGCGGCACGGGTTCGAAAGGCCGCCCCTGAATTACACGTCGAGATCGCGCACATGGAACTGGCTGAGCCGTCTCTCGCCACCGCGATCGAGCGCTGCTTGGCACAAAGCCTCAGAGAGATCGCCATCCACCCGCTATTTCTGGTCCCGGGGCGTCACCTAAAGGAGGATATTCCGAGCCTGGTTGAAACGACCCGCAAGGCCCATCCTGGGGTTCAAATCCAGCTCACCGATGCGCTGGGATCGGTTCCCGGACTCGAGCGGCTGATCCTTCAGACACTCGACCTTTGATCCCAGCGCCGCATCTCGATATGTTGGGACCATGGCGCGAATCAATGACCACTATCTAAAGCTGGCTGCGGGATATCTCTTTCCAGAAATCGGCCGCAGAGTCCGTCTCTTTCAAGGCGAGAACCCCGACGCCGAACTAATACGACTTGGCATTGGCGATGTTGTACTTCCGTTGAGTCCGGCGATCTGCGATGCCATGCATCGGGCGATTGACGAACTCGGGACAGAAGAAGGCTTTCGCGGATACGGTCCCGAACAGGGTTATCCGTTTCTGCGCGAAGCGATCGCGGAACACGAATTCAAACGCAACGGCATCCATGTCGATGCAGATGAGATTTTCGTTTCCGATGGATCCAAATGCGATAGCGGAAATATTCAGGAGATCTTTGCCACTGCGGCAAAAATCGCGGTTCCAGATCCTGTTTACCCCGTGTATGTGGACACAAACGTTATGGCCGGTCGCACGGGCATGCCCGATGCGGAAGGTCGCTACGCGGGCATCCACTATCTGCCGTGCACCGAAGAAAACGGATTCCTTCCCAAAGTTCCGAGTGAACCGGTGGACTTGGTCTACCTCTGTTTCCCCAACAACCCGACCGGCACCGTCGCCTCGGCCGCGGCACTTAAAGAATGGGTCGATTACGCGCGCGAAACCGGCGCGGTGTTGCTCTATGACGCCGCATACGAAGCCTTCATTGCCGAAGAGGGCATCCCACATTCCATCTACGAAATCCCGGGCGCACGCGAGGTCGCGATTGAGTTTCGGAGCTTCTCTAAGAAAGCTGGGTTCACCGGTGTGCGTTGCGCGTACATCGTGATTCCCAAAGAACTCCGTGGAACGGATGCAAAGGGGCAGCCCGTTGAAATCCACGGTCTCTGGTCGCGCCGCCACAGCACCAAGTTCAACGGCGCGTCGTACCCCGTTCAAGCGGGTGCAGCCGCGATCTACACGCCTGAAGGCGAAGCAGAAGTCCGGAGTCATATTGAGTACTACATGACAAACGCGAAGATTATTCGGGACGGTCTTACGCAGATCGGCATGGAAACCTTCGGTGGCGTCAATGCACCCTACGTTTGGGCCAAGACTCCCCAGGGGAAGTCCTCTTGGGAATTTTTCGACGAGCTGCTCAACAAAGCTCAGGTTGTCGGGACACCCGGTGCGGGATTTGGCGCACACGGCGAAGGTTATTTCCGGCTTTCCGCGTTCGGCAAACGCGAACAAGTCGAAGAGGCTGTCACGCGAATTCGCGATCGGATGATCGGCTAGTCCGATCGTGCGACCGGTTAAATCGATGGCAAACACGCCGATGAAGCGTTGGATCGGTACATTCGTACCTTGGATCGTTGCGCTCGCCATCCTGTACTTTTTGTTTCGTCGTGTACCGATCGACGAAGCCTTCGATGCGATGCAGCACGCAAACCTGCTCTTGCTGCTCCCAGCGTCTTTTGCCGCCATCCTTTTCTGGTGGTTACTCGATGCCAAGAACATGAGCTACGTCTTCATGCGCTTTAACCAGGTATTTCCATATCGGGAAGCGCTTGCGGTTCGCGCCGTGAGTTATCTGCTGGCTGCAATCAATTGGAACGTCGGTACCGGTGGCATCCTGCTCTATCTCAAACGTTTTCGGAAAGTTGGACTAGTGGATTCCATGAGTGCGCTCAGCGTCTACTATTTTGCAGATGTCTGCGTTCTGTGTCTGCTGACGATCGGCGCGGTTTGGAGTCAACCCACATCCGCCGTCCTTGAATACACGGCCGACGCGGCCTTGATAATTCTATTGCTGACCTTCGGTGCGTACGGACTGCTTCTTGCTGCGTGGCCGCGTTGGTCCTGGTTGCAACGCATCCGTCGATGGAGGCTATTGGGAGGCCTTCGCGAAGCAAGCTTTCGGGACTTTGCGACGGTGGCGCTGGTTCGCGGTTTTCACTTCGCTGGATTCGGTGTGTTTCTCTGGATTGGCATGCTGAGTTTTCACGCGCCGATATCCTGGTCGGCCGCGATGGCAGCAGCACCGTTGGTGCTGATTGCAGGAGCACTCCCCATCACACCGGCCGGGCTGGGAACACAGCAGGCGGCGATCGTCTACTTTCTGAGGGGCCACGCCGGAGCCGCTGAACTCTTGGCCTTCGGTCTACTCGTCCCCGTCATTTCGATCGTCGGCCGCCTACCGCTCAGCCTTTTCTATTTGCCTTACTTCCGAAAACTGCGCATCGCCACCGAGCAGGACTAGTCCGAATATTCGTCCCCTACGAAGGGGTCGATTTCTTCATCCCCGTCGAAGAGCGAAATCGCCAGTGTCGGGCAGGCCTTCGCAATACGGATCAACGCGTCGCGCGGCAGCGATCCCGCAGGTTCGAGTACGATCGCTAGATCGTTGGCGTCGAGTTTGAAGCCCCGTGGAGCCGCAGCAACACATTGACCCGAACCCGCGCAGAACTCCGCGTTGATCTTCACCGTGAGAGACATAGGGCTGCCAAGTTTAGGCGAGGAGGTCGGTTTTTGCGCTATGGAAGCAAAATCTGATATACCGTCAGATTCGGAGGACGGATGGATCTTCGACTCACCCCCGACGAAGAGCATTTTCGCCGCGAAGTACGCACATGGCTTGAATCCAACCTGCCAACGGGTTGGGGCACGCCAGCGTATCAAGCACCCGAAGGCGCAGCCGCGGTCGTCGATTTCGCACGGGGCTGGCAGCAGAAACTGCACGAAGGTGGTTGGGCGGGGCTAACCTGGCCGCGGGAATGTGGTGGACGCGACGCCAGCTACGTCGAACAGCTGCTCTTCGGTGAGGAGTACGCGCGCGCCCAGGCACCGGATCTGATGACGATATCGGTCGGTACCGGACTCGTGGGCCCGACCATCATCGCAAAGGGTACAGCCGCACAACGCGAGCGTTTTCTGGAAAATATTCTCACGGGCAAAGAGGTTTGGTGTCAGGGGTTCTCTGAACCCGGCGCGGGTTCGGACCTGGCATCGCTACGAACACGCGGTGAAGTTAAAGGCGAGAGCATCATTGTCAGCGGCCAAAAAACTTGGACCAGCTTCGCCATGCTCTCGGACTGGTGCATCTTGGTCGTACGAACCGATCCGGATTCGGAACGTCATGGTGGACTGAGTTTTCTATTGGTCGATATGAAATCGCCGGGAATCACGATCCGGCCGCTCAAGGAAATGACGGGGCACGCGTGGTTCAACGAAGTGTTTTTCGATCACGTCGTCGTTCCCAAAGAAAATGTCGTCGGTGAGATTCATCACGGCTGGGACGTGGTGATCGCGACCTTGATGCACGAACGTTCCGCCACCGCGGGTCATGTTCGACTACAAATCGAACAGGAGAGACTTGCGGCGCTTGCACGGCGTGACGCATCCGCTGATGGCAAAAAGCGGTTGGACCCTCTGACTCGACAACAGCTTGCCCAGCACGCGATTGATTGCACGATCCTTCGCTATACTGCGTATCGCAACGTCACCAAGCTGCAACGCGACGGCGTGCCAGGCCCCGAAGGGTCGACCGTCAAACTCTTCGCAAGTGAGTTGGAACAACGTATTCAACAGAGTGCGAGCGAACTACTCGGACCCCGGGGTTTGCTGGTTGCGGATGACCCTCGTACGGTTGAGCACGGGCATTGGAACTATGAGCTGCTGTGGTCGAGAGCCGCGACCATCTATGCAGGTACCTCGGAGATTCAACGCAACATCATCGCGCAACGGGTGCTCGGACTGCCCCGTTAGACCTGATATAGTGCACAGCCACATCGGCCGCGCCGCAAAGGATGAGTCCATGGGAAATAGAAATCGATTCGAGAACAAAGTCGCTGTGGTGACCGGCGCCGGTCAGGGGATTGGCGAGGCCTACGCCAAAGCGCTCGCGGGAGAAGGCGCATCCGTCGTGATCGCCGAATTGAACGCTGAGCAAGGTGAACGCGTCGCCAAGGAAATCACCGCAACCGGAGGCCGCGCGGAATTCATTCGCACCGATGTCTCATCCGAAGACTCCACGCTCGCGATGGGCAAACACGCAATCGCTACGTTTGGCGGGATCGACTATCTCGTCAACAACGCGGCCATCTACGCGAATATGCAAATCCATTCGATGCTCACCGTTCCAATCGATTACTACCGAAAATTCAACGAGGTGAATATCGACGGATGTTTGCTCGTGACACGTGCATGCTATGCATCGATGGCCGAACGCGGCGGTGGTGCGATCATCAACCAATCGTCGACAGCCGCATGGATGGGTGCCGGTTACTACGGCATTGCCAAGCTCGCGGTGAATGGGATCACGCATAGTCTCGCACGAGAACTCGGACCCAGGAATATTCGTGTGAATGCGATTGCACCGGGCCCCACCGACACCGAAGCCACGCGGAATATCGTGCCGCGTGTGATTTTGGACTCCCTGATCAAAAACATGCCGCTGGCTCGCAAGGGTGAAACCGAAGACTTAGTCGGCCTCTGTCTATTCTTACTCTCGGATGAATCCAAGTGGATCACCGGCCAGATCATCGCCGCCGACGGTGGTCAGATCATGCGCGCATGAGCGATCCAACTTCGCCGCTGGTCGATCAAACGGGACGCCCGCTCGGTCCACGTGCAGTCGAAACACGACTGCGCTTGCTCGAAACCACGAAAGATCTGCTCAGCCAACGCAGCGTACGCGAGATTCGTGTGGTGGAGATTGCGCGTAAGGCAGGAACGTCACCGGCGACTTTCTATCAGTATTTCAAGGATGTCGAAGATGCGGTTCTTGCTCTCGCGAAGCAGAGTTCGCAAGAATTGCTGGACGTTGTCGATACCGTCAGTGGTTCATGGGACGGCGCGAATGCACTGGATACCGCGCGCAATATTGTGGATGCGTTCATTCGACACTGGGATGAGCACCATGCTGTGCTGCGGGTACGAAACTTGGCCTCCGATGAAGGCGATCCGCAGTTTCGCAAGGTACGACGCGAAAGCCTGAGCCCGGTATTGCAGGCCATCGCGCAACAGATCGAAAGGTCGCAAGCTTCAGGTCATATCGCGAACGAGATCCAGCCGCAGGCCGCGGCCGCCGCGCTAACGGCGATCCTTGAAAGGCTCGCAGCGTACCGTACGGAACTCGAACCGCTGGGGATTACGCGTAAAGACCTGGTGGAAACCTCCGCGCGAATTTTGGTTCAGGTCATCACCGGCGATCAACCAAAGTAACCCGAGCGTCAGAACTGCGAACCATCGTTGCTGAGTAGCCGGTCGGGCATCGTACTGAACTCCCGCGTCATCCCATACGCGCGCCGCGCACGATCTACGTTTTCAGTCTGGTAGCTAAAGCAGATCCCAAGCGTGCGATGTCCGAGTTCACCAGCACTCGAATACTGATCTAACGAAACAAAGCGGCCCAATGAGATCGTACACGCACGGCGCAGCAGCAGCCCATATTCCTGGTTTTCCAAATCAAAGGTCGCTTCCAACCATTTCTGAAAGCCCGCACCAATCAAGCGTCCTGCGTAGGGTTCCGGCGCGACGATTTTGCTCTCTTCAACCTCCCAAGCGAGGACGGGTCGACCATCCACACTGAGTTTCGGGGATGTCTTATTGTCGGTGCGATCGGGCACCTCAATATCGTAGGTTCGTGTGCTCCGATTCGAGGCCGCGTGGGTGATGGTGCAGCTCGCGAGGTCGAAGAAATGCGTGCATTGCTGCCGTGGGTCGGTGTGGCGGGCCGCAGCCGCCGCACTCTCGGATAACGTCATGCCCACGAGCGACTGCAACTGTGCCGCGGCCGACGGGCACGTGGTCCATGGATAGCGTGCGGACTCGCCAACAATCGATTGGACCGCCGTGCCGTCATGCTCGAGTCGCACACGGAAACGGTGAAAGTCATCCTCAAGATTACCGATGACGCTGCTGCCTTCGGTGTTCAGCTGGATACGCCGACGATAGATGCCCTCGCCGTACGGGCGTTGCTGCGTTTCAGATTCCGACACGGAGGCAGCATAGCCTTCCGAATATACAGCTGCCCGTCTTGACGTTGTCGTAGATCAGCGTCGGCGTTGACGAGTGACGAGCAAAGCACCTGTACCCAAAAAGAGCATTAAGAGAGTGCCCGGTTCGGGAACGGCTTGTGGTACAGGTGCTTGACCCTCTAATCCGACCGACCAGAGATCGATCGTTCCATCGATCTGGATCCAGGGCAGGTAGATGAACCCGTAACCAATATCGCCACCCGCCTGGACCGTTGGTGTGATCTCCCATTTGCCATTGTTGTAATGGAACGGCCCATCGGCGAAACCCGTGAGGTTGAGAGAAAACGCATCGCCATCGTCATCACCATCGATATGGATCGCGGCACCCGAAGGCGCGAAAAGCCCTGATCCAATATCTAAGGCCAACTTGCAATCAGAAGTGCACCAGGGATAGAAGATATCTCCACCGTAATCAGGGTCCGGCGACGTGTCGAAGGACCAACTTTCGAAAAGCGGCAGGCCATCTTCGTCATCCACACCGCGCCACCCGTCAAAGTAGGCCTTGCTCGGTGTCATGCGATCGATGTCGAAGGTGAAGGTACCGTGAAAATCAACATCGATGGCTTCAGTGGTGTCGACGTAGTCATGGGCGCTGTCATCCCAATCGGTGACGGT
>JAJDAK010000024.1 GCA_029261895.1 Deltaproteobacteria bacterium
CCACCTGCTCCTAACCCTACTTATGCCAGCGTGCGGGCCGTCGTTCTTCGTTGTCCCCGGCGGCGAGCTGCGAGGCACCGTCGTCCCAGGTACGGTCGAAGACTGGGGCTTCACGGATACAGTGAAAAGGTTTCAGCTCGAAACGCGGCCGGATGATCCTTACTCCGTCCATCTCAATGGCGTCAGCTCGAGCAAGGCCTTCTACATCGCCTCGCAAGGCTGGCGCAAGGAGTTCACCAAGGCCGGCGGTGGTGGCGCCCGCTGGGTCGGCTACATCGATGCCGACCCGCGTGTCCGCCTGCGCGTCGTCAAGAGCCTGTACGAGCTCAGGGCTATTCGCGTTCACGATGAGGCCGAACTCAGTCTCGTCCGACAGCTGAATCACACGAAGTACGGCACTGACCCAAATGCTTGGGAGGAACCTCCATGGGTGTACCGACTCGATCCAAGATGACATAGTCGCGCTATGCCGGATGCCGATCGTCAGATCTATGTCGACAACCTGCGGGTTTGGCTCACGAGCCTCGTGGTGCTGCACCACGTCGCGGCTTCTTACGGGACGACTGGCGTGTGGTACTACCAAGAGCCCTCGAGCGATATCGCATCAACGCTTTTCTTTACGTTCTTTCTCGCGATCAATCAGTCCTACTTCATGGGGTTTTTCTTCCTCCTCGCCGGTTACTTCGTACCAGGCTCGTTGCAAAGAAAAGGTGGGCGTGACTTTCTGTATGAACGCTTCAAACGGTTAGGAATCCCACTGCTCGTATTCTTTTTCTTGCTCAATCCACTTACCGCCAAATTGGCCGGCCACCCAGGCTGGCATATTGGGCCCGGGCCGATGTGGTTCATCGAGGTTTTACTGGTCTTTACACTGATCTATGTTGGGATCCGCTCACGTTTGCCGAATTTAGATTTTCCAGCGATCAACAAGAAAACGAGCACGATTTTTGTTCTGACCGTGGGTGTGGTCTCGTATCTTATGCGTATACAGTGGCCTGTGAACGAGTGGTTTCAATACTTGCACGTAATGCCCGCGCATGTGACCCAGTACATCGGCTTATTTGCGCTGGGTGTTTGGGCGTCAGGTTCGCATCTGGCCGCGCGCGTTCCCAACGAACTTCCGCGCTATTGGATTTGGTTGGCCGGTATTGCCTCGCTGGCGGCGATGCTGACGTTTATCGCAGCGGATACGCCTGGCGACGGAGAGATTCCGCTCGAGCTTTTGATCGGTGGCGGGAGCTGGCATTCCCTGGTGATTGCGATCTGGGAACAAGCCTTGGGCATGGCATTCATCACGACGCTGCTTAAGCTGTTTCACAACCGATTGGATCGTCGTGGTCCGATCTTGCGTTCGGCATCGGCTTCCGCTTACGCCGTCTATATCATTCACCCGATGGTTCTTGTCGTGCTTTGTTCAACGCTTAGTTCGCTGGCTGTACCGTCGCTGCTGAAATTTGTCTTGATCGGATCGATCGCCCTGCCACTCTGTTTCGGTTTGGGACACGTCCTTCACCAATTACCGTTACTGCGACGTGTTCTGTGACGGACTTGGCCCCTGCTCGGAAGCGACCTTTCTTAGCTCAATCGACGGCCACGCCGCCTGCCAGCCTCTACTCCCTACCGCTGGGCTGCTAGACTGTTAGACAACAACAAGGAGGCGGACCAAATGGCCAAACGTGTTTTTCTCTCTGCGTTACTTGTGCTCTGCGTGTACCTCGGAGCCGGCACTCTCCTTCACTACGTTATCTTCCCTCAGCCAAGTCCAGATGTTTCATCCTTTCCAAGTGCTGGAGACTCCGTCGGCGACTCGTCTTCTGCGGAACGTTTCGTTTTCAGGACAACGACACGTGAGACAGAGGGGAATCGGTTCGCGTTCGATTTCTTTCTTCAACCGGGCGCGTCCGTACCGGTCGAACATGTTCATGCGAACCAAGAGGAACGATTCGAAGTGATTGAAGGAACACTCGCCGTCACCGTGGCGGGCGAGGAGACCCTGCTTAAGCCCGGCGACGTAGCGGTTGTTCCACCTGGCATAGCCCACCAAGCGTTCAATCGTACCGACACTGAGATGCATGCGCTTGTCGACGTACGCCCGTCAGGCAACCTCGATATGTTTTTCGTTCAACTGGAACGATCCGGCGTAAATATGAACCCACCTGGTCTACCGGGCGCTCTCCAGTTCTTCCGCTTCCAGCAAGAGTACGAAGCTTCGTATGCCGCCGGGTTGCCAATCTGGACGCAAAAAGCTTTGGCGTTTGTCTTAGCACCCACAGCCCGATTGCTGGGCTACCAGCACTACTATGCTGAACCCGTTACTCGATAGGCGGCGGCGCACAGGTTAGGCGGAGCGAAGGAAATACGCGTGGTAACTCGAAGTGTCGTAGTCAACAAGCGCCGACTCGGACCTTTCGCCCTAGCCCGCGAGCTCACGCGGGCGTCTCGGGTGGGTTCAACGCCGGAGACGGTGTTTCGCCTCTTTCGCCCGTTCCACGGACCGGAGTTCGATCGTATTTACGCGCGAGTCATGGCAGACGAAACGGGGCGGCGGATTCTGACGCAGGGCCAGAGTTTGCATCCGCTGCTTCTTGACGCCGATCGTCTTCGCTCTCTTCCAGAAGGGACGCTCGGATACGAGTACCAGTCCTTCATGGCCCGAAACCGAATCGACATTGTCTCCTTCGCCGAGGCGAGTTTGCGTTACATGGCTCGCGAGAACTATGCCACCGACGAAGCTTGGGCACTTGCCAATCGTCTGCGCGACATCCATGAGATCGTTCATGTGATCTCGGGCTACGAGACGGATTTGCTCGGCGAGATGTGCGAGCTTGCCTTTATGATCCGAGAGGATCCGCGCCCGAAGGCAAGCATGTTCGCGATCCGTTTCAACATCTCATTATTCCGAAGGAGCGGTTACGACCATGGCGAAGCAGCCATTCAGCAGGCGTTCGAGAGAGGGCGACACGTCGGCCTTATGGTCGGTGCCGACTGGGACGGGATGATCGATTGGAAACTTGACGCTGTTCGGACGCATCTCGACATTCCAGAAGTACCGTCCTATCGACCGATACCTGGCGAGGGCGAAATCGATCTGCCGGAGCCGACACTGACCGACTTTGTCCGTGGCGTCCTCGGAGCGAACTCAATTTTTCCGAATCTCGCGGCGCAACACGGAGTTACCTCATGACTAACGTAGAGCTATGGCATTTTCAGGCGTCGCATTTTTGTGAGAAGGTGCGTTGGGCGCTTGACTTCAAACGCATCCCGCATGTCCGTCGTGCGCTTGGTGCCAGCTATTTGATAC
>JAJDAK010000025.1 GCA_029261895.1 Deltaproteobacteria bacterium
GCATGTCTTGGCCATTGGCCAAGACATGCAACTTTTTAACCAACGTCCCCATTAATTGCAGGTTTAAGGACCGTCCCCATTAATTGCGGCCCCTTTATTTGCAGGTTAGGTTGGGAATCGACGGTCGAGCAGGTTGACGAAGTTACTCAAGATCCGATGTGTGAGACCCCAAACAGTGAAACGATCGAACTGAAACGCGCTGTAGGTCCCCGGGTACTGATCATGGTCGAACGTATACTGCACGCGTGAACTTGGATTCAGCATCCAATGCACGGGGATCCAGACGGTGGCTGCGACCTCTGGGTTAATGGTGATGCGCGGCCGTTTCTCAGCATGAAAAACGAAAGGTGCGACACGTAGGTGCTCGCGGCTGCTCCGCGATCCGTGAACATCATCCAGTCGCCCCACAGGTTTCCCAAGCTCTACGCCGACTTCTTCAGAAGTCTCTCTGATCGCGGTCACTTCAAGATCGTGGTCTGCCGGATCGAGCTTTCCACCCGGAAACGCCATCTGTCCCGACCATGGATCGCCCTGCTTGATCGCACGTTCGATGAAGAGAATCTCGGGATGACCGCCCTCGGGTTCGTGAAGGATGATTGCAACCGCAGCCTGAAAGATATCGCCGGGGGGTAGTTCAACGAGTTTGGGCTCGTATGCACGGACGCGATTCAGAATGAGGTCGAGGTCTGCCACGTGGGGGAATCGTAACTTTCAGCGAGCAGAGCTCCAAATTCGGGTGCCTAACCCCTCAGTAAACTCGTGATCGACGGATGACTTATCATATCATTGCCGAAAGTACGCGACTTGTGCCCAAACACATTGACACAATAGCCCGTGTTGAATACCTAACGTTTATGGGTCTCGGGCCTGTGGAGGCTTCAGAAAATTAGTCGTCGTATCGCCTTCATCAATGAAAAAGGGGGCAGTTGTAAAACTACGCTCGCCTCGAACGTCGGCGACTATCTTGCGCGCGAACGTGGTCAACGCGTTTTGCTCGTGGATCTCGATCCGCAAGGCCAGCTCGGCAAGGTCCTTGGTGTCGATGTCGGTGCCGCGCGGAAGACTGCGCTCGATCTGTTGCTGGACGCAGTGCTCGGTGAAGCGGATAAGTCCGCGCTACCGATTGTTCGAGCACGCCATCCGCGGCTGGATCTGATCCCTTCCAATAAAGCGCTCGCACTCTTTCCCGAAGAAGTGGCAGAAAAGCAATCAGAAGCGTACTTCTGTTTGCGTAATGCTTTGCACAACCGAGATGACTACGATTTCGTGCTCTTCGATGCACCGCCTTCGTTTGGGATCATCACTCTCAACGTCTTGCTCGCGGCCACCGAACTCGTCGTGCCAGTGCCACTTACGTATCTGGCACTCGATGGTGCAGCCGAGATGACTCGAACTGTAGAGATGGTGCGTGCGCGCTTCCAGCACCCGGGACTCGGAATTACGATGGTCGTGCCGACCTTCGCGCGGCGAACTAAGATGGCGCAGGAAATTCTCGATAAATTGCGCGAGCACTTTCCCAAAGAGATCAGCCACTCCGTTTTGGGTTACTCGGTCTTGGTCGATGAAGCACAGAGCCGCTCAAAGACCATCTTCGAGTACGCGCCGCGATCGACACCTGCAAAGTGGTTCAGCGCGGTCGCTGAGGAACTGATTGCGCGAGAGCCGCGGCCATGACGACCGATCAGTTCAACGAGGGCGCGTTACTGGGAAATGATCCATTTCAGCAGGGCGATACCACGATTCCTTACCTGACGCGGTTGCGAGAGCGGAGCGTGCGCCCAGTCGATGCAAATGGAGAAACTCACCCGCCCCGTCGAGAGTCCCCGAGGCGCGGCTTTGCGCCCGATCTCGGCCCGCCGATACCCGAAATTCCCAGTTTCGACGATGCTGACGAAGCCGCGGGTTGGATGGACCGTGTTGCAAGTCTGCTACTCGATCGCGAGGATGACGAGCGCATTGCGAGCTTGATGCAAGCCCTGGGTACGCAAAACTACGATGCGCTCGGCCTTTCGCCACGCGTGTTGCGGCGTTCAATCGGCGTGTTCAAGCTGCTCTACCGCTACTACTTTCGTGTCGAGAGCGAAGGTCACCAGGTATTGCCGGAGAAATCAGGTGCGATCCTTGCGGCCAATCACGGTGGTTTACTTCCGTTTGACGCGTCGATGTGCATCGTCGACGCGGTCATGAAAGCAAACCCACCGCGCCTGCTGCGTACCGTCGTCGATCGATGGGCAGGGTCGTTACCTTTTGTAAATATTTTCTATGCGCGTGTTGGGCAGATTGTTGGCACGCGCGAGAACATGCAGGAAATGCTGCGCAGCAACCAATTGGTGCTGCTATTTCCCGAAGGCATGTCGGCGATTCGGAAACGTGCAGCTGAGCGTTACGTACTCCAGAATTTCCACATTGGATTCGTGGAAGAATCGCTCCGCGCGCGTGTTCCTATTATTCCCGTCTCAATCGTCGGTGCAGATGATCAAGCACCGATCCTGTATGACCTGAAACCCCTCGCAAAACTATTGAGACTTCCGGTCTTTCCCATCACCCCCACCTTCCCGCTGCTGGGCCCGTTGGGCTTATTGCCCTATCCAGTGAAGTATCAGATCAGCTATGGCGAACCGTTCCGGTTCTACGAAGAATTTCCACCCGAAGCCACTGAAGATCCCCATGCCGTGCGTTACATGGCGGGGCAAGTGAAGCGTCGCATACAGGAGATGGTCGATCAGCGGATCTTGGTCCGCCGCGGCAAGAGGACCTGACCGTGCGGCGCGTACTAGTGACTCACTTAGACTCCGTCGTCGGACGGAGGTTGACCAAGGCGTTGTATCACGACCCCGATGTTGAGCTCGTACTGGGTCTCGGCACGGGCCCACGACCGAGTTTTCTCGATGCGTATGAAGAAAAATGTGCATACCAACAGCTCGACCTTGCCAAGGCGCGGCATCTGAACGAGTTCTTTCAATCGGAACGCTATCAGCGTGCGCGACCGAACGCGGTGATTCATCTGCCTTTCGGTGCAGTTCGGAACGGCGAGCGTATTCCAGGAAACGTTCCGACGCTGGTTTCGGAAACGCGGCGGTTGATTGAGGAATGTAAGAAGCGGAAGTCCATCGAACGCTTCGTCTATCTATCGACGGGTTTTGTGTATCGCCCAGAACCGGGCAATGGCAATTTCGTGGGCGAGGATCATCTGCTCGGATTCGACGCGGCCGACGATTCGCGTGTGCGAGCTTGGATCGATGCAGATCTCATCTGCCAGAGTGAACTCAATCACTCGCGTATGAAGCTTATTATTCTGCGTTCCGCGACCATCGTCACGGAGTCGGGCGAGTTCATCAACAGCCCGCCGCTTGAAACCGATAGGGTTGCGATCGGTTACGACCCACTGCTTTCGGTGGTGGCCGATCGAGACGTGGCACGCGCGTTGTTGTTAAGTCTTCACCGTTCACAAAGCGGGATCTTCAATATTGCGGGTCGTGAAGTTTTTTCGCGTACGGATCTACGCGTACCTACCTGGTCGGCGACGACTCGCGCGCTGATATCCCAAGCGGTTTCGCGCCGGCGCCGTGACCAGGCGCTGCAGCGTTACGGGATTGTGCTCAATACTCACCGCGCTGAGTCCGAGCTCGGTTTCGAACCCCTCTACCGTGTCGAAGTGCGCCATACCGGGACCGCACGAAGAATCGACACCGTTCGCGCCCGCTGATTTACTGCCTTAGGAACTCATCACGAATCGTGGTGAGAGCTCGTTCTGCTTGAGGAAGTCGTGGGCCACGTTATCGCGTGCGAGTGTTCTCACGCGTAGTTCGTCAATGCCCTGCGACTCAAACCATTCACGGGTGCACTCAAGCAACCGGGTTCCAATGCCTTCACGACGTCGACTGTCTTGGACAATGAGGTCCAGGATAACGCCGTAGCGTTCGGGTAAGCGAGTGGGATCGTTGGATTCGATCTGCGCGTGCAGATACGCGAGAACGATTTCCTTTTCTTCAGCAACAAAAAGGGCCGTGCGCGGATCGGCGAGCACCACTTCATGATGCTCGCGGGCAAGGTCCGCTGCGTCCTTGACGATCTTCATACGCTCGTCGAGTTTCATCTCGAGTTCGCGGAGCGCCTGCCAGAGCGGCTGGATCTTCTTGAGGTCGCGGCGGCCTGCGCGCCGGACGATCACGCTCATGTGTTCAGGCCGATTTCGAATTGCTCGCGGTGAAAACCTGGATTCGGCCGAACCACCAGACGTCGCCCGACACGTTCTTCAGTTTTCTGCAATGAATCGGCTTCTTCACCGACGAGAATCGAAACGACTTCTGGATGCGCCGTGATTTCCAGGTGATCGGCTTCGAGGTAACGCGCGGCCTTGGGAACTTCGCGGAAGATCTTATGGCAGATGGTTTGCGCAGATTGCAGGTAGCCACGGCCTTCGCATTCCGGACAGGCTTTGCAGAGCTGCTCCACCAAGTTTTCGCGCGTGCGTTTACGCGTCATCTCGATCAGACCGAGCTCAGAGATCCTCAGCATATTGACGCGCGCTTTATCACCGCGGATCTGGTCGACCAATTGGCGGTAGACTTTGTCGCGATTCCCCGCGGACTCCATATCGATCAAATCGAGGATGATGAGCCCGCCGATATTGCGAAAGCGCAGCTGATGCACAATCTCTCGAATGGCTTCGAGGTTGGTCCGCAGAATGGTCTCTTCGAGGTTCTTGCTCTTGCCGCCGGTGAAGCGCCCGGTGTTCACGTCGATCGCCGTCAACGCTTCTGATTGGTCGATGATCAAGTAACCACCGGACTTCAACCAGACTTTGCGACCCAAACCTTCTTCGATTTCGCCTTCGATCCGATGGGCATCGAAGAGCGACTCCTGGGCACGCTCTTTGTAGTGCACGATCTTCGGTCGGGGTGCGGCCATGAACTTCTGCACGAATTCATGCATCTCGCCGTACGCGACATCATCGTCCACCACGATCTGCTTGGTTTCATGGTTGGTCAGATCGCGCAATATGCGCAGATGCAGCGGCGGCTCCTGATAGACGAGGGCCGGAACCTCTTTGACCTGCTCCCGCGCTTTTTGGACCTCGGCCCAGCGGTTGGTCAGGTACTCGATATCGGCCTTGATGTCGGCATCAGATACGCCGTGCGAGACGGTGCGGACAATGAAGCCCAGGTCCTTCGGACGGTGCTTCTCCACAATCTGCCGTAGTCGCCGGCGCTCTTTGTCGCCTTCGATCCGTCTGGACACGCCGACCCGAGTCTCCGATGGCATCAGCACCAAATGGCGTCCGGCCAGTGAGATGCGGGAGGTGATCCGGGCGCCTTTGGTGCCCAGCGGCTCCTTCGCCACCTGGACGATAATCTCCCTACCTTCTTCCAGTAGGTCTTGAATCTGAGGTCCGGCGCCGCGTTGGGCAGAGCCCGAACGGTTCGGAGTTTGGTGGACCTCATCTTCGCCAAGGTCCACATCATCTAGATCGGATCGATAGTCTGAAACGTAGAGGAATCCGGCTCGTTCGAGCCCGATGTCCACGAAGGCAGCCTGCATCCCGGGTAAAACCCGAGTTACTCTGCCTTGATAGATCCCGGCGCCAACGCCGCGCTCATTCGATCGCTCTACTTGTAACTCGACGACTTTGTCTGATTCGCGAACCGCGACCCGGGTTTCCCGTGGGCCAACGTTCACGAAGATCTCGTTGCGCATTAAATATTCCTTCAGGGCGCACTTCGACGATACGGCGGTCGACGCGGAGCGGTTGGCTCACAGGCGCGGACTTCGCCGGTTCGGGTTCAATAAGTGCGATATCACGGTGAAAAATCTGCATGGTTCGTTCTGAATTCGAACCCGGGGGCCCATACACGGGAGTGGTGACACCCAAGGTCCCCAGGCCGGAAATTCGCGGTTTCTTTTCTAGAAACCCTTCGGACACGCTAGTGGACCTGGGGGCTAGGGTCAATGCACAGATGCGCCAATCCAATGACGGCTGAATTTCCGCTGCCCGATTTGCCCCGGTAGTCGCCGATAACGCGCCAGGTTTGCTAAGGTTTTTCCGTGCTGGACGCTACTGTCCTCGTTCTGAATCGCTCATACCTGCCGATCCATGTAACTTCGGTTCGGCGGGCTTTCGCACTGCTCTATCAGGGCTGCGCGAAGGCCGTGAACGAACGTTATGAAACGTTCGATTTCGAGTCATGGAGTGAGCTTTCGGTTCGTAATCATGACGAAGCGATCGGTATTGTGGGGGGTCTGATCAGGGTACCGCGGGTCATTTTGCTGCAAGCATTTGACCGTGTGCCCAAGCGCCATGTCCGTTTTAGTCGAATCAATATCTACGCACGCGATCGCAACACGTGCCAATACTGCGAGCGGCGTTTGCCGCGCTCGGAGCTGAATTTGGATCACGTTGTGCCACGTTCTCAGGGAGGTAGAAGTACCTGGGATAACGTTGTGTGTTGTTGTCTTGATTGCAATCGACGGAAGGGTGGTCGAACTCCCGCGCAGGCACGGATGCGCTTGAGCCGAAATCCGGTCAAGCCGCGTTGGACACCAGTTGCGGGGGTCGTGAGCGGCCGCCAGGGCTACGCCGAATGGAAGCCTTTCTTAAATATCGTCGATGCGTCTTACTGGAACACCGAGCTGGTTGACTCTTAAGCGCCCGGGGGCGGCGCAACACGAAGTCCGGCGGGAGCAACCCAATGCTCCTGCGCGGCCGCAACGCGTATGGGCGATTGGCGGTGGCAAGGGCGGTATTGGCAAGACGTTTCTTTCGACCAATATTGCGACCGTTGCCGCGCGTACGGGTCGACGCGTCGTGTTGGTCGACGCAGATCTCGGCGGTGCCAATGTTCATACCTGTCTGGGTGTTCGGACGCAGGCCCGGTTGGATCTCGCTGATTTTTTCCAGGACCGCGTTGTTGATTTGGAGAAGGCTGCGATCGATACACCCGTGCCCGGTTTACGCCTAGTCGTCGGGGCGCTGAGTAGCGCGGGAACAGCACAGACGAGCCGTGAACAACGCGACGCATTGATGTCTGCACTCCGTCGAATGAACGCCGACGTCGTTATTCTCGATTTGGCGTCGGGGATGGACCGTTCCACCCTCGATTTCTTCTTGGAGGCCGACGAGCACTGTGTCGTCACGACGCCGGAACCCACTTCCATCGAAAATGCATACGGGTTCATGCGCGCTGCGTTTTTCCGGCGCTTGGGCCGCTTGATGCACGATTCCCCGGTTCGAGATCTCATTCGCGAGTCGATGGATCAGCGCAACGATCGTGGCATTCGCACGCCTGCGGATCTACTGCGTGAAATCGAACGCCACGACTCGAGCGAAGGCGCGCGCTTCCGCAAAGTGATCGCTGGCTTTACTTCGCGATTGTTTCTCAATCAGGTGCGCAATAGCGAAGAAATCAAAATGGGTTTTTCAATTCGATCCGTGTACAAGAAATTCTTTGGGATCGATCTCGACTACACCGGCTATGTGAACTACGACGATTACGTTTGGCGTTCGGTGAAGGAGCGCCGACCCCTTGTACTTGCCTATCCCCAGTCCGATGGGGCGCTGTATATCCGGCGAATTGTGAAGAAGATGTTGGAGGGCTAAAACTTGCGACCAATCATGGACCAGACACACTACGATGTGCTGGAGCTTTCAGAGTCCGGAACACTGCAAGACGTCGAACGTGCGTATCGAATCGCGCGAGCCACGTATCAACCGGGTTCTTCTGCGACGTACTCGATCTATACCGACGAAGACAACACGGAAATTCTTCGCCGTATCGAAGAAGCTTATATGGTTCTTTCGGACGCGCGCTTGCGTCGGGAGTACGATGCGAAATTGCGCAGAGATGGGCAAAGGTCTGGACAACGGACCGAGTCCGCTATCCAGACCTTTGCCGGGGCATCCGACTTCGCGGGAATTCCTGTAGAGCAAGTGGATTTTGCGGGCGCTGAGCAAGAGGTCCGACCGTTGCAGCAGGCGTTGCCGCCGAGTGAACCGGAGCCGTTGCCGCCGAGGATGCCGGCGTTGGACTTAGTGCTCGATGACACGCAGGCGCCCGAGGACGGCGTTTTTGATGGTCCAGTTTTGCGTCGTCTTCGCATGAGTCACGGCGTGGAGATTGAAGAGATCTCCGCGATCACCAAAGTAAACGAACTCTACCTTCAGTTCATCGAGGAGAATCGGTATCATGATCTACCGGCACCGGTTTATATTCGAGGCTTCCTGCGTGAATACGCCAAGTGCCTGAATCTGGACCCTAAAGTCGTGCAGGAAACCTACATGGAGCGATATCGCAAACGTTTAGGAGAAGGTTAATGCCTCTCGTCAGTGACCCCATACGTGCCAAGCGGATGGCCCGCGTACTTTTCTCAGATCTCGTCGCCTATGCGGGCGAAGAATTGCGCGTTGGTCTTGAGAAGGATGATCTCTTCGATCGTCTGGGTGATGAGATCGATCGCGCGCGAACGTTCTATGAACAGAACGTGGATCCAACCATGCCCGGGTCGTCGCGCATTTTCAATTTTGCGCTTGTCGACGTGTTGATCGCCAAAAGCCGGAGAGTCAACACGCATATCTGGTGAAGTTTCGTTTCGAGGTCGATCCTGTAATCGTCGGCGAACGACTCGATGCCGCGATTGCCGCTCGGGAAACTTCGCTTTCCCGCGCGCAAGCCCGCCGTTTGGTGGACGCGGAACTGGTTCGAGTTTCTGGCCAGCGGGTGAAACCGTCGCACCGTTTGCGCGAGGGTGAACTCGTTGAAGGCACAATTCCTCCGCCTAAGCCAGACATGTTGGAAGCGGAGGCGATTCCACTAGATATCGTATTCGAAGATGACGATTTGATTGTGGTCAATAAGCCTGCGGGTATGGTGGTGCATCCTGCGGTTGGACATGCGACGGGCACATTGGTCCATGCGTTGTTGCATCATTGCGGTGAACTTTCCAATGTGGGTGGTTTGCAGCGACCCGGCATCGTGCATCGCATTGACAAGGACACATCGGGACTGCTCGTAGCGTCGAAGAACGATCTCGTTCACCGCAGTTTGGGCGCGCAGTTTAAAGCGCATAGCATCGAACGGGAATATCTTGCGTTGGTTTGTGGATTACCAAAACTAGAACGGGGAACCGTCAATGCGATGATCGGTCGCCATCCGACCGATCGCAAACGCTTCAGCACCAATGCGAAACAAGGCAAGGATGCCGTTACGCATTGGGCGGTTGAAAAACGGTTTGAAGCCGAACGCCTCGCGTTGTTACGCGTCAAACTCGAAACAGGGCGGACCCATCAAATCCGCGTGCATCTCGCGTCCATCGACTTACCCGTAGCGGGCGACCCCACCTATGGCGGGGGTCGTAAGCTTTCACGAGCCCTCGGCCTCGAGCGCCAAGCGTTGCACGCCACGGTACTCGGCTTTGAACACCCGACGCGTAAAGAACATATGCGCTTTGAAGCGTCGCTACCGAACGACCTGGTGCAAGCGATCCGAAGATTGGACAGCGCATGAGTTTCTTGGTTTCAAATGAGCTCGGCGCGCTTGGGGTTGATCACGGCTTCGGCACGATTCAATCCGAATCGGCGGAGATCGCTTCGCTTCATCAGGTAAAACAGGTACACGGAAAGACGCTTCTAGAGGTTCCACCACTCGCAAGCGATGCCGAAGCCGACGCGCTCTGGACCCGCAAACCGGGAGCCGCGGTAGCGATTCGTACAGCGGACTGTGTCCCCATACTGATTGCTGCACCGACAGCGGTCGCGGCGGTGCACGCGGGCTGGCGTGGCAGCGCGCTTCAAATCACGGCGCACGTGGTTGCCGCTCTCTGCGACGCGCTCCAGGTCGATCCCGCGGAGTTCACCGCGGTGATCGGTCCGCATATTGGCCCCTGCTGCTATGAGGTCGATGCGCCCGTTTTTGAAGCTGTCGCGGATGGGCAAGTCTTTCAAGCGGCGGACGATCCTGGCCACTGGAAGTTCGACCTCCATGCATTGAATCGTCGCCAACTTCTTGTGGCGGGACTTAAGGATGCTCGCATTCTGCGCGTGGGTGAGTGCACGTCCTGCCATCCTGAGCGCTATCGTAGTTACCGTCGTGACGGAACCGGGGGCCGCATGTTCCATTACATTCGCTGCCCACGCGCGCGCTCTTGACAGCGCCGGTGGGTGGCGTACCGTTGCTGCCTACCGCCTATGGCGGGCGATGACCCGCCCGCCGCTCGAAATCCCGGCTTTCAAGTCAATTTTCAGAAAGCAATCACCGATTAGTAGGAAGCATCCCTCTTTCTAACCCGATTATCTCCACTCTCAAATCGAGCACCCATTCACCATCTTTCATGCACATGAAGGAGCCCGTATGAACCTCATGGAACTCAAGGAAAAAACTGTCACCGAGCTCGCCGACATGGCCGAGGAAATCGGTCTCGAAGACGTCGGAGGTATGCGGAAGCAGGATCTGATCTTTGCGATCCTGAAAAAGCAGACCGATGGAGATGGCGATATTTTCGGTGGTGGTGTGCTTGAGAAGATGCAGGATGGATTTGGCTTCCTACGCTCGCCACAGTCGAGTTATTTACCTGGGCCTGACGATATCTACGTTTCCCCGTCCCAGATTCGACGTTTCGGCCTACGCACCGGCGATACGGTGACGGGGCAGATTCGGCATCCTAAAGATGGCGAGCGTTATTTCGCGATGCTCCGGGTGAATGAAGTCAATTTCGAGGACACTGAAGCTTCGAAGCGACGCATTCAGTTCGATTCGCTGACCGCGCTGTATCCAACCGAGCGTTTCAAACTTGAAGGCTCGACAAAAGCAAAGATCACCACGCGTATCATCGACCTCATCGCTCCGGTCGGTAAGGGGCAGCGTGCGCTGATTGTTTCGCCACCAAAGGCGGGTAAGACGATGCTGCTGCAGGACATCGCTAACTCCATCGGCGAACAGCATCCCGAAGCCTACGTGATCGTGCTCTTGATCGATGAGCGCCCGGAGGAAGTCACCGACTTTCAACGCAACGTAAAAGCCGAAGTGGTCTCATCCACCTTTGATGAGCCCGCGAGTCGGCACGTGCAGGTCGCAGAGATGGTGATTGAGAAAGCCCGCCGCATGGTGGAGCACGGTCGCGACGTTGTCATCCTATTGGATTCCATCACGCGTCTCGCGCGTGCACACAATACGGTCGTGCCGCATTCCGGGAAGATTCTTTCCGGTGGTGTGGATGCAAACGCGTTGCAAAAGCCGAAGCGCTTCTTCGGTGCTGCGCGCAATATCGAAGAGGGCGGCAGCCTGACCATTATCGGTACCGCGTTGGTCGATACCGGTTCACGGATGGACGAAGTCATTTATGAAGAGTTCAAAGGCACAGGTAACTCCGAACTTCACCTCGACCGCAAACTCGCCGATCGTCGCACCTTCCCCGCCATCGACCTCAATCGCAGCTCGACGCGCCGCGAAGAACTGCTGCTCGACGAGGTCACGGTGAACAAGATCTGGGTCCTCCGCAAAGTCCTCAATCCGCTCAACACCGTCGATTGTATGGAATTCCTAATCGGCAAGATGAAGGCCACCGACAGCAACGAAGAGTTCCTCGCTTCAATGAATCAGTAGAACTGTTTGGTAAGTGCGGTCTAAGAAAATTGGAACTGGCGTACTTGCGTATTGAGATCGTCTGCGAGTTCAGCCAGCAGCGCGGCTTGCTTCTTCGTGTCGTTCGAGCCTTGCTCGGTGGACTCCGCGCCAACCGCCACGTCGTTGATATTGCGTGATATTTCGGCGCCGCCGGTCGCCGCTTGGGCGATGGCCCGTGAAATTTCAGAGGTGGTTGCGTTCTGTTCTTCAACGGCGCTCGCGATGGTGGAGGAGACCTCGCTGATCGTGCCAATGATCTCGCTCACTTCTCCGATCGCGGTGATGGCCTGGCCGGTGTCACCTTGAATCGCTTCGATGCGCTTGCTGATGTCCTCAGTCGCTTCACTGGTCTGTTTGGCCAGTTCTTTGACCTCATTTGCGACTACGGCAAAGCCCTTGCCCGCTTCGCCCGCGCGAGCAGCTTCGATGGTGGCGTTCAGCGCGAGCAGGTTGGTTTGCTCGGCAATCGAGGTAATGACCTTAATCACGTTGCCAATCTCAACACTGCTTTCTCCGAGGCGACTCATGGTGGAACTCGTTGCTGCTGAGGTCTGCACCGCGGTGCTAGCCGTCGATGCCGCCACGCTGGCGTTCGTAGAAATCTCTCGAATACTGGCACCGAGTTCTTCCGTAGCAGTTGCGACGGTTTGAATATTCGTGCTGACTTGTTTTGCGGCGCTCGCGGCAACGGTGGCTTGATTTGAAGTGTTGCCGGCGCTTACGCCCATTAGATCGCTGACGTTCATCAGCTCACCCGACGCGACTTTTAGTTGATCCGCACTGTTGGCGATTTTGCCCAGATTTTCGCCCATGCTCATGGTTGCAACGTTGAATGAACGCGCGATTTGGCCGATCTCATCCTCCGATTTCGCTTGGAGTTGACCCGTGAGATCCCCATTCGCCATGCGATCGGCTAGCTGGGTGATTTGCCGTAAAGGACTCGAAACCATTTTGTCGACCACGAAAAGGCTTACGAACATTCCGCCAAGTAGCGCGAGTAGCCCAGTCACGAAGATAGAATTCCGTGTGGCGGCGTTTGCCGCGGCGAGTGCTTCATGCTGCGCAACGTCACGATCATTCGCCGCCGTGGCTTGAAGCTCGGCGAGAATCTTATTCGCCGTTGTAGCATCGGTGCGAGCTTGCGATAGCGTTGAATTCCCGAGGTCATGGACTCCATCCGCGTAGGTGTTGGCCGCTTCCTCTAGGTTCTTGTTGATCGCCTGAGCGAGCGTCTGCAGCTTATCGCCGGCCTGCGAGTTTTGCTTCGCGATCGCGATCGCCGACTTCAAGAAGGGGGTGTAGGAAGTGCTTGCATTCGTTTCGGACTCGTTGAGCCGGGAACGAAGATCGCTTAGCTGCAGGCTTGCCTGCTGCAGAGTCTGTTGGTAGGCGGAGAGCTCCTCGACCGTTGACATATCAGGGTCCGAAGCAGCGATCGTGACGTAGGCCAACAATGCACTCACCGCGCACAACGTCGCCATATTGGCCAAGGTCATCTTGACCCGCAGTGAGATGCCGCAGTTCAGCAGAGTTTTGAGCAACTTCATGACATTTTCCGATATCTATTCTGTGCTCTTCGGGATTTTTGCTCGGAAACTGCTGAGGAAACTTCCCCTAAACGGGTTGGAGCCGTCGTTGAAAAACTCTCATGGACGCCTCTTTGTCCTGCAGTCGAGCCAGCTGACTTGTCGCAGGGCCAGGACTGAGGTACGGTACGGCCCCTATGAAGGCGGATATCCACCCAAAATATGAGCTCGTCACGGTGCACTGCGCCTGTGGGCACGAGTTTCAGACGCGTTCGACGATGTCTGAGGTGCGGGTGGAGATCTGTTCGGACTGCCACCCGTTCTACACGGGCAAGCAGAAGATGGTAGACGCCGCCGGTAAGGTGGAGCGCTTCCGTCGCCGTTATGCGAAGAAGGACAAGTAATGACCTTTCTTCGTATTTTCTTCGCTTCGCATCACTAGCACTACCTAGGGTGGTGCTCCTGCGTCTCGAGTCCGGGCACCCCCGGAGAACCTTCAATGTTCGATAAATTGGAAGAGGTCAAATCGCGCTACCTAGAGCTTGAAGAGCTCTTGGGTCGGCCGGAGACCGCCTCGGATCGAAACGTATTACGTGATCTCTCGCAGGAGTTGTCTGCTCTGCGCGAGACGGTGGAGACCTACGACCGCTGGAAGAAGCTGAAAACCAGCTTGGACGAGAACGAGGAACTACTTGGCGACGATGATGCCGAGATTCGCGAGCTGGCGAAGGCAGAAATCCCTTCTCTTAAAGAGTCGATCGCTTCGGTGGAGGCCGAGCTGAAGAAATTGCTCGTTCCCAAAGATCCGAACGACGAGAAGAATGCGGTACTCGAAATTCGCGCAGGTGCCGGTGGCGATGAAGCGGCCCTCTTTGCCGCGGAACTTTTGCGCATGTACACGCGCTATGCGGAAGACAATAAATTTAAAGTCGAGTTGTTGTCGCTTTCGGAGACAGGTGCCGGTGGCGTGAAGGAAGTGGTTGCCACCATTCTCGGTCGCGGTGTGTATGGACGGCTGAAGTACGAGAGCGGCGTGCACCGCGTGCAGCGGGTGCCCGAAACCGAGTCCCAGGGTCGGATTCACACATCCACGGTAACGGTTGCGATCCTGCCTGAAGCGCAGGATGTAGATGTACAAATCGACGAAGAGGATTTGCGTATCGACGTGTATCGCAGTTCGGGTCCCGGCGGGCAGTCGGTCAACACCACAGATTCCGCGGTACGTATTACACACGTGCCGTCGGGCTTGGTCGTGACCTGTCAGGATGAAAAATCGCAACATAAGAACAAAGCCCGTGCGCTAAAAATTCTGCGTTCGCGCCTCTATGATTTGGAGCAGCAACGTCTGCAACAGGAACGGTCCGAAGAACGCCGTGGTCAGATTGGTACTGGGGATCGAAGCGAACGTATTCGTACGTACAATTTTCCGCAGGGTCGCGTGACGGATCATCGAACCAAGCTCACCACTCATCGTCTAGCAGAGGTTCTTGAAGGCGAGCTCGTCGAGCTTATTGAAAGCGCCACCGTTTACTTTCAAACGGAGGCGATGACATGAGTCAGGAATGGACGGTGCTTAAACTGATGCTCTGGACGGCGGAGTACTTTGAGACCAACGAAATCCCGCAGGCTCGGCTTGATGCCGAGCTCTTGCTCGCTCACGTACTTGAATGCGATCGTATGGGGCTCTACATGGGGTTCGAATCGACGGTTGCGGAAGAGCAACGCACAGCGTATCGCGCATTGATTCGTCGACGCGTCGATGAACGTATTCCTCTGGCCTACTTGGTGGGTTATCGAGAGTTCTGGTCGCAGAAGTTTCGCGTGACACCCGATGTGTTGATCCCGCGTCCGGAGACCGAGACGTTGGTAGACGCCACGATCGCCCTGAAACCGGAACGTGTCTTGGAAATCGGTGTTGGCTCCGGTGCAATCACCGGCGCGCTAGCCATCTCACTACCGGAAGCGACCTTTGTGGCGACCGATGTTTCCGCATTGGCGCTCGTAATAGCGGAAGAGAATCTAACCGCGCTTGGTGTGCAGGATCGCGTGCGACTCATCGAGACCGATCTCGCTGACGCGGTTGAAGGCAAGTTCGACCTCTTGGTTTCGAATCCGCCGTACATTCGAAGCGCGGATCTCAAGGGGTTACCTGCCGAAGTTCGGAATGAACCCCTGTCTGCACTCGATGGTGGTGAAGATGGACTCGACTTCTATCGACGACTAGCAGAACTGCGACACGCCCCGCGTATCGCGGTGGAGGTAGGGTTCGACCAGAGTGCCGCGGTCGAACGTATCTTCCGTGATGTAGGTGCGGATGCAGTAGAGATCAAGAAGGATCTCAGTGGAAACGAGCGCGTCGTCATTGCGGAATGGAGTGCTGTCTAATGGATCGTTTTCTCATCAATGGTGGCGTTCCGCTTGAGGGTACGGTCCAAGCGAGCGGCTCGAAGAATTCAGTGCTCGCACTGGTAGCCGCCAGTCTTCTCACCGAAGAAGAAGTTGTACTCACCAACGTTCCCCAAGTTCAAGACGTGCACACCATGGTACGAATTCTTGAAGCGCTCGGATTGCAGGCGAGTCTTGATTCGACAGGCACATTTACATTGGCCGCGGGCACGCCGACGAATTTGGAAGCACCCTACGACCTCGTACGCACGATGCGCGCGTCGTTCATGGTTCTGGGTCCGTTGTTGGCACGCTGCGGGCGTGCACGGGTTTCCTTGCCGGGTGGCTGTGCGATTGGTGCACGACCCGTCGATCAGCACTTGAAGGGTCTAAAAGCGTTAGGTGCGAAGGTGGAACTCACCGAAGGTTATGTCGAAGCGCAGGCCGACCGACTGCGGGGCGGTCAGGTGGTCTTTGACATCAACACAGTCAACGGGACTCAGAATGTGTTGATGGCCGCTTGCCTCGCAGATGGCACGACGCGGATAGAGAATGCCGCGATTGAACCTGAGGTCCAGGAATTGATCGAAGTCTTGACCGTGATGGGCGCAAAGATTTCAGGCGCGGGTACTGACTGTCTCGAAGTCGAAGGCGTTTCCGAACTCGGTGGACTCAATCATCGGGTCGCCGCGGATCGAATCGAGGTGGGTACGTTGCTGATCGCAGGTGCGATTACGCGTGGCGATGTTGAAGTCACCGGTACGTCGCCCCAGCACTTGGCGAGCGTCACGGAGAAACTTCGCGATGCGGGCGTCGGACTCAGCATCGATGGTGACCGCATTCGTGTGCGCGGCTCGAATCCACTGACCGGCGTGCGGGTCAAGACGTCACCATTTCCAGGGTTCCCCACGGATATGCAGGCTCAGATGATGGCGTTGCTCTGTTGTGCTGAAGGCTCAAGCACCGTCACCGAAACCATCTTCGAAAATCGTTTCATGCACGTCTCGGAGCTCAAGCGCCTGGGTGCGGATATCACGGTTGAAGGTCGCACCGCGGTGATTCGTGGGGTCGAGTCGCTTTCGGGCGCACCGGTGATGGCGACGGATCTGCGTGCGAGCGCTTCGCTGGTGCTTGCGGCGCTTTCTGCACGTGGCGAAACCAATCTGATGCGCGTCTATCACATCGATCGAGGTTACGATCGTATCGAAGAGAAACTGCGATCGCTCGGTGCGCGCATCAAACGCGTGAAGGATTGATCGTGCTTCGGCTTGTTCACAGTACGGACCCCGATTTCGAAACGCAGTTTTCTGCGCTCGAAAACCGGCGCCAAAGCGATCGCGCGATGATCGATGACGCGGTCGGAGCGATTATCGGCGACGTCCGCAAACGCGGCGACGCAGCCGTTATCGAAGCGACCGAACGCTTCGACGGCTACCGCTTGAGCTCAGCTCAACTCGTTCTGTCGAAAGACGAGATCGACGCGGGGCCATCGGCTTTGAAGTCCGAAGATCTTGCCGCACTCGAGACGGCCGCGAGGCGCATCCGTGAATACCACGAGGCACGTGTTCCGGAATCATGGGAGATCGAAAACAAGGGATCGAAACTCGGTCAAGTGGTTCGGCCGCTTGAACGAGTCGGCATCTATGTGCCAGGCGGCAGTGCACCGCTCGCATCGACAACGTTAATGCTGGCGCTGCCCGCCCGGGTTGCCGGCGTTCCCGAGCTAGTGATGACGAGTCCCGGTGAGAAGCTGCATCCAGCGGTTGTTGCAGCGGCGCGCTTGGCCGAAATGAAGAACTTGTGTCGGATTGGCGGCGCACAGGCGGTTGCGGCGATGGCATACGGAACCGAAACGATTCCGCGGGTCGATAAAATCGTCGGTCCGGGGAACGCGTACGTGCAATCTGCGAAGCGACAGGTTTTTGGTGACGTGGCGATTGATGCGGAAGCCGGTCCGAGTGAAGTCGCGATCGTGGCCGATGATTCGATCTCGCCGGCTTGGGTCGCGGCGGATTTGCTCGCACAGGCGGAACACGATCCGATGGCGAGTGTGCTGCTTGTAACACCGTCAGAAGAACTCGCGCGCGCGACCGTAGATGAACTCGCGAAACAGCTCAAAACCTTGCCCCGTGAGACGATCGCGCGCAGCGCGCTCAAAGATTTCAGTCTCGTTGTTATTACACGGGACCTTGATGAAGCGATCGATCTCGCCAATCGCTACGCGGCGGAACACCTGCAGCTCTTGACTGAAGATGCAGATCGTTTGGTGACACGCATCGACCATGCCGGTGCGATATTTGTCGGCCCATTCAGCCCGGTGCCATTGGGTGATTACGTCGCGGGACCGAGCCACGTGCTTCCCACCGGCGGAACGGCACGATTTTTCTCTGTTGTAGGCGTGGACGATTTTCTCAAGCGCATGAGTGTCGTGCGTTTCAGCGGTGAAGGCATTCAAGAAGTGGGGCCGGCCGCGGTTCGCCTTGCGGAGCTCGAGGGGCTCGAGGGACACGCGCGTGCTTTGCGGCTTCGCCTCAAAGCGAATCAAGAAGAGTAGAATGAACCAGGAGACTAACGCATGAATCGAAATGGCAGCGTTAAGCGGAAAACCAAAGAAACGGACATCCAGGTCGATCTGACCTTGGACGGGACCGGTATCGCTGAGGTCAACACCGGCATGCCGTTTTTCGACCACCTGCTGGAGGCCTTTACGCGCCACGGGCTCTTCGACCTGAAAGTTGCCGCCAAGGGCGATCTTCACGTGGATCAACACCACACGGTCGAGGACTGCGGCATCGTGCTCGGTCAAGCGTTGCGTGAATCGGTCGGGGATGGTTCGGGACTCACACGTTTTGGTTCGTCGCGCATTCCGATGGCCGATAGTTTGCTGCAAGTTGATCTCGATTTATCGAATCGACCGTTCATGGTTTACAACGTCGAATTGCCACGCGACTGGGTGGGGCAATTTGATGCGGCGTTAATCGAGGATTTCCTCTACGCGTTTTGCATCAACGGTGGTGTTGATCTTCACGTCAACCTGCAATACGGCCACAACGTGCATCACGTCGTGGAAGGAATCTTCAAAGGTTTCGGTCGTGCGTTGGATCAGGCAACGCGTATGGATTCACGAATCCAGGGGCCGCTTTCCACCAAGGGAAGTCTTTGAGCGCAGGCTCCTCAGCTGAAATCGCATTGGTTGATTTCGGTATGGGAAATCTACGCAGCGTCACCCGTGCATTCGAGCGCGCAGGAGCGAAGCCTCAGGTCACCGCTGATCCAGACGTCGTACGCCGCGCCGATCGGGTTGTAGTCCCTGGCGTAGGCGCATTGGCGGATAGCATGAAGACGTTGTCCGAACGTGGTCTCGATGAAGCCATATGCGAACGAATTCGGATAGGCAAGCCATATCTTGGCATCTGCTTGGGGCTCCACATTCTCTTTAAGGATGGAGAAGAAGGAGCCGCGGAAGGTTTGGGCATCGTACCGGCATCGGTCAAACGTTTCGACGCGAAGCCAGGTTTACGCGTACCGCACATGGGTTGGAATCAGGTGGCGCCTGTAAAAAATCACCCCGTGATTG
Organism: Deltaproteobacteria bacterium; assembly: GCA_029261895.1. GTDB lineage: Bacteria > Myxococcota_A > UBA9160 > SZUA-336 > SZUA-336 > JAJDAK01. The sequence goes on from JAJDAK010000025.1 coordinate 19,104, forward strand.
ATTCGGATTACTATTATTTTGTGCACGCGTATCGGCCTACCGACGTGCCCGATCAGTACGTGCTGGCGCAAACAGAGCACGGTGAAGTCTTTCCATCCGTGCTCGGACAGGATCATTGGTTAGCCGTGCAATTCCACCCGGAGAAAAGTCAGGCCGCGGGCCTGAAATTATTGGAGCGATTTTGTTCTTGGTCCCCGTAACACGCGTCGCGATCCTGGTGCTTGCTATCGCAGCGGTCGCTTGTGCAACACCGATTCAGGTTCATCAACCACCCGATGCGCCGGTGCGCGCGGTCGGAAAAATCGCTGTTGTTCCCTTTTCATTGGGGCAGCCGCTGACGACGCGAACGCGTGCCATTAACCATGCCGAGAGTATTGCGGGGCGGGTGACGAGTCAGGTGCTGTCGGCGTTCTCCGCATATCCTGAGATCACGGTGATTCCGCCTGGAGATGTGGACCGGGTGATCTCGGCCGGCGGCCCGATGGGCGCGCCAACGTCTCCGAAGAACATTGGTCGGGCGCTCTGGGAGATTTTTGGCACCGAAGCCGTGCTTTACGGAACCGTGCGACGCTACGATGCCCGTCAGGGTGGGGATCGAGGTGTGCGTAAACCGGCGGGTGTTTGGTTCGACGTCGAGCTTCGCAGCATGGAGGGCCAGCTGATGTGGAGCGCGAGTTACGACGAGATTCAGCGCAGCGTTGCCGAAGATATGGGGTCGTTTTCGCGCGCGGCGTCCCGGGGGTTTCGATGGATCTCTGCCGAAGAGCTCACGCGATACGGCGCTCAAGAAGTGGTCGATGCATTGATTCGGGATAGCGAGTCATGGAAGTAATTCCGGCGATCGATCTCCGTGGCGGCTCCGTGGTACGTCTCGAGCAGGGCGACTACAAACGCGAGACCGTGTATGCCAGCGATCCGGGGGCGAGCGCCGCGGAATTCGCAGCCGCGGGAATCGTGCGACTCCATGTGGTGGATCTGGATGGCGCCCGCGCGGGTCGACCCGAAAACCTCCGTGCGGTCGAGTCCATCCTTAAAGCGGTCGCGCCGTTGCCCGTGCAGCTGGGCGGCGGCCTGCGTGAGATGAAAGATCTCGAAACGGTTCTCGATCTCGGGGTCGACCGTGTGATTCTGGGCACCGTGGCTCTGGAATCTCCTGAGTTTCTGCGCCAGGCAGCCGAGCGATTCCCGGGACGCGTCGCACTCGGAATCGATGCGCGCGACGGCTTTGTCGCGGTCCGCGGATGGCTTGAAACCTCGACGCGCACGGTGGAAGAGGTTGTTGCGGAAGCGGCTGAGCTCTCACTCGCGGCAATTATTCATACCGATATCGCGCGTGACGGGACACTAGAAGGACCAAATCTTGGCGCCACAGTCGCGGTTGCGTCAGCAACCCGGCATCCTGTGATTGCGTCAGGCGGTATGAGCTCGATCGATGACTTAGTGGAGCTTGCAAAAACGCGCGTCATTGCCGGAGCGATCGTGGGTCGCGCGCTCTACACGGGTGCCATCGATCTATCTGACGCGCTGCGAGCCGTTGAAGCGTCGTGCTAGCCAAGCGCATCATCCCCTGCTTGGATGTTAAGGATGGGCGCGTCGTAAAGGGCGTTCAGTTTGTGGAACTGCGTGACGCGGGCGATCCGGTTGAAGTCGCCGCCGCTTATGACGCGCAGCAAGCGGATGAAATCTGCTTCCTCGATATCACCGCGTCACATGAGAAGCGCGGGACCATGCTCGACTGGGTTTCGCGAACCGCAGATCGCGTGATGACGCCGTTTTCCGTGGGCGGTGGCGTGCGATCCGTTGAGGACGTTCGAATGCTGCTTAAAGCAGGTGCGGATAAGGTTTCGATCAATACGGCTGCCGTGAATAGCCCCGATCTCGTTCGTGACGCGGCCGAGAAACTTGGATCGGCGAATCTCATTGTAGCCATCGATGCGCGACGACGTGACGCGGTCGACGCTCGCCAAGGCTGGGAAGTCTTTACGCACGGCGGCCGCAACCCGACTGGACTCGACGTCGTCGAATGGGCTTTTCGTATTGCGGAATACGGGGCGGGCGAAATCTTGCTTACGAGTATGGACCGTGATGGCACCCAGGAGGGCTATGACCTGGCTCTGACGCGTGCGGTGTCGGATGCGGTCACGGTCCCGGTGATCGCGTCAGGCGGCGTGGGGAACCTGGAGCATCTTCGAGAAGGATTGGATGATGGACCCGGGGGCGGTGCTGCATCTGCGGTGCTCGCGGCCAGCATCTTCCACTTCGGGACCTATACCGTGCCTGAAGCAAAACGTTATCTGGCGGAGCATGGCATCCAGGTTCGTGAACCGCGTGAAACAGGCGAAAATCGACCCTAGAAAGCTATATTGGTCAAACCAATACCTAGTTTTCCATTTCTGTGGATAGCTGTGTTGCGCGGCCTGGAAAGCTTGTGCTAATTTTCCTCGCCGCATCGGGTAGCTGCAAGTCCTTGAAAAACAAGGATATTTCTGATCCGATCTGAGATGAGAGAAAACATCGAAGATCAATCAGCTGCAGTCTCGGAGCGAGGCCCCTCCCAACCCAGGCCAATCGAAGTAGTCTTCGAATGGACCTGTTGGGTTTCAGGCTTCGATTCTGAGTTGCTGTGGATATCCTGTGGAAATAAACTAGGGCAGCGACAAGCTGACCCAAAGATCGAGAAAGGGAGGGTTCTTCTGCCGGGCGTAAAGCTAAAGGAGAACGAGAGCTTCGAAGGAGCGATGAAACGCTTCAAGAAGCAGTGCGAGAAGGCCGGGTTGATGTACGAGCTGCGCAAGCGCGAGTACTACGAAAAGCCCAGTGTTCGACGCAAGCGTAAGACGCTTGCTGCGCGTAAGCGTGCACTGAAGAAGCTCAAAACAGATCGATAGATTTTCGGGCTTGGTTCTGGGAACCGAGCCCGTTTTTGTTAAACCCCTACCCCCTCCCAAAGGATGGATAGGGCACAACAAGTCAGAGGTCGGTTTGGGAAGAATCCCTGAGCATCTGGTTAATGAGGTGCGTGAGCGCGCTGACATCGTTCAAGTTGTCAGCGGGTACATAACCCTCAAACGTTCCGGCGCCCGTCATTGGGGGCTGTGTCCATTCCATTCGGAAAAGACACCGTCGTTCCAAGTACACGGTGATAAGCAGATCTTTTACTGCTTTGGCTGTGGTGTGGGTGGGGATGTCTTTGCTTTCAGAATGCGTCACGACGGTTTGAGTTTTCCCGACGCGATTCGTGCATTGGCGCGAGAGTTTGGTGTGGATCTACCCGTTTCCACAGAAGAGGGGCATGGATCCATCGCACCACTCCACGCGATCAATGATGCGTCTGCGGCGTACTTTCGCGGAAAACTCCGATCACCCGAGGGTGCGCCTGGTCGGCGGTACCTGAGTTCGCGAGGGATCCCAGAGGATCTGATCGAGCGTTTCCAACTCGGGTATGCGCCCACCGGATGGGATGGATTGATCCAACATCTCGATGGTAAGCCCTCGGCACTTCAGTCGGCGGAAGCCGTGGGGCTCATTGGCAAGCGCCAAACCAGCGACGGTCATTACGATCGTTTTCGGAATCGCCTGATCTTCCCCATCGCCGAACCGAGTGGTCATATTGCAGGCTTTGGCGCGCGCGCACTTGGAGACGACACGCCCAAGTATTTGAATTCACCGGAAAGCCCGACCTATAAAAAAGGCCGGGTTCTTTTTGGTCTTCCGCTGGCTTTGGATGCGATTCGCAAAAAGAATCGTGTGATCGTCGTTGAGGGCTATTTCGATGTGATTGCATTGCATCGAGCGGGTTTGACGGAGGCCGTCGCTCCCTGTGGTACCGCGGTGACGGTCGACCACGCCCGGCGCCTGCGACGTTACGCGCGTGAAGTCGTCCTACTCTTCGATGGTGATGATGCTGGGCAGAAAGCGGCCGAGCGCTCACTCCCCATACTGTTAACAGAGGGCGTGCGTGTGCGCGCTGCGTTTCTGCCGGTCGGGGACGATCCCGATACCTTGGTGGAACGCTCCGGTCCGGAGGCGTTGCGTGCGTGTGTGGAAGCTGCGGTTCCGTTGCTCGATCATTTGATCGAACGCAGTTTGAAGACCGCGGGCGATCATGCCTGGGATACCGCCAACGTGGTTGAAGCGGTGGCGCCGCTGCTTCGGGTTCTTGTCGATGCTGTGGAGCGCGCGAGTTACATCAACACCCTGGCCATGCGATTGAATCTGCCGGTTAAGACGCTTGAGACCGCGGTCCAACAGAGTGCTGGGCAACCGGCACACCGTGCCGCTGTCGCGTCTCCGGCTACACAAATACCGCAGAAGGTAGATGTGGATTCGATTGTTCAGGTGTTGTTATGCGCGCTGGCCACGCATCCCGAGCTGCTGCCGATGCTCGATAAATTGCAGCAAGAGTGGCGTCCCAGTGGAGAAGCGGGTGAGCTACTCGATACGCTCACGACTGCGATTCGTGGTCATGGTCCACAAGCCATTTCATACCTGCTGTCTCCTGCAGCAGAAGGAATTTCCGAGTCGCTCCGCGACGCGTTGTCCCAGATCGTGGGACGTGGAGATGTCGACACCCTCATCACAGCCGAGCGCGCGATCCAGGATTGCGTAGCCCAGCTCGGGCTCCGGCAACTCGAACGCAAGTCGCGTGCGATCACGACTCGGCTTGAATCCTGCAATGATCCCACTGAGCTGGAGTCATTGCTGGAAGAAAAGCAGCAAACTCTGGCTTTGAGGCATCAACTCCAGAGTCAGATGGAACAGGTTTAGCCTTTTTCCCCAAAATTTTGGAGTTTAGGAGCACCCCCCATGGCGCAGAAGAAAACAGTAAAGAAGACCACCACGCGGAAGAAGGTCGGCACCCGTAAAGCGGTTGCTTCCGCACCTAAGAAGAAGGTGACACGCAAAACAGCGGCACCTAAAGCGAAGGCGAAGGCGAAGGCGGTGGCTAAGAAACCCGTGATGAAGAAGGTCGCGAAAGCCACCACCAAAGCGACGGCACCGAGGGCCAAAGCAAATGGTGCGGCGAAATTGCGCGCTCCAAAGCGAAATGGCTCGATCGATATCGATCAGCAGATAAGCCTGCGCCAGCTTCTGCGCAGTGGAAAAGAAAAGGGTGATGTCGAAGGTACGGCGGTTTTGAAGGCGTTACCGGATCACATCCTTAAGTCAGCGGAGAAGCTCGACGATGTCGTCGCGCTCTTCAGTCGCCATGGTGTGATCATTAAGAATTGGCAGCCGCCTGTTTGGCTACGGAAGCCAGAAACGGGCCGCCGTCGCACTTCCGAGGACTTCGATGGTTATCGCTCGAACGATCCGGTGCGTGTGTATTTGCGAGAGATGGGTGCGGTCTCGCTGTTGACGCGCGAGGGTGAAGTCGAGATCGCGAAGCGTATTGAATCCGGCGAAAACGATGAGTTCTGCTCCATTCTGAAATCGCCGATCGTGATCGAGTACTTGCTCTACATCGGCGATCAAATGCGCAAGAACAAGATTGAGGGCAAGGAATTTTTCCCGACACCCACTGAGGGTGATGCGGAGAAGCTCTTGGCTTCCCGACGTAAGAAGCTCTTGCTTGCGCTTACGCAGTTACGCCGAACGAAGCCTGAGGTTACGAAGCGTGTTCGGGTGCTCGCGAATCCGCGAACCAGCGCAGCAACCTGCGAGCGGATTCAGAGTGAACTTATGGAGCTTCGCTCGAAGAGTGCAGAGCGGCTCCGTGACTCAGGTATTTCCAAGGATTTCATGTCGAAGCTTGGGAACCCGATCGAAGCCTTTATTAGTCAGATCCACAACCAAAAGTCGGTCATCGGACGGATGCTAAAGCCACTCCGTTTGAAAGAAGATCAGTTCTTGGAACTTGCCGAGCAATCACGTCGTCGCTCGGTGCCGGGTAAGAAAGCGTTGGCGCGTTTAGGGGGTGATCCCGAGGCGATCAAGATCGCGGAAAACGAGATTCAAGCGGTCCAAAAGCGCGTTCAGGCAATCGAAGCCGAGGCGGGTTCAACCTATCAAGAAGCCAGCGCCGCGTATACGGAATGGGCTCAGGCGCACGAACGCACACGGCAGGCGAAGAGCGAGCTTATCGAAGCCAACCTTCGTCTCGTGGTTTCGATCGCGAAGAAGTACACGAACCGTGGGCTGCAGTTCTTGGATCTGATCCAGGAAGGCAATATCGGTCTGATGAAGGCTGTCGATAAATTTGAGTACAAGCGCGGTTATAAGTTTTCGACCTACGCCACTTGGTGGATTCGCCAGGCGATCACGCGTGCGATTGCCGACCAGGCGCGCACGATCCGCATTCCAGTGCATATGATCGAGACCATGAACAAATTGGTACGCGCTTCGCGTTATCTGGTTCAAAAGCTCGGTCGTGAGCCGATTCCGGAAGAGATCGCCGAGAAGATGGACATGCCACTCGAAAAGGTTCAAATGGTTTTGAAGATTGCCAAAGAGCCGATCTCGCTTGAAACACCCATCGGCGAAGACGAAGACAGTCATCTCGGTGATTTTATCGAGGACAAGAAGCGTCTCTCGCTGACCGACGAAGTGATTCAGCGCAACCTCGCGGAACAGACCCGCGGCGTGCTCAACACGCTGACGCCCCGCGAAGAAAAAGTCTTGAAGATGCGCTTCGGCATCGGCGAGCGTTCGAACCATACGCTCGAAGAGGTGGGTCAGGACTTCGCCGTAACCCGTGAGCGCATTCGCCAGATCGAAGCCAAGGCGTTACGCAAGCTGCGTCATCCAAGCCGCGCTCGCGTACTTCGCGCTTTCCTCGACTAACCGCAATCTTGGTTCCTGCAATTAATGGGTACGGTCCTTAGATCCAATTAATGGGGACTTTGGATAAAAAGTTGCACAATTTTGCCAGTGGCAAAATTGAGCAACTTTTTAACCAACG
>JAJDAK010000026.1 GCA_029261895.1 Deltaproteobacteria bacterium
GGCTAAAAAGTTTTTGGGCAACAGTCTCCATCCCATCGGTGAAACCTCCCTGCCGGGCGCTTCCGTCCCACCACTTTCCCCCTTCCCAACTTTTGTACCCACGCTTGGCGAGCTCGCGTCCGAGCGTCCGATACTGCTCGATGACGGTGCCTCGTCCATGAAAAACGGTTCCGCGTCTAGACTCGAGGTCGGCTTCGGCTGCGGCCCATTGGTCCTGCGTTAGACCTGCTGATAGGGCCCTCAGTGACGGCAGGCATACGCTCGCGGTCGTGAAGCCATGGGTGAAAGTGACGCCGTTTGTGGCGAGTTCATCCAGGTGTGGGGTCTCGACGATGGTATTGCCCATAAACCCCGCATGCATCCAACCGATATCATCGCCGATGATGAGTACGATGTTGGGAGGTTGCTCCGTGTCTGCAGATACCGAGCTTCCGAATATAAACGTCGCGAGAGCGACCAGAACCGTTGCTTTTAGTGAACGCATCATCTTCCCGTCTTCAACTACTTGCTCAACCACAGCCGATCAAAATCAAGATCAATATCTGCTGACTTATCACCGTCTGGGTCATCGCCACGAAAGCTGTCGCTGGCGTAGACGCTGCCCAATAAAACGTAACCTTGGAACTCGAGCGTACTGGGTCCTGTCGATGCGAACTTGACGATGCCACGCCCTGTCTCCACGAGTACGTTGCTCGATCCATCGACGAGGACGCTGAACGGTTGATCTGGTGTTATCAGGTTTACCTGACCCATGCAAATTCGTGATCCTGCGCCGTCATGTAAGCTCTCGCGACAGACCTGCAGCGTGGAGCCATCGCCTTCGGCGCTGTACCAGTTGCCCGCACCGTCTAGAACCATCGTGGAATCGGGTGTGCTCGACGGCGAGAGTGCTGCAAAGCCCGTGACGCTCGTGCGTGTGGCGTTGATGTCTGCTTCATAGAGGGAGCCATCGTCCATGAGAACGAAGACGCGGTAAGCGGTGCCGTTACGGACAACACGTAGATCCTCGATCGGCATGCCCGGTATGGCACCGATGTCGGCGTTTAGGTCCTCGCTCACGACTCCAAAGGTCTGAAGTGTGGCGTGGTACCAGCGGAGACGTGTCATGGAACTTGCCCCCGACTCGGTGAAGAAAACCGCACCGTCGCTTGTTGCATCGAGCTCGAGCTCGATGGACTCGTCCCAACGGAGGTCCACATCGCCCGCACTGGATTCGACGCCAGCGAGCAGATCCTCGTCGTGAACGATCACGCCTGTGCCGATGCCACCAGCGGTAATGCGATCGCAAGCATGCGTGGTGAGGTCCGCGTCACAGAGCGTATGGTCGAGCACGTCGGAGTCGATTGCGAAGACTTCGTCGTTCACGATGACGACGTCACTGCGCTCGTCCTGCCATTGGTCGGTTCCGACCTCCAAGCCTGCAATGGTGAAGGGATCCACGAGAATCGCGAGATCGCCAAAACCTTTGCCGTTGTTGGAAACGGCACCGTTAGCACCAAGCCCGATCACGCGGGCGCTGAAATCTTCCTCAGTACTGAACTGGCTGAAATTGTCCTCATCGACAAAGTAGACGCTCTCGGGGGTTCCGAGGATCCCAATATTGTTGTCACCCTTGGCGTAGCCGTGCATCAGGAAGGTAACCGGCGGCAGATGCGCAGGGTTTGGATTCACCGTGAGCAGGGCGGAGTAATGTCCCGAAGACGGGCCTCTGAACTCCACGGGGAAGAAGGCCGTCGGATTTGTGGGATCCAAAGTGTTCGGATCGATGGTCCAATTGGTTGAGAGCGCAGTGAAGGCGGTGTTTCCTGGCGGGTAGATTGGGGTAATGGTGGTTGAACCCGTGACGACTTCACGGCCCGCCAAGTAGGTCGCTGTTACGCCTGCCGGTGTGAGTCCCGATTTGGCCGAGCCCAACATCGTCGATAGGTTTCCAGAACCTTTGCGCTCGAAGTCGAGCGCTGGCGCCGTAAAGGTCATCACGGCGTTCTGCGACGCAATACCCGTCAACGCGATATCGAATGGAGGCCCGTCTACACGCCCGCCAGTTCCGAAGGCGGTTGGGCGATCCCAAGTCACCCGGAGCCGCGCGCTGAAACGCTTTGTTGTGGTGACTGCGCCTGGATCGAAGGTGATCGAGATTGCATCATTCACTTTGCCGCTATCGCCCGGCCTTAAGAAGATGAAGTCGTCGGTATCGGTCCATTCCGCGCTGAAGAACTCCTTGTCGGCGCCCAGAATTTCGAAGTCATAGATGTTTGCCCACGGGAACGGCAGCCCGCCTGCGGGGATGTCGACGGCTTGATTGGCAAAAGCCTTCCAGATCTCGACCTTTGTGGTGAACGTGGGTCCGAAGTCTATTAAGGCACTTGGTCCGACGAGATTGACGTTGTGGGTTATGAGTACGGAATCAAAGTCGATCGGCACTGCCGCAATGCTGCCCTTCAGCGGAATCGACACGTTGCCAGCGTTGCTTGAAATCATCAGCTGCCGGCTGAAGTTCTGCGCGGGTTGATTCAGCGCCGGGCCGAATTCGATGTCGATGAAATGGCTTTCGCCAGCGCGAAGCGACGGAATAGAGGTACCGTTTCTGATGCTAAAAGGTGTACCTGTGCCGCCGCTGATCTGCGGCGGAGAAAAGGAAAGGACGCCGTCACCGGTGTTTCGAACTTCAACCACGCGTTCGTTGAACGCGCCTTGGACGAAAATAAATTCAATTTCGCTATTCAGGGTTCCGAAGTCCAAGCCGACGTTGGGGTCGATCTCGGGAATTTCGAGCACCGGGTCGCCCATCGGCATATTGGCATCCGCATCGAGTACGGGTATTAGGATGGGTGTTGCGGCGATATTCCAACTCTCATCGCTGACGGTTAGGCTCGCTTGAAACACGCCTTCTACGGCATAGCTGTGCGTGGTGATAGCAGTGCTGGTTTCTAGTGTGGTGCCATCGCCGAAGTTCCAACTGAAGTCGAGCGGCGAGCCTTCGGGGTCGGAGCTGCCCGACGCGTCGAAGGTGACCAGGTCACTGGTTAGAGGTGCGCTCGGCGACACATTGAAGCTTGCGATAGGGGGCAGATTCGTCGTGATGCGAACGTACCGTGTGTAATCTGTGTCCTTCACGGTGGTGGGCGATGACTGGCCTATCTTTATGAAGGGTTGGCTCTTGATTTGGACCTTGATGTTGTTGTTTGACGTCTGACTCAAGAACTGCAATGGAATCTCGCCACGTAGTTCGACGACCGCATTGTTGCGATTTGAATCTGTGATCGGAGTGTAAAACTGAGCCACGTCAACGCCGTTGAGCGTGGCGACAAGAGTTCCTAGATCCACCTCCGCACCGCTGCTCGCTCGATTTACATCGACAAATACGGGTAGGAACGTTCCCACGGGCACGGTCTCGTTCTTCAGCGGAGAAACGACGGTTAACATGGGTTCTCCAGTGAGCGCGGTCCGGACGAGGATCTCCCCGCTTGTACTCGACGTAAGTCCCCCAGAATCGCGGACCGTCATGCCGATCGCGTAGGTGACCTTGGTTTGGCCGGGCTTGGGATAGATTTGTACCAACTGCGCGTTCGGATCGAATGGTGATGTTGAACCGTTGCCAAAGTCGAACATGTATTCCAGCGCGTCCCCGTCGGGATCGGTACTGTCGAGTCCGTCGAAGATGATGGGGTAGAGGAACGACCCCTCCGACGGGAAAGTTCTTAGCGCAGCGATGGGTGGTCGGTTCAGCACGATGTCAATCGACTCGGTCGCGGTAAAGCTCCCGTCGGAGGCGCGGACGACGACTTGGATCGGCCCTGCATCGGGATCATAGCTATGCTGCACCAGAATCGATTGGAAGCCTGCCGCCGACTGGTCTGCGGCCATCGCGCCATCCCCAAACTCCACGTCATAGGAAGTGACGAGCCCGCCGTCCGGGTCGGAGAGATCCGCTTCGATGACGGTCGGTTGTCCTGCGTTCACCCTCCACGCACCACCCGGCTCCTGACCGATCGCGTTGGAAACACGCAGGTTCGAAATCACCGGTGTCTGGTTCGGTACAAGGCGAATTTTAGCCTTGTCCGCGTCGCGCAGCACTTTGAAGCGTGTTCCAATAAGGAAAGGTTGGGAGGTGACCTTGGCTTTGAATGCGTATTTCTTCTTCGGATTGAAGAACGGAACGATGACGTCCGCCTGTTTCCCGATAACCTTGCCATTTCCATCGACAATGTCGCTGAACATAGCGGCGAGATCGTCACGTTTTATTCTTGAGAAACGCGGCGAAAATGTGTTGGGGTCGGCTTCTACACCGTTCGACGCGGATCCGAAGAGGACTTCGAGGTGAACCGTGGCTTGTTGTTGCCCCGGCTGGATGACGATATCGAATGCGGGTTTTACGAAGGGCGGATCGACGATGGTGACGAGCCCTTCTTTGTCGATGCTCGCGGCATAAGCCAGGCATGGGGCTACGAAAACAATGAGGGACGCTGTGAGCCACAGGATTCTTTTCATAACTTAAGAGCCTACTACGCGTCGTGTGGCGTTACGGGTTTCATGAAGCCAAATGGTCTCAGGTAGCCGCTAAAATGACAATCGCTGATGTTCCGCGGTAGTGGGAACCAAGTCCTAATATCGTGTGAATTAACGTGAGCTGCGGGGTAAGTTGCGCATTAGATTCCGCTTCAAGGTGTGCGACGTTGAAATATGAACAGATCCGTGGATGTTAGGGCGAGCGCGTCAGCTCCAAAAGCAGCGTTGACGCATGTGGATCATCAGGCGCCGCTTCGACGAGTTTCGTCGCGAAGCGCATTGCCTTTTCGACGTCCCCGTCGTCGCGTGCGATGGTTGTCAGGGCATAGAGTAGTTGGGTATTGCCTAGGTGTTGCCCATGAGCACTTTCTAGAACACTCAGCGCCCGCTCGGTGTTGCCAGATTCGTGAAGGCCAAGTGCCCATGCATAGGCGTACTGAGCCGACCTTGGTTCGAGTTCCGCGGCGCGCGCGAGCAATTCGAGTGCGGTGTCACGTTGTCCCGAGCGGATCCGAAGTAGGCCCAACGCATGCAGCACTTCGGCGTTCCTGGGGTAGGTGGTAGCCGCGCGGTCGAGCAGCTCCAACGCAGCGTCGGGATGTCCCTGGGTCTGCCAGAGGTTTGCGAGATTGACATAGGCCGGACCAAAGCTCGGATCCAATTCCAGCGCGCGGTCGTAGGCGCGCTCTGCTTCTCTCGCGTTGTCTAAGGCGGTTTCGAGAAGCGCCAGATTCATCTGGGTTTCAGGTTGGTCCGCGAAGCTGTCGAGTGAGGCGCGATATTCGTCCAGGGCTTTCTGCCAATCCGGATGTTTGCGACCCGAAGGGCTGTCGGCGATACGACGCACGGCTTCGATGCGTACCGCGAAGGTGGCATCACTAAGGTGGGGTGCCGCGAGGTCCGTGCGCAGTTGTTCTGGCAACGGCGCAATGGCTTCCAACGCAGCGAGGCGCACGAGTCCGTCGGGATCTTTGAGAGATTGCTCGATGATGGGAAGATGCTTCTGCTCGAGACGGCCGCGCAACAGGCGCAACGCAGATGCCCGAACGATCGCCGCATGCGTTGAACTCGCAGCGAGTGTCGCTAAGCGTTCGCTCGCTTTAAGGCCATCGTGTCGACCGGCGTTGATGGTCTCGGCGAAGTGTGCAGGTCGTGTCTTGCCATGTGCATTCTGAATCGCATCGCTGGCCCACTCGGCCGTCTGGTCTGCATGACATGACGCGCATGGTTGAGGTGTTCCGAGTTTCGCGGAAACATCGGGACGTGGGACGCGAAAACTATGGTCGTGCCTCTCGTCCACGCCCATGTAGGTGCGAGTGGGCATGTGACAGGCCACGCAACTCGCGCCTGGCGAGTTGGTCTTGTGAAAGTGATGTTCGGTTTGAGCAAAACGTCCGACGCTGTGACAGCTAGCACAGACCTTGTCCGGTTCGGCGTTTAGCTCTAGTGAGTGCGGATCATGGCAGTCGCTACACGCGACGCCAGCGGCGTACATGCGGCTTTGTACAAAGGATCCCCAGACGTAGACTTCGTCTTGAATCTGGCCGTCCGCAAAGTACAGGTCTTCATCTATTAAAGCGGGTCGATGGGAGTCGAGCAGCTTTTGTTCGGGTGCCCATTCGCTTGTTAGTGCAGCGCGGCGTGAATGGCAGCGTGCGCAGGTTTCGATCTCGCGGTCGGTGTCGCGACGTTGGATGCGGTGAGCGATCGAAGCGTCCTCAGCGAAGACCCATGCGTTCGGGTCCGCGGGATCAAATCGAACCCCTAGGCCGTAGGTGGTGTCGTTAGCGGCAGCACCTCCTCGTGCCCAATCAACGTGTGTGCTGCCCGCACCATGACACGACTCACACGCGACATCGATCTCCGACCCTGTTGTTGTATACGTGTCGCTGGCGGATTCGTAGCCACGCACGACACCCGTGGAGTGGCAATCCGCGCAAGCCCAGTTCCATGTTTGCGCGCGACCCTTCCAATGGGTCGCGTCCCCGGGTTGCGGTGGATGTTCCGGATAGAGCGAGAACCAGCGCTGCCCACCGCTGTCGGCGGGGCGCGCATCCCAGGCCACGCCAAGTGCTTGCAAGCGGCCGCCTGACATCGGCACCAGGTATTGTTGCAGTGGCGCGACTCCAAAGGTAGATGCGATTGAAAACTCTGCCGGGTCATGGTTCGGGTCGGAGACGCGGAGCCAAAACGAGTCGTCCTTTTGCGTGAAGGTGTAGGTCGTGTTCGCGTGCGTGAACGTCGCATTGTCGAAGTCACCAAGAACAGAATTCGCATCGGCCGGCTGCATGGCTCGATCGTGGTGGGAGTCGCGCCAACGCTCGGCGGCACCAGGATGGCATTTGGCACATACTTCTGCGCCGACGAATGCGCTCCCCGGGTCTGGAGCATCGGTACAAGCCAGAAGGCAAAGCACTAAACCGACTGGGCGCATAGATCGAAAACATGTAAACAGGATTCTCACGGCTGTGCATCATAGCGAATGAATTCGAGCGGTCGTTGTGAGCTCCGCACACGCGCTCAAATCTACGGGAGGCAGCTAGGCTTGGGTCAAGCGTCCGTACACCGATGTGAGCGCCTCGGGAAGTTGGTTGGGGTTGGGGAGAATATGCCAACGACCATGACCGAAGAGTGCGGGAAGCGTATCGCGCGCCACGTTATCCACCGCGAGCGCGTGGGTGCAGACGTTGACTCGCTCTGCTTCGCTAAGCGCTTGCCGAATATCCGCGATTCCGTAACGGCCTTCATAACGGTCATAGTCGGTGGGTTTTCCGTCGCTGATCAAGAGGAGTAGGTGGCGGTCAGCGGGCTCACGAATCAGTTCGGCGGTCGCGTGGCGCAGCGCCGGTCCCACGCGCGTATAGCCCACGGGCTCGAGTGCACCCAAACGTCCCCGTGCCTGAACCCATGGTTCGCGCCATCCTTTCAGCTGCCAAACCTGGCAGCGATTTCGGGTTTGCGAGGCGAAGGCGAGCACTTGAAAGCGGTCGCCCAAGGAATCGGCGACTTCGCCCCAAACGAAAACCGCCTCACGTGCCACGTCGAGTACACGGTGATTGTCGACCCAGGAATCGGTGGAGAGGGAGATATCGAGCAAGACCGTGGCGACAAAATCTCGGCGCTTCTTGTCCTGTCTTAAGTAGAGTCGGCGGTCCATGGGTCGACCTGCAGATCGGGCTGCGTTCGCATCGATGAGTGCCGCGAGATCGACATCGGGCCCGTCGAATTGTCGCCTCGATTCTGATCGGCCCGCCCGATGTATCTCCAGGCGTCTTCGCAATTCTCGAATGAGACGATGATGTCGTAGTGAGACATCTTGGGCCCATGCGGTATTCTGTCCATCGAAGCGACGTGGATAAACAGTGCACCAACTTTTCCTGTATTGCTTACGTCGAACGTCCCACTCGTCATAGGGAATTCCGGGTAGTTCTGTGGTCGAATCCGCTACGTCGGGTACATCGGACCCCAAATCCAAATCTGCGCGCAACATCGAGTGGGATGACTCGTCGGTCCGAATCAGGTTGCCGAGGTTTATATCGCGAAGCGCTTCCAAATGATCGGCGAGCTCGTCCGCACCGTCTAAGTCTTTCTGGCCCCCGCGATACTGGTCGAGGGTCTGTGTTTTCTCGAAGACATGTGTGGGCGTGACCTCATCGCCTTGGTTTTGCTTGAGCGTCACTCGCGTAAGTTCATCCACCGATGGCGCGACTGCCTCTGTCTCAATCGTATCCTTGCGCATGGCGGAAGGTTTTGACTCGTTGATCTCTTCGCAATCCGCGTTCGCGATCCACTCGCCCCAGAGGTATTGACCAAGCAGCTTTTCCTGATCGTGAAGTGAATCGGTTTCGGGATGCGCCTGGAGCACCCATTCACACGCCTGCTGGTATCGTTCGCCGAAGCGGGGAAGCTCCTGGGCGCAAATTTCCGTCGCTCGCTGCGCGATTCGTATGGATTCGAGCGTGGACTGTGTCGGATCGTGGGGCCGTGACCGACCGCGCGTGAGCCGGCGCATCACGGCAGAGATACAGATGCGAATCACGTAGAGTTGTTGATTCGATTCTGAAGTCGGCGCGATTCGAAACTCTTTCGGCAGGAGAAGGTCGCGGCCACGAATGCCGCCTGAATCGCGTGCGACGAGGACGCGTACGGGTTCGGCCGCCATCAGCTGGGCGACCACGCGCAGCGAGTCGACCGTGTCTTCTAGTCGTGCGACCCGAGGGTCCGTGTTGGGTGGTTTTGAAAAGTGACGAACGCGGTGCCAAATCGAAAGTAAGCCGCGAAACGCACCTTCTTCCCAGTCGAGTTCCATGCCGAGGTCGATCTCAGAAGACCAGAGCGACGAGGTCGCGAAGACCGTTTCCGATCTCGATATCATCTGTGAGCGATTCGACGATCGCCGTGTTGCATGCCGCGCGGGGCAATAGTCCCGCATGAATGAGATGCGCAGCATTGACGAGAAGTCGCGTCGAGGGCATCTCCGCCAAACCCAAGCGTTCTATCTCACGTAAGCGGGCTGCGAGGGCCACAAGTTTTCGAGCCGTGGCGCGATCGACGGGGGTTTCTCCAAGCAGAATCTCTTCCTCCACCGCGGCGGGTGGATAACCGAACGAAAGCGCAAGAAAACGTTGTCGTGTGGAAGGTTTGAGTTCCTTGAGTCCGCGTTGGTAGCCCGGGTTGAAACTGACCACCAGCATGAATTCATTCGCTGCGGCGATTTCTTCGTCGTGTCGCTCGATATAGAGTGTGCGACGATGATCGGTGAGTGGATGGATTACCACGACCACATCGCTCCGTGCCTCGGCGAATTCATCGAGATAGAGGATGGCTCCCTGCCGAACCGCTCGCGCAACCGGACCGTCCTGCCAGACGGTATCGCCACCCTCGATGAGGTATCGTCCTGTTAAATCGGTTGCGGAGGTTTCATCGTGACACGCCACTGTAACGAGGGGGCGGCCGAGTTTCGCCGCCATGTATTCAACCAGGCGAGATTTGCCGCAGCCGGTTGGCCCCTTGAGAAGTAGGGGCACACGTTCTTGGTACGCGTGACGAAATATCTCGCATTCGTTGCCAATCGGCCTATACCACGGTAGCGGATCCACAGCGTGGTTATCCGATAGCTTAGGCGCTGTTTCAAGAATCGCGGATGGCCTCATCGCTCGGTACTCCGTACTGGATAAAGTTCCAAACAAACATCAGCACCCCAAGGGTCAATAGGCAGGCAGCCAGAATCAAGCCAGCGAAATGTACTTCGATGGCCTCTTGAACCGCTAGAAAGTCCATGCCGATCTTGCGTTCCATGTATACCTGGGCAATCCCCGCGACGGCGAACGCACCCGTCATGCCGATCATTCCGACGTTTGAAGTCCAGAATGCCCATTCCGGTACCCAGCCATCGAATAATTTACGGCCGGTCATCTGTGGCATAGCGTAAGAAATCATTCCAAGTACCAGCATCACGTACGCGCCCCAAAACGCCATGTGACCATGCATCGCAGTGATGAGGGTCCCATGAGTCCAAAGGTTGACCTGAGGCAGTGTATGGGCGAAGCCGAGAAAGCCCGCGCCAACAAATGACATCACACCGCAACCTACGGTCCAGAAGAGTGCGATTCGATTGGGGTGACGCATGCCACCCCGTCGCGCCATGGTGACTGCGTAGAGCGCCATGCCTAAGAAGGCGAGCGGCTCGAGCGCGGAGAATACGCCGCCGACAATGAGCCAGTACTCTGGGGCACCGATGTAGTAGTAGTGATGCCCCGTTCCAAGAATTCCAGACAAAAACGTAAAGCCAACGATGATGTAGAGCCACTTTTCGATTACTTCGCGATCGATACCAGTGAGCTTGATGAGCAGGTAGGCCATGATGCCGCCCATGATCAGTTCCCAGACACCCTCAACCCAGAGATGGACGACCCACCAACGAAAATAGGAGTCGATAACCTGGCTTTCGAACGTGATCATGCCGGGGAGATAGAGCAGGGCAGCGGCGGTGAGTCCCAATAGCAGCACGCTTCCCGTGGTCGTAAACCGCTCGCTCCGTAGTGCCGTCATACCGATGTTGAAAATGAACAGCAGTACATCGATGACGACCAAGTAGTCGAGCGGGCGAGGTATTTCGAGAAACTTACGACCTTCCCACCAACCGAATTGAAAGCCGATGAGAGCGATTACGCCAACGATGACGAGCGCTGCCCACTGCAGCACCGCGAGTTTTTCGCTGTAAAGTTTCCGGTCAGCTTCTTCAGGCACGATGTAGTACGCCGCACCCATGAAACCTGAAAGCAACCATAGGACAAGCAGGTTGATATGAGAGGTTCGCGCGGCATTGAACGGGATGATTTCATGGAGCACGTCGTAGCCCATGTGGGCGAAACCCATGATGAACCCAAAGATGATTTGCAAGACGAAGAGTGCAAGCGACGTAGCGAAAAAAAGATACGCGACACGCTGGGATCGAAACTTCATGGTCGACTCCCTATTTCAGTGTGAGCAACCACTCAACCAGTTCGGTTCGAGTGGCGTCAGAGAGGTTTAGATTCGGCATCGCGGTACCCGGTTTGACGCTGGGTGGATCGGCAAGCCAGAGGTCGAGCTCGTTTCGGGTGTAGCGTTGACCGACACTGTCCAACGCAGGCCCCACGTTGCCGCCATTTCCTTGAAACGCATGACAGGCGACGCATACGTTATTGAAGTATGCGGGTGGCTCCGATGCCGATGTAGCGGCCACCGATGTGATGGTCGTGGCCGGCATAAGGTCCGGTTCGGGCGGAAACCCGTTGGTGTCGATTTCACCGATCCAAGCGAGGAATGCAATGACATCCTCAATATCTTGATCGCTGAAATCGTATTTGACCATGCGGCGCTGTCCGGGAAACATGGCCTCGGGGTCGCGTAAAAATACTGAGATCCACTCTTTACCGCGTCGGTCGACGACTTTTGTGAGCTCGGGCGCATAGTAAGCACCTTCCCCAAGAATGGTGTGGCAGCCCATACAATTCTCGGCTTCCCAGATTTGCTTCCCATGGATGACCGACTTGGTAAGGTTCTCCGTATGTTGCCTCGGATCGATATTTGCGACGGTATCGACCGTAAGCAGGATGAAAATGGTCGAAAAAAATATGGTGCCGCCAATGAAGAAGAGTCTCGCTTGAGATTTCGACAGCATCTATCCCCCTTTGTAATCGATCCATACTGAGTCGATCGGTCTCCCTGCAAAGCAAGACTGGGACCATGTTCTAAACAGACAATTCGCCACCCGATTGGATGAATTGTGGCGTCCTGTCTCGATTGGTCACTGTTGACTGTGGCGAAACGCGACATAATCCCTCCGCGCTGTGCGTTCTGAGGCTTACGATGCTGGCATCGCTCTTGCTCTGCTTCCCGGTTTGAACTTGGGTTTCGAACGGGGAGATGAATGTGAGAGTTTCGATTTTGATTACGATCGCCTGGTTGTTTTTGGCCACGATGCTTCCGGCTACGCATGTCAGCCACGCGGCTGAAGTTAAGGGTGAAGAGCACGCCGTACTTACTGCGGCCCCGAGTGTGCCTCCACTGATTACGCGTAAGCATTCGACGAAGGTGATCGTTGAGCTCGAAGTGCGGGAACGCGTAGGCACGATCGCTGAAGGGGTCGAGTACACGTTCTGGACGTTCGGTGGAACTGTCCCGGGTCGGTTCATTCGTGTCCGCGAAGGTGACCAAGTGGAATTCCACCTAAAAAATCATCCCGACAACAAAGTTCCGCATAACATTGACCTACATGCGGTGACGGGTCCTGGGGGGGGCGCAACCTCGTCGTTTACGCCGCCCGGCCACGAATCCATCTTTTCTTTCGCAGCACTCAATCCGGGATTGTACGTGTACCACTGCGCGACGGCTCCCGTAGGGATGCACATCGCCAACGGCATGTACGGCCTTATTCTGGTGGATTCCAAGAAAGGCCTGCCGAAAGTCGACCGTGAATACTATGTGATGCAGGGTGACTTCTACACCGTCGGCAGCAACGGTGATACGGGATTGCAGACGTTCTCCATGGAGAAGGCGCTGCGAGAGGATGCAGAGTACGTCGTTTTCAACGGGTCGGTCGGTGCGCTCACTGGAGACCATGCACTGCAGGCCGAAGTGGGTGAAACCGTTCGACTCTACGTGGGCAACGGTGGACCGAATCTTGTTTCGTCGTTTCATGTGATCGGCGAGATCTTCGATGAGGTACGCATCGAAGCCGGGGACGCGATCAATCGCAACGTGCAGACGACACTGGTGCCGGCTGGCGGTGCCGCGATTGTTGACTTCAAGGTCGATGTTCCCGGCACTTTTATTCTGGTCGACCACTCGATTTTTCGTGCCTTCAACAAGGGCGCGCTCGGTATGCTCAAGGTTACCGGCAAGCCGAATACCGCGGTCTATTCGGGTCAGCAGGATCAACGCATCTATTTACCCGAAGGTGGGGCGGTGCAAACGACACCCGAGCCAGCACCCAAGCCAAAGCTTGCAGCCAACAAGGCCGAGCGGATCGAGATGGGTCGCGGCGCTTATCAGACAAACTGTGTCGCATGTCATCAAGCCGATGGTCAAGGCATCGCTGGCGCGTTCCCGCCGCTCGCGAAGTCTGATTATCTCAATGCGGATGTGAACCGGGCAATTGATACGGTGCTGAGCGGGCTACAGGGAGAGATCACAGTCAACGGCGAACCGTACAATAACGTGATGCCAAGCCTGGGTTTATCGGATGAGAAGATCGCGAACATTCTGACCTACGTCCTAAATTCCTGGGACAACGATGGTGGCGAAGTGTCGCCGGCGCAGGTCTCGAAGCGACGTAAGAAGTAGGTGAAACTGCTGAGCGCGGGATGGCTGATCCTCGGTACGCTCAGCGCGTTTGGGGCCGGTGCCGCGTCGCGGGAGATGAGTGAGATTCCGGGTGGCGTGTATCGGCCTCAATATGGAACCAAGGATGAGCAGGTTGAGGTCGAGTCCTTTGTGCTGGACAACTATGCGGTAACGAATGCCGACTATCTTGAGTTTGTTACCGAGAATCCGCGCTGGCGAAAATCGCAGACGCCACAGATTTTTGCAGACGCGGCTTATCTCAAGCATTGGATCGCAGACCTGGATCCCGGCCCCGACTCGGGGCCCGAAGGAATGAGTCCGGTTACGAATGTGAGTTGGTTCGCCGCTCGCGCGTACTGTCGTTGGTCGGGGAGTCGCTTGCCTACGTTGGCGGAGTGGGAGTTTGCGGCGCGCGCCAGCGAGTCGAAGCCCGACGCGATTGGCGACGTGGACTTTCGGCAGCGAATTTTGGATTGGTACGCAAAGCCCGCGAAGCCACCGCTCCCCAAGGTGACCGATGGTTTTATCAATGTGTACGGCGTGACGGGATTGCACGGCCTTGTTTGGGAGTGGGTGAGTGATTGGAACTCGGTACTCCTGACCGGAGAATCACGCGTTGATGCCGGGCTTGAACGCCAATTGTTCTGCGCGGGCGCATCGGCGGGGTCCGCAGATCCCAGCGACTACGCCGCGTTCTTACGTTTTGCAATGCGTGCCAGTCTCCAGGCCGACTATGCCGTCGGTAATCTGGGTTTTCGCTGTGCCAAAGATAGGAGTCCAAATTGATGATACGCGAGGCTTGTATAATAGTGGCTATGTTCAGCATCGCAGCTTGTGGTGGATCGTCGGAGCATGAACACAGTGCGCACGACCATGCCGACATGCCTGCGGCTGCGCCAACGGGACATTCGATTTTTCATTTGGGTTCCAAGTGGATGACGCATGGGAATGATGAAGTTCGATTGAACGCGTTGGCGGGCAAGGCGCATGTCATTGCGATGGTATACAGCAGTTGCGAAGTGGCTTGCCCACGGATCATTGCAGATATGCATGAGATCAAGGACAAAGCGTCGATTGATCCGAGTGAACTCGGCTTTGTACTTGTCTCGATTGACCCCGACCGCGACACACCCGACCATCTCGCCAAATTCGCAGAACGTACGGGTTTGGACGAGTCCGCGTGGACGCTCTTGACGAGTCAGGACGACAATGTGCGGGAACTCGCCGCGGTTCTCGGGGTCCGATATCGCCGTGTGAGCGAAACCGACTTTGCCCACTCCAACATCATATCTCTGATCAATACCGATGGTGAGGTGGTACATCAGCAGATGGGTCTCGGTAGCGCAAGCGATGAAATGGTCTCAGCGATTCATTCACTCATCCACGGTGCGTAAGCTGGTGTTTCCTGCTGACCCGCTGCGCGCGGCTCATCGTAGATGCCGACTTGACCTGCGCCCTTCAGCCCGGATACTGCGGGGATGCGAGAAGGCGTGGACCTAGAGCGGCTCGAATATTTGCGCTGGAGCAAACAGGACGAAGAACGGCTCCGTGAGCTGCGGCCTGAGGTTGAGGCCCATGGGGATGCGCTCGTCGAGGCGTTCTATGAGCATCTCTTGGCTTTCGATGAGACACGGAAATTGATTCAGGATTCGTTCGTGCGTGAGCGCTTAAAGCAGTCACAACATAGGTATCTACTCAGTCTCCTGCCGCCAACACTCGATGCGGACTATCTTGAGGAGAGGTCGCGGATTGGCAAGACGCATGTACGCATCGGATTGGGGCCTCGCTGGTATTTGGGTGCGTACTCGCTCTACTACTCGCTGCTTGCACCGCACGTCCAACGTGCGACGACCGGGGATCCACTACGCCGGGAACAAACATTTTCTGCGCTGATCAAAGTTTTGATGCTCGATGCCCAGATTGCGATGGAGGCCTATATCGATTTGCGAGAACAGGATCTCGAGAAATTGAATTCTGAACTCGAGCGAATGAGCCGGAGTCTTGCTCACGAATATCAAGAGCAGACCGTGGAGTTACATGCGACGGAAGAACGCGCCAAAGCTGCGGAACACCTTGCGTCCCTTTCAACGTTGGCGGCGGGTTTGGCACACGAGGTGGGTACGCCCATGGGGGTAATTCGAGGCCATGCCGAACAGCTGGAATCCGCCGCGACCGACGAGAGAAATCGCTGGCGCGCGCGCACGATTCGAGAGCAGGTCGACCGCGTATCGAACATCATTCACACGCTGCTCAATATTGCGAAACCCCGAGATGCAGTCCGGTGCGTCGTTGATTTGGCCGCAGTGTTGGAGGGTACGCTTCAATTCACCGCCGAGAATCTTCACAAAGCGAAGATCGAAACTGAGTTTTCGATTCACGGTGACTTGCAGCTCGTCGGGGATCCGGATCGACTCCAGCAGCTGTTTTTGAATCTGGTATTGAATGCGGTCGACGCGATGCCGAGTGGGGGCGATCTCCTTGTTTCCGCTGAGCGTGTCGGCGCGGACCGAATCGTGGTTGTATTTGCCGATACGGGTCAGGGTCTGCCACCGAAGATGTTGGAACGGATTTTCGATCCATTTTTCACCACCAAACCAGCGGGGCAGGGGAATGGTTTAGGGCTGATGGTCGCGAAGGCGATCGTGGCGGATCACGGCGGCCAGATCGAGGTCGAGAGCGAACCCGGCCGGGGTGCAAAATTCCGTATTGATCTCCCCGTCCACGCTGAATTGGATCCGGGTTCCTCATCCCTCTGAGCTCGATTCGCCTTTGGATGGGACTTTCTGGCACACTATGGCAATAGCTCACGCTCGTGCGGCTTCCAAATCGCTGCTGGCGGCGTTTTAGCTGGCACGGACTGTGCTTAGACAAGGATCCATGATGCGCGCCAAAACCATACTTGTTGTCGACGACGACCAAGCGATGCAGGAAATGCTGGTCTCGCTGTTGGAAGATCACTCCTTTAAGGCCGCGAGTGCCGGCAGCGCGGAGGCTGCGCTGGACCTGATCCGAACATCCGACTACGACGCCGTGATTTCGGATATCCGAATGCCGGGCAAGGATGGGGTGGAGCTACTGGGCGAGATCCGCGAGGCGAGGCCTGAGACGCCAGTCATATTGATGACGGCGTATGGGAGTATCGACTCGGCAGTCGCGGCGATGAAGGCGGGCGCATTCGATTACATCACCAAGCCGTTTCAACGCGACGAAGTCATGTTTGCTTTGGAACGCGCGTTTGCCCATCGATCTCTGGAAGAGGAGAATCGACGCTTACGCCGAGCTGTCGATAAGACCGCTCGTTTTGGGGACTTGATCGGGAACAGCCCAGCGATGCGTGACACGTTTGCACTGATTCGTAAGATCGCGAACACAGCAAACAACGTCCTTATTACCGGAGAAAGTGGAACCGGCAAGGAAGTTGTGGCACGAACCATCCACTTTAGTGGGCCACGCGCTAGTAAACCCTTTATTCCGGTTAACTGTACGGCGATTCCTGAAGGACTGCTGGAAAGCGAACTCTTCGGTCATGTTCGTGGTGCATTTACCGGCGCCTATACAAGTAAACGCGGTCTCTTTGAGGAAGCCAAGGATGGCACGCTGTTCCTGGATGAAATTGGTGATCTAGGTCCGCTGATTCAGGCGAAATTGTTGCGGGTACTGCAAGATAGCGAGATACGCCCCGTCGGTGGCACTCAGAGCATGGTCGTCGACACCCGCGTGATCGCCGCAACGAATAAAGACTTGCGTGAAGAGATCAAGGCGGGTCGTTTCCGCCGTGATCTCTTCTATCGTCTCAACGTGATCCCCGTACATATCCCACCATTGCGAGAACGGCTCGAAGATATTCCACCGCTCGTGAACGCTTTCTTAGAAAAACACGCTTCAGGTGAAAAACGCACGGTCACGTCAGACGCGATGAAGTACCTGCTGCGACATAACTGGGAAGGTAACGCCCGTGAACTGGAGAATGCGATCGAGCGTGCATTGGTTCTTTCCGAGACAAATGCTCTCACCGCTGAGAGTTTGGCGACGGAAAATACAGATACTTTCGTGAAACCTCTGGAAGATTCGTTATTGCAGACGGCGCTGGATCGACGTATGACGCTGCGAGAACTTAGCGATCGCTACGTGGACGCGGTTTTAGAACTCGCAGATGGAAACAAGGTCCAAGCTGCCCGGATCCTCGGGATCAATCGGCGCACGTTGTATCGGCGCGGCGATGGGCACGAAGAGCAACCCGCGACGAGTTAGATCTGATCCGACACGCCACGAACAAATAACGGCTCAAGGCCGAATTTGGTGACATCCACCGCGATGGCATGGTTGCGTTCAAATGGATGACCGGCGGCTTTGTGCTCGGCTGCGGCTTTGAGCGTCGCGCGCAAAATACGGGCATCGCTCGACGTGTTGAGAAAGATGCCAGCGCGGTCAAGTACCCAGCTTACCGCGCGTTGAAGCGCGGCGGGGTCTTGGATGGGCTCGTACCAGCTGAAGCGCCGTGCGGGCGCATCCTCAGTCCAGCGTCGCGCCGCGACCGACTTGATGGTTTGCACCGCGACCTGACGCTTCTGGCATTCGGATAACAATGCTTCAAAATCTGCCGCGTAATCTTCCGACTGCATCATCGTGAAGCTATAGGGCAGCAGCACCGAACTAAATTCGTACTCCTGCAAGCTGCGTAGATGCATTGCAGCTGCATACGTGCCGTGACCCGTGACGCCGATGAAGCGGACCAGGCCTTGGCGCCGCGCTTCGACCGCGCCCTCCAAAGCGCCGCCGGGCGACATCGCGGTTCGCCAGCCCTCTTCATCTACCAAGTTATGAAATTGAATCAGATCGAGCTGTTCGACTTGCAGTCGTTCGAGGGATGCTTCGATATCTGCGCGGGCGGTTTCCGCAGTTCGCCCGAGTGTTTTGGTGGCGAGAAAGAAGTCCTTTCGGTGGGCCGGCATCCAGCGTGCGATTCTGAGTTCGGACGCACCGTACATCGCTGCGGTATCGATGTGGTTGACGCCGAACTCAAGCAGCGTTTCGAGCAGCTCGTCTGCGCGGTTCTCGGGCATCGCCGCAAGGGCTGCGGCACCAAAGAGAATTCGGGAGCTTGCGTGCTGGGTCTGGCCGAAAGGTTGCTTCTTGATCATCGCGCCAGTCTAACAGGGTCGCCTTGGGCTCCCTAACGCGCAATTTGGGCGCAATCAGGCAATAAATCGAATCGTGCAAAAAAAGGTTTAAGTGATCCGCGGGTCTGACGAAGAAGTACCCACGAGGCGTGGCTGGCGACGGCTGATAGGCAGTCCAAGCGGCCGAAATGCCGAGACAATTGGGGGGTGGAGTCATGGACAATCTCGTAACCGTACGCGAGGCCGCGAAGTATATGAGGGTTTCAGCACGCACTGTATATCGATTGATCGAGTCCGGTCAGATCAGTGCTGTTCGCATTGGAAAGCAGTGGCGCATTCCTTCGCAGGACCTGCCGGGTACAGAGGTACAAACGCCTCAAGCCGCAGCTGCTGTCGCACCTGAAGCGACGTTTAGCGCGTAACGATCGTTCGAATCGTTTGTTCAAGCGAGCGTGACCTGTTTGGGTCACGCTCGTTTTTTTTAATTGGACGTCGGTTCGTCTAGGCGCTGGAGCCCCTTGCTTGAATTCACTATAGGTGCAGTGTGGCGCAACACCGTCGACCTGAAATACGTTTTACCGATGCACCCAGGGGTCAGTGCCGTTGGTGTGGTGAGCTCATTTTGCATCTCGATGGCCCGAAGACGGGTGAAACGAATCTGCGGCGACGTTGGCATCCCAAGTGTATTGACGAATATGACCGTACCGATCCGCGTGAAGCACGCCGCCGGATCCGAAGACGGGATCGGGGTCGTTGCGCCAGCTGTCGCATGGATACCTATGCGTTGAAACGTAAGTACCGCGGCCGCGGTTCGACTCAGAAGCTGCGTAAGCTCGGCTTTAAGCCACGTCAATCGCTCTGGGAACTTGACCATATTGTTCCGCTGATCGACGGCGGCAGCCACGATCCGTCGAATCTACAGACGTTGTGTACGCCATGTCATATCGATAAGACCAGACTGGAAGCCGCGGCACGACGCGCAAAGGCGCTGGCGGAAATGGAAGCGGGCTAAGTTAGTCAACCTCAATCGTCAGGCTGCGTTTCCGAATTTCCTCGCGGCGCGTGCGTATCTCCGCCGCAAGCTGTGTTTCGAGCGTACGAATTTCTAACTGTTTGCGGAGCGCCTCGAGTCTCTGTCGTCCTTTGTCGTCGTCGCTCCGAAGTTTGGTGAAATGAACCACGCGATCGATGGCGTGTTCGGCACCGTCCTCACCGTGAATCGTTATGCGTAATATATTTTTGCCGACTTCGAGTGGCGCGTAAGCGTCAAATGATCCGTCTGGAAACAGTCGAACAGCTTTTGCGGGTTGGCTGCTGGATAGATTGTCTATTCTCACGTGGCTGAGCTTGGTTAGGCTCAAATGCGGCACCAAATTGACGATTTCACCAGGCTTCTCGAGGATCAGTAGTTCGCCATGGGTGGCGTTCGCCATTTGTTGAAAGACCTCGGGTCGCGAGGCCACGACATCGCCCAAGGCGAAAGAATGGATACGAATCCCGGCTCGAGCGGCGTGTTTCGCCGCACGAACGGCAAATTTCGTGGCATCGGCAAACGTACCGGGTTGATTGGGCAAACCGTCGGAGAGGAAAATGATGGAGCGGTGTCGTTGTTCCGAACTGTTGTTGGGGTCGATACCAAAGGCATTGATCGACGCGATGATTGCCCCATAGAAGTAGGTGCCGCCGGTTTCGGGTGCGTGAGGGAGGAGGAGGAGTGCCTTCAAGAGTTCCTCGCGCGTCGACCCGATCTTGGCACGAATACGTTCGGTGCTGCCGAAGGTCACCAAACCCATGCGCGTGGTCTCGGGATTGAGCCGTTCGATCAAGCGTTGGGCGGCGACGAGCTGTGCACTTGCAATGGTATCGCCTTCGTCATCCATGCCGCGCACCCGTTGACCGAACCGGTCCAGTGAGCGTATGCGGCCGACGATGCCGTTGCCGTTGATGTCTGATCCGGACGGACCAAATGTGCTTGCGGATCGATCCAATGTGACGACGACATCGTGTTTGCCTCGGAACCCCGTGCCTGCCCAACCCTTAACTTCGACGAGTCCGATGGGTTCGCGGATGCGATCACCTTCGAGTGGCTCCTGCACTTCCGCCCAAATCTTTTCCATCGCAAATGCCGGTCCACATAGCAGGAAGGCGATGGGTAGAACAATGCGCGCACGCCAGGTCATAGGCCCCTAAAAGTCATCACTCCGAACATCGATCAGCACAAAGCCCGCGAGGAGGTCGACGATCTCGAGCGGATCCACGCCAACGTCCAAGCCCAGAAAGAACAAATGCAATCCGACGCCAAACTCAGCGAGACCGTAGTCGGGACCCATCATACCTTCAAGCGTCGCATCCGCGGCGCTGACTTCGACGCCTGTGCGTGATTCAAGACCTGCAGGAAGTCGCGGGATACGTCTTCCCCGTGGCCCCGGCAGGCCCGCGTAAACCGAGGTGTAACTGCCGATGTAGAAATCAGCCAACTGAGTTGCGCGCAAATCAATGCCATTGCCGGGTCCTAGGCGTACGCGCGCACGCGCGATATCGAATACGTCGAGAACCCGATTGGGCAGGTACCAGAGCGCGTGGCCCCATACGCCGCGACCGGTTTCTGCTTCGACCTCTTCCGCTTCGGCTAAGGCGAGTGGGGCGGTCGTGAGTGCCGTGATCATGATCAAAACAAGTCGGAGTTTCATCGCGCATTCCTCAAATCAGTGTCCGGAGATTCTAGCGTCCGTATCCCAAAATCCCTGAGGATCTGGCATCCTATGCATGAAGGAGAGCACGATGGACCCCATGGCGGTTTTTGGCGCATACGCAACGGACTTTGAAAAAACCTATGTCGATGACGATTGGTCACGACTCGAGAAATATTTCGCCGACGATGCGGTGTATCACGTCACCGCCAGCGAGGAAATGGATTGGCATATGACCGGTCCGAAGGAAATTCTCGCCGGACTCAAACGCTCGATTGATGGGTTTGATCGGCACTGTGAACGCACGATCGGATTGCGCGGCGCTCCCGTGGTTGAGGGCAACAAAATTTCGCTGGATTGGCGTGTTGGGTACCGACGGCATGACTCGCCCGAGCTGGTCTTGCTCGGATGCTCGAAGGCGACGATTGAGGACGGCCAGATCCAAGAGTTGATCGATCTATTCCCCGACTTGGACCGCGACGCCTATGAGGCGTGGGTGGCAAAATACGGCGAAGGACTCGAGTTCACCTACTGACCGGCGAACTGCTCTTGCGAGCTACGAATTTGGCGTTCCGCCTGGGCAAGGTCTCCAAACGCTTCGGGCGAATCATCGCGGCCGCGAATCGCTTGAAGCGGATCGCGCAGGTCGTCGATGTATCCCAGTGCATACGCGCCGCGCGCGTAACCCATCAGGCGTAGTAGCTCGTCGTCGAGTTCACGTGCTGTCTCTAGAGAGCAGCTGAGATACTGATTTTCTTCCTGCCTGAGCCAGGAGACCGCATAGGTGATGTTTAGACCGCGGCGCACACCGGTGGAGCGGTTAGGTCCGCCACCGTGGTAGAGCGCACCGGTGTAGAGCAGCGCGGAGCCTTTTTCCATTTCCGCGGGCACGGTGTCTGCAATCGTAAATTCCTTGCGGTCTTCGTAATGATGGCTGCCCGGGATCACGCGTGTGGCACCGTTTTCTTCGGTGAAGTCATCCATGGCCCATATGGTATTGCACTGAACTTCGTAGCCGTTCGGAAACGGGAAAAAATCGAACGCCCACTGGTCGCGATGAATCACCTGTTCGGTTTCACCCGGTCCAATTGCGATGACCTGGGTTAAATGCAGGTGATAGCTGGTCGCGTGCGCGAGCACGTTCTTCACTGTGCCTCGAACGGTTGGGTTCATGATGATTTCACGAGCGGTTGGCGATCGTGCGATGAGTGCGCCGGTACGTTTGGTCTCTTTGCCGCTGAATTCATCCACGCCCTGGTTCGTGGTGGCGGTATAGGGCGCCAGCTCCTCCCTCACCTGATCGAGCTGCGCAGGGTTGGCAAGACGGTCGATCACGACGCAGCCGTCGCGTTTCAGTACGTCGGCGAGCGCTTCTGGATCGGCTGTGGCGGGTAGATGTTCGATCGGCATAGGATCTCCTCCGTTGAGAAGGCTATGGTACCGCGATGCTGCTGCAATTGGATGGGATTACGAAGCGGTTCGGTGGTCGGACGCTCTTTGAGGACCTGGCCCTGGTCGTGCGGCCGGGCGACCGGGTAGGTCTGCTGGGCCCGAACGGGGTGGGGAAGACCACCCTGCTGCGAATGATTGCCGAGAACGACGGCTGGGACGATGGCCAGATCCATCGTGCGAAGGGCATCCGGGTCGGATTGCTGCGCCAGGAGATTGACCCGGGGCGCGAGCATTCAGTGCATGCGGAGGTGGCCTCCTCGCTCACCGAATTGGACGCACTGGAGGCAGAGCTGCGTGAATTAGAGGGGTTGATGGCGCAACACGGCGAAGCGGGTCGCGAGATTCCGGCCGATGAGGCGGAGCGTTACGACCGCTGCCATTCGGCGTTCGAATTTGCCGGTGGTTTTGAGCGCGAGGCGAGGGTGGATCGAATTCTGGACGGGCTCGGCTTCGATGAAGCACGTCGCGCCGCCCCGCTCAGTACGTTCAGTGGCGGTTGGTTGATGCGTGTCGAGCTCGCCAAGCTCCTGCTGGTGGCGCCGGACCTGTTGCTTCTCGATGAGCCCACGAATCATCTCGATTTGCCGTCACTCGAATGGTTCGACGAGACGCTTACAAAATATCGTGGGGCCGCGATTTTGGTTTCGCATGATCGAACCTTTCTGCGGCGACACGTCACGCGTGTGGCTGAACTGGGTCCACGGCGCTTCGACGTCTACGAGGCAACATACGACAAGTATCTCGATCAGAAAGTCGCGCGCCAAGATCAGCTGCTTTCGCGAAAGCGCAGCCAGGATCGCGAGATCGCGCAGACCGAACGTTTCATTCAACGCTTCCGCGCAAAATCGACCAAAGCGCGGCAGGTACAAAGTCGCATTCGTGCACTCGATAAGATTGAGCGCGTTGAGGTTGTAGAGGACCGTGCACGCAAAATGCGCTTACGCATCCCCGCACCGATACGTTCCGGAGAGAGCGTCTTGCGTCTCGACGGCATTGAGAAAAGTTACGGAGAGAATGTTGTCTACCGAGGGATTGACTTTGAAATCCGACGTGGCGAGCGGGTCGCACTTGCGGGCCCAAATGGCGCGGGAAAGTCTACACTTTTGCGAATTGCCGCCGGCGAACTGGGCTTTGATGCCGGCGCGCGCAAACTCGGTCACAAAGTAGAGGTTGGGTTCTTCGCGCAGCATCAACTCGAGGTGCTCGACACCAGCCGAACCATCCTTGCCGAGTTGGAATCAATCGCGCAGATCGACGATTATCCGCGCTTGCGCTCGCATCTCGGAGCATTCCTCTTCAGCGGGGATGACGTAGATAAAAAAGTGGGTGTCTTATCCGGTGGTGAAAAGGCAAGGCTTGCTCTCGCGAAGATGTTGCTTCGACCGTCAAATTTTCTGGTTCTTGACGAACCCACCAATCATTTGGATGTCGTCGCATGTGAAGTCCTCGAAACAGCCCTCCGCGAGTATGCCGGAACGCTGTTGCTTATTTCGCATGATCGAAGTTTCATCAACGCGCTTGCGACACGGGTCGTGGATGTTCGTGGGGGAACGTTGCGAGATTATCCTGGCAACTACGATGCCTATCTGCGTAAGTTTCAAGCCGGAGACGGAACTGCAGAGCCCGCTGTGGCAAGTACCGTGGCGGCCTCGAAACAGGATCGTATGGCGGCACGCGAACGTTCAAAGGCCGGCGTGCGCACGCAAAGCAAGGCTCGGAAGAAGCTTTCAAAACTCGAAGAAACCATTCCGCGCTTAGAGGGCGAGCTGGAGAGCGCCACGCATCGCTTGGGCGATCCCGAGGTGTATCGAGATGGTGAAGCCGTGCGGCAGATTGAAACGGACCGAACTCGTTTGCGTGCGGAGATCGATGCTGCTTATCGCGAGTGGGAAGTACTCGCGGCTGAGCTTGAGTCCAATGACTGATCACTAGGTCCACGGACGGCATCAACCGCCATTGTCGATGATTTCAGCTCATGCGATGACGCGAGACCTCAAGCGAAGACCCCTGCCACGCCGATAAGCTGCGAGCTGGGAGTTGGAAGATCGTCATGAGCCAAGCGCGTCCAGATGCTGACCTATGGATGGCAACGAGTCATCTACCCTGTGGTGTACTCCGGGTGGATCGGGATGGAGAGATCCTCGACCTGAACGACACGCTGTGTCGTTGGTTGGATCAACCCCGTAGTTCACTTCTCGGTCAACGGTTTGCGACGATTCTACCCAGTATCTCTCCACAGTTTGCGGAGCAGCTTCAGTGGGGAGGCGCGGTGCCGGAGGAAGAGACCGGTCTTTGTTATGCGGACGGAGTGATGATTCCCGTTAGAATCCGTGCGTGGCGACCGCGGCAAAAAAGCGATGATTCGATTTACTTTGGTTTGCTTGATCTTCGAGAGCGTCAGTCGCTGCAAATTGAACTGGAGCAGGCGCAGCAGCTCGAAGCGATTGGTCGAATCGTTGCGGGCATTGCACATGAGATCAATACACCGGTCCAATTCATCGGCGATAGTCTCTACTTCCTGCGGGAATCGTTCGATAGTTTATTGCGTTTGGGCGCGTCCTACCAGGAGCTGATCGCCACGGTCGAGAGTACGGACATCGCCAGAGCCCAATTGGAGAAAGTTCGCGCAGAAGAAGACGAAGCCGACCTCGAGTTTCTACGAGAGGAAATTCCTGGGGCGTTGGCTCGCACTACGGACGGCGTCGGTCGCGTGGCTGAAATCGCCCGCGCGGTAAAAGAATTCTGTTATCCCAATCAGGCCGAGAAAACCGCGGTCGATCTGAATTCGGCATTGACGAACGCGCTGATCGTCGCCCGCAATGAGTACAAGCATGTCGCTGATCTGAATACCGACTTTGGTGAACTACCTCCGGTCTTCTGCCATCTTGGCCATCTCAATCAGGTCTTTCTCAATCTCCTCATCAACGCATCGCACGCGATCGCAGCGAAGAACGAGCCGAATGATGAGAAGGGCACGATATCGATCAGAACTGAGCATGTCGGCACGGACGTGGTGATTTGTATTCGTGACAACGGCGGCGGTATTCCGGCCGAAATTCAAGAGCGTATTTTTGATGCGTTCTTTACCACGAAGTCGCGTGGCCATGGCTCGGGACAGGGGCTCGCGATTGCAAGGTCGATCGTTGTGGATAAGCACGGCGGCAGCATTGAATTCGAATCAGAAGAAGGCGAAGGCACAGCATTTTTTATTCGTCTGCCGGTTAATGACGGCGTTGAAGCGGATAGTGAATGAAACGCATCCTCTTCGTCGATGATGATCAGAGCATTCTGGACGGTCTACGCTGCAGCCTCCGTCGCCAGCGCAAGAACTGGGAGATGGTCTTTGCGCCGGGTGGCGAGAGTGGCCTTGAGGCACTTGAAAGCGACGCCTTCGATGTTCTGGTGACCGATATGCGGATGCCGAAAGTCGACGGTGTCGAGCTTCTTAAGCGGGCACAGCAGCTGCAGCCCGAGATGGTGCGCATTGTGCTGTCTGGATTTGCGGAGGAAAAGGCGATCTTGCGCACGATTACGGTTGCGCATCAATTTCTCAATAAGCCCTGTGATGTATCGACGCTGGAAAACGTGATCGAGCGCGCATGTAACATTCAAAGTATTCTGAGCAATCCGGAGATTCGAACAAGAGTAGGATCGATCGATGCCTTGCCCGCGCTACCGCAGAACTACAACGCGCTCAATAAGGTGCTCGCAAATGACTATGCCACGATGGCTCATATCGCGCGGATCATAGAACAAGACATCGGAATGTCTGCAAAGATATTGCAGATCGTAAATTCGGCATTTTTTGGCTTGGCGCGTCCGCTCGCGTCGATTCAAGACGCGATTCGCTATCTCGGTATCAATGTCGTTCAAACGCTCGTTCTCTCGATTGAGGTCTTTCAAACCTTCGAGGATGTCGACCCAGCAGAAGTGATTGATGTCAGTTCGCTGCACGACCACTCCCTGCTCACCGCCCGTATTGCGAAACAGCTGTGTGCCAATCCGGATGAAGGAAAGGACGCGTTCGCAGCGGCGATTCTGCACGATGTCGGTCAGCTGATCCTCGCGACCTGGTTGCCAGAATTAATCACCCAATCTGTCGTGGTGGCCCGTCAACGTGGCGAGCCGCTGGAGGACGTCGAAACTGAGTTGCACGGTTTCAGTCACGGTGAAGTTGGCGCCTATCTGCTAGGCCGTTGGGGCCTGCCGTATCCGATTATCGAAGCGGTCGCGTATCACGATCGACCACGTCGTGTGAAGCAGAGTCAGTTCGACATCCTGAGCGCAGTCTATGTTGCTGATCATCTGGCGTACGAATACAGTGGCATCGCGGAAGATCAGTGCACGCCACACGGCGTGATCGACGAAGCATATCTCGAGGAACTCGGTTTGCTCGATCAACTACCGAAATGGCGCCAGATCGCTGAGAAAGCGGCGAGCGAACCGAGCATCGGAGTTTGAATTGACACGAGTCAGCCTACCGAAGATTCTGTGCGTGGATGATGAACCTGAAGTCCTCGATGGACTCAAGGCGAATCTGCGTCGGCACTATGACGTACATACCGCTAAGTCGGGTGCGATTGGACTTGCGACGTTACGTGACAAAGGGCCGTTTGCAGTGGTTCTCAGTGACATGCGGATGCCCGCGATGCAGGGCACGAGTTTCTTGAACCGCGTGCGTGAAGCGGCGCCTGAGACGGTTCGCATCCTGCTCACGGGTCAGGCCGACCTCAACGCGGCGATCGATGCGGTAAATGAAGGCCAGGTGTTTCGCTTTCTTACGAAACCGTGTCCCCCCCCACAGCTGTTTCGAGCGCTCCAGGACGCGATTCGACAACACCGCTTGCTGACGGCAGAAAAGGAACTCTTGGAAGAGACGCTTTTCGGGTCCATTAAGACGCTCACCGAGATTCTCTCGATGGTGAGTCCAACGGCTTTCGGGCGCGCGCTACGGCTAAAAGTTTACGCACGAAAACTCGCGGACACCCTTGGGGCGCGGACGAAGTGGCAAATTGAAGTTGCAGCTATGCTATCGCAATTGGGTTGTGTGACGTTGCCGAATGAGACTGCGGAAAAACTCTATTACGGTCATTCGATGACCGAAGACGAAATGCGTATGGCCGATTCGCTGCCTGATTTCAGCCAACGTCTGCTACGAAGCATTCCGCGTTTGGAGGAGGTGCGTGAGATCGTCCTGCACCAAAAAAGATGCTTCAACTCGCTTGGCGCGGAGATTCCGTTGGGTTCGCGGATCCTTAAGGTCGCTCTCGATTACGATGTTCTGCAAGCACAGGGCACGTCCGACGACGACATGATGACCCTCTTGCGCTCGCGAGAGGGAAACTATGACCCCCAGGTGTTGGATGCGCTCGAATCGTTGCTTGGCGAGATGTCGATTGCGGGACAAATTCAAAAGATGTACGTCGACGACCTTCGCGCGGGAATGATTTTCGCGGATGATATTACCAGCGTAAAGGGCTCACTACTGATCGCTCGGGGCAACGAAGTGACCGACGAACTGCTTACGCGGTTGAGTCACCTGGGTCCTTATCAAGTTAAGGAGCCGTTCCGAATACTGATTCCGGAGGTCGACTAAGATCGCCTCACCAACGCTGTGATGGGCGCGGCTGGGGCGAGCATATGCTCTCGGCTCAGGTGCGAATTGCTATGTGTTGCGACTATACACTATTTAGTTATAACAATAGTGTGTAACCTGTCATGTAGGTTCGGAGTTTGCCGTGCGTAGCCGCGATATCAACAGTGCGCGACTCGGGTCGTGGCTGGATCAGCGCTTCGGGGATACGGCTCCGACGCAGGTTGAGGCTATGCGGGGCGCTGGATCCTATGAACATTTCGCGCTACGACGTGGCGGCGAAAGTTGGGTTCTGCGCCGTGCGATGCCCCCTGAGTCTGGTGTGCCCGCGCATGATGTGCTGCGAGAGTTCTTGATTTTGGAGTCGATTCAGGACGAGCCCGTGCGTGTGCCGAGAACGATCGTCGCGTGCGACGATCCGGAGGTTGTGGGGTCGTCGTTTTTTATCATGCAATTTGTTGAGGGCTTGCCGATTCGAGACTCACTGCCGAAACTCTATGCCGCGGATCCATGCAAACACCGAGGGATCATACTCGAGTCGATCAACGCGCTGGCAGAGATCCATCAGGTCGATTGGGAGCTTTGCGGTTTGTACAAGCTTGGAAACGTTGAAGCGACTCTCGAGCAGCAGATTTCACGATGGGCCGCGCAATTCGACAGCGATCGCTGTCGCGAACTGGCAGTGTTCGATGAGATTTCCAATTGGCTTGGCAAGCATCTTCCCCGCGGCCAGCGTCCCGCGCTCGTTCATGGCGACTATAAACTCGACAATCTCCTGTACTCGAATAGATTGCCGCCACGCGTGGTCTCGGTCATGAACTGGGATATGGCGATGATCGGTGACCCGCTCGCGGACCTTGCGTGGTCGATGACGTTTCTGCCGTCGTCAGGAAATCCGCTTTCACTTGGCGCGCCGGGACGACCGAATGGATTCTCGATCTCCCACCTACCCGAAATCGATGAAATCGTGGCCCACTACGCGGCTCTCACGCGGTCTGATCTGTCGGAAGTGACTTGGTATCACGTGTTTGCGCGGTGGAAGCTCGCGACGCTGCTCGAGGGAAGCTACGCGAAGTGCCTCCGTGGCGAATCCAGCAATTTGCTGCATACGTTCTTTGGTGCAATTGCCGAATTATTGCTCAAGCAAGCGGCTCAACTAGCGAGCCAGGCCTAGCCGATTCTCATTACGGGCGATGAGTCGTTTCGTCTAAGCGTGCAATTCAAACAAGGCATTCTGCCCGCCGCCTAGTACGGGTTGTGGCTGTAGCGCGCCTGACGAGCTGTAGATCGAATGCGCGGTCTTTTCCGTGAGATCACGAAGCGCATCTGCGTCAATACTCCCGTCGTCTTTTCGCACCGATTCGAGAATTTGTTTCACCAATGCCATAGGTCCTGTCGGGTGCGGTACCGCTCGGTGCTGAGCCACCAAGCCTTCGATTTTTGAAATATCGATGCTGCCGTCCTCTGTGATCACACCCTTGGCGATCTCACCGAAGCGGTCGCTTAGACGGTCCTGAATTTCATCGGTGGAAATCGCGCCGCTTTCGAGCATGGCTTGGAGATGCTCGACGAACCCTTTTCCCAGCGGTGAATGGAGTGGCCCATCTCCCTGTGCGCGTTCGCCTCGGGCTTCATGAAGCAGCGATTTCAGCGCATCGGTATCGATCGCACCGTTCTCACCCACAATGCCGCGTGCTGCTTCACCGAACCGTGTGAGCAAGCGCTCTTGAAGCTGCGCGGGGTCGAGTGCACCTGATTCGGTTTTCTGCTGCAGCTTTTGCAGCGCTCGCATGCTTCCGGACTGTATCGACGGCAGCCCGAGGGCCAGCGGGTTACGCCCGAGAATTCCAATACCACCAACCATAACTACGATCTCCAATACCACTCAGCAGGTCGTGCGAATAGTCCAGGCCATTGTTACGCAAGGATCGTGCCGTGAGACAATTCGGACTTGGATGCCCAGGGGTGTACATTTGAATCGCCTTGGATCGGCAGCGATTGCACCGGGTCGGTGAAATTTTTGCCGGGGGCGCCGGCGTTCCCACGGTTCTCGCGAGGCGTATGCCTTCGTTCAATTTGGACTTCTGTTTAATTGACCGCCTGTATACCATCGCGACGCGCCTTCGAGCGCGCAGGAGGGCAGAATTGTCTTTTGTCAGCATCGATAAACCACGCCCGTGGGTTACGCGCGTTACGTTGAATCGTCCTGAGCGGAAAAACGCGATGTCATTCGATGTGATGATTCCGTTCCGCGATGCGCTCCGCGAGATCAGTCTCGACAACGAAACGCGTGTCTGCATTTTGACGGGCGCAGGGGACGCCTTCTGTGCCGGGGCAGATCTGGAAAATTCGGGCATGGTGCCAGATATCGCGGGGCTCACCGTGCCGACGATTTCGCGCCGGGCGATGAAGATTCTCGATGACGTCATCATCGCCGTGCGCGATATGCATCAACCCGTCATCGCCGCGGTCAATGGCCCCGCGATAGGCGGCGGGTTCTGCCTGTCGATGGCGGCCGACATTCGTGTTGCCGCTGAATCTGCGTATTTCCGCGCGGCCGGCATTAACAATGGTCTTACCGCGGCGGAACTTGGCATCAGCTATCTGTTACCGCGTGCGATTGGATCATCGCGCGCGTTTGAAATCATGCTCTCGGGTCGTAACGTTCATGCCGACGAAGCCGATCGGATTGGCCTGGTTTCACAAACAGTTCCCGATGCTGCGCTCTTGGATGCCTGCTTTGAAATGGCCGAGCGGATCGTCGGGTACAGTCGCATCGGTGTGGAGCTCACAAAACAGATGCTTTGGGCCGGGCTCGATGCGGGTAGTTTGCACGCGCATATGAATCACGAAAGCCACGCGCAACTTTTCGTGCGTCTTACCACAGAGAATTTTGAGGAAGCGGTTCGCGCTCGGAAGGAAGGGCGCCAACCCGAGTTCAAAGATAACCGAACTTACGATCACCCGGTCGGCTCCGACTAGTCACAATGACGCTGGACACAAACGATATTGATACTCGCGCGATTCGCCCTGAATCGGTTTCTGCGTGGACGCATGATGCCGACGTTGTGGTGGTGGGTCTCGGAGGTGCCGGCACCTCCGCAACACTTGAGGCCGTTCGTGCTGGAGCCAAAACAATCGCCCTTGAACGGCAAACACGCGGGGGCGGCACGAGTGCCGTCTCGACGGGCGCGGTCTACTTTGGTGGTGGTACGCGCGTTCAAAAAGATTGCGGGTTCGAGGACTCGGTTGAGGAGATGACCAAGGCCGTGCGTATGGCAGCAGGGGCGCAGGCCGATGACGAAAAAGTAGAAGCGTTCGCGGCAGGAAGCGTCGAGCATTTCAATTGGATGGTTGATCTGGGTGTCGAGTTCAAAAGTAGCTTTGTAGAAGGTAAGACCACGCATCCGTTTGAGGACGATTGCCTCTTCTTCAGTGGAAACGAACTCTGTCATGGGTTTAGGGAAGGCACGACGCCCGCACCCCGTGGACATAAGGTCGCGCGTCCCGGTGAAGCCGGCGGCTTTTTGATGGAACCGATGCTTCAGGCCGCGGAGAAATCCGGTGCTGAAATCATCAATGATTGTCGCGTGGAGCGATTGATACAACGCGATGACGGTCGCGTCGTTGGCGTGGTGGCCGTGCATGATGGGCGGACGTGCTTCATCAAGGCTCGCCGCGGTGTAGTTCTCGCAGCCGGTGGTTTCGTTATGAACGAGCGGATGCTTGCCGAACATGCCCCGTCTTTACTTAAGTGTAATTGGAAGGCGGCGTCGGCGGGTGATGACGGTTTGGGGATTCGCGTTGGTCTGGGTGCGGGCGCGCTTGCCAGCAATATGAGCGAGGGGCTTGTGTTGAACGCCTACTATCCGCCGTCGGACCATTGTAAAGGTATAATGGTAAACAGCCAGGGCCAACGGTTCATTAACGAAGACACCTACTTGGGACGTACCGGAGACGCGATACTTCAGCGCTGTGACGGTCGTGCTTGGCTTATCGTGGATGATGAACTCTACGGGCGTACGCAGGCATTTCACAAGCTCGCGGCGGTTGAGGAGACCTTTGCCGATCTTGAAAAGGCGCTCGGGTTTCCCGAAGGCGAGCTCGTTCATACGGTAGAAACCTACAATCGCTGGGCCGCGCGAGGGCAGGATCCGTTCTTTCATAAGTCGGCTGACTATTTGCGTCCGCTTTCGGTTCCGCCATACGCGGCGGTCGACTGTACGATCGAAGGTTCTATCTTCGCCGTGTTCACACTCGGTGGACTCGCAATCCGTGCGACGGGTCAGGTGTTGAATCCCGACCGCCAGGTCATACCGGGATTGTATGCAGCCGGCCGAAACTCGGCGGGCCTCTGCCTGGAGGGTCGTACTTACGCCAGCGGACTTTCGATCGGCGATGCTACGTTTTTCGGTCGTGTCGCGGGTCGTCATGTTGCGGCATTGGAGCCTTGGGAATAGCGTACGCGCTAGAGGAGAAACTATGAACGACGAACATCCCGCAATGCTGGCTGCACAGAATTCTTGGCGCTGTGTTCAGGCCAAAGACAAAGAAGGCTGGCTTGCGCTGATGGCTGAAGATGTTTGCATCGAAGACCCCATTGGAACCGCGCCGACGAATCCCACGGGCAAGGGCTTGTGCGGCAAGGCCGAGGTTGCGGAGTTCTACGATAAGAACATCGAGCCGAATAAAATGAAAATTGAAACTTTGGATTCGTATGTTGCGCATATGGAATCCGCACATGTTCTCAGGCTGACGACAGAGTTTCCCAACGGTGTGAAGGCTACGGTTCAGGGTATTTTTACCTACAAGCTGAACGATGAGGGGAAGCTCAAGAGTCTTCGCGGATACTGGCATATGGGCGCGATGCAGATTGAGCAGCCGAGCTAATGCGGTTTTCATATATCGAAGCGATGACGGATCCGGACTATTACGGCCCTTTGGCAATCGCGTGTGAGGAAGCGGGTTACAGCGGATTCGTGATCCCAGATAGCATCTGTTACCCGGAACACTCGGACAGCAAATATCCTTATACCCCCGATGGCAACCGCGAGTTCCTGGAAGATAAACCGTTTATTGAGCCGTTTTCGATGATTCCTTATCTCGCAGCGTTGACCGAGACGCTGCGTTTCACGACGTCGGTCGTGAAACTTCCGCTTCGTCATCCGGTGCTGATGGCGAAGCAAGCCAGTTCGGTCGCGGTCCTGTCAAAGAATCGTTTCTGCTTTGGTGTCGGTGTGAGCCCATGGCCCGATGACTACGAGATTGTCGACATTCCTTGGGAACGGCGTGGGAAGCGCATGGACGAGTGCATCGATATCATTCGGGGCCTCACTTCGGGTGGCTTTTTTGGATACGACGGGGAGATCTACAAAATTCCGAGTATTAAAATTTCACCCGTGTCCACGCGGAAGATTCCCATTATTATCGGCGGCCATAGCGACCCTGCGCTGAAGCGCGCGGCACGCGTGGGCGACGGCTGGATTCACGCAGGCGGTGACCCGAACGAATTGGGCGAGATGCTGGGTCGATTGAGGACTTTTTTGCGCGAGCAAGGACGAGAAGGTGACCCCTTCGAAGTGCAGGTGATCTCGATGGATGGCTATACACCGGATGGCGTGAAACGGCTTCAGGACCTCGGCGTGACCGATGTCATTGTTGGTTTTCGGAATGCCTACGAGTTGGGCCCCGATCGACAGACGCTTGATCAAAAGTTGGGGACACTTCGTCAGTATGCGGACTCGGTTATCGCGAAGGTATCGATATGAGCGATGATTTTGATCTAACGGGACGTGTGGCGGTTGTTACCGGCGGCAGCCGTGGACTCGGCGCGGAAATGGTTCGTGCGTTCGCGAAGCGCGGCGCCGATGTGGTGATCGCCAGCCGCAAACTCGACGCCTGTGAAAAGCTTGCGAAAGAAATCGAAGCCACGACAGGTCGGAGGGCGGTGGCGGTGGCGGCGCATGCGGGCAAATGGCAGGACTGCGATCGTCTGGTTGAGCAGGCCTACGATCATTTCGGCAAGGTTGATGTGCTTGTGAACAACGCCGGAATGTCGCCTCGGTATTCATCGTTACCCGAGGTGACGGAAGAACTCTATGACAAGGTTCTTGCGGTGAACCTCAAGGGTCCGTTTCGACTCTCGTCCTTGATCGGTTCGCGCATGGCTGAGGGTGCTGGCGGTTCGATCATTAATATTTCCAGCATCGCAGGGGTGGCGGCGAGCCCCGTCGAAGTCCCCTACGGCGCGGCGAAGGCTGGGCTCCATAGTTTCACGCTCAGTATGGCGCGCGCGTTCGCGCCCAAGGTTCGGGTGAATTGCATCATGCCGGGTCCGTTTATTACGGACATTGCCAAAGGCTGGTCGCAGGAAATGCATGATTCAATTCCTAAATTCGTACCCTTGGGTCGAGGCGGCAAGCCGAACGAGATTATTGGCGCGGCGCTCTATTTTGCGAGTGATGCATCGAGCTTTACGACAGGCTCGATCTTGAAAATCGACGGTGGCGCCGTATATCCCGCAGCATAGGACCGTCTGACTTGGATTGGTCGAGATGCGATTATGTTCCCGATTGTGAGCCGGGGCAGGTTCACGTTTGGCGCGTCGCGCTCGATCCTGAACCGCAGATTGTCGCAAGTCTTCGAGGCGTGCTTTCGGGCGAAGAGACAGAGCGCGCAGATCGTTTTCATTTCGATCGTGATCGCGCTGCATTTACCGTAGTGCGAGCGACCTTGAGGGAATTGCTATCGGGTTACTTAAGCCAACCCGCGAGCTCATTCGTATTCCAACAGGCCGAGCACGACAAACCGTTTCTTGCCGATACGAGCCTGCGCTTCAATGTTTCGCATTCTGCCGAATGGGGGTTGTTGGCTTTTACGCGCGAGCGTGAGATCGGTGTTGATATCGAAAAGATGCGTGATGATATCGAACAAGAAAATCTTGCGCGCCGCTTCTTTTCGGAGCGAGAGGTGCAAAGTATCGAGCGCCTGCAACCGCATCAAAGGCACGCCGCTTTTTTCGCGTGTTGGACACGCAAGGAGGCGTACATCAAGGCGGAAGGTAGGGGGATGTCGATTCCACTCGACGCCTTTGATGTGTCCGTAGATCCGGCTGAGCCGGCACGGTTGCTTGGGCACCGTGAATCCGCTGATGAAACCGAGCGCTGGTCCTTCCTGGACCTCGACCCAGCGCCGGGCTACGCCGCCGCGCTCGCCGTAGAGGGAGCCCTCAACGCGATTGAGACGTTCCACAGGAGCCCTTTGATTCGGGATTGAGCCCTGGCGATAGCGAATGGGTCAACTATAGTTCTACTTCGTGAGACTCCGACGCGCGCTTCTGTTCGCTTTGATGCTGGGCCACCTGCTCGCTGCCGGCGCACCTCCAATGAATGCAGTTGATGAGCATCCCTTCGACGATGATGTCCATGGTTGGTTTGAAGCGGGTGACGACTCGACCGTCTGGTGTCGCGGGGATCGATCGGAGGGGCATCGACCGAAACAATTCGTGCGCGCGAAATGCCCATGTGGTTGCGGCGACGCGCATTCGGGTCTGCCGGCCGCCTCCGGGTTTCAGCAGATTTATTTCACCGAGGCAACAGATGCGCTCCCGTTGCCCGAAATGAAACCATTCACGCCTTATCGCGCACGCTTTGTTCAAGTGCGTCGAGTGCCGGATCAACCGATTCCGATCGCCTAAGTCTCCTGTTTAAACTGTTCTTGAAGACCATCCAATAACGCAACAGTCTTAGGAGACTTGCGATGTTTATCCATTTTACATGCCGTGTGTGGCTCGCGGCTGCTTTCATACTTTGTTATTTCCCAAGTGCAGCGCGAGCTGTGGATCTCAGCCGACCCGACTCCCACGCACCGCTCGGTGTGATGGGCGACCACACGCATCACAAAGGCGAGGTGATGTTTTCGTACCGCTACATGCACATGGACATGCAGGGCAATCGCGACGGTACATCGAATCGGAGTTCTGCAGAGGTGTTGCAAGGGTTTCCGATTACTCCAACGAAAATGAGTATGGCGATGCATATGTTGGGTGGAATGTACGCCCCCGCCGATGATGTTACTTTGACGTTGATGGTCCCATGGGTGCAACTGCACATGGATCATCTGAATCGAATGGGAGTGCATTTTTCGACCGGCTCGCAGGGATTGGGCGATATCAAATTCGCTGCGCTGAAAGTCCTTTCGCGGAGCGAATTTGATCAGTTGCATTTGAACTTAGGCATCAGTATTCCGACGGGCTCCATCAATAAACGCGACCGTACTCCGCTAGGTCGTGTGC
The DNA here is from genome assembly GCA_029261895.1 of Deltaproteobacteria bacterium. Taxonomy (GTDB): domain Bacteria; phylum Myxococcota_A; class UBA9160; order SZUA-336; family SZUA-336; genus JAJDAK01. The sequence goes on from JAJDAK010000026.1 coordinate 36,487, forward strand.
GCCTGCCGTATCCCATGCAGCTAGGATCTGGGACGCTGGATTTGATGCCGGGTTTGACCTATGTACGCCAGCTGGGTGATTGGTCGTTTGGATCCCAGGCGATTGCGACCCTTCACTTGTTTGAAAACAGCAAAGACTATCGGCTGGGCGATCGTCTCCAACTCAGCCTTTGGATCTCGCGCGTACTGGTGCAGAGCCTCAGTGCATCGCTACGGCTTGAGGGGCAGAGCTGGGGAAATATCAGTGGCTCCGACGCTGTATTGACACCGGGTATGGTCCCAACCGCAGACCCTGACCGTCGCGGCGGACGTCGCCTGGATGCCGGCTTTGGTCTCAATTGGACATTCCAACAGGGGCCGCTGAAAGGACATCGATTGGCCGCTGAGGTGCTGGTGCCGGTCTATCAGTGGTTGGATGGTCCGCAACTCGAGACTGACTGGACCACGATCTTGGGTTGGCAGCGCGCGTTCTAAAGTCAGCGCCGCAGATTATATTTGAGTATGCACCAGACTGCATGAACGCCGTCTCGCCAGCCAATTTTTTTGCCTTCTTCGCGCGTGCGGCCAGCATATGAAATACCGACCTCATAAATCCGAGCGCCGAGCCTGGCAACTTTCGCAGTGATCTCCGGTTCGAAACCGAAGCGATCTTCCTCGATTTGAACGGACTTTAAAATATCGGTACGAAAGGCCTTATAACAACTTTCCATGTCCGTCAGATTGAGGTCGGTCAGCATATTGGAAAGCAGGGTCAGCATTTTGTTTGCGATGGAATGCCAGAAATAAAGTACGCGGTGCGACTGGCCGCCAGCGAATCTGGAGCCGTATACCACGTCGGCCCGGCCGGCGAGGATGGGGTCCAGTAAACGTCTGTAATCTACGGGGTCGTACTCGAGGTCAGCATCCTGGATGACGACAATATCGCCGTTGGTTGCAGCGAATCCAGTTCGTAGCGCAGCCCCTTTGCCGCGGTTCCGGCCGTGCTGCAGCACGGTGAGTGCGTGTGCGGCGGTCAATTCGGCAAGTTTCGCCGACGTTCCATCGGTGCTGTGGTCATCGACAACCACGATTTCCCGTTCACGAAAACGTTTGTCCAATTCGACCGTTTCGACGCGTCGAATGACCTCTTCAATCGTATTTACCTCGTTGAAGACGGGAATCACGATACTCAGTTTCACCGGACGTCTTTCCCCCTCTCTCAAGAAGCACAGCGTGGACCCGAGGAGCAGGGAGTATAGGGCGCACGGAAGCGCAGCGACATGGGTTCATCGCAATGAAGCTTGGAATCGGAGCCGCCGGACGGGGCGGATGGGTCAGTGGCTGGCTCTTGGTGATCGCCTTGTTGGCGATTCTTCACGGTTTTCGCCCTGGTCGTGTGCTCGTGCCCACGGATCACTTGATGTCAATCGCTCCGTGGAAGAGCGCAGAGACTCCCGGTGCACGGCCGGATAACCCATTGCTGCTGGATCAACCGACACAGTTTGTACCGTGGATGACGTACGCGGTCGAGCGGTTGCGTCGTGGCGAGATCCCACTTTGGAATCCGTATTCGCAACTGGGTGCTCCATTTGTTGGTAATGGGCAAAGTGCGATCTTCTATCCAACCAACTGGCTTCATGTGCTCTTCCCGCCCTCGTGGTCCTGGACCCTTTCCGCATGGGTCCGCTTGATTATCGCCGGCTTCGGCGCATTCCACTTGGCGCGTCGATATCAAGTGTCGAAGCAAGGTGCACTGCTCAGTGGGCTCGCATTCATGCTCTGCGGGTTCAACATCGTCTGGCTCAATCACGCGCATATGAATGTGATTCCATGGCTGCCATGGTCGATGTTAGCGATGCTGCGTCTGATCGATCGGCCATCGCCGCGGGCGTGCAGTGGATGCCGTTGCTCGACTATGTGGACGAATCGGCTTTGGCGGGGCAGAAGTTTGACCCGAGTTATTTGATTGGCTTGGTGTTTCCGTACGCCAATGGCTATCCCGCTGACGGCGTGACGCCCGTTGAAATTCGCCGTGCGACCGGTCTTCCCAATACGAATGAACTTTCTGCAGGGTTTGTAGGCTGGGTGACGTTTTTTCTTGCGGCGTTGACGCTGGTGTTTACGCGCGAACGCAGAACATGGACCTGGTGGTTTATGGTTGCGCTGATCGCTGGTCTCGGGTGGGCGGGGTTGGAATACACAGAAGAGACTTTGATCGAGGCCGGAAAACTGAACGTTCGAGGTCATTACGCCGTGGATCGCGGACCATCGGGCCATGCGGTACCGCAGCAACAGCGCGAAGAACTCGTGCACCGCATTCACAAAGCCTTGATCTATACCTGTCTGCGGCTGCTGATCCCAGTAGCACTGTTCCTCTACCTTGTGTTCGCGCTGTGTCGACGGAACGTCGGCTATGGGCCCTGGTGGTTCGCAGCGACTGCTGAACTGCTGATGTTTGCGTTGCCTTACAATTCCGGCGCTCCGATTGAAACGTATTTTCCCAACGCTCCGGCGATCGATCTTATTCGGTCGCATCAACAAAAGAGAGAGGGTGGAAGCAGCTTTCGAATTGCTGGATCCTTTCGCGCTTTTCGTCCTGAAATTGCTACCGCGTATCGTTTGGGAGATATCCGGGGATACGATTCGCTCGGAACCGCACGCTACTACCGCTGGATGGATTCGATCCAGCCGGCATCGAAGCCGCCGCGGCAGGTGATATCAAAGGTTTTCAACCCGGACGCCAAGGCGCTGCGGCTGTTGAATCTAGGTTATCTCGTTACGGCTCCCCATCATGCTGGGCCAGGTCGTGGTTGGCAGCAGCTGACACCAAACGATCCGCTTGATGAACGACAAGCACGTGTATATGCGTTGGAGGACGCAATGCCGCGTGCATGGGCGGCCGTGGGGAATCCGGCTGAGGCCACTTACGAAATGGTGATGTCGGAGCGAATTCGTGTGCGTGTGTCGCAAGGTGACGGGGGGTGGCTAGTGATCGCGGACAGTTTCCAGTGTGGCTGGCGTGCGACGTACGAAAGTGTCGATCATGGTTCACCAACGACGTTACCGATCCTTCCCGCGTACGGTGTACTTCGCGCCGTACCCCTCCCGCGAGATCGCTTGCATCCGATCGATGTGATTTTTGAATACCGGCCAAACGGTTGGCGAAACGGACTACGCATGTCGTTTGCTGGAACGGGAATGATAGTCATCTTGCTTCTTCTTTCTATGCGTAAAACGGTTTGATGCGCTCTCAGCTTTGAAGCCTTCTAACCCGATATTTCACCTGTTAATTAGAGAACCGAGTAGACCATGGCAGACCCTCGCATTTTTGATATTTCCATCGGGAGCATCATGATCAAAGACGCCATCACCGTGCAAATCACGGATGATGCCGAATACGCAGTTATGAAGATGAATACATACCGCGTTTCATCGGTAGTGATCTGTGATGGGAAACTTCCGGTCGGAATGCTCACGGAGAGCGATGTCACGGACCTCATCTCTGAGCATGCGGGTGGATTGATCGGCACGGAAATTCCTCTCGCGCAACTGATAACGGGTCCCGTCATGGTGGTGGCTGAGGCAGAAATGCTTGGAAATATCCTGTCCGTAATGTGCCAGGTGAAGTTTCGTTCAATGCCAGTCGTGAACGAAGCGCGTGAATTGGTGGGCGTTGTGTCTCAAACAGATATGTTCAAAAAATGTGTGTCGTTGCTGATGTCGGATGATTAGGAGACGTAAAATGAAACTAATACAAAATCTACTCGGAAATCTACGGCTGCGGTCGAAGCTGATGCTGATGCTGATGCCACCGATGCTGGGATATGCGTTGCTCGGTGGGGTCGAAATTTCAAGGGGCCTGCATACGGTATCTGAGGACACGCAGATTGAAGAACTCTCACGCCTCGCGGTCGTGATTAGTGATTTCATCCATGAGAGCCAGAAGGAACGAGGTCGTTCAGCGGGCTATGTCGGCGGTAACGGGCAGGCGTTTCGTCGAGAACTTCAGGATCAGCGTTCGGCCACGGATGAAAAGCGTGATGCATTGGTGGGGTTCATAGAAGGCTTTGACTCGTCGGCTCAGTCGACGGGATTGCAGCAGGGTATCAGTGCGTCTCTCGCAGAATTGAAGCGTTTGGACTCCATGCGGCGCGACATCTCCAGCCTGAAACTGCCGTTGACTGAAGCCGTGGGGTACTACACAGAGATGCATTCGCGATTTCTGGACGTGATCTCAGAGACGGCAAGGATCGGAAACGATAGCGAAGTTCAGCAGCAGACAAGAGCCTACGTGGCCTGGCTGCAAGCCAAGGAGCGGATGGGCATTGAGCGCGCTGTGGTGAGCGCCGCGTTCAGCGCGGACGAATTTCGGCCGGGTATGTACCAAAAGTTTGCCTCGCTCGTCGCCGCGCAATCCGTTTACACGGAGCAGTTCTCAAAACTTGCAGACCCTGAACAGTACGCGTTCTATCAGGACAAATTTGGTGATCCAGCGATTCGCGAAGTCGAGACGATGCGAGCTGTTGCGCACAAAAAGGCTGAGACGGGCGGATTCGGAATCGATGCGGGGCGTTGGTTCTCACAGGCTACGGCGAAGATTGACGTCGCGAAAGAGGTTGAAAATCGGATCGCTGACGACTATAGGACGCTCGTGTCGAGCAAGCGCGACCAAGCCCAAGTCGAGGTCGTTCAGACTGTTGTCATCGCCTGTTTGGCATTGTTGATTGCAATCGGTACCTGCGTGGCGGTGACGATCACCACAGGCGGGAGTGTGGCCGAAGCCGTTGCTGTGCTTTCCCATATGGCGGGCGGTGATTTTACTCATCAGATGCAGTACCAGGGTCGGGATGAGTTCGGTGATATTGCGCGCTCGCTGAATCAAGCGGTTGTTCGCGTACGTACCGCGATGGAAGCCGTGGGAGAGAGCGCGTCGTCCGTAATGGCTTCGTCAGAGCAGGTGGATCGCGAAAGTCAAAACATGGTAATGGCTGCGCAGAACGCGGCGGCTGAAGCGGGCTCGGCTGCGACCGCCTCCAAGCGGGTTAACGAGACCGCACAGTCGGTGTCGACGTCGTCCACGGAGCTCGAAGCGAGCATCAAGGAAATTTCTCAGCATGCACAGCAGGCGGTTCGAATCGCAAGTGAAGGCGTTGCTGTCGTGGCGGACACGAACCAGGTTATCTCTGAATTGGGTCAGCGAAGTACCGAAGTGGGAGAGGTCATCAAGGTGATCAGTTCTATCGCGGAACAGACCAATCTACTTGCGTTGAATGCCACGATTGAGGCAGCGCGCGCCGGGGAAGCGGGGAAGGGCTTCGCGGTCGTTGCAAGTGAAGTGAAGGATCTCGCGAAAGAATCGGCAAACTCCACGGAACTCATCAATGAGAAAATCATGGCAATTCAAGCCGCGATTGACTCATCGATCGAGTCAATCGGGCGCATCGAAACGACCATGTCGAACATCAAGGAAAGTCAGGACTCAATTGCTGCGGCGGTCGAGGAGCAGTCGGCAGCCACCGAGGAGATCGGTCGAGGTGCGGTCGGAACCGCTGACTTGATGGACAAAATCTCAGAAAGCATCAAAGGTGTTGAATCGGCGGCGCAAAATACGAGTGGAAGCGCTGGCACGATGCAGCGAACGGCTGAAGGGCTTCGCTCGATGTCGGTAAAACTCAACGAGATCGTGGAAGAGTTCAACTACTAGTCGAATCGTTTCGCGTCACCAGCACCATGAGTGCGGGGGCGACGAGGATATCGGCTAAGAACGCAACCACCGTAGCGAAGCTCGCGAGCAGTCCAAAGTAGTAGCCGTTCAGCATATAGGACAGGAGAAAGACTGCGAAGCCAGCCGATAGCGCGAGGGATGTGAAGAACAGGGCTGTACCCGTGGTGAGCAGGGTTTCTTGTACCGCGTACCGGGCGTCTTTCGAAATCTCGTAGTAGCGATTGAATTTGTGCATGAAATGAATCGTGTCATCTACCGCGAGACCGATGATGATACTCCCGACCATCAGTGTCGATGCATCCAGTGGAATATCGAGCCATCCCATCAGGCCGATCACCATAAACACCGGAATTAAATTGGGCACCATTGCGAGGAGTCCGCGTTTTAGGCTGCCTATTAATAGGATCATGATCGGTGTGATCACAATTAACGCGATGAGGTAGGAATTGCGCATGCTTATAATCACGTTTTTAAACGTCTGAGAAAACAGCACGGTCCCGCCTGTGAGCTCAAAGTCGATGTCGCCGAGAATCCCGGTCAAACCGCCTCGCAACTTCTGAATGAAGTCTGGATAGAGCATTGCGTCCGCGGACGGACTACGTACGGTAATTCGCGCGGTGCTGAACTGGCTGTCGGTCCAATCTTCGAGATCATCGGAGCCGCTGTTTTCGAATAGTAAGAATTCCTGTGCGATGACGAGTCGATCGTCGGGGATCCGATAGTAGTCGGCCCGATTCTCATTTAGCGCGCGGTGGTTCTCTTTAAGAATATCGACGATGGAGAGCGATCTATTAAGGGGTTTACCGTCCACCTGCAGTGTTTCGGCGTAGCGCATCGCGCGTTCGATCCGCTGAAGTGTTTCTGGGTCGTGGATGCCGTTTTCCTTGTGGGTGTCGATCAAGACTTCCAGAGAGTGCGCGCCTTTGAACTCATCATCGATGATTTCGGTGGCAACGCGGAGCGGATCTCCTTCGGGAAACCAGCGGATGCCGTCGTGCGAAAATCGGGCCTTGCTCACACCGATTGCACCAACGACCAGCATGGCTGCGGTGACGGCCAGCACCCAGTAGGGGCGATCGCAAGCGATTTCGCCGAGCCGACTGAGGGACCGACTAATCATGCTATCGCGCGCGGTCTGATCGTTAAGGTACCGCATCTTCAGCGGGGTGACGGCGAGCAATGCCGGCAGTAATGTCAGGCTGTACACCATGGCGAGGAGAACGCCGATAGGCGCGATTACGCCGAGGTGTGCAATCGGCGCGAGTTCTGCAGCGACAAAGGAAATCAGCCCAACGGCTGTTGTGACGCTGGTCATCGCTACGGCAAGCCCCGAGTGCCCAAGCGCGTACGCGATCGAATCGTATTTGCCACTGCCCAATGACAACCGCTGGTAGACGATGGCAAGAATGTGTACGGAGTCACAGATACCTACCACCAAGAGAAATGCCGGCACGATCCCAATGCTGGTCGACATTGGAACGTCGAGCATGACCATGATGCCGAATGTAGCGAGCAACGAGCTTTGTACGATCGTGAGCGCAAGGACTACCCCGGAAATGCGGCGAAAGAGCAGGTAGAGCAGGGCCGCGATTAATAGGAAGGCCGCAGTCATGAACACGGTCACGTCACGGTTTAAATTGTCAGCGAGACTCACGGCCATCGCAGGGCCACCTAGATAATGGACCTCGATATCGGGCGACGCATGTGCGTCGAGCACCGCTTCGAGCGCTCGAATGAGTTCTTTACCCTCGGATTCGGTCAGATATTCCGGTTCTTCCTCTGGGGCGTCAGGAGCTGCGACGGATGCTTCGTCGAAGCCTTCGAGCGCATCGGCCGCGTCGTTTAGGGTTGAATACGTAAACGGCTTGATGACGATGGCTGTGTAGTCGGTGGTTTCCGAGATGAGATTGTTGATGAGAACCGGATTCGAAAGCGCACGCCGCCGAATTGTCGCAATGTCGGATGCGTTCTCTGGCCAGTGGTCGGCGACCAGTTCCTCGACAACGAGTTCATCCGCTTCGCCGCGCGTATGTCTTGCGTTGATGAGGCTGGTCACCTCCTCGACATATGGGACCTCGGCTTCAATCTGATCGTGAATCGCACGAAGCTTTTCGAGAAACGAAATGCTGAAGACGTTTCGCGGACGAAGGAGCACGATGACCCGGTCGTCACGGCCGAAACGAGTCTTGAAGTCGTCGTATTGGACGATTGCCGGATCTTCGCTATGCAGGAAGCCTTCGGTGGAATTGTCCGTACGTATGAACGGAATCCACGAGCCTAAGAATAAGGTGATAACCGCAACCACGCTGATGGTTTGCCAACGGTAGCGGCAAACGGCATAGCCCCAACGCTCGAAGGCGCGTTCTATATATTCATGAGTCGACACGAAGGAGGCAGGAGTCTAGCAAGCGCTTGGCCGCGGCGCGCGGATCCGCTAGTTCTCGAGGCAAGCACGGATTGCCGGTGGCAGGTAGTGGTCGTCAATCCAGCTCTGGCCGTGCAAGCGGAGTGCATCGATGAGTACGGCGATTTGGTCATCGATGGGGTCTTGGGCGATCAACAACACCCTGACTTTGCTATGGAGCCGGCAGATTCCGCTGGATGTGTTCCAGGCGTCATTGCCAGCGCGGTGGGACACGAGGTCGACCGTCAAATCGGCGGCGCGTGTGTATTCGATGAGCTGGTCGCGGAGGTTCTGTCGGTCCAAGCCCATGAGGCTAGGACTTTGTGGATTATTTGGCTTCTGACACGTCGAAAGAGCGCGGAATTTTCTTGGGATCGATCTCTATGTCGGTATAGGTCTCAGTGATCACCGTCTCACGATTCAGACGTTCAAAACGGGTCACCCGCCGTACTGGCAGCGATGTATCGGGGTCCACCCAGAGTCGCATCTTCATCACAAATCCGCGGCTGCGTTCGATGTCGAACTCAATCACCCGCATTTTCTGGCCATTCACAAGCTCGTGACCACCATCGCGAAAATTCTTCACCGGATACTGGTTGTCCAGATCGGGCATTCGGGTCGGCATTGGGCTGCGATCGGTTTCTCGCAATTGCGCGGACGTCGTCATGTAGTGGGCACCGAGCCGTACAAACAATCCCATCATCCAGCGCTTGAGCCAACGCGGGGTCCGCAACTCAGCAGCATCTTCGAACTTATGAAAGGTCTTCCAGGCATAGTCCTTCCCGTTCGATATCACCAATGTGCGCACTCGTTCGCGCCCCTGAGAGACGTACCGATCCATACGCAAGCGATTTGAGGCGTCGACGAAGAGCTCGCCGGAATGCGAAGTGCGGTCTTGAGGACCGTTGTAGTCAACGTTGAACTCGATGTGAAATTTCGCAGCGCGAAGCAGAGCAGAAGACATTGCGTCGAAGACTTCTTGGGGTTCGGGAGGAGCTGCGTGGACGGGAAGTGTCCCGAGTAGTAGGGCGAGTGAAATGAGAAGGCGGGTCATAGCTTTATCTCCAGGGGTTGCCAGTCGGTTTAAAACCGCGCACGGTGCTAGAGCTATATCGGAATCCGCTGGCTTCCGATTGAATGAGATAGGACGAAATATCCGTGACAACCGTGTTCATTCGCGACGATGACGTAGGAGAGCGCAGCGAGGCGCTCTGTGCGGTCGTACGCCTTCTACTTGCTGAAGAGTTGCCGGTGAACTACCAGGCGATTCCTGCCCGGCTGACGGCCGAGGCCGCGGCGTTCATGCGCGACCGGCAACACGAACACCCGGATCTCATCTCGGTCAATCAGCACGGCTACTGTCATGAACAGGTCATTGGCGGGAAACATCGCTGGAGTGAATTCGCAGGTGGGCGCAGTTATGCGGATCAACACGAGGCAATCGCGCGAGGTCGTGAGCGGCTGCGCGATCGATTGGGCGATACCTTCGACGCTTCGATCTTCACGCCCCCTCAGCATCGCTATGACGCGGCGACGCTGCGTGCGCTTGCGGATCTGGGATTCGAAACCATGTCGGCTTCCGTGCACACCTCGTTCGCGGCTGCCTGTGTTTACCGTGTGGGACGTTGGTTCGGCATGACCAGTGTGGCGAGCCGTGGTATTTCCTACCACGGTGGAGTGAATCCAGTATCAGGGCTGCGCGAGATTTCAGTTGCGATTGACGTGGATTTCGATCGAGATGCGGCGGGGCGTCGCCGCGAAAAAACCGCGGATCGGTTGATTGAAGAATTTCGACGTGCGCGAAGTCACCATGAAATAGTGGGAATCATGTTGCATCACGAAACCTATGAAAATCCGCGTCGGCTTGCACCGCTCGGAGACTTTCTACGCCGTCTCAAGTTAGAGCCGGATCTTCGTTTTGCGACAATCGGCGAGATCGCCGCGACGATCAGCGGCTGAGATAGTGCCGGTATAGGTTCTCGTAGCGTTCCGCGACGTTTGCCCAGGTTTGCTGGCTCGCAGACTGTCGAGCATCCTCCCCGAGGCGGCTGCGCAATGAGGGTTCTTCGATCAAGCGCTCGAGTGCCCGAGCAAGCGCTGCGATATCCTCCCCGGGTACCAAGATCGTGCCCGCCGCTCCAATCTCCGGTAGGCCGCCGACATCACTTGCGATGCAGGGTAGGCCTTCCGCATGAAGCTCGAGGAGCACGCCGCCGAAGCTTTCCAGTCGCGAGGGCACAGCACCGATCGATGCGTTGGCGAGGAAATCTCGTTTCGCCTGGCCGCCAATCTGTCCGACAAAATCAATGCGGTCGCTCGCTTTCGTTTTCGCAGCGAGTTCGCGCAATGCTGCATCCTCCGAGCCCTCGCCCGCGATGCGCAAACGCCAGCCAGGCTGCCGTTCCGCGATCTGATCGAAGGCTTGGATCAATAGATCGAATCCTTTGACGTGTTTCAAACGTCCGAGCGCGATGATATTCGGCGCCACCAACGCCGCCGGGCGGTCGGCGACGCGATCGATGCCATTGTGTACAACGTCGACACGTGCGGGATCCGCACCGGCCGCGACTGCGTGGTCAGCACTCCATTGGGAAACCGCGATGACGTGATCGGCGAGCCGTAATCCCTGGCGGGCGCGCCGTTTGGGATAGTTCGCGCGTGCGGAAGTATGAGGCGTCACGACCAATCGTGGATTGCCGATCAAGCGACGCAACGCGCGCATACCCTGGACAATTTCGCCGCGCGGCAATGCGTTGTGGAAATGAATGATATCCGCGCGAATCGCCCGCTGAATCGCGACCAAGCGAGGCAGGTAGGCGAGCTTGACCCCGTGTCGATTCTCTACATGAAGCGTGACCCCTGGCGGTGCAGTGACCGCGCCTTCCCTTAGGGGTCCGCTCATATGAACTTCATGACCCCGTGCTGCGAGCGCCGCGGTAGCGGCCCAAACGACCCTACCGATGCCCCCCGTTGGCGCGAGCTTGGAAACCGGCCAGAAAATTCGCAGCGGGCGATTGTCGAGGTCTGTCATCAGGCCTGGAAGCTATCACTCGCTTGGAGAACTCGAAAGTACTTTGCTTGACGCTGCAACGGCTGCTCTATAGAGTCGCAGACCATGTCTTGGGGCCGTGCATTTCGCTACGCGCGCCGCTATCGCAATTGGCGCGAACTTCGAGATCTTCGCGATGCCGGTCAGAAACCGCGACGCGTGGTGACGCGGAGTGGTGAAGTCTTCGAATCGCCGAATAACGTGAACGCGTTGCGCAGCGTGGCTGCGGGATTCGCCAAGCAGGCCTACACCCCGCGCGGTTTCGCAATTGGTGCGGATGACCTTGTGGTCGATGTGGGGGCGAATATTGGTGCGTTCAGTGTCTACGCGGCCAAACGAACCCGGAATCGTGTGTTTGCGATTGAGCCGTTTGGGGAAAACGCAGCTTTCGTGCGTAAGAACGTCGCTGCCAACGATTGCCATGTCACCGTGATCGAAGCCGCGTTGGCGGACCATGATGGGTCAACACAGCTCTATGTCAGTCCGAACGGCACGATGCATCAACTCTTTGAACGTACCGAAGATGATCAGCTGACCGAAACCATGGAAATTCAGTCGCTTTCTCTGGGCACGTTGATGGAGAAATACGCGATCGACAGCATCGATTTTTTGAAATTGGACTGCGAAGGCTCTGAAGGCTTGATTCTTGGTTCTGCTCCACCCTCGACATTGGACAGGATTCGGCGCATTTCCATGGAATTCCACGACTACGCATCGCCATTGAAGCATGATGAGTTGGTGCAATTGCTGCAGCAAGCGGGTTTCGAAACCAGGCTCAATTGGGATGGAAAGTCGGCCTGCGGCTACCTGTATGCGAGTCGCGAAAAATGAAGACGACCCTCGCGATGGTGCAGACTGCCAAACGCAAACTCGAGCCGATGGATTTGCCCATTCCCGAGATTGATGCAGATTCAGGACTCTTGCGGATCGAGGCCTGCGGCATCTGTGGCAGTGATTACGAACAGTACGAGGGTCTGCTTCGAACACCAATGCCCGTCATTCCAGGTCACGAACCCCTGGGGGTGATCGAGCGAATTGGGGATCGTGCGGCTGCACGTTGGGGCGTTGACGTCGGGGATCGTGTCGCCGTTGAAACGATGTTGAGCTGCCGGTTTTGTCCGGCATGTCTCGCGGGTCAGTACCATCTCTGCCGAACGCGAAAGGTCTATTCCTACATTCCACTCGACGTGGCGCCAGGGCTCTGGGGCGCGTATGCGGAATACATGTATCTCGCGCCGAACGCGATCGTGCACAAGGTCGATCCCTCTTTACCGCCCGAACTCGCCGTAATGTTCAATCCACTCGGCGCTGGGTTTCGTTGGGCGGTGGAGATTCCGCAGACGCGGCTCGGTCAAAAAGTGTTGATTCTGGGTCCGGGCCAGCGCGGGCTCGCGAGTGTAATCGCATGCCGTGAGATCGGCATCAGCGACATCATCGTGACGGGACTCGAAAAGGATGCGTCCAAGCTTGCATTGGCGCGTGAGTTTGGCGCGAGTCATACGATCAACGTGGATCAGGAGAATGTAAAAGTCCGTGTGCGCGAGCTAACCGATGGGCTCGGGGCCGATGTTGTGATCGATGTTTCGTCCTATTCCGTCGAGCCCGTGAGCATGGCGTTGGACTTGGTCGCGGTGGGGGGCACGATTGTCCTGGCGGGCATGAAGGGATTTAAATCGATTCCGGATTTCGTCTCAGACAAAATCGTCGTAAAGGAAGTGTCGATTCGCGGCGCTTTTGGGGTGACGTCAACCGCGTACGAGTCCGCGATTCGCTTGATCGAATCCGGACGCTCTCCAATCGGCCGCATGCACACACATCGTTTCGAAATTCGCGACGCTGAAACCGCAATTCGCACACTTGCACGAGAAATTCCCGATCAGGAATCCATTCATTCCTGCTTGATGCCTGGGCTCTCATGAGTCTTGAAAACGAGCTTGAAGCCTGGCTTCAGGCGACACCGTATGTTGGAAAGCTGGGTCTTTGTCTCGAGCGGGTAACTGCGGATTCGCTGCGGCTGCGCTTACCATTTTGCGAGCAAAACACGAATCCGGGGCAGGCATTGCATGGCGGGGTCGCGGCATCGGTTGCGAGTATCGCCGGGCAGGCGTTGACGCGCGCCACGTTGGGGGTGGAGGCGGCACCCTGCCACACGACCGCGATTCAGGTGAGCTACCTCGCCGCGGCGATTGGGGAAGACGTGTTCGCAGACGCGCGCTTGCTGCGTCGCGGAAAAGAGATCTGCTTTGTGGACGTAAGTTTAGAGACTGCGGAAGGCAAGCCCATTGCACACACCCTCAATACCGTACGGGGCTGGTTTGGCGCTGCAGCGGAAGCCCGGCCCAAAATTACAGGGGACCATGGGCATTCCGATCCCGGCAAGATGGGACCGCATATTGGACGCATGCCTTTCACGCAAGCGCTGGGATTGTATGTCGAGCACATGGCCGAAGCCAGTTCAAGGATCACGCTGCCGTACTTGGACTCGAATGCTAGCTCGGATGCTGGTGTGCATGAGGGTGCAGTACTGGCATTGCTCGATACCACGGGTGCGATGGCTTCTTGGGCCGAAACGGGACCGGGTCCCTACAAGGCATCGACGCCTTCTTTGCAGGCACAAATCCTTGGCCCACCGCCTGCGGAGGGCCTGGTTGCGTTCGGTCGATTGATCGCGCGGGATCAAACCACGTTCTGGGCTGCGGTAGATGTGGCGACATCGACCGATATGACTTTGGTGGCACGCGGAACGGTTCTCTATCGAATTTTGACCTAGCCCCCTTCACAAACCACTTGAGTTTGCCCTATATATCCGCCCCCAGGCGGAGAGTGGGCATGACTCCACCCGGACTGCTCCGTCTGCGATATGAGGATCATCACTGTGGACGGATCAAGCGACGCGCTGATTGAGGCGCATGGACTGAGTAAGAATTACGGGACCACGCAAGCGGTCCGCGACGTAAGCTTTCGAGTCTCCCGTGGCGAGGTTGTGGGTTTTCTCGGACCCAATGGGGCCGGTAAGACCACCACGATGAAGATACTGACCGGTTTCTTACGGCCCACTGCAGGCCATGCCGTTTTGGGCGGTGTGGATGTTGCGGAGGACCCGCTCGCCGCGCAAGCCCAGTTGGGATACCTGCCAGAAGGCGCGCCTCTCTACGACGAGATGATGGTCGTCGATTTCCTGCGCTACGTGGCAGAGCTTCGGGGCGTGGCGCCGGGCGACCGCGCTAGCCGCATGCGCACGGTGAGCGAGCGCTGCGGGATCGTCGATGTGTTGGGTAAAGACATCGTTCAACTATCCAAAGGCTATCGGCAACGCGTCGCACTCGCGCAGGCGATGCTGCACGATCCCGATCTTTTGATTCTCGATGAGCCCACGTCAGGACTTGATCCGAACCAGATCATCGAAATCCGCCAGCTGATCAAGGATCTGGGCCGCGAGAAAACCATCATCCTTTCGACGCATATTCTTCCCGAGGTTCAAGCGACCTGTAATCGCATCCTCATCATCAATGATGGCCAATTGGTCGCCGACGATAGTCCCGAAGCGCTCACGGGGCAGGGTGCGGGCGCGGTCATCAAGCTTGAGTTAAAACCTGCGAGTGATTCCGTCACCGGCGATCAGGTGCGTTCGTTACTCGCAGAACAGCCTGGCGTGCGCGCTGTAGATCTGTTGGCGACCGAAGGCGATGGCGTACTCCGCTTTTCTATTCGCGGCAAAGGCAGCGTCGATCCGCGCGAAGCGCTCTTCGCAGCAGCGGTTGCGAATCAATGGACGCTGCTGGAAATGCATCGTGAACGCGGCTCATTGGAAGATACGTTCCGACGTCTGACGCGAGGGGAGGCTTCCTAATGGCGGTCATCTGGTCGATTGCGAAGACTGAGCTTCGAGCCTATTTCGATTCGGCGATTGCATATGTTTGCATCGGCGCGTTTCTCGGCGGTTCGGCGCTGGTGTTCTACACCATCTTATTTTTGCAGGGGCAGGTATCGATGCGAGCGCTCTTTATGCCCTCGCTGATTTCTCCGTCAGCACTGCTGGCGCTGCTGATTCCGATTCTGACCATTCGACTGGTCGCAGAAGAAAAGCGCACCGGTACGATCGAACTGTTGACGACGTTTCCGATTCGCGACAGCGAGGTCGTGCTGGGTAAATTCCTGGGTGCGCTCGGGCTGATACTTGCGGCATTACTCATGACCTTGGCATTTACCTTCACCGTCGCGACGCTCGGCCATTTGGATTGGGGACCCGTTTTTACCGGGTATCTTGGGCTGATACTTTTTGCCACGGCGCTAACCGCGCTTGGGGTGATGTGTTCGACGCTCTCGGAGAGTCAAATCGTCGCGGCTGTGATCGGCGTGTTCCTCGCACTCGGGCTGTACTTTGTGGACTTTCTCCATGTGCTGTTGCCGTCGGGGTTGGGATCGTTCGTGCAGACGATTTCTATCAGTCATCACCTTTCTGATCTCTCGCGCGGTGTGATTGATACCCGCGACGTTCTCTACTATCTCAGCGTAACTGCAATCGCGCTCCTGCTCGCGGAGCGGTCCCTTGCTCGGAGCCATGCCTGATGAAGAAGAACACGATGGATCGAACGGTTCTTGCAGCTGCGGTGATTGGCAGCTTACTCCTGCTCAATATCATCGGGCAGGGACTCTTCGAACGCTTTGACCTGACGCATGACAAGCAGTTCACCCTGAGCTCGGCGACGCGCAATCTCTTGCGCGACACGCTTGAGCCGATCACCGTACGTGCGTATTTCTCGAAAGACCTACCTCAGCCGTACGCGGGGAATCGCGATTTTGTGCAGGACCTACTCGAGGAGTACTACAGCGACGGTCGCGGCCTGTTCCGCTACGAGTTCATTGATCCGGTTGAAGAAGAGACGCAGGACGATAAGGAAAAGAAGAAGGAGCGTCGCCGAGATATTTTTGGAAACGTGGTCCGCGAAAAGACATCGGTCGAACGCGAGCTTGAGGGGATCGGCATTGGTCCCGTGCAGATTCAGGTCAACGAGGGCGACAAGCTCGAGGTGAAGCCCGCCTACATGGCGTTGGCGATCGCGTCTGGCGATAAGCAAGAAGTTCTGCCCGTGGTGCAAGACACGGCCGGGCTCGAGTACACGCTCACGACATTGATTCGTAAGGTCACGGATTTCACTCGACCCAAGATTGCGTTCGTCAGTGGACATGAGGGGCCGGCGCTCGATGGCGATCTTAAGAGCATGAAGCAGCTTCTTGATCCGCTGTATGAGGTTTCCGAACTGGACCTTAGCACCGAGACCACGATCGCTTCTGACATTGACGCGGTCTGGGTCATTGGACCGCGCACGCCACTCGCTGAGGCGGAGCAGAAGATTCTGGACGCATATCTTGTTGCGGGCGGATCGGCCGCATTCATGTTGGATTCGGTGACACCGAAGTTGCCGGAGCTGACCACCACTGAGGCCAACCATGGTTTAACGCCGATGCTGGCCGGCTACGGCATGAGGTTGGGCTCAGGTCTGGTACTGGATGCGAAGTGCGCGACCATTACGGTGCAACGTAAGCGCGGATTTTTCGTCATCAACGAGCCCGTGCGGTACCCCTATGTTCCCGTACCGGAGTCGTTGAGCGCTGACCATCCCATGAGCCAGGGCATTGGCGGTGTGGCATTCGCCTTCACCGTGCCGATCACGATTTCGGAGCAAGAGGGTCTCGAATTCCACACCATCGCCGAGTCTTCGGAAACCAGCTGGATCGAGCATGCTCCGCACGACCTGAATCCAGGTCGTGAATGGACGTCGCTTTCCGCTGATATTTCACCGTCGGTGCTGATGGTTGCAGCCAAAGGTCGTATCCCTTCCCGCTACCCGGTGGAAATCGATGTTTCCGGTGAGGCAGCACCGTCTGCTGAGGCGCGCATTGTGGTTGCGGGTGGGTCGGCATTTCTATCGGATCAGTTTCTTGCGCCACAGAACGCTAACGCTGCATTTGTGCTCAATATGATGGATTGGTTGGTTCGCGATGATGCGTTGTTGGCGGTACGTACGCGCGGTCTCGCGATTGCACGTCTGGATGAAACGACAGAGGGAAGCCGCTCTGCCATCAAGTATGGAAGCACGATCGGTTTACCGCTGCTTTTGGTTTTGTTCGGCGTAGTTCGAAGGCTACGTCGAGAGGCACGACGCGCACACGCGTCGTCGTTCTGATCGAATTCGCGGAGGTTGGGAATGAAACGTACGACCCTCGGAGCGCTGGCGGCGTTCGTGGTGCTCGGGTTCATGGTCTGGATGCAAGTGGGGCAACAGCAGGAGCGCGGGATTTCGCGAATTTCGCTGGAGTCCCTTGATATCGATGCGCTGGATCGAATTGAACTGAGCCGCCAAAACACGCTTGCACTCAAGCGGGTGGCGGACGTTTGGAAACTGGCGAACGGACGTGACGCGGATCTGGCAACCGTGAATACGTTATTGACCATCGTCAGCAATATTCGCTCGAGCGAGCGTATAACCGCCGATGAGGAACGCTTTGCTGACTATGAAGTCGACAAGAGCCAAGGGATCGCTTTCGAGGGATTCGTCGGTGATGAATCGGAAGTTTTCTTCGTGATCGGTCGCGACAGCACACGTGGTAGCTATCTGCTCTACGACGGTGCGGTGTATCTGGTTGCGAATTTCAGCCGATTCCCATTCGCGCGGGCCGATGCCGATTGGCTCGAGAAACGCGTCTTTCGACTGGATGCATCCGAGATCACCCGCGTAGAACTGCAGTCAGCGGAGGATTTCGGTTACGTGTTGGAGCATGATCCGAATCAAGGTTGGCGCTTGGCAGATGGCGTCAAGACACCCGAAAGCTATCGCTTTGACGTACAGAAAGCGGCTGCGCTCCCCAGTGCGATTGCGAATCTGCGCCTGGAACAGTTTGTCGACCCGAATGCGAACGCGGTCGAGTTCTCCGAAAACGCGGATCGGTTGCTCGTCACCGCGAAGGAATCGCAATACGAATTGGTGGTCGGACCCGAAACAGAAGCGGGCTCGTTCTACGCTCAACTCGCCAGTTCACCAGAGGATATTTTCGAGATTCCGGCGCAGTCCAAACACTCAGCTGTGAAAACATTGGATGCGTTCCGGGATCTTACCTTGATTGAACTGAACCCCGCAGATGTGGTCGCGCTCGAGCTGGTGAAGGAGAAGCGGAAGCTCGTATTCAAGCGCGGCGATGCCGGATGGGAATTGGCCTCGTCGTCTGAAAAGGTTCCCGAGGATTTTGAACTCGATCCGACCGCCATCGATCGACGCCTGACCTCACTGGGTCGCGCGATTGCGATGCAGCTTGTACCCAACACCTCGGAAAAAGCAGCTGGATTCAGTAAGCCGTATGCAACCGTGAAAGCCATTGCCTCCGACGGCAGCGAAGCTCAATTGACCATCGGTGCGGAGCTCGAAACAGGCGATGTGAAGACACGCTATGCGCAGGGCAATAAGGACCCTTTGATCTACATGATCACGGGGTATCTGACGGAAACGCTGGTCGCGGGCTTGGATTCATTCAAGAAGAGCGAGCAGCCCAGTGGGTCCGCCGGGATTACGCCTGAGGCGCTTCAGCAATTGCCGCCCGAAATTCGCGAAGCGGTCATGGAGCGTCTCCGACAGGAGCAGGGACAGCCCTAGTTTCACGAGCCAATCGCGTTGCCAGATCGTCGCGAAGGGTCTGAATACGTGCGCTGCGTTCCGGCGAGGATTCCTTCTTTCCCAGCGATTCAATTACCTCGAGCAGACGCGGCGCGGTGCGACTTGAATGGGATTTCTTTCCGCTCGAAGCGTCCTCAAAAAAGTCCAGGATCGCATCCCGCAGGCGTGGCTCGTCGATTTCGCCGTACGCACGCCAGGGGACTGCGAGCACCTTCGCCACCCGAAACGAGCTTTGGAGATAGCCGGTCTCGCCGCGATGCGTCTCGGCGCGCGCGTTCAACTCGAAATAGCCCACCGCGACCGCGTTGAGCGCATCGAAGTTTTTCGCGTTCACCGGTTTCTGCTCCAAGTCGTCACGAAGTGGGCGTAGATCGGGTTCAACCGCACCGGTGCTATAGATGGCGTCGAAAAACTCGGGATAGCGCGCTTGCAGGTCGCGCAAGACAGGATCGTAGGTCGATCGAGTCCAGCTATCGCCACTGTCCGCGAGACGATAGCGCTCGCGAACGATTTCAGTCTGTTGACATGCCAAGCACAAGACCAGCGCGATACTCGCAAGCCATAACTTCATCGTGCCCTCCACGGCATAACGATTTCGACCGTGCTAGCGTACTCTGGAACAACATGTGGCGCGCGATTATTTCGATTTCGGTCTCTGCGATCCTTGGCGCGTGCGGACCCAGCACGCAAAGCGCAACCGACTCCGCGCCGCTCGATCGTGAACGCGTGCTTGGCGAATTTCTGGCCACACATTGGCGTCTCCCCATTGAGTCACAGGGAGCTGTACCGACAGCATTCAGTGTGGCCGAGGCGGATCTAAATCCGCAGACCTGCGGTGCGTGCCATCCGAAACAGTTCGCCGAATGGCGTACCTCGATTCACGCCGCTGCCTATTCACCCGGACTATCGGGGCAGTTGATCGAAGGGAGCTTGGCGCAACCGCTTGCGACTCGACAGTGTTTGACCTGTCACACGCCGCTTGCGGAGCAGCAACCCTTTGAAGCAAGTGGCCAGAAGAATGGGCTGCTGGACGCGTCGCTGCCGTCTCACGGTGTTCTCTGCGCGGGTTGTCACGTCCGACAACATCGGCGTTTTGGGCCACCGCGTCGCGTCGACGCGATCGTCTCGGATCAACCCGCTGCTCACGCCGGCTTCGAAGCACGCGAGGAGTTTCGCGAGAGCCGTTTTTGTGCTGAATGCCATCAGTTTTTTAACGATGAGGGTTACGATGGCAAACCGGCGGAGGACACGTATGGTGAATGGTTGCGCAGTCCGCAGGCGGCGGCAGGAACGCAGTGTCAGGACTGCCACATGCCCGACCGCGCCCATGTATGGCGTGGCATTCATGATCCCAATATGGTCCGTGCGGCGCTCGACGTTGAACTCTTTCTCGAGATGGAAAGCACTGAGCTCGACGCGAAGCTGGTGCTCTTGAACCGCGCCGTAGGGCACGCGTTCCCAACGTATGTGACGCCGCGGGTCTACATGGCGATTTACCAGGTCGATTCAAGCGGGGCGGAAATTCCCGACTCGCGCGTCGAGGCGGCAATCGGTCGTGAAATCGATTTCGCGGATGGCCATGATGTTTTCGATACCCGGGTTTTACCCAAAGAATCGGTAAAGATTGAGTATCGGAGGCCGCGTGAGATAGACGCCGTGGCGATCATAGGCGAGGTTCGCGTTGATCCTGACTTTCATTATCGCGGCGTTTACGAAAGCCTTCTCGCCACGTACACCGACCCGGTCGCGCGCGATCAGATCGCAGACGCAAAACGGCGGATCTCCGCTTCGCGTTATACGCTGACCGAGATCCGCCGAGAATTGAACTGATCGTATTTTAGATCGTGGAAGTTAGTGTCCGCACGGATTCTTATGTCCACATGGGTTACATGCGTTCTTGTGTCCGCATGGATTACAAGGGTTCTTCCCCGCACAGGGATTCGCCATGGCTTTATATCCGGGTTGAATATGCTGGACATACGCGGTGAGGGCAGCGAGTTCGCCGGAGTCCCATGCAAACGGCTCGGCCTGCATTGGCGCGAGCATGCAAAACTGCACCATCTCGGCCGCGCTCACCTGCTTGGCACCGCCCTGCGATGCCGGCATTGCAACAAAGTGAGGGTAGGGCTTTGCGAAGGTTGTGTTCATTGAAGCGTAGCCACCGACGTGACAAGTGGAACATGCGAGGCCGCTGCTCCCGAGCGTGCGATCGTTCCAGAGTTTTTCGCCCTGCTTGACCAGGGCCGCATGGTCGCCGCCGGCAAGCTTTACGCCCGCGGGTTGTAGGAATTTAGACGAGTCAATTTTCGCGCCGCCACAGGGGTTGCACGGGTTACAAGGATTCTTGCCGCCGCACGGATTGCATGGATTCTTATGTCCGCATGGGTTGCACGGATTCTTGTGCCCACATGGATTACACGCGTTCTTCTTCGCACAGGGGTTGCATGGATTACATGCATTCTTATGTCCACATGGGTTGCAGGGATTGCCGGCTGCGACGTCGGTCAAGTTCTTCGCCGCGCACGGGTTCAATACTTTGGCGGCGTCGGTGCCGGAGTCGCCGAGAAGTGAATTCCAAGCGTAGCCGGATGAGGCGAAGGTCAAGATTCCAATGGCCAGTAGGGCGATAGTCCCACCCCAAGCCAGCCGTTTGGTCAAACTCGTTTTCATCAGAAAGCTCCTCTTATATTGCGAATCAGGCGGATGTGCCGAAACCTGGGCGAACGACCACCATCGACTCAGTACCCACTCATACGTTTAGGCAATCGTATGGGTTACAGGGGATTCTACGATTAACCGCCGATCTCGAACATCTCGATTCGGCCGCTCTTGAGGCGCTCCTCGTGTAAAGACGCGCGTTCTTCGGAATAGCGATCGTGTCGTTCTGACCAGAATCCGCGGAGCATTGCCTCGAGTTTTGCGTCTGAAATGCCGTCGCGGAGCGGAGTTTTTAAATCGAGGCCCGATTGTGCAAATAGGCAAGTGACGAGTCGTCCGTCGGCGGAAAGCCGTGCGCGTGTGCAGTCGCCGCAGAACGGTGCGGTTACCGACCGAATCAAGCCGATTTCACCGGCACCATCAGCGTATTGGTAGCGCGTTGCGACTTCACCCCGATAGTTCGGGTCGATCGGCTCGAGGGGCCAGTGCTCGCTGAGGGTGTGCAGGATCTCGTCGCCACCAACAACATCGCGGGGTTTCCAATCGTTCATGGTGCCGACGTCCATGAATTCGATGAAACGCAGGATGTGACCGGTACCGCGAAAATATTCCGCGAGCGCTAAGACGTCCGGCTCATTCACGCCGCGTTGAATCACGGCGTTGATCTTGATCTGGCGATAGCCCGCATTCTCAGCGCTCTGGATGCCCTGCAGTACGCGCTGCAGCGCGTATCCGCGACCGTTGAGTTTCGCAAATGTATCCGAGTCGAGGCTGTCGAGGCTTATCGTGAGCCGTTGCAAGCCAGCGGCCTTCAGGTCTTTCGCCTGCTCCGACAGCAGATAGCCGTTGGTCGTGAGGGCTAGGTCCTCGACGTTTGGAATCCGGGCCAGCGCCCGAAGGAGGGTAGGCAACTCTGCACGCACCAGCGGCTCGCCACCGGTGATGCGCAATTTGCGCGCCCCCTGTTTAACGATCAGCTGGACCAGGCGCTCGATTTCCTCAAAGCGCAGGACGTCCTTACGAGGGAGGAAACGATAGTTCTCGCCGAAGACGCCTGCGGGCATGCAGTATGTGCAGCGGAAGTTACAGCGATCGGTCACTGAGATCCGTAGGTCTCGGAGCGGTCGTCTGAGGCGGTCGAGGACAACCGGCAGATGCGTAGAGTCGGGTAAGCTCATGCGCCACGAGCTTACCCGAATCGGCTGGGCCTTGGGGGTTCTTAGCCCTCTGCGCTGTAATAGGGGTTGGAGCCGGCGGCGTGATCCGTCGTATCAACCACTTCGAGGATCTCAGGAATTTCGCGTTTGATCAGTGCCTCGATGCCTTGTTTCATCGTCATATCTGCGGAGCCGCAGCCCTGGCAGCCGCCGCCGAATTTCAGGAACGCGCGTCCGGCTTCCACATTGACCAGCGTGACATGACCGCCGTGTTGGGCGAGCCCTGGTGCGACTTCATCATCGATGAGTGTCTGAAGCTTTCTCAGCAAGGGATCGACGTCCGCGAAGTTGCTCTCCGGAATGTCGAGCCGAAAGCCGCTGCCGTTGAGATCGTCGACGAATGCGAGGGTTGCACCGTCGGCCCGTTTCGCGCTCTCTGGAGGGAGTACGAACGCGATCGGTCCGGAGTGGACGACCACGTTGCCTTCGGCTTCGTCCTGGAGTGAAACGAAACGCAGTGTGTAGCGACTGCCGAGCGGGTCGAGGATCTCCACACGAACCGCTGCGTCGACCAGTTCTTTTTCCGCAAGCAGTTCCGCGATCTTCGCGCGGGCTTCCTCGGTCGTATTTAGTTGGATTTCGGGGCTGGTTACTTCATTCATGATTTCAACTTGTTCTCGAGATTTTCAAAGGTGGTACACGAGTGCTGGATCCTCCGCACGCGTGAGATCAAGGATAGCGTGACCCAGCCCCGGGCGCCTTGACTGGCTTTGTCGGGGCTTTTGATCTATAGAGGTGCGCGCCGGGCAGCTCGTGCCATTGTGATAGGATCGCGGCCTCGGGGAAACCCATAGACGTAGGTCACAAGCCACACTTTGGATTCGGGCCTGGGATAGGGAGGCGAAGCCGCATGCAGACGCTCAAGCTTGCGATTGCTGGCGTCGGTAACTGCGCAAGTTCATTGCTGCAGGGACTGGAGTACTACGGAAACCAGGACTCAAAGGAGTCTGCAGGTCTGCTGCATCCGGTGATCGGCGGATATCGCTTAGAGGATATCCAGGTGGTCGCCGCATTCGACGTAGATGCACGAAAGGTGGGGAGGCCCCTGCAAGACGCGGTCTTCGCAGCGCCGAACTGCACGAAGACGTTTCAAGAGAAGCTGTCGGCGTACGGTGTCGAAGTGCTGATGGCGCCCGTCATGGATGGTGTTGCCGCACACATGGCAGATTATCCGGAGGATCGTGCGTTTCGCGTGGCGGATGCCGAGCCGGTGGATATTACGAAGGCGCTGCGGGAAAGTGGTGCTGAGGTGTTGGTCTGTTACCTGCCCGTAGGGTCCGAGCTTGCGATTCGTGCCTACGCGGAAGCTTGTCTCGAAACCGGTGTGGCGATGGTGAATTGCGTTCCGGTCTTCATCGCATCGGATCCGATTTGGGCGGAGCGTTTTCGTGAACGCGGGATTCCCATTGTGGGCGACGATATCAAGAGCCAGGTGGGTGCGACGATTGTTCATCGTTCGCTCGCGCGTCTTCTGGTGGATCGCGGCGTAAAGCTCGATGCCACCTATCAGCTGAACACGGGTGGGAATACCGATTTTCTCAATATGTTGGAGCGTGAGCGGTTGGCATCGAAACGGATCTCGAAGACGGAGAGCGTGCAGTCGCAGCTCGATGTGCCGCTTGCGCCGGAGCAGATCCATATCGGGCCGTCCGATCACGTGGCCTGGCAAAAGGACAATAAGGTCTGCTTCATTCGCATGGAGTGGCGTGGCTTTGGCGACGTGCCCATGAACCTGGAGCTGAGACTCTCGGTTGAGGACTCGCCCAACAGTGCGGGCGTTGCGATCGACGCGATTCGTTGCGCAAAGCTCGCGCTCGATCGCGGGCAGGGCGGCCCATTAAACGCGATCTCGTCCTTTGCGATGAAGCATCCGCCCACTCAGTTGCGGGACGTAGACGCCTTCCGCGAACTCGACGAGTTCATCGACCGCAATTAATGGGGACGTTCTTTCAGTTTTTTGCAATTAATGGGGACGTTCTTTCAGTTTTTCACCCCACCCAAGGGTGGGGTGAAAAACTG
>JAJDAK010000027.1 GCA_029261895.1 Deltaproteobacteria bacterium
ATCCCGCTCATCTCCACCAAGCTCCACCACCCGGAAGATCGACACGGAGCTGCAGAGGGAAGCGCGCTGCGCCTGCCGTGTGCGCAGGCGGGCCGAGCCCGCCGCTAACGCACTAAGATCCGATCCCGCTCATCTCCACCATCTACCCCAGCGTCCGATAAGGGCTGCGTGGGGAATCGCATTCTCGGAATAGACCTCGGCACGCTGAACAGCTGCGTCGCCGTGGTACAGGATGGACGCGCCGTTGTGCTCGGTGTCGATGGGCGGACCACGGTGCCATCGTGCGTCGGCATTCAGAAAGGCCAGGAGATCGTGGGCCACGCGGCCAAACGTCATGCGGTGACAGAACCTGAAAGCACCGTCACCGCGGTCAAACGCCTGCTCGGTCACGGACATGATTCGCCCGAAGTCGCGGCCGCGCAGAAACGCATGCCGCTACCGATTGAACCGAGTCCTCTTGGCGGCGTTTTGCTTCGGGTTGCAGACAAGGAGTACACGCCCGTACAACTCTCTGCGCGAATTTTGCACAAGATCCGTGAGGTGGCGGAGGAAGCGCTCGGAGAGAACACCGACAAAGCGGTTATTTCCGTTCCCGCGCATTTCAACGACGTGCAGCGACGGTCGACCAAGCTCGCAGCGGAATATGCGGGCATCGAAGTGCTGCGACTGATCAACGAGCCCACCGCCGCGGCGTTCGCATATGGATATCGCAAAGGCGAAGACTGCACGCTCGCGGTCTATGACCTGGGCGGTGGCACATTCGATATCACGGTGATGACAGCGACCGGCGATTGTTTTGAAGTCATCGCAACAGACGGCGATTCCTATCTCGGCGGTGAGGATCTCGACGCCGCGGTTGCAGATTGGCTGCGCGAGGAGTTCCAGCGCCAGCACGATGTGGATCTTGCAGGCGATGCCTCCGCAATGCGACGCCTCAAAGAAGCCGCCGAGCAGGCAAAGATCGAACTCTCCGATGTAGAGCAGACCTCGATTGAAATTCCATATCTGGCACAGATCGCCGACGGAACCCGACCGCTGTTCACCAGCACGCTTACCCGCGAAAAACTCGAGGAACTTACAAAGCCCTTGATCGACCGCACGCTCGAGCTCTGTACCGAGTGTCTTCACGATGCAGGTCTAGAACGATCCGATATCGACGAAATCTTGCTCGTAGGTGGGCAGAGCCGAATGACCTTGGTCCGCGAGGCGGTGCAGACGTTCTTTGGTAAAGAGCCCCGTCGCGATATCAACCCCGACGAAGTCGTCGCGATGGGTGCCGCGCTCTACGGCTATTCGTTGGTCGCGGAAGAACTGCGCCAAGAAGCTGAAAGCGCGGGCGATGAAGCATTTGAAGTCGCGCTGAAGGATACGTGCATCGCGCGCAAGATCGTAAGCGGAATGGAAGATCTGACTTCTACCAAGCTTTCCGATGAGGCGCTTGCAGAAAAACTGAGTGCGCTGCTTGCCGTAACCGAAGGCGACGGCGCGTTCTTCGGCGACGAAGACCAGGATCTACCCGCGACCATGGATCAACTCCGCGATGAAATCTGCGAGCTCACGGACAAAGCTGACTCCATGATGCAGCAGCTGACGGACGAATTCATGGATGATCTCGACCTCGATGACGACACCCATGCAGAAACGGTGCGGTTGACCGCGGAGAAACTTACAGGGAAATTACAAACCGCAGCGGCCGCGTCCGAAGACGCACAGCTGCTCTTTGATGAAGCCGAAGAGCATGCGTCCGCGCGCAAGGTTAAACTCATTGACGTGACATCCCATGCATTGGGAATTGCGAGCGTAGGAAACCTCTTCACCATATTGGTCGAAAGAAATGCCAAGGTTCCGACGGAGGACCAGCGCGTGTTCTCAACAGACCGGGACAACCAATCCGAGGTGGAGATTCGCGTCTACCAGGGAGAGGCCGAACGAGCCACAGAGAACCAATTGCTCGGTTCATTTATTCTTGAAGGGATTGCGCCAGCAACGAGAATGGAGCCGAAGATCGATGTGCGTTTCCGCGTCGATGAAGACGGAATTCTTTCGGTGCACGCGCGCGATGCAAACTCCGGTGCAGAGCAGAGTATTCGCATCGAAGATCCACTGGGCTTGCAGACGCAGTCAACGGACAAAAAAGGCGAAGAGTCGATCGACTTCTAGGTTTTACTGCGTCGACCGAGACTGCCCGCGGGATGGCGCTGATGGTAGTCCTCTCGAGAAAAACCCTTCGAAGCCTGCAACTCGACTGAAAGTGCCATCAAGACCAAGAGCGCCGCGAGAATACTCGCCCGCGGCGCAAGGCCGAGCGGGCCACCCTCTTCATTGACCCTGGCTTCGAGTACGAACTCGGAGGCCGAAGCTAACGTGGATTGCCTTTCGCCCGTCACCGCAATGACGCGCGCGCCGAAGGCCGTAAGCGCCTTGGCCGCGTCGATCAACTCGACGGTTTCTCCCGAGTTCGATATCGCAATCACGATATCCCCGGGGGTAAGCTGACCGAGACTTCCGTGAAGCGTCTCGGTCGCGTGCAAGAACGTCGCGGGGGTTCCCGTGCTCGCAAACAACGACGCGACATAATGCGCCAGGTGCTCGGGCTTGCCAACGCCCGTTACATGCACCCGAGCGCCACCCGCTTCCGCGTTGCGGATCACGCTGGCGATTTGCGCAACCTGCTCACGATCCACGCTTTGCGACACCTCGCCAACTTCGCGCAAGGCGGTGGCGAGAAAATGTTCCAAAGGATTGACGATCTTCTGACTCATGAGCCGTCGGCCTCGCGTTCGTCCGAAATCCAATGACCGGGTAACGCCAGACGAAATTCATCGCGTAGCTTCTCGAAAGCGGTATCGAACTTCGCAGCAGATTCCGCGTCAAGCGCAGGTGTACCTTCGGCCACCGCATCGCTCGACAGTACGCCGAGACGAAAAAGACCGCGCTTCAATGCCGCAAGACTACGGTTGCCCGACGGAAACACATAGGACTGGCGGAAACGCTGAAATAAATCCTCGAGTATTTCCATACGCTCCACATCTCCCGAGCTCGCAACCTGCCAAGCGTGTTGCCATTCGCGTGGCCAAAGATTTGCGGGACCGGAGACGACGCCACTCGGCAAGAGGTCATGTAATAGAAAACGGTTCCAATGCTCAACCGTCTGGCCCCAAAGACCCGTACGCGGTCGCATCATCTGCAGGATGTACAGCGCGTTTCCAACGTAGATTCCGAACGCGCCGCGATCACGAAACGTACGCGCGGCTTTGGTGTAATGACCGAGCCGTCGTGCGGGTGCAGAGACTTTGATGCCGCGCACAAAGTCGAGCCGACTGCATGCCTTCACCCATTGCGTGCGCAGTCTTCGTTCCTTGCCCTTCGCGATATCGGCGTTGTCGTATAAAAAGAGCGGAATGCGATCATCGCGCGCATCGAGTAGGTCGGCAACGTCGCGCTGAAGAAACCGCACGGGATCATCCATGTCTTCGATCGCGAGCGGTGCGATCACTGCAGCGTGCGCGCCCAAATCCAACGCTTGCTCCAAACTTTCGAGCGTTTCGCGTCGTGTGGGCGCGGTAATGCCCACCCATGCTTCCACCGCGTCTCCCCCCCGCGCACCGAGTCGAGCATTCGCCTTTGCGACTTCTTCGATCACGAGCTGTGAAACACGCGCACGTGCCCCCGCATCGATCCGGTTCCATTCACCGGTCGTGCCATTCGCGAAGACCACGTCCGCGCCGCGACCGGATTGAATGAGAAACCGAACCAGTCGCCGCTGGTCTTCCTCCAGCACCTGACCGTCCGCATCCAACGCGGTCACGCACGGCACGGAGAGCCCTCGCCGGGGATTCCAATGCTCAAGCGTTTTCACGCGGGACATTCTAACTCGCCTGGCGCATCTCCGCGCCAACCACCCCTGGCAGGGCAAGTTGCTCGGCTGAATCGCGATCTAGCGGCCGTAGCGGCCCGGATGGCAGCCCAAACTGCGCGCGAATCCTGCCAACTCGCGCATCGAGGCGCTCACGCCAGCGCGGGTCCACATCCATGCCCTTCGCAAAAAGACGCCGGTAGCGCGGCAACTGTTCAGGCATGGCCCCTTTCAACCAGCGCAGAAATGACTTGCGACTCGCGGAAGCGAGAAAGAGCGGCCCCACTGAAATCCAACCTGCGTTCGCACGCGCGGCCGCGGCAAAGAGTTTGCGCAGCGATGCTTCCCCATCATTAATGCCCGGAAGAATCGGCAACGCGTTCACTCCGGCGGGGATGCCCGCCTTAACCAGAGTGGAGAGCGTTTGCACCCGCCGCTCGGGTGTTGGCGCACCGGGATCCAGAATACGAGCGAGCTCTTTGTCGACGGTGATCAGAGAAACAAAGACCTGCAGCGTCGAGCGCGCGGCGATCTTCTGCAGTAAATCGATGTCGCGCGTAATCAATGCTGATTTGGTAATGATGCTGATCTCAAGCCCACGATAACGCGAAAGAATCTCCAAGATCTGCCGCGTCAAAAGATACTGCGCCTCGGCAGGCTGGTAGGGATCGGTCGCGGTTCCAATCGCAATCGGCCGGCGCCGCAAACGCGCCTGGCTCGACTCCGCTTCAAGCGCTTGGGGCGCGCCCAGCTTCACGAAGATATGGCGCTCAAAATCCGCGGGATCATCAAAGCCCAGAAACTCATGCGTGTAACGCGCATAGCAGTAGCGGCAGCCGAATACACAGCCGCGGTACGGGTTGATGGTCCAGCAATCCGGCATCCGCTTCGAATCGCAGCGATTGAGCAGCCGCCGCACCGGCAGATCTGAATACCGAACCCCCGCACGATCGCGGAGGTTCGGGCCCGCAAGGCGGGGATCAGTCGGGGGAGCAGGGGGTGATTCCATCCCTCGATTTTCGTGTTAATTTCGCTTTTTGTCCAGCCCGGCAGGCTGGCTCGGATCAGGGTGCGGTGATGAAGCTGCTCGTAAACGGCACGATCGGATTTCCGGCGAAATCGAATATCCGGTCTACCTCGATGACAAACACGGCCGACGGCGCGAGGGACGCTGTCGGAATAAAGCTCAGCACCATCCCATTCAACTCCACGATCCCGGGCACCGGGGTACCTGCGTTTGTCACACGGATGGCATCCGCAGCTACCCGAATCGGATTCGGGATCTCGTTCAGATCCACGCTGATGATCGAGCTGGTCGAAATATCTACCGCACCATCATTCGGACCCACGTCGATCACTAACGGTGCATCGTTGTCCGGACCAGTCCCGGTCGTGATTCGGAACGGCGAGAAGCCACTAAAGAAGTTGCCCGCAAGGTCCACCAGCAGAACCGACACATCATGGGCACGCGATGGAGTGAGGGGCTGGTCTGGAATCACAAGGAAGATTTGAGGATCCGCAGTTTCTTGAATCGTCGCCAATCGACTTGCGATGCCGACTTCGATCAGAGTCACACGGTTGAAGCGATTCATTCCATCGATCAAATCGCTACTACGAACAGCGATCTCAAGATTCGTTGGAAACCCTGTGCCGGAGCCAGGACCAAACTCGAGCGTGGGGGGCGCCAGGTACACTTCGTCCCCTGTGCGGAACGTACTCGTGAGCGATGTCGTCGTTGGGTTTCCCGCCAAATCGTCGATTCCTGGATCCACAGTGATTGTGAACGATGTATTGGGATCCAACATCGCTTGATCACGGAGACGAATCTGCAGACGATCGGGATCTGAGGAGTTTCCGATGATATCCGTCGCGACCGGCTGGCCGTTGGACTCGAGCCGAATGAAGTCAGAGAGACCGACCACATGCATGGGTTCATCAAATTGCACGGCTAACACCGAGTTTCGAGGTACACCGGTCAACCCATCTGATGGAATCGATCCAAGCAGCTGCGGCGTAATATCGTCGATCCCAGCTTCGGTCACAAAAGTTCGGTCCAGAGCGAATGCGGAATTTCCAGCGAGGTCCAGAATATTTCGAACCTGCCATCGAACCGTTCCTGCAGGAAGCGCCTGGGTCGGTACCGTCGTTAGGAACCGACCGTCTGAACTCAGCGAGGAATCTGCTGGCACCGTCGGAAAAACCAGTCGCACGTTGCTGGAGGTGATCGATCTTGGGTCAACGCTTTCGGTGAACTCCATTCTAAAGATCGCATTCTCGGGAATACGACCCGAATTAAAAGTGGGACTGAAGGCTTTGGCGGCTGGGGCCACAAAATCAGGACCTCTAGCGGTTCGGAATTGCGTTGCGACCGACGCATTCAATTCGTTGCCCGCAATGTCACTGACGGTATTAATTTCTATTGTATGCAGAGCGTTCGGATCGAGGGGTACATGGGGTACAAACGTCATGGACGTCACGGTCGCCTGGCGAATAGTGCATGGGATCGGGTCCCCAAATGAATCTAGTAGCCGAACGGCGGCGTCATCAAGTGTCACAAGATTAATACGCTCATCGAATTCCAACACGAGGGTTGCGTTGGTTCCGACATTCACCGATCCGTCGTTCGGCAGCACAAAAGTAACCTGTGGAGCATTTGGATCAGCGCCCGCACCCGTCGTAAAGTTTGCGGCAAAGCTGAACGCGGAGCTTCCATCAGCGCTCTGCTGATTAAAGATGCGCAGAAGATATGACGTCGCAGGAATTAGAGATTCATCTGGTGCGAACCGAATCATACGATCGCCATCTTCAAGCGTTACCGTGCCTGGGATCGCAACACCACTCTGTTCGATACGCACGTTGTCTGTAGTGACGCGAGCAGGGTTGAGTGGTTTGGTATATCGAGACAGGGTTTCGATATTCGTCGGTACATCGATCTGGTTGTTCACGATTGTGGAGGTCGACACGAAATTCGAAGTATTCGTGCTGACATTCCTTACGGTGAAGGAGCCTTGGAACTCCGGTACTCGAATTCCACTAAGAGTTCGTAGTGAATCCAGTACGAACACATCAATAACACCCCCTGGATTGAACGGCACATCCGGTGTGAACTGAATCGTGCGTTGGTCTGATGCCAACACGGCTTGGCCCGTGATGATCACGCCATCTTCTGCCACGACGACGCTTTCCGAAATCGTTGAAGCATCGAGATCACCCGTCGCAAAGATCACAACCTTATTGTTGATATCTACAGTCGTGCTACCGCTCCCTGGCCGCATGCCTCCAATCGAAGCACCCTGCGTGAAAAATGGCGCCGTACGGTAGGTCGCTATGATCGGCTGGACTCGATTCAAGTCAAGATCCTGGAACCCTTCGTCGATCGCTAGAACAATCTCCGAATCAGGCGGAAGGCTTCCAGCATTGACTCGAATCGTGGTGCGATCGACGGATTGGTCGAAGGTCGATGGGATCTCCGCACCATTTGCGAAGAGCCGAACGGGCTGATCATCGGTGCCGAATACGGGTTCGGAAAAGATCACCACGAACGGCGTCCGACTTCCAAGACCGGTAGAGCCCGGCACCGGAGTGACGGTTACGGCGAACGGGCGATCAATATCCTGTACATCCTCGGTTCGAAACCTCCATACGGTAAATCCTGGCGTTGTATTGCCGGCAAAATCCCTTACGCGTCCCGAGCTTATGACTACGTCGGTTTCTCTATCACCAGGCATAGGTAGTGCGGGTGTGAATGTCACGATGGATCCAGAAACGTTCAACGTGCCTGATAGGATAACGTTGGTCTGCGTCTGTCGTACAACGATGCTCACGTTATTGACGCTCGTAGGATCGATCGGTTCGTCGAATTCGATCACGATCAAAGAATCCACAGCAACATCTAGCTCATTGGGTGCGGGACTACGACCAATGACGATCGGTGATCGCAAATCCTCAACCGCAATCGGACCATCGAGAGATCCGGTCACGGAAAACTCTGAGATGCATCGACGATTCGGCTGGGTTGAGGTGAATTCCAAAGTCCGGACACCCGATATTCCACCGATCGCGATCACTGCGGGATTACCCAGCGGGACCGTTCCACTGTCAAACAAGACAGCACCTAGCGGCCCAAGAAGACGCAGACGACCTGATGAAAAACTTGGGAAAAATTGTCGGGGTTCGATGGTCACGTCATTTATGGTCGACTCGATGGGGAATTCGATCTCGAAGAACGGAGAGCTCTCCGTGTTTTCCGTGCACCATTGTGTAAGCACGTTTTCGTCTAGCGCTTGGAAACTGGTTTCGCCCGAGCTCTCACTGCTGACGCTTACTACCGCCCCCGCGACGCGTGCTAAGTCGCCCCCGGGTATGGGCGGCGACGTCGCAGTCATGAAGGTGCTAGAGAATGGAACAATGAGATTTCCCGCGAGATCCGTGAGGCCAGCAGCCTCGAAGGTGTACGTCGTCGAGATCGCGAGCGGTACGGCGGGAACAAAAACAACGTCGGAACCATCATAACTCGCGTTGCCAGGAACAGGCACACCTCCATCGAGTAGAGCCAATTCTGGCGGGCGTGTTAGATCGAGCCGTTCATCTGCAATGACACGGATGAGTGGATTCGCAAGTACGTCGACCGTGCCATTGGGTGGACTCACCGCCTTAATCGTAGGCGACACCACATCGCTGGTGCCGCCCGTTGTAAAGCCGAATTGCGCTGAACTCGTCGGACGTTTGCCGGTTAAACCCTCCAGATCACCCAGCGTCACTGAATAGAACTCATACTCCAAAAGTGGTGCCGCCGGGATGAGCGTGATGAGCTTGCGATCCGCCGATAGAGAAACCACTGCTTCGACTGGTTGAAGTCCAAGAAGCCGGAGACCGTACAAATCGTTGAGGGTTGATGGGTCGAGCGCCTGATCGAACTCCGCTCGGATCGTAACATTCGTTGGGATATCGACATCGGCCGATTGGGGAGACCGTTCAATCAGCACTGGCGCGACCAGATCCGCCGTCGCGCCCGTGGTGAAACTCGCAACAACGACGCTCGACATGCTGTTCCCTGCGTGATCGGTCACACCCGACACCATCAGATCATAGAGCGTGTCCTCTGTAAGAAGACTGTTCAGCGGTTTCACAACGATACGGCGTCCAGCATCTTCGATCTCGAAGCGAAGTGAGATCGGGGATCCACCGGCCATGAGCGATATGGAATCTTCGATTTCGAACGAACTCACGGGCTCATCGAAGCCAAGTGAAATTTGCGCGTTGATGAGCACATCGCTCGCGCCATCCATCGGGCTGATCGATTGCACCACCGGTCCGTCTACGTCCGCAGAGAAGGACGTGGTGAATGAATTGGTCGTCGTTGCGATGGAATTGCGTGAAGAATCATGCAGGCCGCTAATGCGAACATCGTGCTGAATGCCCACGGGCAACGGCGCATTGGGGACGAAAAATACCCGCTTACGGTCGGCACTCAGTGTCGTCGTACCCGATCGGGCGGGAAAGTCATCAGGCGTGAGGCGAATGGAGTTTTCAACGGATCCCGGTTGTACAGGCTCGTCGAGATCCACAATGATGATGGAGTTGACCGGCACGTTTACGGAACCCGAATCTGGGCGCGTTTGGACCACGACGGGCGAATCTAGATCCGGTCCAGATCCCGTGTCGAAAGTCGCGTCCAACAAAACTGGATTCCCGGCTAAATCGGTAACACCCGTGAAACGTACATGATAAGTCACGAATGGCTGCAACGGTGTATGGGGAACAACAAGTATTCTCGTATCGTTGTTCGAGAACGCGATACTGCACGGCAGTACGTCCTCTCCAGGCCCGGTCAAGAACATGGTATCGGGCGACATACTGACCGTATTAATGGGTTCGTCGAGTTCGATCTCGATGCTCGTGTTCGTAGCCACATCGGTGGCGCCATCCGGCGGCGCTAGTGAAACCAGGCTTGGCAATTGAATATCCGGACCACTTCCAGTTGAGAAACTTCTGAGCACTCCATCGGTGACACCGCCGTCCACTGATCGAAGATTAGAAATCCTGAACGAATAACCGGCATTCGCATCGAGGAGCTGATCTGGCACAAATTCGATCGCACGATCAGAAAGCAAGGAAACGGATCCCGCTATGTTGCTTCCTTGCAACACACGTACGTTAGCCGCGTTGACGGTATTTGGATCGAGGGGTTCTGAGTAACGGGCTTGGAACACGACATTCGTGGGCAGGTCGACCGATATACTGAGCGGCGTTCCGGCCTCTAGCGACGCTGTGAGTTGCGCCGGATCACGCGCAGTTTCGAGATCACCTTCGAACGCGTTGACGGGATTTCCATCTACGTCCAAAACAAGCGAAGTGACAAAGATCTTCACGCCCGTGTTGAATTCCAACGGCTGATCGGGTCGCACAACGATCGTGCGCGTTCCAGGCCCAAGGACTACTTGGGCTCCCACAAGCACACCATTGCTCGAGACGAAGACTCCATCGGTAAGGGTCGAGGCATTGATATCCTTATTCGTATATAGAACAACCGAAACATTTGGGTCGACACCAGACGCTCCCGACCCGGGACGCATCGCTCCGATCGAGGCACGGGCCGGATCGGCGACTGCCGTTTGGAAGCGCGCCGTCGCAGGCATCGCGGGATTGCCGATTCCATCGGTCACCCGATCCGTCACGGCTACGGTAATGTCGGCCCCGGGTGGAAGCGTCGCCCGAAGCGAGATAACCCGATTGCCATCAATTGCAGATACGAATGCACTGATTGGTTCACCATTAGCAAATAGGCCAATTCCAAATCGCGTCGATTGATCGATCGGTTCGTCGAATCGAACGACAATCGGAGTTGTGGGTCCGATATCCGTCGCGCCGTCGGATGGCGTGATACTCAGCACGGTGGGACCGGTGGAATCGGTACCCGCGGTCGTGAACACATAACTGGTCCCAACAAGCGAGTTGCCTGCGACGTCGCGGATACCGTTGAAACCGAACGATACCGAAATTCCGGTGCCCGACGGTAGCGACACTTCCGGCGTAAATGTAACCGTGGATCCATCCACCACATACGCACCGGGTAAGCTACCGTTGCTACCAAGGCCTGCGTGAGCAAGGCGGAAGTTCGTGCCGTCGATCGATGTCGGATCAACCGGCTCATCAAACTCAACGGTCACCGTTGTACTTATGTCGACAAGCGTCGCGTCAACGTCAGGATTTCTCGAAACAATCGTGGGGGGAGTGACGTCGGGCAAGCCCAGTGTCGCCTCAAACAATCCGTACACCTCGAGCTCGGCCAAACAAACAAAATTACGTGATTCATCGGACAATGACGTGAGTCGCACGGCGCGAACACCGGATATATTCGGGACCGGAACGACCGCATCCAGCGTCGCCCCCGTCATGAGGACCTCGCCCGACGTGAACAGTCGGTTTCCCGCCTCATCGAATAACTCAAATACGCCGCTCAAGATCCCAGCGGTGAAAAACGTTCGATCCCCAAAGAGTCGAATCTCATTCACCTCTGACGAAACTGGCAACTTAAGCTCGAAGAAAGGCGAGGTCCCAACGCTCGCAGCATCCCCTGAATTCGAGCACCACGACGTGTTTAGGTTGTTGTCTGAACCTGCAGGTGCTCGGCGGGAACTCATTTCGGAACTCGCAGAAAACTCGAGAAGCGGAACGTTCGACAACTCCGGCTCTGGTACGAAAACCTGATCCGAGGTTCTGAATCCACTTGTGAAGAACGGCGCCGGGTTTCCAGCCGCGTCTTCAACGCCATCGACTTCGATCGTTACGTTCGCATCAATCGGCAAGATTCCGAGCGGATCGAAGCGAACCATGTCAATTCCAGTCGAAACCGTGCCCTGCACCGGGATCGAATCCGCAAAGAGTCTGACTGTATTCGGATCCACAGAGATCGGATTAATCGCTTCGTCAAATCGTAGATCAACAACCGCATTCACGGGTACGCTCGACGCACCATCCGCGGGGTTGACCACAAGAACCCGCGGAGCGTCCAGATCAATCCCAGCTCCAGTCGTAAACGACCAACTGGTAGAAACGAACTGCCCCCCCAAGTCTCTAACGATGGATGAAATCGTCGCTGTGTAGCCTCGAAATACGTCCAGTTCTTCATCGGGTGTAAAGATAAGCTCTTGATGGTCCTCGGAAACTGCGATGTTTCCTGAAACAAAGTTACTCGTCGTGAGATCGCGCAGAGTAAACGAGGTGCCATCTACTGTAATCGGATTGATGGGTTCATCCAGAAGTACACGTGCGACGACTTGCGTACCGATGTCGCTACTGCCTGATGGTGGATTTAGACGAAGAACAGTCGGTCGAATGAAATCTGCTGTCGCACCTGTCGTGAACGAAAGAGTCACTGGGTCCAATGGAATGCGAGCGATATCGGTCAGATCGGTCGTCAGGCTGATGACGTGTGTCGTATTGGGATCGAGAACAAATTCGGAGGTGAAGGTGATTCTTCGATTTCCATCTGAGAGTGCGATCGAACCTGGAACCGTAAAACCATTCGCTTCCACAACGACACCGCCCGACAGGTCGCCTGCACGCAGCGGCTCATCAAATTGCAACACAATCAGGCTGTTGGTTGGTGCATCCACAGCACCATCGGCAGGAGATACCGCTTCGAGAACGGGTCTCGAAAAATCAGGTGTGAATCCAACACCGAAACCAAAGAAACGGCTCGTCATCACGTTGCCGGCTTTGTCTCGTGGACCGACTAGCGACACACCGATGCCGTCACCGACCGGCCAGGGCACATCCGGTACAAAGGACGCGGTCATCCCATCCGGGTCAACTTGAACCGATCCGGGATGGTTGATTCGAATCGTGCCGGTATTCAAGGAAGAGGGATCCATGCGCTCGGAAAACTCGATCGTGTATGGAACGTTGGTACCGACACCTGATTCGTTATCTGCCGGCGTGGTCTTACGAACAAATGGCCTGCTCGTATCGACGACCACTCCGGTCGTGAAGCTCGACATGAACAGGCTCTCCAGCGGATTGCCTGCAAGGTCCCTTATACCGGTCAGTTCAACGTCGTAGAGCGTTGACTGTTCCAAGGGGAAAGTCGGCACAAAGGCGATCGTGAGCATGTCTTCGGTGAGAGAGACGTCACCTTCTAGAGGAACTCCCGCCAGCAAGACTTGAACCGTATCGCCGTCGACCGTATCGGCCCGAAGTGGTTCGGAGAATCGAATATCGATCATATTTCCAACCGGGACGTTGGTCGCACCATCGTTCGGATCGATCTGCACAACGATCGGTGGCGTGGTGTCGGAGTTACTCGGATCCGTTCCTGCGAGGATCTCCTCGATATTTGTCAGACCATCGCCGTCAATGTCGCCACCCGCATCGGCTGGGTTATTAGGGTCAAGTCCGAGTGCAACTTCGACTCCGTCGAGGATGCCATCGCCATCCGTATCCGAATCCAAAGGATCTGTTACAAACCCATCCGCGCCCGGGAGAATCTCCTCACCATCGTCGATACCATCGCCATCCGAATCGGGATCCGCCGGATTTAGACCATCAAGAACCTCTTCAAAATTCTGGAGCCCGTCTCCATCGCCGTCTTCCAGATCATCCGTTGTGCCGTTTGCATTCGAATCCGTATTCAGTGGATTGGTACCGAGCAGGACTTCCACGCCGTCCAAAAGCCGATCGTTGTCACTGTCCGGATCCAGAATATTGATGAGTCCATCGCCGTCGAAATCCAAATCTCGATTGAATTCCTGGGAATCCAAAAGCCCGTCCCCATCGGTATCCGCACGTAACGGACTGGAACCCAGCGCGACCTCTGTTCCATCGAGAAGACGATCACCGTCGGTATCGGGAAGAAACAAGCTCGTTCCGGCGTTGAATTCCTCGACATTTGTCAGAGTATCGAAATCGAAATCGAGCGCAGCATCGTTTGGATCATCGGCATCTAAACCCTGCCCACCCGGGCGCGAAATCAATTCGATCTCCGACAATCCCGGCTGCGAACTCTCGTCATCGGTCGATGTAAACCGAACCCGCCTTACGCCATCGATATCCAGCGCGACTGCGGTGTCTCGCGTCGGCGACGGCAAGAGGACCGTGCCCGAGTTGAAAAGCTCCGTGCCTTGATCATTAAACGCCTGAAACACACCCCCCAAGAAATCAAATCCATTTGCCAGCTCGCGATTTCCAAAGACGCGCACCTGTGCCACATTGGCGTTTTGCGGCAACACCACTTCAATGAAAGGAGCGGTCCTAAGATTGGCCGCATCCCCAGGCCGCGTGAACCATGACGTTCCCCGTAGACCATCGATCGCACGCTGCGCCGGCTTGGGATCGAAGAAACTACTGACGTTCACTCCCGTCGCAGGCAGTCTCGACAAATTGATACCACCGGGATTGACGCCGTTGGTTGCTTCGAAATCATCGGGGATTCCATCACCATCCCGGTCCGTTCCTAGATCTACCGTGAGGGTGAGGGTAGAGATCGCACCCTCGTTCATCGCCGTGATCAAAACCAAACCACTCGAAACCCCGGTCACGAGGCCATCGGCTGAAACCGACGCGATCGACGCTTTAGAA
Organism: Deltaproteobacteria bacterium; assembly: GCA_029261895.1. GTDB lineage: Bacteria > Myxococcota_A > UBA9160 > SZUA-336 > SZUA-336 > JAJDAK01. Next base: position 14,435 of record JAJDAK010000027.1, read on the forward strand.
GATAAATAGGCTGTGCCCTCGATCGCGGGCGTGAGATCGATCGGCGTGCCATCCACCAAAACTCCCGTGGTCGTGAGCTGCGCGCTCATGACCGTCGGCGTCAACGTTAGAACTGGGCTTGAGACCTGGATAGAAACCGGAACCGGCGCCTCATCGGCAATACTCACACCGGGAACGGTGGTGATGCCATCGGGTACACCGTCTAGAAAGCCGGACTCGTACGTTTCAACCTGGCCGTCGCGCTCACACACAACACGCGCACGAAAGCGCCCCGGCGTAATCGGAACATTGCCAATCACGAAATCACCGTCTGGCTCAACTTGCGCGTTTCGGTTCAACGCTGTTGCGGTGCAGTCTTCGTTGAGCTGAGCTACCGCGTCCACGGGAAAAACGAGGCTCACCAGCACCCCGACCCATAACAACAGCAATATCGAAGTCCTAGTCCGCATCTTGCTGTTCCTTCGGAGGTTTCCATTTCTCGGAATGGATATCGAACAAGGCGCGGAAATGGATAAATCCATTGCCAACATCCTTAATCAGTCCCGCTAGCGCATACGAAACACTATGGGTATGAAGCAAAGGCGCGATATTCGACCCTAACGAACTTCGTTCACTCTTGGTTAGCACGAGCAACCGATCGATCTCTTGCCAGTTTTTGGCGAATGCTCCCGCGGAGCGTTTTACATAGAGCGCAAGCGCCGGTAAATGAATGTGAATATTCGCTTCGCGTGCCTCTAGCGTCCGAAGCTGATCTGCAATGTTTCGAACACCGAGGCTGGGTACAAAACCCATCTGTTGCATCTTAATCTGGTCTGCCTTTGTTTCGGTTCTGACATCCCATTCGCTTGCCTTTACCCAGGAACCAATGCGGCGGAAGCGCTCCGAATCCAAGAAGCCAGCTTCAACACTCGAGTCAAAAATCCGATTGCCTAGACTCTTTCTTGCGGCTTTATCGAGATCGTCCAATGTCTTCTGTTCACCCACCTCCATCACCACCAAGGCGAGGATGTCTGCAGGATCTGTCTTGAGCGCCCTGATCTTGCGGATATGCTCCTGCATCTCATCGGAGACATCCCGTCGAAGTACGATCTGCTTCGTTAGCTCTACGAACAACACGGCATTAATTGCGTTGATGAGAACTTGGCTCGTATACGTTCGCCGCTTGGCAATATGATCACGCAGTTGAATCAGTTGCGTAATTCGTTTGTGAAATTTCTTAGGCGGGAGCTTCTGTAGCGTTGGCTGAAAGTTTTCAAGCTGCAATAGAAAACGATGATAGAGCCCACGGAGCAGGTCGCTTTCTAGTCGGTCGGCCGCCAGCAACGGCAAAGCAACTGTCGAGGAAAAGCCAACGGGCCATTCCGGGACGTCGTCTTTCGAAACCGCATCCAATAATTCAACGAAGTCATCCTTCGTATGCTCTATCAGAAAATCAATACTTTCTGCGGAGTTTAGAGCGTCCAGGCCGCTCGCGCCGAGAAATACTGACGAAACAACTGTAACAATGACAATGGATCTAAGTCGCACTTTAAAAACTCATTGTATCTATCGCAGGGGTGTTGGGATCTGCATCGAACAACGCGCGGAAATGAATAAAGCCGTTGGCAACATGCTTAATCATGTTACTAACGTCGTAAGTGACGCTATGCGTGCGGAATAGAGGAGAGATATTGGATCCGAGACTCTCTCGATCTTCTTGGCTCAGCGAGAGTACTTCTCCAATTTTTGACGAGTTTGGGTCGATCCTTCCACGCGATCTCTCTATATACATTGCGAGTGTAGGCAAACTGATATGATTATTCGTGTCTCGATCTTTTATAGCTTCAAGCTGAGACCCGATATTCCGCACCGCTAAATTGGGAACAAACCCCAATTGGAACATCACGACTTGGTCCGCCAGACTATCCGTTCGCTTGCCCCAACCACCTTTTTCTACCCAATATCCGATTCGCCTGAGACGCTCTGAATCAACATATCCCGCCTCGACGGTGGACTCGAACCCTCGGCCGGTAAGATCCCGTCTAGCTGCGCGGTACAGGTCTTCTACGGTATGGGTTTCACCCACTTCAGCGTTCAAGTAAGCCAAAATATCGGCTGGATCCGTCTTCAGCGCTCGCAATCGATTGATGTGCTCGTGCATTTCTTTCGAGACATCTCGGCGAAGAACCATTTGCTTCGTCAGCTCGACAAACATCACAGCATTCAACGCGTTGATGAGAACTTGGTTCGAGTAACTTCTTCGCTTCGCGATATGGTCACGCAGTTGAATCAGTTGCGTGATTCGCTTATGAAACTTCTTCGGTGGCAGCTTTTGTAACGTCGGTTGGAAATGCTCGAATTGTCGCAGGACTCGATAATAGAGCCCGCGCAGCAAATCTTGCTCTAGACGATCCGCCGCAGCGATGGGCATTGCATAACTCGACAATATACAGAACGGCCACTCCGGAACGTCACCTTTCGCGACCGCGCCCAAGAGCAAGGTAAACTCCCCCCGCGTGTGCTTGATCAAAAAGTCGACACTCGCCGGAGAGTTTGTCGCGCCCGGACTCGTTGGGTCGTCGGATCCAGTTTTCGCAAACGAATTCGACGGCGACAGACAAACCATCATCGCGAACGCAAACATTGCCAAAGTATTCATTGATACTTTCATACTAAAACCTGAATGGATCGATGGTGATCGTAATTGGATCCAAGCAACAACATAGGCGCAATGCCCGACCTACTCGACATCACCCTTTTCCTTCGGCACATGTCGGTTCGGATCATCCAAGTCAAACAGAGAATGGCTTCGGATCAATCCATTCTGGACGGCTCGAATTAGTGATGTGACTAGAGTCGACTCACCTGGCGCCGTGATGAGAGGGGCAATATTCGAGCCAAGTGATTCTTTGTCAGCGGGCGTCAGATTAAGGACCCTTTTGACCTCGGTACTATCAGTGCTCAGCCTCCCTTTCGCTCGCTCCACATAGATGGCAAGCAACGGCAAACCGATTTGTATGTTCGCCTCCTTCACCTGGATCATCATCAGATGCCTGGCAATGTCTCGAAACGCAAGCTCCGACACAAACCCCAGTCCACCCATGTAAACCTGGCTCGCCTCTGACTCGGCTGCCTGGTCCAACTTCTCTTCCTGAATCCAGTATCCGATTCTGCGCAACCGTTCCCCATCCAAGAAACCAGCAGAGACGGTTGACTCGAACGCCCGACCACCCACATTCCTCCGCGCTGCTTCGTCGAGATCTGTAACTGTATGCGATCGCCCAACCTCTAACGCAACATACGCAAGAATGTCGGCGGGATCGGTCTTTAGTGCACGCACTCGTGCGATATGCACCCTCATCGCATCCGAGACATCGCGTCGAAGTACGATCTGTTTCGCAAGCTCGACGAACAATACGCCATTAAGCGCGTCGACTAGCACTTGCGTTGGGTATGTACGCCTCTTAGCGATATGGTTGCGCAACTCAACTAGCTGAGTGATACGCATGTTGAACACCTTCGGTTCGAGCTTTTGAATCGTCGCCTGGAAGCGCCTAAGTTGCTGCAGAAACCGGTAGTAGTGTCCACGCAATAAATCATTCTCGAGCTGAAAATACGCTGCAATAGGAAGATTCACCTTCGAAGAGAAACAAACGGGCCAATCTGGAGCATCACCTGCAGACATCGCATCCAACAGCTTCGTAAAGTCACCACTCGTGTGCTTGATCAAGAAATCAACGCTTTCGGTAGAGTTCACTTGTCCAGCGGTCGACGGGTCTAGCGGCTTGGTACTCGCGTGTACGCTCATCTCGATACCAAGACACACCACAGCGACGGACCATCCCGCTATGCGGATTAAATTATTCCACATCAGTCCGTTCCTTCGATTTTTGCCAACGGTCAGCGTCAAGATCGAATATTGCCTGAGCGTCGATATATCCTGTTTGAACCTGTTGAATTAGGGCACTGACTGGATAACTAATCCCGCGATGGCGTCTCAACTTGTATATGTTCGAACCGAGGTTACGTCGATCTTCCTCCGTCAGCGCAAGCGTTTGTTTGATAAGCTTTGCGTCTCGTTGGATCCTGCCCCCGGACCTGATCACATAAAAAGCGAGAGCCGGTAGCGCAAGATGAATGTTCCCTTGTTGCGCTCCAATCGTTTCAAGCAACTTCGGCAGATTTCGGAAGGCCAAGCTTGGAATGAAGCCCAACTGCTGAGATCGAATTCGGCCGGCAGGGCTGTCCGTAACAGCATCCCATCGGTTTTTCCCTACCCATGCAACAATCCGACGGAAACGTTCTGCATCGAGCAAATCGGCCTCTACCGCGGCACTGAACACCTTGTCTCCAAGATCCTGCCGTGCTGCCAGGTCTAGACTTTTCACGGAATGGGTCGCGTCCACCTCGGGATTCAGATACTCGAGGAGATTTTCCGGATCTACTCTTAACGATCGCAATCGCCCGATGTTTTCTTGGATTTCATCCGACACGTCTCGGCGCATCACAATCTGTTTTGCGAGTTCGACGAACGCGACCGCATTCAATGCGTTGATGAGAACTTGGTTCGAATAGCTTCTTCGTTTCGCAATATGATCACGGAGCTGAATCAGTTGTGAGATTCGCTTGTGAAATTTCCTCGGCGGGAGCTTCTGAAGCGTCAGTTGAAATTTTTCAAGCTGTATCAGGACACGGTAATAGAGCCCACGCAGCAAATCTTGCTCTAGACGATCCGCCGCAGCGACCGGCAGTGCATAGCTGGATGAAACGCTGAACGTCCACTCTGGCGCTTCACCGTTCGACACGATATCCAACAAGTCTGTGAACGTTCCGTGCGCGTATTTCATCAAAAATGCGATGCTATCACGCGAATTTATTTCTCCGAATCCAGACGGTTCAGCATCTTCCTCCTGCACAGGTCGCCGCTGAGAGGGGATATCAAATATTGGGCGCAAACGAATCTGTCCGGTCTCAACCTCCTTAACCATTCGGCTCAACGCGCCGGCCACACTATACGTCCGATATACAGGCGAAATATTTGACCCAAGGCGCGCTCTCTCGTTTTCTGTTAGCGCGAGAACGTCCCGAATCTTCTCCCAATCACGGTCGATGTCTCCGCCGGATCTCTCGATATACAGCGCCAACGCGGGCAAATTTGTATGATTGGCCGTATCGCGATCACCTATCGAATCAAGCTGTCCGTCGATATTCCGGAACGCGAGGCTTGGAACGATACCTAACTGAAAAAGCACAGCTCGATCGGCCGAATTGTCGGAGAGTTTGTCCCAACCTTCGTCTCTAACCCAGTAGGCGATACGGCTCATGCGTTCTGCATCGCCATGCCCTGCTGACACACTCGCTTCAAAAGTTCTGTCGCCAAGACTCTTGCGCGAGGCTTGATCCAGATCCGCTACAGAATGAGGCGACCCTACCTCCGCCGCCACAAAAGCTAGAACGTCCGCAGGGTCAGTTCCTAACGAACGCAGACGTCCAATATGCGCGTGTATCTTTTCGGGCACCTTCCGAAGAATCACTACCTTCTTTGTCAGCTCGACGAAAACCACGGCATTAAGTGCGTCAATCAGAATCCGGTTAGAATAACTTCGCCGTTTCGCGATGTGATCACGCAGTGCGATAAGCTGATCGATCCGCCTATGAAACACTCGCGGTGGAAGTTTCTGCAGAGTCGCCTGAAAGGCCTCGAGCTGGCGCAACAGCTGGAAATAGATTCCCCGCAGTAGATCCTGCTCCAGACGCTCTCCCGCAGTGATTATCGATGCATAGCTTGACGAAACACAGAGCGGCCATTCTGGTGCACTTCCCTCCGATACAGCATCCAAAAGATCCGTGAATTCACCGTCAGCACGCAGCGATATAAAGTCGATACTCGGTCGCGAATTTAGTCGCTCGGGAACACTGGCCCCGAGAAGCCACACCGTCGTCATTGCAAGCACAGAAAATTGTACTATTCGCATACTAAAACCTAAACGGATCAACCACTGGTGTGTTGGGATCCGCGTCGAAATTCGAACTGAGGTGGTTTATTGAAAATTTCGTTTTGAACGTGCGCCCCGCCAGAGCGCGAGGGCTCGGAATGAGTTCAAGAATTGGAAGCCTTGGAAAATCCAAATCGAACAACTCCGTTTCCCGCAGCGTCGGATAGCCGGCCATCATCATCACGATCGCTTGATTGACCGCGTTGAAGAGTCGGCCCGTATCTTTCTTATAACTCGCATCAAAAATATCGATCTCTGAATTTCCGACATACCGGATCGAAGACACTTCAAGGTTTGTCTTGGTAACCGTCACTTGAAGTGAACCTGTAATCTCGCTAGCGCCGAACGCGTTTTTCATCTCCGAATTTCGGCAATGTCTAGGCACCGTCTCGCCATCCCACGCTGCAAGTCCGACAAGGTTCCCGGCTCCCGTATCATCGAATTGAATCTTACCGCCCCAGACCCATGGAGTATTCGCGTCCAGCGGGAAGGTCATAGCATCGGGACTACCCGGATTCGCAAAGAAGTTACGAACTTCATCAACTCGCGTTTGATTGGTTCGGAGAGCGATGCCTACGAGATTCTGAATCTGGCACGACCTTGCCGCATTCTCGCTAGACACCATCGTCGCGGGCCCAAAATCGTAGAGCCATGCGTCGGATGAACAGCTCGCATCCCAGACCTGTCCAAGTGGATGACTTTGATCGGCCGCACGAATTGTAGTACCGATCAGCTCCGCTTGGTCGATCGCATACTGTCCCTGACCTGCAAATGCCATCGCATATACGAGCTCAGAAGCAACTCCGAAACTCCCTTGCCTCGCGAAAGACCCGAGTACTGCTACTTCTGTCGCAGTGTCATACGTGTTGTGCGTTACAGGCAGTATCGAATGCTCAAAACGCGTTGTCACTTTCGACGCATCCAGCTCATCATTGGCGTCAGCAACCAATCCACCGACAATTCGGTATTCGGTAGGTAGAAAGAGTATTATCGGCGCAGGCAAGAATACTCCAAGAACACTTGTTCCAAAAAGTCGTACAGGGCCGAATTCCGACGCGTCAAACTGCAGTGGTATTGATGAGACCGACCCTGGCACAACCCCGAGGAGATCATCGCGTTTCCCTCTCGGATGCACCGCAAAGCGCACGAGGTCCGCTGCACTCGGGGGATCGATATCTGCAATGATAGACAGACGAGTTTCCCGACCGGCGTCGCTCACTTGTGATTTGTTTGCACCCATCACGATCGGCACGTTCTCTGAATTTGGATCACTCGCCTTCGTGAGGAAGTTGCATCGACGGCCCGTCAACTGTTCGGAAACAACTTCAAGAATATCGATCTCTACTTCGCTACATTCCGGGTTCGTGCTTGTAGGATCATCGACGCAGGTACCCGATGGGGTTGCACAGACCTGGCATGGGTCTTCGCAGTTGCAAGCGTCGGAGACGGGTGGTGGCGGTGGAGTGCCACCTCCCCAGCCGGACCGTTGGATGCCGAAGCCAGGATCGGAGACGATGAGCAGGCCGTCATCGGAGACTGTGCCTTTGGCGACGCTGATAAACTCATTGAACGTGTGATCAAACTGCTGAATATCGATGATTCGCCCGGGTGGAAGACCGTCATTGGGAATGGTGACGCGCGCAGGGGGATCAAAGGCGACGCCCGCGGGCTGAATGGTCCAGGCCGGTGCCATGAAGAATGATCCATCGGGTGGTGGCATGGGAACTTTGTCGAGGTGAACCTGGCTGATGCTGAGGAGTCCTGTTTGCGCGCCGCCGGGGAAAATCGTGGAGTTCGCAAACACGGTTAACGTGAGGCCGTCGACACCGGGCATCGTCAACGTGACGTCTTCACTACCACCTACAAGCTGCGCGCTCGCGGTATCGATCTCCGGTAGCACGATGGGTTGACCAAGCGAGTTCAACTGCCCGGCAACGGTGACGGCTTCAAAGCGCAGGGGTGGGAAAGTCTCTGCACGGGGTGAGGCGTTGGGGTCGATGTGGAGTTCCACGGGACCCACCGGGACTCCCTCCAACAAGAATGTGCCGCTGCCGTCGGTTCGGTCTTGGATCTGTGTACCGACGATTTCGACGAGCGCATTCGGTATGGGTGACAAGGCGCTATCGAGCACCGAGCCCATCAGGCGCGTGTTGTTGGGGTCTGCGGGCGCGAGCGCACTCGCACGCAAGGCGACGAGTCTTGAAGGGTTTCCAACGAAGGTTGCCGTTACGACGTTGTTCGCGACGCCGGTGTCTGGACCCAAAGTAAGTAGCGCGTGAGCGATACCTTCGGTGTCCGTCGGAACCGCTAACTGCGTCACTCCGCCGAGATTACCGCCACCCCGTAGTACTTCGAAGTCAACGGGGATGCCGCCGACAGGATTGCCTTCGCCATCGACAACGAGAGTTTCGAATGGATGCGGCAAGGGGTTTCCGACCAAACCCCGCTGACCATCACCCATCACCATCAGGATTTGCGCGGGCGTAGCGGCGGTCGCTGAAGCACAGAAGTCCACTTTGCCACTCGCACCAAGGGCGGTTACAGAAACGCGGTTGTTCCCATCTCCGATCGTGCCGCCGAGATTGAAAAACGCGGACGCCTCGCCGGCGCCATTGGTGGGCAACTGCAGTGTCCGGAGCAACGCGCTGTTTGGGTCCAACTGGAGCAAACCGCTATTTCGCGTCACCTCAAAAGTCACAACGCGTCCCGCGACGGGATTTCCGGATTCGTCGACCACTCTGACGGTGAGCGGCTGAGGGAGTCTTTCCAGAATCGAGCCCGCCTGACCATTGCCACTCACATCCTGAACGCTCGGTCCAACAGGAATTTCGAAATTCACGGTGACGGTGTCGCGACCTTCATTGCCTACCGAATCCGTGGCAACCGCTTCAATGACGTTGGCGCCAGGATGAAGTGGAAAGCCGACGATCATAAAGCTGCCTGCGCTCACACTCGCTGGGAATCCGTTGATCGAAACCTGTGGCGTCGTCGCGCCATCCACAACATCGTTCACGATGCCCGTCAACGCGATCTGGTCTGAACTCACAACATCACCGTCAAGCGGCGCATCGAATTTGACCACGGGCGCGACGTTATCGCGTGTAACCACGACCGAGTCGGTACCGGTGTTACCCACGTCATCCGATGCTGTCGCGATAACCGACTGTGTGCCCTCGTGCAGCGGAACGCTGATTGCGAACGAGCCTCCCGTTACCGAGGTGCCCTGGCCGCCGACTTCTACCGACGTAACACCGGGTCCGGTGGTCCCGCTCACTAAAATCGTATCCGCGGCCGTGACGCCGCCGTCGATAGGCGTGTCGATATTGATCGTCAGCAGTTCGCAGTCGCGTCCATCGCAGTCTTGGTCAATGCCATCACCGCATATTTCCGATGTGGGCTGCAGATCGGGCACGCAGAGCTCCGCACCGTCGGAGCATTGCGATGTGCCTGTGGAGCAGATGCCAGGTAGCGTGGTTGTACATACCGTTCCCAGGGTGAAGCCTTCGTCGATCTGGCCGTCGCAGTTATTGTCGAGCCCGTCACAGATCTCAGAATCCGGCGCCACCGTTTGAATACAGGCACCACTGCAATCTTCACGACCGAAGGAACACACCCCGAGTCCACCCGTGCTGCAAGCGGTGCCTATCGTGAATCCATCGTCAATCTGACCATTGCAGTTATTGTCGATGCCGTCGCAGATCTCGACTTCGGGTTCAACCGTTGGCGCGCAACGTTCCCCGATACCGTCGCATTCAAATATTCCTGGCGTACAGATACCAAAACCCGCGTTGTCACAGGCTTGACCTAAGCGAACAAAGATCTCATCGACAGACCCATCACAGTTATTGTCCAAAGCATCACAGAGTTCTTCATCGGGTTCGATATCTCGGCGACACGTCGTGGCGCCCAGTTCGCACTGAATCGTTCCACTTGCACAAACGCCGAGCTCGCCCGTGGAACAAGTGGTACCTACGTTGAAGCCTTCGTCCTCCGAGCCATCACAGTTGTTGTCGAGGCCATCGCATATCTCAACCGTTGGTAGTTCGAATGCTTCACATACCGCAGCGCCAGTGGGTCCACCCGGGCAGGTGGTTTGCCCCGGACCGCAGACACCAAGACTACCCGTATCACAACTGAGCCCGGTGACGCAGCTGCATATCGCCTCGTCGATCGTGCCGTCGCAGTTCTCGTCTTCACCGCTGAGACAAATTTCCGCGACCGAGCCCTCGAACGGATCACAGATTTGATTGATCCCGCCAACACAGTTCTCGACGGTATGCGCGCACGGGCCCAGACCGCAGGTCGTCGTGCCCAGCGACTCGTCGATATCGCCGTTGCAGTCATTGTCGAGGCCGTCGCATGATTCCAGAACCGGATCCTGATCACGCTGGCAAACCGCACCGACGCCGTCACATACCAAAGAACCAGCAGCGCACTCACCTATTTCACCGGTCGAGCAGCTATCGCCGAGACCAAAGCCTTCGTCCAACTCGCCATCGCAATCGTTGTCCAACCCGTCGCAGAGTTCGGTATTCGGATCGAAGCTGCGCTCGCAGATGGTGCCGATGCCATCGCAAATCAACGCGCCTGCACTGCAGATGCCGAGTTCACCGGTGGTGCACACACCTCCAAGATCGAAATCTTCATCGAGATCGCCATCGCAGTCATTGTCTAGGCCATCGCAAAGCTCGGGGGTCGGATCGGTTGCACGTACACAAACCGAAGGCTGCAGCGCACCACCGGGACAGGTCGTCACCCCTTCGGCGCACACACCCAATTCGCTGGTGCCGCAGGGCAAGCCCGCTGCGCAGAGCGTTGCTGCACACGAATCGTTGGCTTGATTATCGTCGAATAGGTCGCAATCCTGACCTACAGCATCGGCCGTGTTGGCAGACTGGCAGAACGCGCAGCGTGCCGTTTGGTCCAAGCACCGTGCCAATTGAGCCGCGTCATCCGTTACACAGGACGGAAAGAGTTGGGACAGCGATCGCTCATCAACCCGGTCAACACAACGCTTTTGGACATCCTTCTGAAGACCCTTATCAGCGAGGCCGCTACACTTCTTAGCGAGAACATCGGAATCAAAACCATCAAAGCAGCGTTCGATTCCGGAGGCATCCACGATAAGCCCGCGAATCGCCCCGTTCTTCAGGTCCTTCTTCTTGCAGATTAGAAATTGCCTTCTGAGTTCAGTCGCACACTTGATGACCGAGGACCAAACCTTCTGCTGGCACTTGGACGCGTCTTTCGCGTCCTTGGGATCTGCAAACCCCGGCGCCGATTCACGAATTAAAATCTGTTCTGGAGTTGTTGTGAAAATCGCACTGGCTAAATCGATCTCCCGTGCGATCGCGCCGAAGACGGCCCCGTCGGGCGAAGACACACCATAGGGGGGCCGCTTAGGCGCACCATCGCTGGCGATACCCAGACATTTCGCATCGAAGTCTCGAAACGCGTTCGCAAGACTCTTTTGGACGCGACCCTTGGGGTCGCTTTGGAAGCACTCGGACAGGGTTTGGATGGAAGGGTTCTTTGGATCGAGTTGACGACCTTTGGTGTAGTTACGAATACAGGTCGAAATAATTTTATCGACCGACCCGGCGGACTTAGACCAGTCCCGATTCATGACGTTGGTACAACTCTGCTGAAATTTCGTCTGGACCTGCGCCTGCGAAGGTTCCGCCAGACCTACGATGAGTAGGGCCAGCAACCAAAACCGCCAAGCCGATCTGCTGCTTCGATGTTCAATCGAGCTCAAGAACCATCCGCCTCAGCCCCCACCCTACCAATAGCTAGGTTGGGTAGTCCAAAATTCGCCATGAAAGGCGACGCGATCGTATCAGATCAACGCTTTGGTGTGTCGAGGAAAGCGAGGGTTCCGTTGCGAGTGAATTACTTCAGCGTCTTCGGATCCAGCGCATCCCGCAGTCCATCGCCCAATAAGTTGTAGGCGGTAACGGTGAGAAAGATCGCGAGGCCCGGGAAGACGGCGAGCCACCAGGCGAAGGGGTTGGCGCGGCCGGCGGCGAGGACCGAGCCCCAGGTGACGAGGTGTGCGGGGACGCCGATG
>JAJDAK010000028.1 GCA_029261895.1 Deltaproteobacteria bacterium
CGTAGACGAACTCCACATGGTTGTAGGCAGCCAAACCCTGGGAAAGGTTCTCTGTGTAGTCGATGCGGATGGGTTGGAATTCGATGTTTATGGGGTTCTCGTAGTAGGTGTAACGAATCGTGTTGCCGAAGCGGTCGGTGACGGTTGCGAGCTGCCAGAGGAACGTTCCACCTACGCCCTGCGCGCCGATATTGGAATCAGGGCTGGTGCCGTACTCGAGAATGCGACCGTTCTGAGTGTAGACGGTAAACGACTGGGGCCCGGTCTCGTTCTGTCCATTGGAAATTACTTTTGCAAAAGTATTGCGCTCAGTACGGTATTCCGTGCCGGGTTGTCCGTAAGCACCGCTAACCGCGATGAGGCGTTCGCCGTCTAGACAGAACTGATCGTTGCTATCAAAGTCGACCGGGTCGATGAAACCGTCTGGTTCTATCCCAGTGGGACAACGTTGGACGTCGGAGAACCCAACCAAGGTCCAGCCGACCCCGAGCCGTCCGGAACCGCGCCCGCCAAAGAAGGCGAGCGCCAGGTCGGGCTGCATTCCGTTGGTTCCGGGGGGGACCTGAATTGGGACCGTGAAACTGGGGAGGCCGTGATCTTCGACTGCGAATTCGCCCGGAACGGTACCTGCGAGTTCAGCCGCGGCCGCTGGTTGAGAAAGAATGATCGTAAGAATTACGAAAGCAACTCGGTAAGAACGCGGCATAACATCTCCTGGCACCACCAATTCGCTATAAAGATCGTGGCACAGTGGACTCAAAATGTGTCAATTACCGTGAGCTTGTAATAGCGTCGCGTGTGTCGCGACTACCGCGCTTCTAGCAGGCGAATCAGCGGAATCTTGCGCGACGTTTTCAATTGATAGTTTGCGTAGAACGGGCGATCGCGGGTGAGGTCTTTCCATACCTGATCGTAATCCGCACCGTCTAGGATCTCAGCGCGTGCCTTGAACCGCTCGGTCTTATCGAGCACGCCAACCGTGGGGTTGGTGTTCCGGTCGGCGAGGTTGTGATACCAACCCGGATGATGCGTGGCACCCGCATAGGATGCGACCACAATGCGCTGGCCATTCGTGTCTAACCAATAGGGGAGGCACGCCTTGAATTGTCGGCCTGATTTACGACCGATGGTATACAACACAAGGTGTGCCATGTTGGCGCCACTGGTCCAAACGCGCCCCCCCGAGAATTCATAGACGGCGATTTGTGCGCTGGTGATCCAGCGAATTAACCATTGGGGTGGGGTGAAGCCTACTTCTGCGGATTGGTCTGGTGTATCGTTCATCGCGCCAGTATACGCCGAAGCGGCGCTTACTGGGACGCTCTAGCCGATGTGCACGATGACGCGTCGCGGCCCCGGGTGATCGCGATGCTCCCAGAGGAAGACATCTTGCCAGGTGCCGAGCGCGAGTCGGCTATCGACGATCGGGATCGAGAGCGACGTTGCCGTCAACGCCGCCTTGATATGCGAAGGCATATCGTCCGGCCCCTCATAGGTATGGGTGCAGACCGGGTCCCGGAATCGAAAGTGCGATGGTTTCGACCATGCTGCAGTTCATTAGGTCATGGAAAATCCCTGCGCAACGAAAAATGATCCACCCAAGCTAATGACTTCCCCCCGTCGACCGATGCGTAAGTTTTTACCGTCTTGCGCGCGGAGCTGTCGATGATTTTCAGGTTGGTTTTGTTCTTGCTTTCGATGCTGATGTTGGCAACGGCGGCAACCTCAAGTGAGACGGATGACGCGCTCGTCGAAGTCAGCGTTCTAGACGCTCCTGGTCAGCTCAAGGGTCATTTTAACCATCGCTTCGATGAGTCGCGGATCTTCGAGTGGGAGCGGAGGATCTGTGATCGCGGCGTCAAGGATTCCCGTTATGGATTGCACGATCAGCCAGGCCGCTAGCTTAGAGTCCTTCACCTTGAGCTCCGCACGGTGTTCTTCAATTACGGCCGCGACCAGCTGAGTCGCCGCAGCGGTGACTTTTTGAATGGCTCCTAGTTTTTCGAGGCGTGGCGTTTGGCGCGCGAGTTCGATCCCGAGCTTCACTTCGCGAGCCTTGAATTCGAGCAAACTCGATAGCAATTCACGTACGCGAGTTTTGAAGGGCTGTCCTGCTGTCGACTGCAGCGCGTCGAGCAACGTATCGCGTAGGCCGGCCATGCGGCGTTCGAGCAGTTCTACCAAGAGTGCTTCCTTGGACGGGAAGTACTGGTAGAGCGAACCAACGCTCACGCCCGCACGCTCTGCAACCCGCGTCGTGGTCATTCGTTCGTAGCCATCGCGGACCAAAACCTGAGACGCAGCCTTGAGCAAGGCTTCAACGGTGGCCTGCGAACGCGCCTGAAGTGGGCGTTTCCGGGGACTTACGTGCTTTCTGGCGGGTCTGGGCAAATGCGAATATCCAAAATCTGAAGAATCCTTCATATTCTAACCCGAAAGGAGCTAGCGATGAAAGTCTTCGTTACTGGCAGTACCGGTCTCTTTGGCAACAACCTGGTGCGGGCACTTCTCGGCGAGGGGTACGAGGTGGTCGGGCTGACTCGGACCAAGGAGAAAGCGGAGAAGCTCTTGGGCGATACGGCAGCGCGTTTCGTGCAAGGAGATATGCAAGACATCTCTAGCTTTGCGGACTCGATCGGTGACTGTGACGCGATCGTCCATGCTGCGGCCTATTTTCGGGAGTACGACGGCGGAGCTGAACACGTCGCGGCACTTGAAGCCATCAACGTCGACGCGACATTGGCCTTCATGGCGGAAGCGGACCGTCGAGGGGTTTCAACATTCGTGCACATCGGTTCGGCTGGCGCTGTCGGCTATGCCGAAGAGACACCGCCGACCGAAGCGCTGCTTAAGAACCTCTACTTCAAGAGCAAACGAGATGGCGACCAGAAAATCGCTGCGTTCCAGCCGGCGAGTGGGATGAAGATCATCGAGATTCTTCCCGGTTGGATGTGGGGGCCTGGTGACGCTGCCCCGACGGGCGCGGGACAGCTTTGTCTGGACTTCTTATCCGGAAAGATTCCCGCTGTGCCCGATGGTGGCGCGGCGATCGCCGATGCACGCGATGTCGCGATGGGGACGATTCGTGCGATGGAGCGCGGATCACACGGCGATCGTTTCGTTCTTGGGGGCAACTACGTAAGTTTACGTGACTGTACGAACGCACTTGCGAAGGTCAGCGGCAAGCCTGCACCAC
The DNA here is from genome assembly GCA_029261895.1 of Deltaproteobacteria bacterium. Classification (GTDB taxonomy): domain Bacteria; phylum Myxococcota_A; class UBA9160; order SZUA-336; family SZUA-336; genus JAJDAK01. The sequence continues at coordinate 3,197 of JAJDAK010000028.1, forward strand.
GGTTGCAGATCCCCGGACCGATTGCCTTGGCGTTTGCGCATATCTCCGAATTCGTCGCTAGGCTCACCGGCGGCCAGGCCAGCGTCCCGGTGTTCGGGTTGAAAATCATGCTGCTTAAGCACGACCTCTCGTCGGCGCGCGCGCAATCTCGGCTGGATGCGAAGTTTCGACCGTTTGAAGAAACGGCACGCGATGTCGTGAATTGGTACCGAGATCATGGTCCGAAATTCGGTCTGCACGAGGCGACGGAATAACCGCTGCAGAGCGGGCAAGGCTTACTCCTGCACGGTCACCGAGATCATCTGTACGGGTGGGTCGGGTCGGTCCCCAGGGCCAGTGGGAGATTCTTCGATCAGGCTGACGACCTCCATGCCTTCGGTCACCTTGCCGAAGACTGGATGCTTGGAAGATCCAGGACCAAACCAGTCGAGGTAGTCGTTATGCGAGGCGTTGATGAAGAACTGGCAACTGCCGCTATTGGGCGTGCCACTATTCGCCATCGATAGCGTTCCCGGCTCGTTGGAGAGCTTGGCGTCATCGGGATGTTCGTCTTGGATATTTCCATCCGGGCCATCACCGGTGCCGGCTCGCGGGCTTTCGGGATCCCGACTGTGGGGGCAACCGAATTGGATCATGAAACCGCCAATGACCCGATGGAAGTGAAGACCGTCGTAGAAGCCAGATTTAGCCAGCTTGATGAAGTTACCTGCGGTGATGGGCATTTTATCTTCGAAAAGCTCGACCGTAATTTCACCGAGCGACGTTTCCAGAACGGCTGTTGGATTTCCCATGTAGAACGACTCCTTGATTGGGCCGCCACGCTATCCCAGTCGTACGGATGAAACAAGGTCTGGGTAGCGCATGCGTCACCGATTCGAGAGAATTCAGGGATGCGTACATCCAATCCAGCTCTTAACGACAACGTTTTTCTTGAAGCTCGTGATCTCGGCGACCCCACGGCGGGCCGCATGACGATCGCCGGGACGGTCAACAAGACCGCCGTCCTGCTCGCGATTACGATGGGGGTCGCGTACTACTCGTGGATCCAAAGCTTCGCACCTTCAAATGAATACGGTGGAGCGCCGATCTTTGTTCCCTCGCCCTTCATGTGGGTCGGTGCGATTGGTGGATTCATTGTCGCCATGGTCACCATCTTTAAGAAGACCTGGTCGCCGATAACCGCGCCGCTCTATTGCGTCCTTGAGGGATTGTTTCTCGGCGCTGTATCTGCCGGATTTGAGTACCGTTATCCGGGTATCGTGGTCCAAGCGATTCTTGGCACGTTCGGAACACTCTTTGCATTGTTGACCGCGTATCGTTCGGGCATGATTCGCGCCACCGAAAATTTCAAGCTCGGAATTGTCGCGGCAACCGGTGGCATCATGCTTATTTACTTGCTGTCGTTCGTGCTCCGGTTATTTGGTACGTCCGTTCCGTTTATTCATGAAAGCGGATTGATCGGTATCGGTTTCAGCATGTTTGTCGTCGTGATTGCTGCGCTCAATCTCGTTTTGGACTTTGACTTCATTGAGAACGGTGAGAAGCGTGGCGCGCCTCAGTTCATGGAATGGTATGCAGCCTTTGGACTGATGGTGACGTTGATCTGGCTGTATCTGGAGATTCTGCGGCTGTTGGCGAAGACGCGGAATCGATAGGAACAGCGCGCCTATGCTAGTCTTCAGCTCTGTCGTAGAGGGGGTTTATATGCGTGTTTCGAGACATTGGATGAGTGCACTGGTTATCGGTTTGGCGTTTTCTGCCTGTGGCGGTAGCGACGTGCCCGATGTCGCAAACACTGAAAGTCGGTTCTATCGCGTGGAGTCTTTTACTTTGGTGCGGAAGCTTGAAGGTATCCATTCGGGCACGGTGACGGAACACGTACGTAACTATGGCAATGAACGTGCTGAAATCCGCGATGTCGAAACTCGGATCGCTGGCTTTACACAAAAAGATCACACAAAAACGATTACGCGTGGCGCCGAAATTACCACCGTCGACCTCAGCGCGGGGACGGCATCGCGAATGGATAATCCTTTCTATGCTGCAATGGTACAGAATATGAAAGGTGATGGACTTGAGTTTGGTGCGCGTATGATGCGACAGATGGGTGGAAAACCGACGGGCAAGACTCGAGAGATTGCGGGTCACGAATGTGATGTATGGGAAGGAGCCCAGATGAACCAGACCATGTGCGTTACCGAGGGTGGCATTACGCTCCAAGTCTCAAGCGAACAAGTGAACGTCTCCGATACCGCGATTGAAGTTCGTATGGGCGATCCGGGGCCTGATGATGCGTACGAGGTGCCTGAGGGTATGGTGGTTACTGCTGGTCCGAGTTTGACGGATCTTTTTAACAAGGCCTCAGACGGATCTAAAGATGGTGCACCTCAACTCAATGTCGAAGAAATGATGAAGCGCTTCAAGCAGGAACAACAGCCCCAGTAGTTGTTCAGCCCTTTCTACCGGGCCTACGTAACAGGCGTCGCGCCATGCGCTTTACGGCGCGTATGCCTTGTCGAGAAAGCCCCAGGTCATGGGGACGCCGAGGCGCAGCGGTTCCATCGCTGTATAACTCGTTCGTGCCGACTGAGTAGACGGGCGACTGGGTAATCCGAAAAATTCCTTTGGCTTGCCACTCGGAACTTTCGATAAAAAGTAGCGTGTTACTTTTCTCATAGATGCCGGCCTTGAATTCCGCATGACAACCTGAGGCTTGGCGCGCTTCCTGAGTAGGGAGGTCGAGCATCGTGAGCTCCTCGTACTCGACGTCATGGGTTTCGAGCCAGGTTTCGGTATGCTCGCGGTACTTCTCTAAACGACATGTCACTAGATGCCGAATGGGTACGGTCGGTACAAACAATGGATCTGCATTCAGTAAGAAATGTTCGTAGTTCGGACCATCATCATTTTCGGCATCGGTCGGATCGCGGCAAAGAACCCCGTCGATGTCTACGCAAGCACGCTGCAACAAGAAGCGATGGTGCATGATGTTCCATTCGAAGAACCGATTCTCACCAAGTACTTCAAGCGCGCGGTCAACGTGGACTAGTCCTTGCTCGCTCGCGTAGACCACCACGAACGTGAATCGATGGGGCAGTTTTGCGGCTTCGAGCGTCTTACGAACGTCGGCAAGTTGGCCGCCGGATTGAGCACTGTCGTCGATGACAAGCACGTTCAATGGATCGCTGGATGTGAAAACCTGATTGTTGCGACTGCGTCGACCGCCTACGAGCAACCGCTGCCCAATAAGGCCATCAATGTCGGTAAGGGGAAGGTTTCGGTATAGCGCGATCAGGTTCGCCGGCAGCATACCGCTTCGTGGAATTCCTACGACAAGGTCGATTTCGCGCGGCAGCGAGGGGAGTGCATTGATGACCGCATTGTTCAAATCTGCCACGCTTCGAAACTGCAAACGACACTCCACGACGAGGGATGCAGTTCGATACGGTTTGGCGTGAAATCAGCTTGAGTAACTATTGGGGATTCAAGACTCGCTGAACCGCTTCATACCATTCCGCCTGTGTCTGTGGATAGTGGCCGATGGGCTGGCCACGGTCGAGTGGCACGATGTATTTCTCGCCAGTCTCGATTGCACCCAAATTAGCATCGGGATAGACGAGGTACTGGTAGGGACGGCCGTTCAGCGATGCGACGGCTTCGATCTGGACTACCGGATTTTGAATGCCGTATTCGCGCTGCTCATCGCCTAAGAATCGCGCGAACTGACGCGCTAAATGCGGGCGAATCGACATGAAGCTGGCTTGTTGCTTGGTCATGTAGTTGGAGGTCGCGATGACTTCGCGTTTCCCGGATTCTGGATTGAATGCGAAGATGCGGAATGCACCGTCCTTTGCATTGAACTTTCCGCGCCAAGCAAAGCGTTCGCCCTCGGAGGTCCAATTGACATTGCCGGGTATCAGGAAATGTCGCAGCGGAGTCAGGATTTGAAGGGAAACACCGAGTACGATCAGCGCGATCACGGTCCCACGACGCATGAAATGTATATCTTTGCTCGCTGCATCTGGACCCACAATAGCTTCGAGAATTTTTCGTGGGGCATCGGGTGAAAAGAACAGAATCGCTGCGCCAACGGCGAGCAACGGGAAAGCGCTACCGGGAAAGGTCCAATAGTAGATCCATTGAAAGCTGCAGAGTACAGCAACGCCGACGAGCCGGGTGCGACGGTTAAGCAGCAGGAACCCGATGGAAAGGTCGAACAGCACGGCGCCGTAGCTGAAAATTCCAATCGCGGCTTCGCTCGAAAGGATTTCTGCAAACGGAAGGTCGTGGATCTTGTTACGAAGGATTTCACGGGTCGGCTCACCGTGAAACCAATCGCTACTGAATTTCGCCATGCCGGCGTAGAAGTACACGATGAACATCTGAGTTCTAAAGATCAGCTGATGCCAATGGGGAACGCGACTAAAAAAGCGCCCCTCCCGGATGAGTAAATCGATCGAGATTGCTGCGTGCGCGCGCGTTACTAAAAAAAACGCGCAGAAAATCAGACAGAGATAATCGTAGTCAGTGTATGTGGTTTGATCGAGGAGAAAGACGTAGCCGTAACTCAAGAACAGTAGAAGCGCAGCCAGGCGATAGAGCAGGCCAATGGAGAGAAATGCTGCGGATATTGCCATTGTGGCAAAGACGGTCTGAATCCATGGTTCGGGGAATGGTGCAATGAATTCGAGATGCTCGTATGGAAAGAGGTGAGTATGGAGGTAGTAGGTTTCGATCTTGGCCCAGAGTTCGATCGCTTTCCAAACCATGAGCCCACCAAAGAATACGCGGAAACAAGCGATGCTCGACGCGTCGATAGCGCCAAAGAGCCAGGGCTCGCTGGTCTTGGTGGCAAGCTTCATAGGGCGGTCAATCAGACCGTGGGTTCAAAGTTATCGGTGTCCTTCGGTGCAGTTTGGAGTGCCATCCGGCCTCGGCCCGAGCGAATGAAGAGAAAAAGGCTACCAATCAAAATGAATAGCGCGACCGCGGTAAGCGAAGTGTCATACCGCTGAAGCAAAAAGACTTGTCCTGTGCCTACAGGGGGCCGCGTCTGTGGGCTTAGAGGCAATCCGTAACGCTGAGCCATGCGGTTGATCTGTAGGAAGTGGATGACTGGTTTGCCCTGGTCGAGAAAGCGGGCCATCACTGAATCGATCAATGCGGCCTTGGGGGGAGTGCGACGGTTAATGCCCGGCTGGAAGGCGAACTTTGAACGTTTTGTACCGACAGATGACGTCCCACCACCAATATTGATGTACGCAGCGATTTCTTTACCCCCTGCGTGTTCCCCGTAGATGGCCATTCTCTCGACGACGCTCGCCGCGTAGTTTTCTGCGTCGATGAAAGGAAGCTTGCTTCGCTTGATCGCGTTTCGAAGAATTCGCATCCCTTCGTCCGATACCCCCGCTGCACGGTCTTCCGCTCCCCCCAATGATGTGGCCACAGAGCGGAACGGAAAGATTTTGCGCTTATGCAGGAATTGCTCCATACCAAGCCAGAGGTACCGCGGACGGTTCGCACCCCATTGAGACGCAGTCACGCTGGAGATAGGGATTGGCTTGATGCGAAGCGTTGTAAGCGCAGCATAAACGGCGATGTTCATTGACGGGAAAGAACCGGAAAGTCCTACCGCGACGGTATCACCCTCGCGAACACCCGCTTCTCGAAGCAGTTCGATGGCGACCGCTGCCCAGTTGGGGTTGATGGTGGTTTGTTTCGCGAGCAAATTGCCGCTGTTGCTCGTAACCTCACTGATCGCGACACCGATGAGCCCTGAGCCCGATGGATCTGCGATCGGATCGATCGATGGGCCGCGGCGCAAGCGTTCGGTCCGCAGCGTATCCATGGCTTCGCTAGCCAATGTGGACGCCTCGAGCATCTGTTGGAGGTAGGCTTCGCTACCCCGTTCCGGAAATGCTTCAACGATGATGAGTGAAGCCATAGCGATGCTCGTGATTACGAGCAACGCATTGGTCGAAACACCTTTAGGTCGCCAGTAGATTCGCTTCATCTTGCCAATACCTCTTCTGCCGCCGCGAAAATATCGGATCCCGCTTCGAACCACTGCAGTGCTTCGGGTATGAGTAGAATTAGGATGAGACGCACAACGACCGCGCTCGTGAACAGCGTTGCAAGGGTTGGAATCACGCCCTGACGGTCAAGCCAAATCGCGATGAGTCCAGGAACGATGTACCCGATGACTTGCGTATCGAACGCTTGTGTGGCGATCGCATTGTAGGCGGTGCCGCTGCCACCGGGAACGGTCTGGATCACGACTTGGGATTCAAGCGCTGCGTTGAGAAGCGTGGTGAGAAGAATGCCCGCGGCGTAACCAACAAGAATCATCAACGCGGTTCGACGTCGACCATAGACGATGACGAAGGTGGATAGGATGCGTACCAGAAAGAACGTCAAGAGTGCAGCTGCGAGGGTCGCGGCGACTTCGAGCGGTTGCGTGAGATACAGCGCGATGTAGCCTGGCACCACCAATCCACCCGATGCCAAGCCGAAAAGCTCAGAGAACAACAGACTGACGACGAGCCCGAGTCCGATCGAGATGGCCAATATATTTAAGTCCATGTACGAAGGTCCTTCTGCGTTCCTCGATTGCGAAAGAGTCGCGCTAGGTCGTGCCCACCGCCGTGAATGTTGCCCATTCCAACGATGGTTGCACTGCGAGCCGCGTACTCCACGATGGCTTCAAAGATCTCGTCAGGTTTCTGGTTTTCAACGATCACCAGTTTACGAACGTCTAGACCTCGTGCTGTGGCGGCGCGTGCAAATAGGTAGGTGCCCGATCCCATCAGCACGTAGTGGTCGGCAGGAGCCCATTCAATGCACGCCTCTCCGAGTTGTCTGGAGCGATCGGGTCGATCGATTCTGCAGTTGAAAAGCGCGATGCGTTTTTCCGTACGCGGAATGAGATCGATCATCTGGTGCCAGATCTGTGCGGTGGATTCGGGGTCGTTCGCTGCGAACGCGTTGGCAAAGAAAAGCTCGCGCTCAAAAAAGTCAACTTTATGAACCGTGAGCATGCCCGGGTCGTATGGCGCAGCCCACATCCCCTGAAGCGCCGTATTTCGGTCGACGTCTAAGTCGGCACAGATGCGGAGTGCGAGCGCAACGTTTTCGCGATGCTCAAGATAAGAAAAACCTTCAAGATCGCCGTCGCTCACAGATTCGATTTCTTCTGGCGAGATCGTGATTAACTCGGTCCCGCGATCGTCTGCAGCGCTCTGGAATACATCGCTGTGTCGATTCTCAGCGATGAACATCTTGGCGTTTTCTGGCGTCGACCCCGCGAGCGCCAGCGCGACATCGTCCTCTGACGGTCCCATGATATCCAAGTGATCCTCGCGCGCATTGGTGATGACACCGTGGGTTGCACGGATGAGTTTTAATTCGCTTAAGCTTTGCAGCAACGGCTGCAGCGCCATGCATTCGACCACCAATGCCTGCGCGTTGATCTCTGCCGCAGTGTCTACAATGCGCACCTGCTCGATGATATTGGCACCTGCCGGTCGATAGATACCGTACTCCGATGCGTCGGGCAGAATCATCGCGGCTTCCGTGCCGGTGGTTTTCGCGCACGTGGCAATGCCGCCGGCACGAAGGCCCGCAGCAATGAGTCGGGTGACACTGCTCTTCCCGCGCGTGCCATTCACATGAATCCGAATTGGAATCCGCGCGAGATTCCGCCGATGCCGTAGCCCCTCAATCGTGCCGAGCACGACGAGAATCATTACCAGCACCAATATGATGGTCAGATTCGTCACAGGTCTCTCTCTAGGCCGATGCCTTGAGGCGGTTGCTAGTCCGCGGAAACGGCGTCGTGCATGCCGAGCGGCGTGGATGGTGGTCCCAACGGGAATCGAACCCGTGTTTCCAGGGTGAGAACCAGTATAGCGAAGGACGAAAAAACAAGAAGTGACGGCATTATAGGGAGTTATGCCTATATGGAAACCGGCCCAAATGAGGTTTTTTCGTACGGAGTCCCCCGAGTCGTCCCCTGAAGTCAGCCCAGTTGCTCCGACAGGATTCCAAGGCTCATATCACACGAATGTAGACACGGGTGTCCTATCTGTTGTTCCAGGGTCCAGCCGCTGGCCAGCGGCTGGAAAAAGTTTGATTGCTCCTGGCCGCTTGCGCCGGTGCCACGAGAAACGAAGCGATCGTGGTGACGACCTCTTGGAGTTCCGCTTGTTCCGTGACGGAGCCCCGATTCAGGAATGCTCGCCACTGAATTTGTTTGGCGGGGTCCTGGGAAAACTCTGAAGTCAGAGCAAGAGGCAATTTCTCGGGAATCGGAGTACGTCTGCGTTCGAAGGTGGCGGCGATCGCTTCGGCAAGTCGAGGTCCGTCGAATTCAAACCTACGCGAGAGGATCCAAAGATCATAGAAGTCCTTCATGCGTGTGTTCGCAATTCCAAGCTGGACCCCAACGCTGATGCGCACACCGTCGTATTCATTCGTTTCGCGGATCTCTTCACCATTGATCGAATCGATATCGAACTCCAGCCCGTCATCGAAACTGCTTTGGCATAACTCACGAAACAAATCTTCCATACGTGCAACCAGCGGATCGCCGAAGGCCAGTAGATCGAGATCCCTGGTTGGCCGATGAGTTGGGCCATCCCATAGGGTAAAGAGCATCGCACCCTTGAGGACAAACGATTCCGCGTGATCCGATTGCGAGATCCGATACAAGAGGCGCTCGATGGCGTACCAAGTAAGGATCAGCTGAAAGTCTTCGCCGCGTTCGCGGGCTTTGTTGAGCAGTCGCTGACGCACCGACGTGGCAATGTTGCGACGCTCGCGAGGATTCAAACCTGTGCCTCGAGATAAGGTCGTATCACGTTTGCTACCCGGCAGATCCGAGCGTAGTGCCAGAGATCATCGATTCCTCTTGGGTGGCGGTGTAGGTAGTCGCGAAGTGCTTCGATCGCGACATCGAGTCCGATCTTGTTTCGGTACTTGAAGCAGTCCGCAACGGTTTTGGCTGGGTTGTACACGCGAACCTTCACACCTTCAATCTTATGGGTTTCGATTCCTTCGGTTAGGGCATCCGCGGAGAAGTGGACGATCCGCAGCGGCGGTGTTCCCTGCCGTGGACGCCGGTCCTTCTGGTCGATCGCGAGCCAGACCTGCGCTGGTGCTTGCGTGGTGAGATCGTGGAAGCGCAGCGCGGAAAGCAGACAGACCACGCCATGAGGCACGAGCTTGCAGGCCGCCGCGAAACTGTGATGTTCGCTCAGGTCTGCGGAGGGGAGGCGGTAAAGTCCCCTTCCGATGCGCTCGAGAAGCCCTTCTTGCTCAAGTCGCTGCAGGTAGGTTCGCGCGATTCCGTGGCGATCCAGGTCCCGCGGGCGCAGGATTCCTGCCCGCCGAACCAGTGTGAGCACCTTCTCTTGTTTGGTCTTTGATCGTGCCATGTTACAAAATATCGGTATTTAATTATATTTATCAACGTTTCGTAACTTTCGGAATATGAAAACGAGCTTGAATTTGCACAGGACGCGGCCCCGCCAGGCGCGGATGCGCATGTCAGGTCACTTTTCGGGGCTGAGCTCGATGGCATACTTCGGTGAAAAAACCTGGTCTGTGATCGTAGCTCCGTTGATGAGGTCAACTCGATAGCTGCGGTGTTGCTTGTCTTGCGCTCGTACGGCATGGAGAACGACTTCGCCCTCTTGGGTGCGGCGAAGTGAATATGGCTCGATTCGTCGTACCGAGCGCGCGCCGTCGAGCGTCGTATAGTCAAGATCGATGCAAAGATGGTTGGCGGCGGCGAATCGAATCCGCTCAAGTGGGGCGGCTGGAAGTCCCACGATTCCGAGCGTCCCAATGGCGGGGCGCATGATCTCCTCACCCGATGCGATCCGGTAGGGTTGGATCGGGACGCGCCGCTCCCGCGTTTCGAGCCAGCGAAAGAAACCCGGCAGTTCATCCCAGAAGTTCTGAAATGAAGGCAGAGCGGGGAGCTGGTGAGCGAGCATGTGCTGCCAATCTGCAGCGAGTTCGTCTTTGAATGGTTCGAGAGCCGCCAGTGTTGGGAACGGAAGCTCCTTGAACGCACATTTCTCAGTCAGGATCTCACGAACGTTCCCCGCCGCATCTAGAGCCTCATCTTGACGGTAGAGATTGATGACGTCATAGAGATCCCGGGGGCGGGCACGATCCGCTAGAGCGCGGATCTTTTCTGCGAATACCTCTGCGTAGGGGTAACACCTAATGGAAATTCCATCTTGTGGTGCATCTCGATACGGGTGGGTAATCGGTGACTCGACAGGATCTGAAACGACGCGTTCGTCGGCGGTTAGGTCGAAACGAATTCCAGGCAGACTTCCCCTGGGTTGTAGCGGCCCGCGGTAATAGATCCTCGCTTGTGCAGCTGGCTTCCCACGCTTGTTCTGAAACACCTCGGCGCGGACACGATCGGGCGAGATCTCGATTCCGGTCTCTCCATAAACCCACTCAGCAACGTTGCGCAGTGTACGGGTAAGGAGTTCTTCATTGATGTGATCCTGACTTAATAGGGTGAAATCAAGATCTTCTGAGAACCGGTAAGTTTCGAAATAGACTTTCTTGAGGCAGGTTCCCCCTTTGAATATCCAGTTGGGTGAAAGCTCTGCGTGCTGCGAAATGCCTGCGAGCACCCAACCAAGGACGTAGTCCTTCTCGACGACAGTGGGGTCTAGAGACAGTTCTCCCGCGAGTTCGATAATGTCCTGTGCATCAATCACGAATGGCTTCCTGTTTCCAACGCTTTGGTACCCGTAGCTTCCACTCGGTGACGAGATTCGGGCAGTCGAGCGCAGGATCGAGCTTCGTGTTTCCAGTCGTAAGTCGATCCCGGCACGCTTGTATTGTGCTAACGGGTGGAGTGATTGCGCGTGACAGCAAGAATCCAAGCCGCTTGAAAACAGCTCCGTTGCCTAGTCGATCCCCATAGGTGAGAAGCTTGTCGAGATCGTGTTCGGTGGATCGGAGATACGCCGTAAGGCAATCGGCGATATGATGGATGCCACCTCCGGTCGAGGGGCGCGCCAGCATGTCGATCAAAGTTTTGTGTAGATCCGAAATCGGAATCCGAGTCGTTCCTTCCCAAACAACCGCCGTGCCGAAGATGGCTTCTTCCTGAACGCGGTTGAGGAAGAAAGCGATCCCCTCGATGGTTTCACGCTTGCGTCGGAAGGGCTTTGCGGTGAAGACACAAACGTCGCGGAAGATCTGCTCGGTCAGATCCCAGTGGGCGGCCGCTGACCATCCTCCTACATAACCAGGGTTGAAGAGCTCGGGTACTAGTACCCAAGGATTTCTTAGCGTTCCTTCCGCCGAGAGGGCGTCGATCGGAATAGGTACGTAGAGCCCGCGTCGGAGCCGTTTAAGCCAGCCCTGGCGCGTCCACCGCGCGAGTATCATGGCCGCGTCCCGTCGGCTTATGTCGAGGGCCTGGGCGGCATCCTCTGGTGTGATGAGTCCGGAACTTTCGCGTAGGACCGCCGCGAGCCGGTCGCGGCCTCTTGCTGATCGGATTCGTCGGCGGGCTGCCATTAGAATATATAATTTGTAATAGTTTACTTAATTTGTCAACTATAGCAAATTCTATATACTTGATAAGTATGACCGATAGCGAACGATTTTCTAGAGCTACACCGCCGCTTTGCTGCATCTATTGCGCGCGGAGTCCACCTGAGATCAAGTTCACGAAGGGGTTCTGCCCTGAATTCACGGACACATCTGAAAAGGCTGTGGACTTCCCCCGGTCTTGTAGACAATTAGAGGCCACAGTTTGAGGCGGCTTTAAATACCGCAGGACTGACTCCTCCGAGTAGTCCCCCGACCTGCGATGTTGTATGCGACGCAGACGATGTAACTACTGGAGATAAATGGTGGTCCCAACGGGAATCGAACCCGTGTTTCCAGGGTGAGAACCTGATGTCCTAGGCCACTAGACGATGGGACCACGAGCGCGGCAATGTACACGGTCCGGGGGGTGGGGGCCAGCGGGGCAGTGAACCGTGCGACTGGCTGCTAAAAAGAAACCCCGATGGCCGAGGCCACCGGGGTTTCAGAGCTAGATCGCCCCCTAGGGTTAGGGAGTGATGACGTTGCTGCCTTTCAGCGTGATCGCGCCAGGTCCTGGCAAGCTCGCGGTTGCATCCACCAGACCGTTGCCGGTTGCGGCGATGCAGAACGTGCTCGATAGAGTGCTCGCACCACCGAGTGGACCGGGGTTGGTTCCCAGTGTCTCCATGTAACGGCAAGTACCGTTCGCGAAACAACCTGGGACGAACTGGCTCGGGCAGAAGAGTCCATCCGCTGCAGAGCTGGACGCATCGCCGTTGGAGAGTGGCGACAGGTTGACGAGCAGCGAGCCAAGCGATGCCGTGCTGGAGGGCGGGCAAGCGTTTGATGTGAGCTCCGTGTTAGTGGTCGTGCAGGCGCCGCCGTTATTGTCACCGCCAACGCATAGGTTTGCGATGCACTGCGGGCACGCGATCAGGGAACTGGTGAGGAAGACAGCCGAGTCCAAGACAACGGTCATGATTTGCTCACCGGTGTTCGGGTCGACCGTTCCCACCATGTCTTGCGCCAACGTGTTGACGACGCATGTGCTGACCGGTGGCGAATCCGGATTCGGAATCGGCAGCGGAGGACCGAAGGGGCAGCCCTGGAAGGTGCAGTCGTCGGGACCGGTGCCGTTTGACGGGCCAATCTCACAGAGACCTCCCGAGAAACCAACGACCTCGGTGATCTGTGTGCCATTATTGGGTGTTGCCGACGGGGGTTGTGCGGATGAGCCACCGCCGATGTACAGGTTGCTGCACTCGAGCGTCAGATCACCGATGCCATTCGGATCGACGGGGAACGGGTCGAGGTCGTTTCCAGTCCCGTCTGCCGCGTCATTGATGCGGCCGCAGTTACCACCCGGGAGCCCGGTGGTGAACGCGAGCTGTGTCGGACATTCTTCGGGAATCACCACGACGTCGGCGCAGCTCCCGTCTGCGGTGCCGTTGTCGAAGAGATCGCAATCTCGGCTCAGGTTGTCGATCGTGTTGAGGTACTCGCAGACTTCGCATTCGACGATTGCGTCGATGCAGTTCGCCATATCCTCGATGGAGCCTGCAGCGGCGGCGCACTCACCGCCACCGAACGCGGAGGCCAGAACCACGTCTTTGCCGACGCACTTCTTATCGAGATCCTTGCGGATCTTGTCAGGCTTCGCGCCAGGCAGGTTGCACGCTTTTGCAATCTTTTGCTTCGCATCCGGTTGTCCGTTGGTTCCAGTGCCTAGGCATTCGTCTTGGAGTTCCTGCGCCGTCATGATGCCTGCCAGCACGGGTGCTTTATTGGCCTTCAGCGCGAATTTCTTGCAGTTCAAAAACTCGAGCAGCTTGAAGTCCTGACACTTAAGCGCGTCCTTCAGAATAGTCTGCTGGCATTTCGACTCAAACTTATCGGTAGCTTCCGTCTTGATCGAGCCATCCAACGTGCCAAAGAGACGAGTTACGATATTGGACTCTTTGGTTTCCGACTCCGCGATAATCGAGTTTGGATCGCTTGGGCCGATCGAAGGCGGCGCGACACCTTTGCCGACGCACTTCTTATCCCAATCTTTGATCGTATTGTCTCGAGCCTTTTGAACTTTGTCCTTCGGATCGCTGAACGCGCATGCATCGGCGCTGCCGATCTTGCCCTTGGCAAAGTCCTTCACGCAGTTGTTCACGTCGAGCGCGATGGTCTTGGTGAGTAGCCGACCACGCTTGTTCAACGCGTTGATGCAGTTCTGTTCGTCCTTGGAAAGTTCGGCGATCGCATTCCCGAACGGCAAACTGATTAGGCTTAGAAGCGTCGCGGTTAGAACCAGCGTCCGTCCCAAAGCTGAAAGCGAAATACCCATGTTCCCACTCCTAATATTGATGATGGCTCGAGCGTTTGAACTCGTCAGAAACAGGTCGATTTGCGGGGATAACCCCGTTGACTCCGACCTATAGGTTTTTGTACACGATTTGCGCAGGAAAGTGACCCTGCGAACGCGAATCAAAATGGTTTTATTTCAACTAATGTGATTAATGGGTGGTTTAGCACCCGGTTATTGCAGCGTCGGTAGAAACATTGCTGTTCGTGGCCGGTCATCTACGACAACTATCTTTAACGCTGCATTAATTTGCTTGATTGTAGCTAGGGCGGTTGCTGTAGAATCCCCTCAAATGTGAGGGCAGAAGGGCTTCAGCAGCGAATCATATTTCGTAGCGAACGTTGTCTCGTCGGCGTCCGACGCAAGGCTGGTTCATCGAAGCCATCAAACCAAACCAAAAAGGGTGGGAACATGAATTCATTCATGCAATTTATTTCGAACCCAGGCCGGTTGTTCCTAGCGGTAGGAATGATGGTAGGCCTTGTGGGTTTCCCGTTCGCGGATGCGAGCGCGGCACTTACGAAAGATGAACAGAACTGCATCAACGCGTTGAACAAGCGTGGTCGTCTGCTGTCAAAGACAGTGGCTGGTGATGTGAACGCCTGCGTGAAGGACTTTGCCAAGGGCAATATCGCGGATGCGGATGCATGCGCGACGAGTGACCCAAAGGACAAGGTGGCAAAGGCGACCGCCAATACGGACAAGGATTGGATGAAGAAGTGTCTCGACAAGGGTGTTGTCCCGCTGCCCTTCGGTCCTTCCGGCCCAGCTGCAGTAAATGGCGCATCGCTGACGAAAGAGGCCAATATTATTGGTCGCATCTTCGGAACGTTGAATGCAGAAATCATTACCGAAGCTGTAGACAAAGACATCTCAAAGTGTCAGCAGAAGATCATCAAGAATTTGCTCAAGTGCCAGGATGTGAAGCAGCTTGAGTACTTGAAGTGCAAGAAGTTCGCGTTGAAGGAAGGTAAGGATCCGCTTCCCGCCGGTGCGATGAGCGCTTCGGAACTTCAGGACGCGTGTCTCGGCGTAGGCGCAGTCGCGCAGCCAGATGCCAAAGGCAAGATCGCCAAAGCTTGCAACTTAGTTGGTGTGAAGCCAGACAAAATCCGCGCCGACCTGCAGAAGCAGTGCCTCGACAAGGTCGGTAATCTCGACATGTTCGATGGCAATGAATGCGCTGGCGCCACGGGCTCCGTGGATGATATGGCGACGTGTATCGATACGATTGTCGAGTGTGAAATTTGCAACTGGGCAAACACCACAGACAACCTCGTTCGTGACTGCGATCTCTTCGACAACGGTGTTGCGGATACGTCATGTGCCGCACCAGCGGCTTCGTGCCCGAGCACGTTGACGTTCTCCACATCGGTCCCAGGTGGAACGTGTGGCCGCATCAACGACGATGCAGCCGGTACCGGTACCGATCTCACGCCTGGGGGTGAGCTCGGTGGTGCGATTCTCGCGTGCGGTTCGCTCTACATCGGTGGCGGTATTTCCGGCCAGCCGCCTTCAGCGGTTCCTGAGTCTTCAACACAGGTTGTGGCAGTGACCGATGGTTCGGATCCGAACGCATGCGTGCTCGGGCCATCTGCGGGTACGGGTCCATTGGACTGCACCTTCGCGGGTTGCTTCTTTGGTCCACCGTTGCCGATCTTTAATGGCGCGGCGAGCACCTGTGTCATCAACACGGTCGCGACAGACTTCTCAGGTACCTACAACGCGGCCACGGGTGAGGAGAGCCTAGGCGTCGAGTTGGCGGCTGAGGTGTTCCTCACCGGTGATGGTGCTGCGCCGTGTCCGAATTGCATCGCAAGCCTCTGTGTGGGTGGCGCCAGTCCGGGCGCAGCATGCACGACCTCGAACTCGTTGTTCACGTCGCATGACTGTCCGCCATTGGGGAGCCTCGGAGCGATTCCGATTGATCTGTCACCGTTGACGACGGCCACGGTGGTCGCATCTGATGCCAGCGGCATCTTCTGCTTAGCGAACGGACAAACTGTGACGCAAGCTGGAGCCTTTGGTTCCGGTGCGGGTCTGGCGGAGTACATCGAGACGAATGGTTCATCCCCAGGTCCAGGTGGTGGACCGACGACATTCGGTTCGGTCTTCTGCATTGATGCAACGGGTTCGGCCCTGATCGATGCGGTGGCGAACCTACCGGGTCCAGGTGCAGTAAGCCTGCTCGGTTCGAACGTCGTCACGCCGTAACGACGGCATAAGACCAAAGGATCGGAGCTCTTTCGACCCACTCATCATCGGTGCCCCCGGGAAAGCCCGGGGGCACCTTTTTGAGAGAGACCATGGTGCAAAGATTTTTCAGCGTGCTTCTGAGTTTGTTTTTCCTCGCGTCGCTGGCTTCTGCACTCGAGATTGAACAGAAGATCGAGGGTGAGGTTGCAGAATCCCTTGAGAGTCGTTGGTTCTTGGTCACGACGCTGAGAACGGTGAACGGCGCGGTGGTGAATATTCCCTATGTCCTCACTGCAACCGATGCCGAGTTCGATATGCGTGTGCTTGCGTTGCCCGACGAGATGCAAAAGAAAGTCGACGCGGCGAATCTGGCCAAAGAAACCTGGGTTCCATCGAGCGATGAAATCAAAACCGTCGCCGCGGACGTCAAGAAGCTGGTGCGCTCACTCGAAGATACGTTTGGCAGCGTGAAATATCGGTTCGTCACGCGTGAGCATTACGACGATGTGATCAAAGCGGACGAGATGTCGAAAGAAAGTTTCGCCGTGCTCATCGTGTCGCAGTTTCCACACCATAAGAATGCGAAACCGGGAGAAGGGCGTCTATCAAGGAACGACCATGTTTATTACATCGATCGTCACGACACAGATGCGATCGAGGGCCGCCACATCCAGCTCCAGCTACTCGCGGCGCCGTTCCCGATGCCGATCACGCTCAAGGGCGACTTCAAAGCCTATCCCTTAGTGCGTTAGCGGGCGGTCGCTTCGCGCACTGCTATGCAGGCCGCCCTCCGCACACGGCATGCGTACTTCACTTCGTTCCGTGCATGCCTTCGTTGCTTCAAATCAGCTTCTTAAAAACAAAACCCCCGAATCGAAGATCCGGGGGCATTGCTTCGTAGCGAATTTCGCTAGTCGTTATGCCGCGCGGCGCTTGGCTACCCGGCGCTTCGCCGTTGTTCGACGGCGCTTCGGTGCGGTCCGCTTCACGGCGCGCTTGGTCGCTCGGCGCTTTGGCGCTGTACGACGCTTCGCCGTGGTCCGGCGCTTTGCCGTTGTACGGCGGCGCTTCGGTGCGCTCCGCTTCACGGCGCGCTTAGCCGGCTTCTTGGCCTTCTTCTCGATCTTCGACGCACAATCGTCGAAAGCGCGGAAGGCTTCTCGCACGGCTTTCGCCAGCTTCGAATCCTTCGGGTAGTGGCTCGTGACATGATTCGCGAGCTTGTTCATCTTTGCTGTATGGCCAGCGCCATACCACTTACGGTTCGATACCTTGATCTTCATTGTGGTTAAACCCCACGTAAATTGATTCAGGCGCTTGTTTCGGGCGCTACCTTCGCAATCGTTAGCTTTTTTCGCGAAAGTCGCTGAAATTCCCAAGATGGAGGGGATGTTTGAATGAGTGATGAACCAGGACAGCCGATTACAGGGCTCAAACCCGGCGACGTAAGCCCACAGGTCTTTTTATGCGGTGATCCGGCCCGTGTGGAGCGCATCTCTGCAGGTTGGTCGGATGTGCAAGATGTATGCAACGTACGTGAATATCGAATTCATGTTGGTACCAAGGACGGTGTGCGTCTGACCGCTGCCTCTACCGGGATCGGTGCGCCGAGCACTGCAATTCTGGTTGAGGAGCTCGCCAAAGTCGGAGCGAAAGATCTAATACGGATCGGCAACAGCGGTGGACTTGATCCGAATCTCGGCCTTGGCGATCTGGTCATTACGACCGGCTCCGTTCGCGATGACGGCACGTCGGGTAGCTATGTGCCGGCGGAGTTTCCCGCGGTCGCGCATTATGAAGTCGTGAGCGCGCTGGTGGCCGCCGCGGCAGCCCAAGGCGTTGCGGCACATACCGGAATCTCTTGGTCGTTGGATGCGTTCTACGCACGCAACGCGGTCCTGGATGCGAAGGGGCAGATCGAATCGATGAGTTTCGAGGGTTTCCGCGCACCGGGACTCGCGGATAAGATCGAGTTGTTGCGCGCAGCCAAAGTGAAGAACTGTGAAATGGAGAGCGGCGCGCTGCTCACACTCGCAAGTATCTTCGGGCTACGCGCCGGTTGTATCTGCGTGGTATCCGATCGCACGCCGTGGCCCGGCCCGGCTGAGATCGAAATCGACAAGAATATGGATCAGTGCATCCGTGTTGCGATCGACGCGATGCTGAGGTTGGCCAAAGCTTGAGCGTCTATTCGGTATGGGCCGCGGGCGCCATTACACCGGAACAACGACTGAAACGAGTGCGGCTGCGCGTCGACGGCGGGAGTATCGTTTCGCTGGATGCGAATGTTGAACCTGATGACGGCGATCTTCGGTATGACGATGCAACGCTCATTCCGGGGCTGATCGATCTTCAAGTGAATGGTGGACTTGGCTTTGCGTTTGATGCTGAAGCCGCTAAGGACCGGCGCCGTGCAGTTGAATTTCATTTGCAGCATGGAACCACAGCCATGCTCGCGACTCTGATCAGCGCACCGATGAACGAAATGGTCGCGGCGACGGAACGTCTACGCACAGACGTGAGTCTCGAAGGTCCGATCATCGGAATTCATCTTGAAGGGCCTTTTCTAGCGGCGCGTAAAAAAGGTGCGCATAGCGACCACGCGCTCGCGTCACCGACGGAAGAAAACGTAGCTGCAGTCATTCGTGCGGCCGATGGTGGACTCCGAATGGTCACACTCGCGCCTGAATTACCGGGTGCGGACGCGGCGATTCGGCGTTTTGTCGAGCAGGGCGCCGTTGTTGCAGCGGGTCACTCCCAAGCCACGAGCGATGTTCTGGATCGCGCGATTACAGCGGGTCTCAGTTTTATGACGCACGTCGGAAATGCGAGTGATTGGCCGTCGCGCGTCTTTGATCCTGCAATGGGATATCGTCGCAGCGAGCCCGGCATGGTGGGTACGTTCCTGCTGGACCGGCGTTTGCGCGGAAGTTTGATCTTAGATGGTCACCATCTGGACCCTCGGTTGGCGCGTGTGTTGATCGATACACGAGGTGCGGACAATATCGTACTGGTGAGTGATGCCACTCCGGCCGCTGGCCTAAAACCCGGCCACTACACGATGGGAGGGCTCGATGTTGAAATCCACGAAGCGGGATTCGCCACCGTTGGCGAAGGGCTTGGCGGTAGCACGATTCCGTTGATCGAGGCGATTCGCGTCGCGGTCCGGGACGCGGAGATTTCGTTAGTGCGCGCGGTTCGAATGGCGACATCGACGCCCGCGAGGATCCTCGGACTCGAGTACCGCAAGGGTAAGTTGCTATCGGGGTGGGACGCTGACTTTCTCGCCATCGACGCGGATCTCGAAATTAAGGCTGTATTTCAGGGTGGCGAACCCGTCGACTTGCCTACGCGTTAAGTCTCCGATCAAGTTTCCGCAACCGATTCGCCGATGGCTAAGGGGGTCGTTGTTGAACGTGCCTGATAGGAGACGGCGTCGATGTGGAAACAGTGCCGAGTGATCGTTGTAGCGCTTACGCTTGCGGCTTGGATGGCTTTGCCCAACGCTGCGATGGCGGTGAGTTATGAGGATTCATTGGATGACTGCAGCTATCCAAAGATGGCCGATCTATATCTGATGCGTCCGTTGGGTTTTGCCACATTGGTCGGCAGCAGCATGCTTTGGATCGTTTCGTCACCATTATATTTGCTCACGGCTCCAGGTGATATGGATGACGTGACCAAGACTTTGGTACACGAACCGTTTCGGTTCACATTCAATCGTCCGTTGGGTGAATGTGCGGCGGCGGAGCTGGGCCACTTCTAGACCGAAGCAACGAATTGAAAAAGCCCCAGCGCCTAATGCGGTGCCGGGGCTTTTTATTTAGTGGCCGCAACCGTCGTGATGATTATGGTGGCGGTCACCGTAGTAATTTCGGCCGCCGTAGGCGTGGCGCGTTTGTCGTTTGCGCTCAACGCGTACCGCCTTATTGAAGAGCCGTTGCGCCCGGTGAACTCTGCCGTGGGCGAGCGCGCGATCTGCCTTTCGAACTAAATGGCTCCGTTTGTAGTCGTGACGCTCGTCTACGTAGTGATCACGGCGATGTTGCTTGTAGCCGTAGCGATCGCGGGCACGGTGATCGCGGCGATAATCATTGTGGGCGTGGTGCTTATTGGCATGGTGACTCCGATGTGGAACGTGCGCGTTATGGCGACGATGCCCATCACGATCTCCGACCGAGATCTGAAAACCGTGATCGGAAATTTTGAGGGAAAACCCATCCGCCTCCGCAGGCACTGGGCTGAGGATGAGCGCCCCAGCGCCCAAAGCTGAACGGAGCAATATTCTTCGCGCAAATAGCATTTGTGACCCTCCCATTCGGGTGTTTACAGCTTTCGACGCCCCCTCTCGGGATTTCTTCGATCGCAGCCTCAATCGAGGGCTTCGATGTATCGAATCGCTGCATCCATGCGCGTAAGCGTACGTTGTTGCCCAAGAATCTCGAGGGTCTCGAAGATCCCCGGGCTCGCCGAGCTGCCCACGATCGCAACCCGCACGGGTTGCGCGAGCTTGCCGAGCTTGATTTCGTGGCTCGCGGTAATGCTTTCAAAGGGGGTGGAGAGCGTTGATTCGTTCCATGAATCGAGTTTGGCCAATGCGACCCTGAGTTCGCGCAAGGGTTCGAGGATGGGCTTCTTCAGAAACTTCTGCGCGGCTTTCGGTTCCCATTCAATATCATCGTGCAAATAGAACCGCGTCAGCTCCGCCATTTCGACCAATGTCTTGCTGCGTTCGCGGAGCAAATCAAGTAGGTGGGTCAACGTGTTGTCGAATTCAACGTTCCCATTCGCGACTGCATCGATGAAAGGTTGAAGGTGGCTCTGAAGACGATCCATCGGAAGTGACTTCAGGTATTGCTGACTGATCCACAGCAATTTGTCCTCATGCACTTGCGAGGGACTGATGCCAACGTCCTTAAGCTCGAAGAGTTCTACGAAGTTTTCGGCGTCGACGATTTCGACATCGCCGTGCGCCCAGCCCAGGCGAGCGATGAAGTTCAGCAGGGACTCCGGTGTAAATCCGCGATCGCGATAGTATTGCACCGACGCCGCGTCCTCGCGCTTCGACAATTTCTTGCCTTTGGCATCGACCAAGAGTGGTGCGTGTGCGAACTGCGGCGGCTCGAATCCAAGTGCGCGGTAGAGTAGAAGTTGCCGAGGTGTACTGGTCATGTGTTCGCGGCCGCGAATCACCAGCGTGATACCCATGTCGTGATCGTCGACCACAACGGCCAGGTGGTAGATCGGTGTACCGTCCGTCCGCGCGATGATGAAATCGTCGAGCTGATCCACCTCTTGGCCGCTCGCACCTGCAATGGCATCTTCCCAATGCGTGACACCGTCGGCAGGAATCTTCAGGCGCACGCAAAACGGCTGACTTGTCCCCGCGGGAAGATTTTTTTTACGACAATGACCGTTGTAGCCAGGATTATGTCCTTCGCGTTTTGCAGTCTCGCGCATCGCCTCCACCTCTTCGGTGGTACAGCTGCATCGATAGGCCGCACCGCTGGCAAGCAATTGATCGACACATTCCTGATAGCGAGCGCCGCGCTCGCTCTGGCGCGGAATCGCGTCGAAGCCCGGGGCTTGGTCCCAATCCAAACCGAGCCAACGCATCGCCTCGAGCACGGCTTCCTCGGATTCGCGTGTGGAGCGTTCCCGATCTGTGTCCTCGACACGGAGCAAGAAGCGCCCACCGTGGTGGCGTGCATACGCCCAGTTGAAAAGCGCGGTCCGCGCTCCCCCGATGTGTAGGGCTCCTGTCGGACTCGGGGCATAGCGTGTGACAACATTCATTACTCAGCTCCAGGGCATGGTGGATCGTACTCAGCCCTCATGTTGACAACTGGCGCCGCGCTTCGCACCGTGGGGCAATCATGTCGGGCCTCACGATCCAGGTGAATCAACTCACCGAGACGCCCCAGCGCTTCGAATTACAAGGCGGTAGTGCCTGGTGGAATGAGGCGCGGGACCAGTTGCAGGAGCCCCAGGTTCCCCTGAAGAGGGCCTGGATCGCTCCGGTGGATGCGTATCGGATTGGTGCCAGGTTGATCGTGCGCGGGCGTCTTTCCGGCGTGGCGGAATTGCAATGCGGCCGCTGCATGTCTAACTACGCTTTCCTGGTCGATGAGGCGCTGGAGCTGCTTCTGGAGCCCGCTGGGAGCGCGGATTCGATCCCCGAGGAGGGGATCGAGCTCGACCCAGAGGATTTAGGGATTGGTCGTTATGCCGGAGACGAACTACACTTCGGCCCCGTTTTTTTAGAGATCCTCGCACTGGCCTGGCCGATGCAGCCACGCTGTAGTGAGGGGTGTCAGGGGCTCTGTCCACGCTGTGGATTTGATCGAAATCAGGGTTCCTGCGATTGTGATCAAGCGAGTACATCGCGTCCGTTCGCCGCGCTGGGCAAATTGTTGGATCGAGCGCGGAAGCGGTAGAAGCGAAGCTCGGAAAGGACTGCAAAATGGCTGTTCCCAAAAAGAGAACGTCGAAGGCGAGAAAGGGGATGAGACGCTCCCATCAAGCGCTCACACCCGCTGCGCATTCGGTATGCGACCAATGCGGCTCGCCCAAGCTGCCTCACCGCGTTTGTGGGGAGTGCGGACAGTATCGCGGCCGTCAGGTCGTCGCTGTGGAGGCTGAGGCAGAGGTTTAGGCTCGTCCGACCTTTCCTCATTTCCAATGCTGGCGATCCTTTTCCCCGGTCAGGGTTCGCAGGCGGTCGGCATGGCGGCCGACTTCGCGGCCGAATTCGCGGCCGCGCGGGCGATATTCGAGCAGGCTGACGCCGCATCGGGACTCCCACTCACGCGCTGGATCTGTGATGGGTCCGAGGACGACCTGGCTCGGACCGAGGTTACGCAACCTGCAGTTCTGGCCGCCTCCACCGCGATCTACCGTGTGCTCGAGCCGCGCTTACCCAGGCCGCCGAGCTTTCTCGCGGGGCATAGCCTGGGTGAGTACAGCGCGTTGGTGGCGGGGGGGGCGCTCGATTTTAGTGATGGCGTCCGGCTCGTCCGCCGCCGCGGTGCGCTGATGCAGGAAGCGGTGCCGGAGGGCGTTGGGATGATGGTGGCGGTGATGGGGCTCCCGGGGGAGCAGGTCGCCGCAATCTGTGACGCCGAGCCGGGTCGAGTCGAGGCCGCAAACTTCAATGCACCCTTGCAGACGGTGATCGCGGGCGACGTTGCCGCGGTCGAGTCCGCGGGGCTGAAACTTCGTGAGGCTGGGGCCAAGCGTGTGATTACGCTGCCTGTCTCGGCCCCGTTTCATTGCGCTCTGATGGCTCCTGCGATGGAGAAGCTGGTACCTGCGCTCGCGGAGATTCCGCTTCGAGATTTGCGTATTCCGGTGATCTCGAACGTAACCGCGGAACCGTATCGCGAGGGAGCGATCGCGCGTGAGTTGCTACGCGAACAGGTCTGCGCGCCCGTGCGCTGGGTCGAGTCGGTACAACGTCTGGTCGATTTGGGGGTGCGTGTGGTACTCGAGGTAGGTCCGGGCAAGGTGCTCACGAGCTTGGCCGGGCGAATCGCACCCGAGCTGAAACGAATCAGCGTTCTGACCGTGTCGGACCTCGACCCGGCGATCGAAACTCTGAAAGAAGTGCTGGCATGAAGTTCAACCTCGAGAACAAAGTCGCGTTGGTGACCGGTGGCTCCCGCGGCATCGGGCGCTCTATCTGCACCGAATTGGCTCGCGCGGGTGCGGCGGTGGTCTTCAGCTATCGATCCAATGCCAGCGCCGCGGAACAAACCCAGAAAGATATCGAGCGCGCGGGCGGTATCTGCCGTGCGGTCGAAGGCGACGTCGCCGATCTCGGCGCTGCCGAGACACTCGTTGGTGAATTGATTCGCGATTACGGCCGACTCGATATTCTTGTGAACAACGCCGGCGTGACGCGGGACCAGCTCCTCGCACGCATGAAGCCCGAGGATTTCGATGCGGTCATTCAGACCAATCTACGTGGGACCTGGAATCTCTGCCGCGCGGTCGTCCGCCCGATGATGAAGGCGCGCGCGGGTCGGATTATCAACATCTCGTCGGTTGTCGCGCAGATGGGCAATGCTGGCCAGAGCAACTACGCGGCCAGCAAGGGCGGGGTTGAGGCGCTCACGCGTGCACTTTCCCGCGAGCTCGGCAGTCGTCAGATTACTGTCAACGCGATTGCGCCGGGCATGATAGAGACTGAAATGACGGCCGGGATGACGGCCGATCAGCGAGCGCTGCTTGGGGCGCAGATTCCGCTTGGAAGGTTGGGGACTGTAGAGGACGTAGCGCATGCCGTATGCTTCCTCGCGTCCAACGAAGGCAGCTACATTACGGGTCAGGTCTTAGCCGTTAACGGCGGGCTCGGATAGGAGTGTCATGGCAGTTGAGGACAGAGTGAAAGAGCTGGTTGTCGACCAGTTGGGTGTTTCCGCCGAGGAAGTCGTGCCGGAATCAACGTTTGTTGATGATCTCGGTGCGGATTCTCTCGACATCGTCGAATTGGTGATGGCGATCGAAGAAGAATTCGGTTTGGAGATTCCCGACGACGATGCGGAGAAGATTCAAAGTCTCCAGGACGCGATTAACTACGTAGAAGAACGAACGAAACAGGACTGACGGAAACCCATGGTAACTTTGACGACGAGAACGGTGGCACTTCGACGCGTCGTCGTCACGGGTATGGGCACGGTAAACCCTCTGGGTAATGACGTTGCAACGTCGTGGACTGCGCTCATGAAGGGGGTGTCGGGCATCGATCATTTGACCCGCTACGATATCACCGACCATCCGGTGAAAATCGGTGGCCAAGTGAAAGGTTTCGATCCGTTGACCGTGATGGATCGAAAGAACGTGCGCCGCTGGGATCCCGTCGTGCATTTCGCGGTTGCCGCGGCATTGCAAGCCGTCGAAAACGCCGGACTGAAGATTGATCCGGCGAAGGCGTTTCGGACGGGTACGCTGATCGGGTCCGGCATGGGTGGTATGACGACGATTCAAAGCACGGTGGATGCGGTCGCGCGGGGAGGGCTACGCAAGGTCAGTCCTCTTTTCATTCCACAGGTTATTCCCAACACGCCGGCGGGGGTTGTTTCGATGCTCCTTGGTACCAAGGGGCCGAATGTTTGTATCTCGACCGCGTGCGCGACGGGCACGCATAGCATCGGAGAGGCGTATCGCACGCTGCAGCTTGGCGAAGCCGATGTGATGATCGCCGGCGGTGCAGAAGCTCCGCTGGTTCCGATGGCGATGGCGGGGTTTGGTGCGATGCGCGCGACTTCGCGACGTGCCGACGATCCTACGCGTGCGAGCCGACCTTTCGATGCGAATCGCGACGGTTTCGTCGGGGGTGAGGGCGCCGGGATCGTGGTTCTTGAGAGTCTGGAGCATGCCTTGGAGCGCGGCGCCCCGATTCACGCGGAGGTGCTCGGCTACGGGAAATCCGCGGATGCGTTTCATATCACCGCACCCGCTGAGGACGGTGGCGGCGCGTGCTTGGCGATGTCCTCGGCGCTTGCGGACGCCGATCTCGGCGTTGCAGATGTGGACTACATCAATGCGCATGGCACCAGCACGATCTTCAACGACGCGATCGAAACGCTGGCGATTCGATCGGTCTTCGGAGAGCACGCCGATCGGCTTGCGGTTTCCTCGACCAAATCGATGACGGGCCATATGCTCGGCGCTGCGGGCGGGTTTGAAACCATCGTCGCCGTATTGGCGATTCGAGAAGGCTGGATCCCGCCAACAACCAATTATGAAACACCCGATCCGGCATGTGATCTAGACTACGTGCCGAATGAAGCCCGCCGCGCCGACGTGCGGGTTGCGCTAAATAATAGTTTCGGATTTGGCGGCACCAACGCGACGCTGATTGTCGGTGCGTACGAGGGTGACCGTTACGGGGAAGGACATTCGCTTTGAGTCTGAAACAGGTAGATCCAGAGATCGCAGCCGCGATCGCAAGCGAAGTGGAGCGCCAGCAGACCAGTCTCGAACTGATCGCGAGCGAAAATTTCACCTCACCTGCGGTGCTCGAAGCCGTGGGAACGGCGCTCACGAACAAGTATGCGGAAGGCTACCCCGGCAAGCGTTATTACGGTGGCTGTGAGTACATCGATGTGGTCGAGTCACTGGCGATCGATCGTGCGAAGCGCCTCTTCGGTTGTGATCATGCGAACGTGCAAGCGCATTCTGGTTCGACCGCGAATATGGCGGCTTATTTTGCATTGCTTGAGCCTGGCGACAAGATTCTCGGCATGGAATTGAGTCACGGCGGACATCTCACTCACGGCAGCGAGGTGAATTTCTCCGGCCGATTCTTTGAGTTTGTGCGGTACGGGTTGTCGCAGAAAGATCAACGGATCGACTACGACCAAGTTCGCGATCTTGCGAAAAAGCATCGTCCGAAGATGATTCAAACCGGCTATAGCGCCTACCCGCGCGAAATCGATTTCAAAACTTTCGGTGAAATCGCACGCGAGGTCGATGCGATTTTATTTGCAGATATCGCCCACATCGCGGGCTTGGTCGCTGCGGGTGTGCATCCTTCGCCGGTTGGGCATGCGCCGGTGATCACAACAACCACCCATAAGACGCTGCGGGGGCCGCGTGGCGGCTTGATTCTCTGCGATGAGAACCTGGCCGATTCAATCGATCGCGCGATCTTTCCACATATTCAGGGTGGCCCGCTGGAACACGTGATTGCGGGTAAGGCGGTCGCGTTGGAAGAGGCGTCTCGCCCCGAGTTCAAGGCCTATGCGGAGCAGATTGTTGTGAACGCCCGCGCGATGGCGGCGCGTGTGATGGAACGCGGCTTCAAGTTGATTTCAGGGGGCACGGACAATCATCTTTTCCTGATGGACTTTCGGGATCGGGAACTTTCGGGTTTGAAGGCGCAGCGCCGTTTGGATCTTGCGGGAATCACTACATCGAAGAGCACGGTGCCGGATGAGACGCGCTCACCCTGGGTCACGAGCGGTCTACGCGTGGGTACACCCGCGCTAACGACGCGTGGAATGCAAGAAGCGGAGATGACTCAAATCGCCGATTGGCTGGCAGATGTATTGGATGAGCCAGAGAATGACGTTTTGGCGGAACGCATTCGTGGAGAAGTGCGCGAGCTTTGTTTGCGCTTTCCCTTACCTTATACGTCCCCCGCTTGAGGATCAGTTTTGCATTGTCCCTTCTGTGATCACCCAGACACGAAGGTGATCGACGCCCGCAATCAACGTGACGCGCCGGTCAAGCGAAGGCGTCGCGTTTGTTCCGAGTGCGGGCGGCGCTTTACCACGTACGAGCGGATCGAAGATTTGCTGCCGATGGTTGTTAAGCGTGACGGCCGCCGCGAGCCGTTCGAACGTATGAAGATTATCTCCGGCTTTCAAAAGGCTTGTCAGAAGCGCCCCGTGAGTGTCAACGATGTTGAGGACGCCGTGCTTCGCGTTGAGCGAGCGATGCTGGACTTGGGCGAACGGGAGCTGCCGAGTACGCGTATCGGCGAAGAGGTTCGCGCCGAACTTCGCGCGTTGGATCCGGTTGCGTGGTTACGTTTTACTTCGGTCTACTTGAACTTTCGTACCATCGAAGAGTTTCGCGCTGCGCTGGATGAAATCGATGCGGAGCGCCGTGAAGGCTGAGCCTCCGCCGAGTGTTTCTGACCGACGCTGGATGCGCAAGGCCTTGGGATTGGCCGCGCGCGCCCGTGGTCGTACCGCACCGAATCCGCTTGTTGGAGCGGTATTGGTGAAAGACGATCGCTTGATTGCAAGTGGCCATCATCGTGCCGCGGGCGCCTTGCATGCGGAAGCCGTAGCGCTCCAGCGCGCAGGCGCGGCTGCGCGCGGATCAACACTCTATGTCACGCTCGAGCCATGCACCCATCAGGGACGTACGCCACCGTGCATCGATGCGGTGCTTGGGGCGCAGCTCTCTCGTGTGGTGGTGGGAATGCGTGATCCGGATCCACGCGTTGCGGGTCGTGGGCTTCGCAAATTGCGCGCGGCGGGAATTGATGTTGCGGTTGGCGTTGAGGACGAAGCGTGTCGTGAACTCAACTGCGGCTATCTGTCTCGTGTGAAACATAAGCGGCCGTTCACACGCTTGAAGCTGGCGGCGACGCTCGACGGTCGGATCGCGACCCGCAGTGGGGACTCGCGTTGGATCAGCGGAGAAAGCGCACTTCGTTTCGTCCACCGTTTGCGAAATGCGACAGATACGATCGTCGTTGGTTCCAATACGGTGCTGGCAGATGACCCTGCCCTTACGGCGCGCCGCGGTACACGTGTTGTACATCGGCCGCGGGTCGCCGTGGTTGATTCCAAGCTGCGCGTCCCCACCGCCGCAAAAATGATCATCGAAGCTGAAGCGGCGCCGTGGGTCCTTACCACACGCGGAACGAAGCCGCGCAAGCGCCGCGCGCTTGAAGCGGCCGGTGCCGAGCTGATTGATGTGAAGCGCAAGGGGGATCATCTCGACCTGCGCGCGGCATGGGCGCGTTTGGCGGAACTCGGTGTGAACGATCTCTTGGTCGAAGGCGGCGGTGGCCTCGCGGCCGCGTTGCTCAAGCAGAAGCTGGTGGATCGTTTCTATTTGATTCTGGCGCCGAAATTGATTGGTGCGGATGGACTCCCGATGATGGGTCCTCTGGGGATCGAGCGTCTGCGCGATGCGCTTACGTTCGAACGCTTCGAAACGCGTAAATTGGGCCAAGACCTACTGCTCTTCGGAGAATGTTAGAGTCCCCAATCATGCGCACCCAGGAAACACCCATTGATGGTCGCGGCTTGGCCGTTGCGATTGTCGCTAGCCGCTTCAATCATCTGATCGTTCATCGGTTGGTCGATGGCTGTGCGTCCCGTTTGCGCGAACTCGGTTGCGAGGAGATCGATTTGATTTGGGTTCCCGGGGCGTTTGAGATCCCACTTGCGGTTCAGATCGCTGCCGAGAGCGGGCGCTTCGACGCATTGGTTGCGTTAGGGGTGGTGATTCGTGGGGACACGCCGCATTTCGATTACGTTTGCCGCGCGGCTACGGACGGGGTGCGTGAGGTAGGTCTCGCAACTGGCAAGCCGATCGCGTTTGGGGTGTTGACCACAGATACGGTCGAGCAGGCAATGGTCCGTGCGATCAAGCCCGGCGAAGAAGGCTCGAATAAGGGTGCGGAAGCGGCCGAGGTCGCCCTTGAGATGGCGAGTCTGCTGCGCTTATGGGATGGGTCGCAGTGAGTGAGTTTGAGCGCACTCGGCGCCGAAAGGGCAGGGAAGCCGCGCTTCAGGTGTTATTCGCTGCGGATTTGTCGGGCGAGTTGCGTTCCGAAACCATCGAGGCTTATTACGCAGTTGTGGGGCAGGAGTTCTCGTTGCCCCGACAGGCACGAGAGCGCTCTTTGGAGTTGATCACGGGAATCGCCCGCAATCTAAAATCCATCGATGAGGTCATCGAGCGGGCCAGTCGTAATTGGAAAGTATCGCGGATAGCATCCGTTGATCGAAATATTATTCGCGTTGCGGTCTATGAGTTACTTTTCGAACCCAATACACCCAATGAAGTCGTAATTGATGAGGCGATTGAGATCGCTAAGCGATTTGCGGGTGAAAGTTCGCCCGCGTTTGTGAACGGCGTCTTGGATCGCATTTCACGCGACGTGGCTAACGGGAAAGCATGAAACGTTTCGAACTCGTTCTGTATACCGGAGCAGTGATTCATGCCCCCGGTGAAACCGTCTTGCTACTGTTGCCCGAAGATGAACGACCGTTGCAGGGCAATGCAGGTTGGATCGACTGGCGACTCCGGGGCGCCGTGTCACGCCACTTGGCCGCAGATTTTCTGAAGGGTGGTTCCAATGAAGCCGCGTTGATTACCGCCGGTCCACCGCTGCAGGCTACGCGTTTACTGGCGCTGGGCATCGGTCCTAAGGATTCGTTGGTCGGGTACGCGCTCGAGCGCACGATGGCCGAAGCGTCGGATCGCTTGCTCGCGTTGAATGTTCCCGAGGCGTTGCTGGCGCTCCCGGGTGCGATCGATCTTGAATCCGAGGCCGAGATTATTTTGCGCGGTCTGTTGCGTGGGCTTGCGGAGCGACCCGGTGCGACGAGTCTTCGCATGGTGGTACCGGACGCGGATCGACACCATGTCTCGCTCGAGTTAGCTGCATCGCATCTTCTGGTCGAGTCACATCGCGCCAACGTCGTCATCGATATCCAGATCGTCAAGCCAGACCCGTCAGAGCCAGTGCACCCTTAGCGGGTTATCGGCGAGCCTCGCTCGCCTTCCCGCACGGCACGTGACTTCGTACGCGCCTTTGTCGCCAGGATCGCCATTGCAAGCGTTGCACTGCAACGCGCGCAGCGAACGAAGTGAGCGAAGGGCCATAAGACTTGCACTGCAACGCGCGCAGCGAACGCCCGATAACGCGCCAGGGCCTAAGACTCCCGGCCCTCCCGCCGATAACGTTTGTGATCAAGCTTGCATTGCTAAGGAGTCGCGTGTGATCGCTCGTTGTCCCGAGTGCCAAACGCGTTATCGCCTCGCACGCGAAAAATTGGGTTTGAAGGGGGCGCGAATTCGATGTTCGCGCTGTGAGACGGTCTTTCGTGTTAAACCCCCCGCGGATGAAGAGGACGCGAGCGAGCCTGCGCTGAAGCGAGCGCCAATGCCGCAGGTAGACGCCTCGAGCTCTTCCACTCCCGCGTCATCCGCAGTCGATTCGCAGCCAACACCCCCCGCGGTTGAGATGCGTTGGCGTGCCGTGGTGGCCGAGGCTGATGAGGACGCGGCGAAATCGATCGTGGAGTTCCTACGAGAATGGGGCATCGACGCGGACCCGATTCCGGACGGTGGGGAAGCGCTACTCCGTATTCACCGTAAGCCCCCGGATTTGGTGGTTCTGGGTGGGCATTTGCCCGGGCTGAACGCACCTGCCGTAGTAGAAATCCTACGTCGTAATCCGCAGCTCGCGGCACTGAAAGTCATTCGGATCGCGCCCATGGACGAGCCGGCGGGTATCCCTGAATTCGAGGCTCATCACATGCTCGAACCCGGGGATCTTTGCTCGGGTCTGGCGAGCCCACTTCGGGATCTTGGTCTGGGCGTCGAGCCCACACCTCAATCTCCGCCGCCTCCCGAGCCGGCGCCGGAACCCGCTCCGATCCCCCCGGTGGCGGAAGCAGTACCCGAGTCGCCCAAGGCCCCAGCGCCACAACTCAGGGCCCCGAATTTTCCGGTGGTGGATGCACCCCCGGCGCCCGAGGTTCAGGTCGTGGCTCCACCCCCGCCAGCGTCCCCGCTGGCTCCGCAGGCAGCGGCCGACGATCCAGAGGTCGCGAAGGCGGAGCGACTCGCACGGATTATCGTCTCGGACATCATTCTCTACAACGAGGAGAAATTTGCCGCAGCGGTCGCCTCAGGAGCGGTCGCGACGGCGCTGAGTGCGGAACTCAGCGAGGCCAGCCAGCTTTTCGAACAGCGTGTCCCCGAGACCATTCGTAGCGGCCGTAATTTTCTGGTCGAAGAGCTCGAGCGCCGCGCCGAGAAGTACGCGCCATAACTAGCGGGCTATCGGCGAGTTCGCTTCGCGCACCGCTCCGCGGGCTCGCCTTCCCGGACGGCAGGCGACTCCGTGCCCGCCTCTGGTGCTATTAGCTCCCATGCAAGCGTTGCACTGCAACGCGCGCAGCGAACGAAGTGAGCGAAGGCGCCGGATGGCCCCCAGCGCTCAGGGGAGGCATACTCCCCGCCGTGAGTATTATGATCATCGGTGGCGGGGATATTGGTGCGACGCTCGCGGAGCGCCTGTCTGCTGAAAGCAAGGATGTCGTGCTGATTGAGGCGAGCGACGAACGCGTACGCCAGCTTCGTGAAGCCGCCGATGTGCAGCTTGTGCATGGCAACGGCGCAAACCCCCGCGTGCTCCGGGAAGCGGGTCTTGACGATGTCGAGATGTTGATTGCGGTTACGAATTCAGACGAAGTTAATCTGATTGCCTGCATGTCGGCCGCACGCGAGAGCGTGATTCCGTCGAAAGTTGCGCGCGTTCGTGACCCCGACTTGGCCGCGACCTGTGGTGAGTTTTTTGGGGACGATCCACTGGATCTGATCATCAATCCCGAAGAGGAAGCCGCTGAAAATATTCATAAAACACTCGGTGTTTCTGGCGCAGTGGCGGTGTTGGAATTTGCGGAAGGTCGGGTCCAGGTGGTTGCATACTCGGTGGACCAACCCTGCGAAGCTGTGGGCCCAAAACTGCACGAGCTCAAGATTAAGTTGGGTGTGGAGTGCAATGTTGTCGCGATCTCACGCGACCAAGAACTTTTGATTCCCGACGGCTCAGCGGAGATTCGTGTCGGTGACGTGGTTTACGCAGCCGGCAGTCCCGAGATGCTGGACTCGTTTTCAGAATTGTTGGGCAAGACACGGCGCGGCGTGCGTCGCGTTGTCATCGCGGGTGGCGGGAATATTTCGTACTACCTTGCGAAGCTGCTCGAGGCTGACGAAGAGATTACGCTTAAGATCATTGATCCGAATCCAGATCGTTGTCGTTATCTCGTCGATCGTCTGAAACGTTCGGTGATTCTGCAGGGTGACCCTACGGATCCTGAATTGCTACGAGAAGAAAATATCGAGGATACCGATGCGTTTCTCGCGCTTACGCGCGATGATGAGGACAATATTCTTTCGGCGCTGTTCGCCAAGCGCGCCGGCGCGCATATGGTGATGGCTTTGGTCAACAAACTCTCGTATGCGTCACTCGCATCAGCCACCGGAATAGACGCGGTGATCAGTCCAAATCTCTCTGCCGTATCGGCCATTCTGCACTTCATTCGCAAAGGTAAAGTCGTGTCGGTGACCACGGTCGGAGAGGAGGCGGCCGAAGCTTTGGAAGTCGTCGCGCTGGAGACTTCTGAGTTGGTGGGCAAGCCGTTGCGCGACGCTGACTTCAAGGATGCGGTGGTTGGCGCGATTGTGCGCGGTGATGAGGTCAAGATTCCATCGGGCGATGACCACATCGATGTGGGGGATCACGTGATCATCTTTGCATTGCGCTCTGCGATTCCGCGTTTGGAACGCCAGATGATGGTTAAACTTCAGTACTTCTAGAGCATGGACTGCGGAGCATGAAAGTGATTACGAGACCGGTTCTGACTTTGGGATTGTTGGCGCACGTGTGCTGTTTCTCTGGCTGCGGATATAAATTTGTGGATGGCCGAGGGGTGTTCGGCCCCGATGTGAACAACATCGAAATTCGCATGTTTGAAAACCTGAGCCGCGAGGTTGGATTTCAGGCGTTCTTGAGCGATGCGCTGGTCGAGGAGTTCATGCGTCGCGGGGATTTGAAACCTGCCTTTGGTGCGGATACTGCGGTTGCGGATTTGGTGATGAACGGTGTGGTGAAAGAAGTCAAAGTTTCACCGTCATCATTCTCATCGGTCTCGCTGGCGCTTGAAGATACGATTGAGGTCACCATCGATGTCTATGTGAAGCGCAGCGTCGATTCCCGAACGATTTGGTCGCATCGATTGCTCCAACTCGACGAGCAATTCTTGGCAAGCGCAGATCCCAATGTGTACGAAAGTAATAAGGAGCAGGCGATGCGGCGGATTTCCGCCGAGTTTGCCGGGCGAATTCACGATGAGCTCTTCGAAAGATTCTGAGCGCGTGCCGTCAGTCGTTCTCGTCGTGGGCGGCGAGGCCGTACTTCGCGATCCTGAGGTCGCGTCGATTCGAGCGGCGGTTCTCGGGGACGGACCGGCGGATTTTAACGAAGATCGTTTCGACTTCCGCAGCGCGGGCACCGATGGTACAAAAATCTTAGACGCCCTACGTACGTTGCCCATTCTCTCCGAAAGACGGCTGGTTTGGGTTCGTGGCGTGGAGGATCGCCGCGCGAAAAAGTTTCTAGACAATGAGCTACCGGGATATTTGGAAGCGCCCGAAGCGAGTGCGTGTTTGCTTTTGGAAGCATCGAGTGTCGATCGACGTCTCAGTTGGGTGAAGGCATTCCGCAAAAGCGGTGAAATTCGGGAGTGCACCGGGCCGCGAAAGCCGCAGGAAATACGTGCTTGGATTGAAGGCCAGACGCGTGCCCGCGAAAAACAACCGGAGCGGGGTGTGGCGTCCGCGTTACTGGACGCGCTCGGTCCAGATCTGACGTTGCTGCAAGCGGAAATTGAAAAGCTCTGTTTGTTTGTGGGTGATCGCCCGGAGATCCAATCCGAAGACGTTGCCGAACTGACCGCACAGCTTCGGCCGCATGCGCTCTACGAACTGACCGAAGCCATGGGCCATCGCGCGCTGGGTCCATCGCTGAAGTTGATCGGGCGCCTGCTCGATCAGGGCGAAGCGCCGCTCGTGCTGCTCGGGGCGCTCGGCAATCACTTTCGGCGTTTGATGCGGGCGCGGGAATGTCGACCCGTGGCTGCACGGGAGATCCAGAAGCGCCTATCGATCCATCCCTTCGCGGCTGAAAAACTGGCCGAGCAGGCCCAGCGCTTCGATGGCGTGAGGCTACGGCGCTGCTTGGATGCCGTCCGCCGCACCGATGATGCGCTCAAGGGTGGGGCAAGCCTCGCGCCAAGGATGGCGATCGAGCGTTTGGTCCTGGCCGTCTGTTCGTAGAGAGGAGCTACCCTGCGGACTTCACCAATTTGTGAAGGCGCGAGACCGTGCGAGATACGGTCTTCTGATGCAGCACGCCCTTGCTGGCGGCCTTTCGCAATAGCTTCTCCGCGCTCTGGAACTGCGCAGGAGCGGTCGAGGGGTCATCAGCCATCGCTTGGTGGACGCGGCGAACCGCGTTCCGAACCGTGGAGAGCCAATGCTTATTGCGTTCCTGCCGTCGCAGGGACTGTCGATGTCGTTTCTTGGCTGAGGCGTGGTGCGCCATGAGAACCTCCGGAGACGAGGCTAGTTACAGTGCTGGGAGCTCGGTGTCAACGCGTGAGGCTGAAGGAGTGGCTCGATCGGCCGCTGTGGTGGGCGGAGCCACGCTGCTGAGCCGGATTCTCGGCCTGGCCCGGGACGTATTCCTAGCCAATCTGTTTCTGGCCCCGGCGACCGACGCATTCTTCATCGCGTTCATGATTCCGAACCTATTTCGCCGGCTTGTGGGCGAGGGTTCGCTGACGGTTTCCTTCGTACCTCTGATGACGGGCTTGCTGCAACGCTCCCGGGAGCAGGCACGAGAATTCTTCCAAGTAACTTGGACGCTCGGCGCGATCGTGGGACTGGTGATCGCGCTCGTGGGCATCGTGGCGGCGGAACCTCTGGCACGCCTTTTCGCGCCGGGATTCGCGGCGACGCCCGGAAAACTCGAACTCTGTGTAACGCTGCTGCGGCTGTGCTTTCCCTATATTTTCTTCCTCACCTTGGTTTCGGTCGCCATGGGAGGCCTGAATGCGCGGGGGCA
This sequence comes from Deltaproteobacteria bacterium, assembly GCA_029261895.1. Taxonomy (GTDB): domain Bacteria; phylum Myxococcota_A; class UBA9160; order SZUA-336; family SZUA-336; genus JAJDAK01. The sequence continues at coordinate 38,710 of JAJDAK010000028.1, forward strand.
TTTCTGGGCGCCTGCGATTGCTCCCGTACTGCTCAATCTTGCGTTGATCGCTGGCGCGTACCTCGGAGTGACGTATCTCGACGTTCCGATCCTTGCGCTCGGCTGGGCGGTGATCGCCGCCGGGCTTTTTCAGGTGCTGTTGCAGCTGCGACCGTTGCGCGCGCATGACCTACGTCCGGCGCTACGTTGGCAGCCGAGCCATCCCACCCTGCGTCGCTTGGGCTCGTTGATGTTGCCGGCGACGCTTGGCGCGTCGGTCTTCCAATTCAATCTTCTGATCGGGCGCTTTCTTTCGTCGTTTCTCGGTGACGGCGCGGTTTCGTATCTCTACTACGCGGACCGCTTGATCGAGTTTCCGTTGGGCGTTTTTGTCGTTGCGATTGGCACGGCGAGTTTGCCGCGGTTTTCAGGTTTGGTGAAAACGAAAGCGAGTGATGAGTTGCGTGAGGCGTTTGGTGGAACTCTCATGCTTGCATTGGCGCTCGCGCTGCCGTCGGCCTTGGGTTTGATTCTGTTGCGCGAACCCATCTTTGCTGCGCTTTTCTCTTGGAACGATGCGATTTTCGGTGATGCAGCCGTGCAAGCCTGTGCGCACGCTCTTTTCTATTTCGCTTTGGGTCTGGTACCGATCACGGTTTCGCGCATCTGCGTAAACCTATGTATTGCGCATGAAAACACCCGGAGCCCCGCCCGGGGTGCGGTCGTTAGCTTGACGGTGAACGTCATCGCTTCGCTGTTGCTGATTGGATCGCTTCAGAGCGATCGATTGCCAGAGATATTTCTCCGCTGGCAAAATGCCTGGGTGCTGGCAGATCTCGGCTATGCGGGTATTGCGTTCGCATCTTCGATTGCCGCGGCCGCGAACGCACTGTTCCTTGGGTCGGTCGTCTGGCGTCGTTATCGCGGAGCGCTGGGATCGGATCTCTTGAGTCGAATGTTGCGGGTCGGTTTGGCGGCCGCAGCGATGGGGATCGTGTTGTATGCCTTGCCAAGTTTGCCGGCGCAAAATGATGTACTAACGATTGTTCGGTTGTTCGGTCGCGTCGTGCTCGGTGCGGGAGTTTACTTCTTGGCCCTGGCCGTGCTGAGGAGTCCGGAGCGCCACGCGTTTATCGCGTTGCTGAGGCGCGCACGTTAGAGCCCGGCGCCGATCGATCCTGATACCAACGATCGATCGAAACTGTCGCGAGCCTTCTTTAGTGACTCATGATGGCATGTATGGCGCAGCTGGCGCACGCGACTTGATCGTCACGGTGAATCGGCGCTTTAGGCGTCGAAGCCTGCGTCCGAAAACAATTTTGGGCCCATGGCAGCGGTGAAAAACACCTCGCGTTCAAGACTATCTCGTGGATTGCGCTTCGCGGCGCTCGTGTGGATTGCTGCGCCCGCAATCGTAGCGGCGCAACTTGAGACGGCTGACCCGCTCATTGTTCCCCAAGGGCATCCACCCGGGGCTGCGAGTTTCAAGGATGTGGACGCATTCGAACGTTTTGATCAAGCAGCGGGCGAGTTTCGCGAACGCGGATACTCCCAACTTCCGGTGTTAGCGCGATCGATGCTTCGACTGGCCGCGTCTGATCCGTCCCCAGTCGCGGTCGCGCGTGCGGTCAATCTTGCGCCGCAGACGCCAGCGGTTCGTTTCGAGGCTGCAAAGCTCACGCACGACCCGGCCCATTTATCGCGTGCGATCTGGGGGATGTTTCAAAGCTACCCCGCGTTGATTTGGTTGGTCGTTGTTTTGGGTGGCGCACTCGGATTCGGGTTATTGCTCGGGGCGATCTTTGTGATTGGAATCGCATTCGCACGTGCGGTCACGTTGCACGGACATGCGTTTGGCCATCTCACATCGTCGCAGGATCCGCCAGCCTGGCCAGGTGTATTGGTTGCGCTGGGGATTCTTGCGGGCATGCCGCTTCTTGGCTTTGGTCCCGTACTGGTCGTTACCGCGGCTGCGGTTTTGACAGCGATGCGTCTTGAAGCAAAGAAAGCGTATCCGTTCATCGTTTCACTTTTGATTTTGGCCGTGCTCGCGGGTCCGGGCTTTGATGTTTGGGCACGTTTTGCCGCGATCTATTCGCACGATGGCGCGTCGCTTGTCGCGTGGCGCGTAGAGCGAGGGCAGCCGCTGCCAGGAGATCGTGCCCTGCTTGAGGCCGCTGTGCGCAAGGATCCGTCGAGTGATCTCTTCCGTTTTACGCTCGCGACCGCGTTGAAGCGTGAGGGCGATCTGAAACAAGCTAAAATCGTACTGGAACCGGTCTTGGAGAGTCGTACGACCAGCATTCGCGCGCGCGCAAGGAATCTGGAGGGTTCACTCTTTCTCGCGAATGGTCAGGTTCGCGAGGCAATCGCTTCCTTCGACCAAGCTCGCTCGATCGAGGAGTCAGCTTCGGTTCTATACAACCTGTCGCAGGCGTACGGCCGTGCTCTGCAGTTGGCGGACCAGCACAAAGCGTTCACTGCCGCACGTCAGCTTGATCCTGAGATGATCAGCCAATTCAATTCGGCCGCCGATAGTGCGAACCTGCATCGCTATCTGATCGATTTGCCATTGCCTCAATCCATCTATCTGCAACGTGCGTTGAGTCCGAGCCCGGAAGCGTTCGAAATCGCTGCGATGTTGCGTACGTGGACCCTGGGCAGTCGCGCGCCCCGCGAAGCCTGGATGTTTGTTGCATTGGTGCCGATTGTCACTTTGTTCATGTTGGGCGGTTTGTTGCGCCGCTCTGGCATTGAACGCTGTGTGCGCTGCGAACGTCCCACGTGCTCGCGTTGCTCCGCGGTGGAATCCGGTGGTGGGACCTGCGTGCGTTGCGCGCGTCTCTTTGTGCGCGGTGAGAAGAGCGATCCCCGGGTTCGTCAACAACAGATCGGCTTGGATCGCAAACGACAACAATCTGTGTCACGTGGTCTCGGACTGCTTGCACTCGCTATTCCGGGTGCAGCACGCGTTTTTGAAGGTCGGGTATTTGCGGGCGGCTTGCGGATTTTCTTCACCGCGCTTGGCTTTGGACTGCTGGTGCTTGCGCATCCACTCTGGTTCAATGGTGCGATGGCGTTTCCGGCGCCATTCGAAGTAGGCGGGCTGGGGATCGCTTTGCCCCTTGCGTTGGCCCTGGTCGTGTTGGTTCCACTGTACTTCTCAACGTTCATAGAGGCGTACCATCGACTAACGTTGCGTGTTTCAACATGAGTTTGCAGGGCGTACTAAGCGACTTTGGTGTCGCAGAGGTCTTTCAGTTGATCGCTCAGCAGCGCAAGACCGGAATCCTTGCGGTCGAACGTCGTAATCGTAAGCTCGAGATTCATTTTTCCAACGGTTCGGTACTGCGGGCCCAGCCGGCTGAGTCACGACACGATGGTGCGCTGGCAACGTTTCTACTTCGAACGGGCATCCTGTCAGAATCCGACCTTGCGGAAGCTTGGCGTCAGCAAGAGGACACACTTGAAGCGCTGCCTCAGATACTTCTGTCGCAAAAGCTTGTGACGAAACAGGATCTCGAAGAAGTCAGTCGACTTGTTACAGACGAAACCATCTTCGAGCTATTCCTTTGGGACGAGGGGAAATTTTCTTTCAGTCCGGGCGCGGTAGAGCAAAACGAGGGCGATCGGCTTGTCGGTGCGGAAATGGTTTTGCTCGATGCGCTACGCATGCGTGATGAATGGGCGCAGGTCGAAGGTGAACTACTCGACCTTTCGGTTGTGCTGACGCCGATGGTCGACATTGTGGGTTTTCGGGCGCAGCTCGCATCACTACAAGTGGGTCTTGATATCCATCCCGAGCGGCTCGAGGGATTGTTTAATCTCTGCGACGGTCGCCAGTCTGCGCGTCGGGTGATCGATCTTTCGCGTTTGGGGACCTTCGAAGGCGCGCGTGGTCTGGTCGCGCTCTTGCGTGCCGACTTGCTCTCGCTTGCCAGTCTTTCTGACGGCGGTGACTCCAATCTGTCTACGCCGGCCCGCGACATACAGCCGGGGCTCGGGTACGCGGTCTTGGCCATTTCGATTGCGTGGGCGGCCTATCTGTTGAACTACCAGGCCCCGATCTTGACCAGCCATCCGTTGCCGTCGTCGTCTGTTCACGACGTGCGCGCCGATGCCAGCGTAGAGCTGCTGCGAAACCTGCTTGAAACCTTCCACTGGACATACGGCAACTACCCGGAATCCTTAGGGGATCTCCGTGAAATAGCACCTGAGCTCTTGGCGGAAGGGATCCAGGACGGGTACAGTTACTCGCGTTCCCCAGAGGGGTACTCTCTGGAACGAGTCCTGCCGTAGGGGCATGGCTACGGTGCTCTTGCCCATCCAACGATCAAGATCAACCGCGGCTCAGCTGCGCGACGCCGTTTATCGAGGTTTTTATTGGCCGACGATGACCCACTGATCCTAGAAGACAACACGATCGCGCAGGTTCTCTATGGAGAGAACGATCGCAACCTACGTGCGTTGGAAGAGGAAGTCGGCGTAGAGATCCAGGCGAGAGGCAATCGTATTCGTATTGAGGGCCCGTCCTTGGAGCGTAAACTGGCCATGCGCGTGCTGCGCGACCTTTACGACATGGCGGCGTCGGGTGTTGAAGTTGGCCACACTGAAGTGCGTCAGGTTACGCGTATGGCAGGCGACGGTACGTCTGCTTCGGTGGAAGCGATCGTCGATGGTGAAGCGGTTGAAGTCGGAAAACGCAAACGCATTCTCCCACGTACGCACAATCAAAAACGCTATATCCAGACGATTCGCAGTTCGGATTTGGTTTTTGGAATCGGACCCGCCGGTACGGGTAAAACCTATCTCGCGATGGCGATGGCGGTATCCGCGTTGCTGCGCCGCGAAGTTGGACGAATCGTACTCACGCGTCCCGCGGTCGAGGCGGGTGAGAAGCTGGGTTATCTCCCGGGTACGCTCTTTGAAAAAGTTGATCCATATCTGCGCCCACTCTATGACGCGCTTCACGAGATGATGGACTCGGCCGAAGTGGCGCGCCGCACCGATCGCGGGATTATCGAGGTCGCGCCGCTCGCGTTCATGCGTGGCCGGACCCTCAACGATGCATTTATTATCTTGGACGAAGCGCAGAACACGACGTCGGAGCAAATGCGAATGTTTCTTACGCGTTTGGGATTTGATTCCAAAGCGGTCGTAAACGGGGATACCACTCAAATCGATCTGCCGAAGGGGACCCGTTCGGGTTTGATCGAAGCAGAATCGGTTTTGCAGGATATTCCTGGAATCAGTTTTGCTCGCTTCACTGAAAAGGATGTCGTACGACATCCGCTCGTGGAGCAGGTCATTCGTGCCTACGATCGGAACTCGTCCAAGGCTGATGATGGAGAGCATCGATGACGCCGGTAGATTCAAAGCCGTCGCGTGCTGCGCGTCCTGTGCGTCCTGCGTCGGAGTCCGAGGGTGATCGCCGCGCTCGAAATCGACAATTGATCTTGATGGGAGCGCTCGCGAGCCTGGTGCTTTCCGGGCTGCTCACGATGGATCTCCTCCCCACGGGCCCTGTCGGTCTTGGCGGCCGTTTGCCGCGGCCGGGTGAGATTGCGGACCGTAGTTACAAAGCGCCATCGGATATCAATATCGTCGACCAGCACGCGACAGAAGAAGCCCGTCGTGCGGCGCTCGACCAGGCGCCTGTGATTTATGATTTTGATGAGCGCCAGGCATCCGTACTGCGTGAAAATATAGTCGCCGCGTTTGTTGCGGCGCGTAGCGCCGCAAGTCAAAGCTCCCCGGACGCTACATCAAGTTCTATTCGCGACGTATTCTTGGACGCACTGCTTGAAGGTACGCAACTGCCTGACGCTGGTTTCGAACTCTTGGAACGTCGCGGTTTTGACGGGGGCATACAGTCGGCGTTGATTCGGTTGATCGAACCGGTCGTCGTTCAAAAGATCGTCGATGACGCCAGTGAGATCGAAGCGCATCGCGCGGATCGCAACGTGTTGATTCGGGCACTCGGGTCGGGGGCAAAAGAACCCTTGAAAGCGCCAGAGGCCATCAAAACGCTCGCCGCCGCTCGGGAGCTCGTGGGTACGCGGCCTTTGGCGACCTCGATCGATCTTTCAGCTGAAGACCAAGAGGCGATCCGTGGAATTGCGACCGCGCTGATCCGTCCCAACCTAGCATTCAACCTGCGTGCCACCGATGAAGAACGCAAAGCTGCCGAGTCGGGTGTGAAAGAGGTCACGATTGCGCTGCGTAAAGGCGAAATCGTTGTTCGTGATGGCGTGCGTATTACAGACCATCAAGTGATGATCCTGGAAGGTCTCTGGCGTCAAGCGAATACAGCCAGTCGCGTAACGAACTTCCTCGGTATTGCCGCATTGTTGATGGTGCTGATTGGGGTCATCTGGCGCTTCGCGTCGACGGGAATTCAGCGCTTTCCGACGACCCAAAAGGATGCAGTCTTTCTACTCTCCACGTTGGTCGTAACGGGTGTAGGGACGCGCCTATCGCTTTTCGTTTGTGACGCGGTGGCGGACTACCCTGACGTAGCGCCGCTGCTCGAGAATTCCCCGCGACCCTTGTATTTCATTATCCCCGTGGCCGCGGCAACCATGCTCGTGCGCATGGTTCACTCGGCTGAAACTGCGGCGCTCTTTGCAGTCATGGTTTCGTTACTCACAGGTTTGCAGGTGCAGGGGGATGTGCCGTTCGCTTTTTATGCCGTGGTAGGTTCGTTCGCAGCCGCGTTTGGCGCTGCGCGCGTGTCACAACGCGGCACGCTCTTGCGTGCTGGGGTGAGTGTGGGCCTCGCGAATATCGCGGTGATTCTGAGCCTTAATCTCATCGGCGGCGAAGTGAAGCCGATTCCAATGGCGATCTCGATGGCGCTTGGCTTTGTTTCGGGCGTGATGTCGGGCGCGTTGGTTCTCAGTACGGCGCCGATGGTCGAATGGCTCTTTGGCTACACGACAGACGTGAAACTTTTGGAACTTGCCAATCGCGAACAGGTGCTGCTCCGGGAACTCGAGCTTCGCGCGCCAGGCACGTACCACCACAGCATGATGGTTGGACATCTGGCGGAAAAGGCCGCCGAAGCAATCGGTGCAAACGCACTGCTCGCGAAAGTCGGTGGCTACTACCACGATATTGGTAAGATGCGACGACCTCATTTCTTTGTTGAAAACGTCACGATTCACCAGGGTGAGAATCGCCACGAAAAGCTTTCACCATCGATGTCGGCGCGAATCATCCAAGCCCATGTTAAAGACGGTTTGGAGCTCGGGGATAAGTACAACTTGGTGTTTCCGATCATGCGTGCGATCGGTGAGCACCACGGGACGAGCATTATTCGCTTCTTCTTTGAGAAGGCCAAAGAGATCGCCGATCCTGAAAAGGGCGAAATCATTGAAGAGCACGACTATCGCTATCCGGGTCCGAAACCACAGACGCGCGAATCGGGTATCTTGATGTTGGCTGATTCGGTTGAAGCCGCTTCACGTACGCTGAGCGACACGTCACCTGCGCGTATCCAGCAACTTGTGCAGCGGATCATCAACAACTATTTTCGCGACGGTCAGCTCGACGAGTGCAGCCTGACCTTGAGAGATCTGCACCTGATCGCGCGTAGTTTCATTGATACGCTCTCTGCGATTCGTCACGAACGGATCGACTATCCGGACGCAACGGACGCAGAGGGTCGAAAGTTCGAAGAGAATGCAGATGAAGGTGTGGTTGAACGGCTCGAGCCTCGGCAGAAAGATCGACCGGATCGCAATCAGGACCAACGCCGAGACGATATTAAGCGTCTTGGGATTCCTCGACGCTGAGATTTCGATCACACTCACGTGTGATTCGGAGATCGCAGACTTGGCCGGCCGCTACGGTCGTCGGCATCGCGCCACCGATGTGCTTTCGTTTTCACAACAGGAAGGCGAGAGTGCCGCGTTTAGTTCGGACGCCTTAGGAGATGTCATCATCTCGATCGATAGCGCTGAGCGCCAGGCTAAACGGCGCCGTGTCGACTTAGACTCGGAACTACGCGACCTTTTGACGCACGGGATCCTTCACCTTCTGGGGATGGATCATATGAATGCGACCGATCGTCGGGCGATGCGCGACCTGGAAGGACATCTCCGCTGGCTCATCACAGATCAACCATGACGCGTTTGTTCTGGGCCTTTGGCTTCGCACTCGCCTTCACCCTGAGCTTTCCGTTTCGTGCCGGAGATTCTGAGTTTGACGTCGGGTTGGTTGTAGGCTGGCTAGCCCTCGTACCGCTGGCGCGCAGTTTTCAAGGCTTGCCGCCGCGTGCGGCGTTTCGTTGGACTTTGCTGGCCTGCACCATGGCTTTCGCCGGCACCATGTTCTGGATCTATTGGGTCGTTGCGGTCTACAGCTACGGTCCGTTCTGGTTGGGTGTGGCCGCCGTGCTGCTGCTTGCATTTGTGCTCGCACTCCACGTCGCGTGGGTGGGGCCGCTCTGCGTTTGGCTCGAACCGGCGTTCGGCCGTGGAGCGTTTCTGGTACTACCGATCGCCTGGGTTGCCTTTGAGTATCTGCGCGGCGTGTTTCTCATGGGTGGTTTACCGTGGGCTTTCGTCGGTTATAGCGCGCATGACAACGGCCCGATTCGCGAGCTCGCGGCGATCGGCGGCGTCTACGGCTTGAGCTTCTTATTGGTTTGTTTTGCGTCGCTGGTTCATCGACAGCGGTTTCGAGCCGCGATGACTTTGCTCGCCGTAGCCCACGGCGCTGGCTTTGTGCATGGCTCCATGCAAACTACAACCGAGCCCGGACTACGGGTTGGAATTGTGCAAGCCAGCATCACCCAGGACTTGAAATGGGATCCCGAGCGTGCGCAAGAGAACTTCATCTCGCATGTGGATCTTTCGCGCCTGGTCGCGACGCAAGACCTGGATCTCTTGCTCTGGCCGGAAGCGTCGATGCCCTTCTTTATCGAGAGCGAAAAACGTACACCCGAACGTGTCATGCTCGAAGAACTCGCGACAGAGTTCGATACGCCGCTTCTCATTGGTGGCATTGGACTCAAAATCCACGATGACCAAGACATCGACTATTTCAACAGCGCGTTCCTATTCGCGCCCGGGCGCGGTTTGATGGACCGCTACGATAAGTCTCAGTTGGTGCCCTTCGGAGAATACATTCCGTTCCGGCGAATCTTGGGTCGCTTACAAGGGGTCGCGACCGGGGTTGCGATCGAGGACATTCGGCCCGGCCCCGGGCCACGTCTGCTCGACGGCGTGCCGGCTATTGAAAGCTTCGCGCCGTTGATTTGCTACGAGGCGATCTATCCCGCGCTGGTGCGCGACACGGTATTAGGCGGCGCGCGCGTTCTCGTGCATATCACCAATGATGCCTGGTACGGCTTTACCAGCGCGCCCGCCCAATTTCTCGCGATCACCAAACTACGCGCGGTCGAACATGGGCTACCGTTGGTGCGTGCGGCGAATACCGGAATCTCTGCGTTCGTGGACGCAAGCGGCCGTGTGCTCCGTGAGACCGAGATTTTCCAGCGCACGGCGGTGGTGGACCGAATTCCGGGTGCGCGTGAAGGAACTACGCTCTACACGCGTTTCGGGGACTGGGTTGTCGTATTCTGCTGGCTATCATTGGTCGTGATCGGAGGAGTTCAAATTGTCAGAAGCCGCGCTACCCGAAATTCGCGAGATTCGAGAGACGATCGACCAGCTCGCGACACAGATCGCCGCGCTGCGGAGGCATCTTTGACCTCGAAACGAAGGAAAAACGCCTAGCGGAACTCGAAACGCAGGCTGCCGACCCTGCGCTCTGGGATGACCAAGAACGTGCTCAGGCGTTGTTGAGGGATAAAAGCCACTTGGAGCGCGAGGTCCAGTACTTCCAACAGTTGGAGCAAGAGGCCGCCGACGCGCAGATCATGCTCGAATTGGCAGAGGAAGCGAGCGACGACGACACCGTGCGCGAAGCGGCTGAAGGCGCGTCACTGTTGCGCGAGCGGGTCGCCGAGGCTGAGTTTCGGCGCATGCTCTCCGGTGAGCACGATCCCCTGAATACGATCGTATCGATCAATTCCGGCGCGGGTGGGACCGAGGCCTGCGACTGGGCTGAGATGTTATTGCGCATGTATCTGCGCTGGTGCGAAGAGCGCGGCTTTAAAGCCGAGATTCTAGATATCCAGGCCGGAGACGAGGCAGGCGTCAAGAGCGTGACGCTGATGATCGAAGGCCCATACGCCTACGGTTATATGCGCAGCGAAGTCGGAATTCATCGCTTGGTGCGTATCTCGCCGTTCGACTCGCAGAAGCGGCGACACACCAGCTTTGCGTCGTTCACCATGGCGCCCGATGTCGGCGATACGGTCGATATCGACATCGATGAAAAAGATCTGCGGATCGATACCTACCGTGCGGGAGGCGCCGGCGGACAGCACGTCAACCGCACGGATTCGGCCGTGCGGATTACGCACCTGCCGTCCGGTCTCGTGGTGCAGTGCCAGAACGAGCGCAGCCAACATAAGAACAAGGCTTCGGCGATGAAGGTACTGCGCGCGCGGCTGTTCGAAAAAGCGGAATCCGAGCATCGAGCCGAGGTCGACCGTTTGACCGGTGAAAAGAAGAAAATCGACTTTGGCAGCCAAATTCGATCGTATACGTTACATCCCTCTCAACGCGTGAAGGATCACCGGACCGGGGTCGAGTCAGGTAACGCCCACGGGGTGCTGGATGGCGCCTTGGATCCGTTCATTCGTGCGTACCTGCTGGAATCGGCGGAGGGCTAGTTGGCAACCGAGAAGGAAATCCTAGAGGCGCGGCGCAACCGCGCCCAAGAGCTCGAAAAATCGGGCACCGCGCTCTTTCCCGCGCGCGTGCCGCGGCCGTTGGATTCGATTCCGCAGCTCATTGCCGGCCATGCCGACTCGAGTGCGGAGAGCTTAGAAGCGTCACGCCAGCTCGTGCGCATCGCGGGTCGTATCGTCGGGCTCCGCTCCTTTGGTAAAGCGAGCTTCGTCAGTTTGCAGGCGGACGGTCAGCAGCTGCAGGTTTGGATGAAACGCGACCAGGTCAGCGCGGAGCGCTACACCGAGTTCAAACTCTACGAGGTCGGCGACTTCGTTTGGGCCGCTGGGCCGTTGATTCGGACGCAGAAAGGCGAACTGACGGTCGACGTACAGGAATTCGGCTTTCTCGCCAAGAGCTATCGGCCCCTGCCCGAAAAATGGCATGGCCTCGTCGATGTCGAGCAGCGTTATCGGCAGCGCTATCTCGACATCCTGACGAATCCTGATACCCGCCGTATGCTTGAACTCCGCAGCCGCGCGGTGTCGACGATACGCACGATTTTGGAAGAGCGTAGTTTTCTCGAAGTCGAAACGCCGATCCTACAGCCCGTCTACGGTGGCGCCAACGCGCGACCGTTTACGACGTTGCATAACACCTACGAAGAGACGCTCTTCCTGCGAATTTCTTTCGAGCTCTATCTCAAGCGATTGATTATTGCGGGTATCGATCGCGTCTATGAAATCGGTCGTGACTTTCGCAACGAAGGGATCTCCAAGAAACACAATCCCGAGTTTTCGATGCTCGAGGTTTATCAAGCGTATGCGGATTACACAGACATGATGGAGCTGACGGAAACGTTGGTGGCTGAAACCGCGCGGCGGGTGCTGGGAACCACTCAGGTTGAGCGCGATGGTGAGATGCTCGAGCTTGCGCCGCCGTGGCCGCGACGCAGTATGGCGGAATTGATCCAGGAAGCCTGCGGCGTAAACATTCGCGAAGCGCGCACGTTGGAAGCACTTCGCGGCGCGATCAAGAGCGCGAAGATTTCGAATATTGATGCTGACTCGACCCCAACCTGGTCGGTACTCGTCGACGAACTCTTTTCAAAGCATGTGGAACCAAAGCTCATGCAGCCCACGTTTGTGCTCGACTATCCAGCAGAGCTTTCGCCACTGGCGAAGCGACACGCGGATCAGCCGGATTTGGTGGAACGCTTTGAAGCGTTCATCGGGGGGATGGAAATCGCGAATGCGTTTTCAGAGTTGAACGATCCCGATGACCAGCGTGCGCGTTTTCTCGAGCAGGCCCAGGCTGCGGCGGAAGGGGATGAAGAAGCGCATCCCATCGATGAGGATTTTCTCCGCGCGCTGGAACATGGCATGCCGCCGTCCGGGGGCATGGGGATGGGGATCGGTCGTTTGACGATGATTCTCACAGGCGCTTCGCATCTGCGGGAAGTGAAAGTGTTTCCGCATCTGAGGAAGCGCGATGGCTGAGTTATTGCAGCCGTTGGCCGCGTTCGCTTCGGCCACCGTTGTCGCACTCATCGGCTTGTTCTTCGCCGCGATGTTTCTGTTTTTTTCGGGCGCGGCCGCGATGGTACTCGGGCAGTTCCTGCCGTTCGCTTCCAAGCCCCGTGTCGCTCTGCCCACGATCGCGATGAGCTGCGTGGCGGTGGCGTTAATCACATGGCTCGCAGGTGCACCGCTTTGGTATGCATCCGTGCCGATCACATTGGTCAGTGGCTTGCTCTGGTTTGGTGTACTGCAGATGCCATCGATTCACCGCCTGCTGCGTTATGGCGCCGCTGCGCTCTTGGTCGCTGCGATCGCGATGAGTTGGCTGCGCGAAATGATTCCAGCGCTGGACTTTGGTGCGGTCATCCTCGTGCAAGCGTTTGCCCTCTTGATCAGCACGGTCGTGGTTGGACTCCTTCCGTTGGTGCTTGCCGGGCTGGTGCAACATCGTCGCGAACGCCCGGTCGAATGGTTTATTTCGCTGCGCTACTTGGTTGCCAAGCGGCGTCAAACTTTTATCTCGGTGATTACGGTCATCTGCGTGGTGGGCGTGTCGCTCGGCGTGGCGGTGATCACCGTGGTGCTCTCCGTCATGAACGGGTTTTCCGGCGTCTGGGAGGACAAGATCATCGGTGCGCGCGCGCATTTTGTGGTTCACGCGCGAACCGGGGAGATCGAGAACTACCTCGAGGTTCGTGAAAAGATCGTCGCGATGCCCGAGATCGAAGGCGCAACGCCTTATATGGATGCCGACGCGATTCTGCGCTCCGGAAACGGTGAGATCCAAGCCATTGTGTTGAAGGGGATTCATCCCGAAACCGTCGGCGACGCGACCCAATTACCCAATGATATCGTTGCGGGCTCACTCGCCGATCTCGACCCGGATCCGCAGGGTGAGGGGGACGCGAAGTTGGCGGGTGCGGTGATCGGTGCAGAAATCGCAGATCGTTTTCTGCTGCAAGTTGGCGATACCATTGTTTTGATTTCGCCGCTCGGTGGACGCCCAACACCCATGGGCCCCGCGCCTCGCTTGGAGCGCTTTCGTGTGGCCGGCGTGTTTCGTTCCAACTTTTTTCAGTTTGATGAAAGCTTTGTCTACACCAGCTTGGCCGGCGTGCAGAAGTTTCTGAAGACCAACGACGTTGTGTCTGGCATCGAAGTGCGCAGCGTCGATCCGTATCGATCGCAGGCGATTGGCGAGCGTGTGGTCTATGCCTTGGGTGGACTCTTCTTTGCGCGCGATTGGAAAACGTTCTATCCGGCGTTCTTTCAAGCGCTGCAGATGGAGCGCGCGATGATGTTTGTGCTCTTGAGTTTCATCATGGTCGTCGCCGGTTTCATCATCATCGCGACCCTCATCATGATGATCATGGAAAAGTCGCGCGATATCGCGATTCTAAAAACCATGGGTTGCGAAGACGATGGTGTGCTTCGGGTCTTCGCGATCGGCGGCGTACTGATTGGCACTTCAGGCTTAGCGCTCGGGCTGGGGATGGGCTTGGTGATCACCTGGAATCTGAGTCGCATTCAGTCGGTGGTGGAGACTTTGCTCGGGCACGACATCCTGCCGGCAAACGTCTATCAGCTGCAGACCTTCCCTTACGAGATCGTGCCTTGGCAGTTAGTCTTGATCTCCGTGATCGCGCTAACACTGTCGATTGGTGCCACGCTATTGCCGGCGTGGCAGGCCGCTCGTTTGGACCCCGCAGAGGCGCTGCGGTATGAGTGAGCTCCGGGCGGAAGGGATCTCGAAGCGCTTTCAGACCGCGGAAGCCGAGCTTTCGATTCTTCGGGGCATCAACGTGCATGTTCGTACGGGCGACTCGCTGGCCATTCTGGGTGTTTCGGGCGCGGGCAAGTCCACGCTGCTGCATATCCTGGGCGGCTTGGAGCGTCCCACGGAAGGCTCGGTAAAGCACGATGGCCAGGACATCTACGAGCTTGCCTCCAACGAGCTAGCCCGGCATCGCAACTACAACGTCGGTTTTGTTTTTCAATTTCATCACCTGCTGCCGGAATTCAGCGCGGAAGAAAACATCATGATGCCGTGCCTGCTGCGTGGCTGGTCGCGACGGGATGCCAAGGAAAAGGCCGAAGCCATGCTCGAGGCGATTGGCCTGACCGATCGCAGCACGCACCGACCCGGGAAGCTGTCCGGGGGCGAGCGCCAGCGGGTTTCGATTGCTCGGGCACTCGTGCTCTCACCGCCCGTCGTGCTTGCGGACGAACCCACCGGCAACTTAGACCCGCGAACCGCGGGTGCGGTCGAAGAAATTCTCTTGCGCCTTAATGCGGAAGCGGGCACCGCGCTGATCCTCGTGACACATAACGAAAAGCTCGCCAATCGCCTTGCAAAGAAGAGCTATCTCGTTGAGGGCAGATTGGAATCTTAGAGACACCTATGTCCGACACCGACGACCCGGGTTTGCTACCTCAAAAGAAGCACAGGTAGAATTCCGACTCTCCTTCATGGGGCTCCTGCGTATAAGCTGCGGGTCCGATGGATTGGGGGTCGTGACCGCGCGCCGGATGCCAGCGTATTCGAACAGCGGGTGAACAGGGGCGCATGTCGGTCAGTCAGAAACGGAATGGATTCGGAGAACGTGATTTGCGGAAGCGGATGCAGCGGATAGTCCTGGTGTCGATGCTCTCTTTCTTGGCGAGCGCTACCGCGCTCGCGGGAGATCTTCCTCAGAGCACGGGCAACGTATCCATCGTGGTCGGGCTACAACGGCTGGCGGCAGTCGATGCGCCCACGACTCCCGAGGAAGACCTCTGGCTATCGCATTTCGTACGTCAGCTCGAATTCATGGAAGAGGACGCGCTACGCGGCCTGAGCGTCTCGTACAGCATGGTTCTGAAACAGGACGGGCTTAGCGATAGCGCCGGGGAATCGTTGCGTCTGGGCGCGATCGGCGCGGGTGCCAGCCACGTGGTGATCGGCGGGATGACCGAGCTTGCGGAGCGCTACAGCTTCGATGTGCGGGTGGTGTCGGTCATGGGCGGAGCTGCGCTGGCACATTTGGTTTTAGAGAGCGAAGGCCCAGAGGGCCCCGGTGCCGCGATCGACCGTGCTGCCGCGGCCGTGCGCGAAGTGCTGCTTCAAGGCTCGCGCGGTGCAGCCCCGTCAGACACGGCGGAGCACAGGATTCCCGCCGAGGAGCCGCTGATTCCGGTTGCGGACGAAACGGTGAAAGAAGCGGATGACACATTGGCCGGGGTCCCAACGATCCCGCAAGTTGCGGAAGGAGCCTCGGGAGCTCGCACCGAAGACGATGCGAGTGGTCTGGTTGCCGCGGCGACAACGGGTGGGCAGTCGGTATCGGAAATTCGCGTTTCCGGGAATCGACGCATCGAGGCCGATGCGGTTCGTGCCGCGGTCGGAACACGCGTCGGTCGACCGCTGCAGCGTTATCGCATTGGCGAAGATATTCGCCGCGTCTATGAATTGGGTTTCTTTCGACGGGTCGAAGTGCTCGCCACGGATGCCCCGGATGGCGTGATCATCACGTTTCTGGTCGAGGAATACCCCGTGATTCGCGAAGTCGCGATCTCGGGTAACGACAGTCTCCCCAACGATGACATTCGCGATCAGCTCACCATCACAGTCGGCTCAACCATCGACTATCCCTTGTTGCTTCAGAACAAGCAGCGGATCGAAGACCTGTATAAGGCGAGCGGTTTCTACCAAGTTGAGGTCGATTACACCGTCGAAAACCTACGGGAAGATGCGGTCTCGGTGAACTTCGAAGTACTCGAAGGCCGCAAGCTCCGACTGGTTTCAGTGGAGTTCCAGGGGAACAATACGATGACGGCCGAGGAATTGATGGCCGTGGTGCAGACCAAGCCCTGGGGTCGGTTGAGTTTTGCGACGCGGTTCTGGGACCATTCCGGTGTTTACGCGGAACCGATTTTCTTCCAGGACCTGGATCGGGTTTCGCGACTTTACATGGATAATGGCTTCATCCGCGTGCGCGTCGGTGAGCCCGAAGTGGATGTCCTTGACGACGGAATCCGCGTACGGGTACCCATCTCCGAAGGGCCGCAATACAACGTCGGTACCGTGGATGTCGCGGGCGACGAAACCATGGACACGGATGAGCTCATCGGTCTGGTTACGATGAAGCCCGGTGCGGTATTTAGCCGCTCAGATCTTTCCGCGGATGTCGAAACACTGCGCAGCCACTACGCGGATCGCGGTTTCTTCTCAGCACGTGTCCGACCGATTACGCAGGTTGATCAAGATACTCTCGAGGTAAATTCCGCCTTTGAAGTTGAAAAGGGCGAGCTCTATTTCGTGGATCGTATCGAGGTCAAGGGCAACGCGCGGACGCGGGATCAAGTGGTGCGCCGAGAATTGGGTCTTGCCGAAGGCGAGCTCTATTCCGCACGCGCGCTCGAACGCAGCCGCGCACGCGTACGACGCCTGGGTTTCTTCGAAGAGGTAAATCTCGAGACCCAGGAAATGGAAGGGACACAACGTCTGCGCGTGGACGTCGATGTAGTGGAGCGCCCAACCGGGAGTTTTAGCTTTGGTGCCGGCGTGGGCTCGGTGGATGGTTTCGTTGCGACGGCATCGGTACGTCAGGACAATCTCTTCGGTAAGGGGTATGGCGTGCAGGTCTCGGCGGATCTGGGCTCCACCAATCAGCGTGCGTCGGTGCGCTTCGTGGATCCGTACTTCATGGGTACACCGGCCGGATTCTCAGCGGCACTGAATTTCACCGATCTCGAATTCGTGGACTTCGATCAGACCATCTTGGGTTTTGAACTTGCGACCAGCTATCCACTGGACGAGGGTGAAACACGCGGCACGGCGGCGTACTCGTTGTCCTCGCGGGAGATTAGCAGTCAAAACGCCATTCAGGCTTCATCGCTCTTGCAGCGCGCGGAGTTCCAGGGCAAGACCAACACCAGTATGTTTTCACTCTCCTTCCGCCAGGATACGCGCGACGATATTCGGTTTCCTCGCAAGGGCAAAATTCTCGGCGGTGCGCTCGAACTCGCGGGTTTGGGCGGTTTGAATAAATTCATTCGCATCGAAGGCCGGGGGACGTGGTTCATTCCGTTCAAGAAGTACACGGGATTTGAGTCGACTTTCGTGGTGAACTCGCGCGCGGGCTGGGCGATTCCATTGAATCAAATCGGTGATTTCGATCTGCCCGGTTGTACAGGTGGGGCGTGTGCGGGCCTTATCGGTACTTCGGGTCAAGCGGCGGCGCTGACGAATATCGACACGGACTTGAAGTTGCCGCTCTCCGAACGGTACTTCCTCGGCGGGCTCGGATCCTTTCAGGTTCGCGGCTTCAAACAGCGGTCCTTGGGTCCGCGGCGAGGGATTTTGAATCAATTGGGTGACGGCACCGGCGGGCTCTTCTTCTTTTCTTCGGGACGTAGCGGCCTATCGTCAGATGGCTTCGCTTGCGTGGCGGGTCCTGGCCAATGTAACGACCTGACGGACAAGGACATCGATGACTTCGAGAATCTAGACCTTGCGGACGTCATCGGCGGCAATAAGATGTTCCTCTTGAATTTAGAGCTGCAGGTTCCCATCTCAGAACAGTTAGGTCTGACGGGGCTTGTGTTCTTGGATATGGGGAATTCCTTTGCAGAGAACGAATCCATCAATCCGGCGAATTTACGCTACGGAACGGGCGGCGGTATCCACTGGTTCAGCCCCTTCGGGCCGATCCTCCTGGTCCTCGGCCTCCCACTCGATCCGCTCGAGGATGAGGACGCCAGCGTCTTTGAATTCTCGCTCGGTGGCGGCGGTTATTAATCGAGTCACCCTGCTGCTCCTGGCCTCGGTGCTACTCGTTGGCCCGGCGTTGGCCGAGGAGCCCAAGATCGCGATCGTGGACGCACGCGTGGCGTTGACCAAGTCGAAGGACGGGGTCAAGGCCGAGAAGAAGCTGCAGAAGATCCTGGAGTTGAAGCGCTCGGAACTGCTTCCGATGCAGGAAAAGTTGAAGCAGAAGCGGCTCGAACTCGCGGAGAAGCGTTTTGTCTGGCGACCCGATGTTGCGCGAGACAAGGAATACGAAGTGCTCAAGCTGGAGCGCGACCTGGAGCGCCTGGGTTCTGAAACCCAGGATAGCATCCAGATGGAACGCCATAAGCTTGCTAAGCCGATCCTGGAGCGTGTGGAAGCTGCGGTCAAAGAGATCGGCGACAAACAGGGGTTCGCGGTGATTTTCGAGAAGAACGATCCAATGGTGCGCTATTTCGATCGTGCGTTGGATATCACCGATCAAGTCATTCAGTTCGTAAATGAGAAGGGATAAGCGCATGGGGTTGAATCGCGCAGGATTGATTTTGCTGGCCGCCGCGATACTCGCTCCGCAGGCCTACGCCGCGGACCTGAAGGTCGGGGTCGTCGATAGCCGCCGAGCGATGGTGAGTTCGAAGGAAGGCCGGTCCGCCGAGAAGGTGGTCTCAGGGCTCGTGGACAAGATGAAAAAACGTATTGAGCCGAAGGACAACGAGCTCAAGCGCCTGGGCGAGGAGTTCGAGAGCCAGCGATCGGTGCTTTCACCTGAGGCGCTGGAAGAGCGCCGCCTGGATCTGGTAAAACGCCAGCGAGACCTCGAGCGGGACATGCGAGAAGCTCAGGATGAGCTTGAAATAGAGAACCGTAAGCTCATGCAACCAATCATTAAAAAAGTTGATGAGGTCTTGAAGAAAATCGGCAAAGATAAGGGCTTCACCGTGATCCTTGAGAAGGGCACCCCGGGGGTGCTGTACTTCCAGGATTCGCTGGATATCACGGACCTTGTGATCCAGGGCTTGAACGAAGGCTAAACCCCGAAACCATGTCCGAGAAAGTCGCGCTCTCATTGGAGCAGATT
This sequence comes from Deltaproteobacteria bacterium, assembly GCA_029261895.1. Taxonomy (GTDB): domain Bacteria; phylum Myxococcota_A; class UBA9160; order SZUA-336; family SZUA-336; genus JAJDAK01. The sequence continues at coordinate 57,802 of JAJDAK010000028.1, forward strand.
CATGAGCTGCTACCCCATCGTTATCCCATGCTGCTGGTCGATCGAGTTCTCGAAATTTCCGATCAGGGCGTGGTGGCGGAGAAGCTGGTCAGCACCAACGATCCGTTCTTGCAGGGCCACTTTCCGGGCAAGCCCATCATGCCGGGGGTGCTGATTTTGGAGGCCATGGCACAGACCGCGGGTCTGGGGATCTATTGGAATCTGCCGCAGCATCGGGGCAAAGGCGTCGCGCTCGCGGGCATCGACCGGGTGCGGTTTCGCCGTCCCGTCGTACCAGGGGACATTTTGACTCTCAACGTTATCTTTACGCGCAGGCGGGGGCGGGTGATGAAAGCCAAGGGCGTGGCGAGCGTTCAAGGTGAGGCTGCCGCTGAGGCCGATTTCATGGCCGCAATCGTAGACTGGGAGAAAATCTCGTGAGCAAGATTCATCCTAGCGCGGTGATCGACCCCAAGGCGGAGCTCGATTCTACCGTGGAGGTCGGCCCGTTCTCGATCGTCGGACCGCATGTTCGACTCGGCGCGGGCGTCGTGCTTCGACCGCATACGCATATCACGGGTCATACGGAAATCGGTGCCGAAACCGTGATCTTTCCCTTTGCTTCCGTCGGTGAAGCGCCGCAGGACAATAAGTACAAGGGCGAGCCGACCAAACTTACGATCGGCGAACGCAATATGATTCGCGAGTACGTCACGCTGCATCCCGGTACACCCGGGGGAGCGGGGTTGACGTCGATCGGCGACGACAATCTTTTCATGATTGGGGTGCACGTCGGGCACGACTGCCACGTGGGTCATCACGTCATCATGGCCAACCAGGTCGCGATCGCCGGGCACGTTCGGGTGGAAGACCATGCGGTGCTGGGCGCGGCCGTCCACGTGCATCAGTTTGTGAGGATCGGCGAGTCTGCGATGTGTGCGGCGCTGGCCGGGGTAAGCCAGGATGTGGCGCCGTTTTGCTTGGCGCAGGGCTATCCGTCGCGCCTGCTGCGGGTCAATGGGGTGAATATGGAACGCCGCGGATTTGGTCCGGAGCGGCTCAAAGACATCCAACGCGCCTTCCGGATCATCTTTCGACAGGGCCTGCGGCCCCACGAGGCATTCGCGCAAGTGCGTGAAACTATTCCGGATTCTCAGGACGCGGAGCGCATGGTGGCCTTTTTGGAGAAATCCGAACGCGGCTTCTGCCGAGTGCGTTAAGCTCCGGCGTCATGAGTACCGTACTTGGATTGGTCCTGGGGAATGGCCGCCTCCCCTTTGAGATCGCTGAAGCCGCCGCAGAACAGGGTCTGCGGCTGGTCATCGTAGCGCTTCACGATAGCGCCGATCCCGCACTTGAAACTCTCACCTCGGAAGGCCTGCTCTGGGCGCGCCCGGGTGAATTGAACTCGATGATCGAGTTTTTCAAGAAACACGGGGTCACCGAGGTGCTGCTGGCCGGTGGTATTACCAAGAGCCGCTTGCTGCAGGACCCCGAGGCCCTCGGTGCGGACGAGCGCACGTTGAAGATGCTGGCTCGCCTGACCCTGCTCGGTGATGACGCGATTCTGCGCGCCGTCGCGCAGGAGTTTGAGTCCGAAGGTTTACCGGTCATCTATTCCACCCAATATCTCCAAAATCGCCTGACCCCGGCCGGTCCGCTCACCCGCGCCACATTGGCGGGAAGCTCACAGGTGGATTTGGATCTCGGCACCCATACCGCAAAAGCGTTGGGTCGCTATGACGTCGGTCAAAGTGTGGTGGTTCGTGATGGTGCGGTGCTCGCGGTGGAAGCCGTCGAAGGCACGGACGCGACCATGCGCCGTGCGTATGACATGTGCGGACCCGGAGCGGTGCTGGTGAAAGCCGCAAAACCGAATCAGGATCTGCGCTTCGATGTGCCTGCCGCGGGTCCAACGACGATTGAGTTGGCGCACGAATGCGGCATCGTGGGCCTCGCGCTCGAGGCTGGCCGCACGATCATTCTTGAACGTGATCGTACGATTGCGCTCGCGAACAAATATGAGATCGCCATCGTCGGGTTCCGCGCGGAGCCGTCGTGAGTCTGCCGGCGGTCGCCGTTGTCGGCGCCGGTTACATGGGTCGGCTGCACGCGCAAAAGCTTGCGCTGCTCGATACCGAAGGACTGCTGAGTTTCGTAGGCGTATATGACGTGGTTGCTGAGAGCGCAAACGCTGTGGCGGCCGAACACGGCGTGACCGCTTTCGCAGATATGGGCGCGTTGGCCGACGCCACCAGTGCCGCGATTTTAGCCGTCCCGACGGTGGAACATGGATCGATGGGGCTGGAGTTACTCGAGCGCGGTTTGGATCTATTGATCGAAAAGCCGATTGCGAGTACGCGCGAGGAAGCCGCGCGTTTGATCGAAACCGCGCGCGCCCGCAAGCGCATCCTGCAAGTGGGACATGTGGAGCGCTTCAACGCCGCCGTACGAAAAATTCTGCCGATTCTCCAGCGGCCGCGCTTCATTGAAGCGCATCGGATTGGCCCGTATCCAAAGCGCGGCACCGACGTGAGTGTAGTGCTGGATTTGATGATCCATGATCTCGACTTGGTTGCATTACTGACGGGCTCCGACGTTCGCAGCATCGAAGCCGTCGGCGTGCCTGTGCTTTCGACGACAGAAGACATCGTGAACGCGCGCGTGCACTTCGCCAGCGGTTCGATTCTTAACATCACGGCAAGTCGTGTGTCGCTTGAACCGCTGCGCAAGATTCGGATGTTTCAAAAAGATTCCTACATCTCGCTGGATTTCGGTGCGAAGGAAATCGTCTTTGTGCGGCGCGAAGGGGAGCCGGGCGGTGAAGTCGAGCCCAAACTCCACTTGGAACGGTTGGCGCTTGATCCGGGTGATGCGCTACTCGCGCAGGCGCGATCGTTCGCGGAGACGATTCAAGAGCGCAAGGACCCAGAGGTGTCGGGAGAAGACGGTTATCGGGCGTTGGATCTCGCACTGCAGATTCAGGCCAAGGTGACGCCCTTCGAGGATTGCGAGTGAAGGTCTTCCTATCGACTGCGGATGCGTCGGGGGATCTCCACGCAGCTGCGCTGGTGGAAGCATTGGGAAAACGCTGCGATGGATTGCGCACGTTTGGCCTCGGCGGCGACGCCCTCAAGGCGGCAGGATTTGAGGTATTGGTGCATCAAAACGAGATCGCGGTCGGCGGGCTGATCGAACAGCTGCGGAGCACCGGCGTGTTTTTACGGATCTACACGAAACTGCGAAGTGCACTAAAAACCGAAAAGCCCGATTTAGCGATTTTTATCGATTCACCCGATTTGAATATGCCAATCACACGCGTCGCGCATAGCTTTGGTATTCCCGTGCTGTACTACATCGCGCCACAGGTATGGGCCTGGCGCACCGGTCGCGTACGGAAACTGCGCCGACGCGTGGATCACGTGGGTGTCATCTTTGAGTTCGAAGAGAAATTTCTGCGTGAGAACGGCGTGAACGCAACATTTGTCGGACATCCTCTCGTCGCGCGGATAAACGAAGTAAAGCGCGCGTTGGATCGCGAGCAGGTGGCACGCGAACTCGAGATTGACCTGAGCCGACCGGTTTTAAGCTTATTGCCGGGTAGTCGACGCAACGAGCTCGCGAGCAATCTGGCGTACTTTCTCGAGACCGCTGAGATCTTGCATCGCTTGAGGCCGAGTCTGCAGATTCAACTGCTGCTCGCGCCCACGCTCGCCGACCGACCGCCAGAGGTTCCAGACTATGTGCGCTTGGTCATCGGTCAAACCCACGAAGCCATGGCGGTGTCGACGATGTTGCTGGCGGTGCCGGGTACGGTCACGTTGGAAGCGGCGATGCTCGAGGTCCCGATGGTTGTGGCGATTCGAACCAACCGCCTGAGCTTCGGAATTATTCGACGGCTCTCCCGCGTACCGTCGAGTTGCATGGTGAATCTGATCGCCGACGCACCGATCGTTCCTGAACGATTGCAGGAGCAGGCGCGCCCCGTCACGTTGGCTGCGTTGCTTGGGGATTATTTGGATCATCCTAAGAAGCGTGAGGAAATGCGTGCGCAACTCGCGCAAGCAATCCAACGTCTTGGAGGAGAAAGGGCTGCCGATCGGGCTGCAGAGTTGGCCTTGAAGGTAGCGCACCGGGCGTGATCGTCCTTTACAACCTATTGATCTATATCGGCGTGATCTTCGCGCTACCTTTTTGTTTGGTTCTTCTATTGATATCTCCACGTTGGCGACATGGACTGATGGAACGTGTGGACCCAAAGGCTCCGCGTGCCGATGTTTGGGTGCACGCCGCCAGCGTCGGCGAAGCGGAAGCCGCCATCCCGCTGATATCCGGTCTTTTGGATCGTGGTGTATCCACGCGTGCCACCACGTTGACGACGAGCGGGCGTGACCACTTGCGTTCGCGCTTTCCTGGTCTTTCAGTTCGGTTGCTTCCGGTCGATGTGCCTCCGTTCGTGCAGTGGTCACTCCGCCGTTCCCGTCCACGCTGTCTCTTGCTCATTGAGACCGAGCTTTGGCCGAATCTAATCCACGCCGCGAAAGCGCGCGGCGTGCGCGTGATGATTATCGGTGGCCGAATCTCGGACCGAAGTTTTGGAACCTACCGCATGATTGGTCCTGTGATGGGCTGGGTGTTGCGTCAGGTTTCGGTGGTCGCAGCGCGGAGCGAAGCGGATCGCGAACGCTTTATCGCGTTAGGCATGCCGCGTGAGCGCACGCGCGTGACCGGAGATCTCAAGCTCGATCGATTGGTGTCGAAACCGCCGAATGCGGAATTGAGAGCCGCGATCGGTGAGGGTCCATTTCTCGTCGGTGGATCGACGCACACGGGCGAAGAGGAGGCGCTGGTTGCCGCGTGGAAGCGACTTCGCGGCAGTGCCGCCCCGGAGCTGCGTTTGATTTTAGTGCCACGTCATACCGAACGCGCGGCAAGCCTGGCATCCGCGCTGAGACGTCAGGGGATTCGGGTGGGGTTGCGCTCAGAAGGTGCAGCCGGTGCTGAGATCGTGATTGTCGATTCGATCGGCGAACTCGGTGCGCTCTATGCCGCGGCCGACCTCGTGTTTTCGGGCGGTAGCTTGGCGCCGATCGGCGGACATAACTTGGTGGAAGCCGTACAGGCGGGCCGAGTCGTCGTACATGGCCCGCATATGGCAAACCAACGCACGCAGCTGGAAATTCTCGCGCCGCTGAATGTTTTGCATGTCGCGGCGGATGCGCGTCAGCTTACCGAGGTGATGGAGACACTTTGGCGGGATCCACGTCGCCACGAGCCAGCAGAGCACGCGCGTTCCGCACTGCTCGCACATCGGGGGGCGGTGGAACGAACGCTTGAGATTGTGACGGAACAAGGATTGAGTCATGCCTGATTGGATCTGGCAGCATCCAGAGTCGACGCCGCGCAAGGTCATGCTTTCGCCGTTGATTTTGGCCGAGGGTCTGTACCGAGTGGGCGCGTGGTGGGGTCGTACGAAGTACGCGTGGCGCTTGCGTAAGCCAACGCATTTGCAAGCGCGCGTCATCTCCATCGGCAATCTCACCGTCGGTGGTTCCTGTAAGACGCCGATGACGGCTTGGATTGCCAAGGAGCTGCGGAATCGAGGCATGAAGGTCGCGATTTTGAGCCGCGGCTATCGAGGGCATCGCACGCACGAAGTTAACGTCGTCTCTGATGGAGAACGAGTATTGCTATCCCCGGCAGAAGTCGGTGACGAGGCGGTTTGGTTGGCGGGCGCGGTTCCCGGTGTGCAGGTTTTGGCCGGCATGAATCGTGTCGCGCTCGGTTTGCGTGCGACATCGGTTTTCGGAGCCGAAGTGCTGCTATTGGATGACGGTTTCCAGCACCATCGCGTGCATCGCGACATCAACTTGCTTTGTGTCGATGGTGCCGGCGGTTTCTTTAACCACCATACGTTGCCCCGGGGCCCACTGCGCGAGCCGATTCATACCGCGGAGCGTGCAGACGCGGTGCTCTGGACGCGCGTGCCGGAGAAGCCCGAGCTGCACGACGATGCAGCACTCTTGCCGCTGGGCATTCCGCAGTTTCGGATTGAGGTCAAACCCCTTGGTATTCGAAAACTGGGAAGTCGGCAGCAGGAAGATTTGCAGCGTCTTCGGGGCACGACGATCGGGGTATTGACCGCGATCGCGCGTCCGGATCGTTTCTGCGAGGATTTGCGTCGGCTGGGTGCGACGATTTCCGAGGTACGTAGCTACGCGGATCACCACGCCTACGAACGCAGCGATATTCAGGGGTTATCGTCGGACCGCTTGTGGATCACGACCGCAAAGGATGCTATCAAGCTGCCGTCGATCTGGGCATCGGGTCGACGGGTCTACGTTCTCGAAGAAGAGGTGCGGCCGGAGGATCCGGTCGCCTTCCTCGAGTGGATGCTTTCCCGATTCAGTTCAGGGGGTTCCAAACGTTGAGCGACAAACCCTACAAACCGACGCTACAGCATCGTATTGAGTATGCGCTCTTTGTTGCATCGGGTTGGTTGCTGCAGCGCATCCCAAAACGCTTCACGCGGCCGATCTTTCGTTTCGTCGCGCGGTTACCCGTTTGGTTCAAATGGGAAAAGTACGGATTTTCGTTGGTGAACATTCGAATCGCGTTCCCCGATATGCCCGAAGTGGAGGTGCATCGTATCGCGCGCGAAAGTTTTGAGAACTTCGCCCTCAACCTGATCGATAGCTGGCGCTCACGTCGATGGACTCACGATCATTTTCGCGAGCAAATTAAATTGCACGGCGCGGGCAATATGCGCCAAGCACTCGAGCAGGGTAAGGGCGCATTTATCGTAATGGCGCATCTGGGGAATTTCGAGCTTGCATCCCAGATCGTTCCCCTGAATTTTCCGAACGTCGCATTTCTCGCGCGTCCGATTCGCAATCGCTTGGTCTTTGATCAGCTGATCGCGCAACGCGAGCGAACCGGTGCGGTCTGTTTGGGGCGTACGAAAGTTGCACCCGATATTTTGCGGGCACTTCGCAAGAACGGGATCGTCGGGATTCTCAACGATCAGTATTCCAAGCGTGCGCGCGGCGTTTTTGTGCCTTTTTTCGGTAAGCGTGCATCGACCTCCGCGGGTCTAGCGACCCTGGCACTGCGTAGCGGAACGCCTATTTTGCCGCTGGTCATTAAGCATGTGGGGGGTGAGCGGTTGGAGGTGCACATCAGCCCGCCACTTAAATTCGATCTTACGGGCGACCGGAAGAAAGACATCGAAGTCATTACGACGGTATGTAATGAAGCACTTGAGCCCATGATTCGTGAACAACCCGAGCACTATATGTGGGGACATCGCCGTTTCCGTCACAGCCCCGATATCGAGGGCAATCCGTACATACAGAAAGACCCGCGTCGAAAACGTGGGATCTGGTAAGCTGCGCGCCTATGGATTGGAGCAAACGAGCCCTCGAGGGGCAAAGCTTTGGTGATGCGGAACTCCTGTCGTTGCTGCGACCCGAGGTTCCGCTCTTGCCCTTGCTTCACGAAGCGTTTCGCGTGCGTGAGCATTCCTTTGGAAGACGAGTTCGTGTTCATATTTTGAATAATGCGCAGAACGCACGTTGCCCCGAGGATTGCGGCTACTGTTCCCAATCAAAGATTTCAGACGCACCGCTACAACCGTACGCTTGGAAACCATTGCCGGAATTGCTCAATGAAGCCCGCCGCGCCTGTGACGCGGGTGCGTTTCGTTATTGCATGGTGGCGAGTGGGCGCGGGCCGACCACGCGACAGACCGATGAGCTGGCGCAGATCGTGCGCACGATCAAGAAAGAAGTTCCCGTCGAGATCTGTGTGTCGGTCGGATTACTCGATGATGAAAAGGCACAGACGCTTAAAGACGCCGGCGTTAATCGCCTGAACCACAACTTGAACACCAGCGAGAGTCACTATCCTAAGATTTGCAGCACGCATACCTATCGCGATCGCGTAAACACCATTATGTCTGCCCACCGTGCGGGTCTCGAAACTTGCAGTGGCATGATCATGGGCATGGGCGAAAGCGATGCAGATATTATCGAGGTTGCGCGTGAACTCCGAAAACTCGAAGTGCCCTCCATTCCCGTTAACTTTCTGATTCCGATCGAGGGCAATCCCGTGGTATCGGATGGATCCCTCACACCCGAACGGGCGCTGCGAGTTTTGGCGCTGTTTCGTCTGGTGAACCCGCGCGCCGAGCTTCGTGCGGCGGGTGGGCGCGAGGGGCATCTGCGCTCGATGGAAGGTTTGGCGCTGTATCCGGCGAACTCGCTCTTTGTCGAAGGCTATTTGACGACGCGTGGGCGTGAAGCCCAGGATACCTATCGTATGATCCGCGACGCGGGCTTCGAGGTGGAGCGTGCCGATGGCACGATCGCCTCCTGGTCCGAGCTTGGCCTGGATGATGTTTTCCAGGTTACGGGTAGCGCGGATATTTTGAAGCCTGAGGTACGCCGGGCCGAGCTCTGAGAGCTCGGTTTGACACCCTGGCGGCGCCGGACCTATCCTCCGGCGACTTCCCCAATGGAGAATCAGATGATACGCGTGAGGACCGTTGAGGTTGGTGAACCCGGTACGCGACGGGTATCGATTGGATCCGAGCTGCCCATGGCTTGGATCGTCGGGCCGTGCGTGGTCGAAGATCAGCGAATTATGGCGAACGCCGCCGAGCGCCTGAAAAAACTGTCGGAGAAGCTTGAGATTCCGATCATCTTCAAGTCCTCCTTCGAGAAGGACAATCGCAGCTCGGAAGAAAACTATCCTGGCCCTGGGATTGATGACGGGCTGGAGATTCTGGCGTGGATCAAGTCGGAATTCGAACTGCCGGTCATCTCAGACATTCATCGGATCGAAGACCTGCCGTCAGCACGCGAGGTGCTCGACGTGATCCAGATTCCGGCGTTTCTTTGCCAGCAAACCAGCTTGGTGATCGCGTGTGCAAAAACAGGGAAGCCGATCAACGTGAAAAAGGGACAATTTCTCTCGCCCGAGGGAATGTCGAGTCCGGTCGGTAAGCTCGAGCGTTCGGGGAATTCGAAAATTATGCTGACGGAGCGCGGTGCATGTTTTGGTTACAACCAGATGGTGGCCGACATGACGGCGATTCCTACGATGCAGGCATTGGGTTACCCGGTGGTGTTCGACGCGGGGCATCAGGTTCGACGTTATGGAATTCCGAGTGCAGACCCACGGGGTGGAGCGCGTGAATTCATTCCGCCGCTGTTGCGTGCAGGTGTTGCTGCAGGCGCAAACGCAGTCTTTCTTGAGACGCATCCGAATCCGCAAGAAGCACTCTGTGATGCAGCGAGCCAGTTTCCGTTGGATGAGTTGGAAGATCTGATGTCACAAACGCAGGATTTGGCGAATTTGATACGCCAGCAGGGGCACGCATGAGTATCAACGCTGAACTACTGGAGATCTTGGTCTGTCCGCGCTGTAAGGGCGAGATCGTGCAGCGCGATCAGGACGGTCAATCGTATCTAGATTGCAACGCCTGCGAACTCGCGTTTCCCGTCGAGGACGGTATTCCCGTCATGCTTGTCGAGGAGGCGGAGTCGTTGCGCTCTGAGGTGCCGGGCGCATAAAGCGATAGCGCATGCGGTGGGGCCAAAGCTTGAGGCGTTCGACTTTGAGCCACGGCCGCAACTCCGCTCGCAGCTGACGATTTCCCCGCAGATAGCCGGATATCAACACGGCGAGTTCGCGTACACCGAATCGATGTGGCCAATGCCCGCGCTTGATGGCTGATCGCACCAAGCGCCCGAGGTTATCTGCGCGCTTGGCGCCGCTGAGGATCGCATGGCGATGGAATTTGGCGCGATCGAGATCAATGACCACAATCCGTGAATCAGGTTCTGGTGTGATCAATATATTGCGAACCTGCAGGTCCCGGTGTTCAACGCCCGCATCGTGCAAGCGTCGCGTTGCGGTGCCCACTCGGCGCAACAGCGCACGGCGTTGGCGAATGGAGCTCGAATTCGCCAGCGCTTGATCCAAATCCTGGGCATGACGCTCTTCTTCGGTTCCAATCATTGCCGACCAAAACGGTCCCGCGACCGGCATCATGACCAAACAAAGCACATGGGGCACCGGCGCGCCGTGTATGCGCGCCTGTGCGGTGACTTTGAGTTCGCGGAGTGCGCGTCCGGGTCCCCAGTAAAGGGACCCAAGCAGTGCACCCAGCATCCCACCATGGGTGTACCGACGGAGGATGGCATCGACGTCGCGTGTCACCGTCACGCGCGGTGCGATGCCGCGTCCCCGCTGATTGCCGCGTTGAAAGATCTGCTCGCGAACTTTCGGATCTGCGAGTCGCAATTCGACCAACGCCGCAGCGTGTTTGGCGTCGAGCACCAACCACGTCGTTCCGACGCGATGAACCACATAACCATCCGGCACATCGCCAACGGCACCGCGACCCCAAGGCGTGGGCATTAGGTATCGCCCCGTATCGTCTTTCGCAGCATGAAGAAGCCGAGCGCCGTGACTGCGAAGTTGGGACTCCAAAGCGCAAGGACCGGAGGCAATAAACCACTTTCGGCGGAAATTTCCGCAGCCGTGAAGAGGCACCAATACAGCGCCATCACGCCGATTGCGGTCAGCGCACCGGCGGAGCGCCCGGACCGCAGGGGTCGAATACCGAGTGGAACTGAGAGGAACGCAAGGACCAATGCAGCAAACGGAAACGCGATACGGCGTTGAATTTGCACTCGAACCGCGCGCTGGCCGCCGCCCCCCCTAATGTCTGGGTTCTCGCCGCGATCGAATTGCTTATCGAGCACGAAGAGTTCCGGCATCGTGAAATCGCGGGGCTTTCTCGCGGATTCAATGTACGACGACATATCCATGTCCATGCGCATCTTAACGAACTCGATCTTGTCGTAGCGATCCTCTTCTCCGTTGCTGGGAAAGTGAATGCTACCGTCGAGGAGCGTAAGTCCAAGGATCCGAGTTTCGGGCGCTTCTGCGACTTTCCCGCATTCGGCAGCGACGTAGGAGGTGCGCTCCGGCTGACTGAAGTCTCCGATCAGAATACCTTGAAGCGGACAGGCTTCATCGCCTATGCCATGTACGTAGATCGTGCGATCGCCGAGATTGCGGAAATCTCCGGGGACGAAAAACTTAACCGTGCTCGCTAAGTCGCGAATCGTCTCTTTCATGAGGCGACGACTATTGGGTTCGACTTCAAAGACCAACTGCGCGGTACAAAACATCGCGATCAGTCCCAACGCGAATACGGGTGGTAACAAGCGGGGCACGCTGATGCCGGACGACCGAATCGCCACGATCTCGCCATCCGCAGACATGCGGCCGAAAGCGAGTAGGACGCCAAAGAGTAGTGAGGTAGGGATCGCGTATGGGAGGTAGCTGGGGAGCACCAGCGCGACGACCTTAATCAAACCCGCGGTACCGACGCCCGCCGCCATCAATTCTTCCAAAAAGCGCAGCGTGTTCTGCACCACCAATAAAAGCGTGCAGACCATTAGACCTAGAACCGCGTGAAAGAAGATGTCACGCAGGAGGTAGCGCCAAAGAATCCAGGGGGCGACCATGAGTTCGGCAATGCTATCGACTCCATCCACGCGCGCCAATGCGGAACGGGCAGAAATTGACCACTGAGCCGGAGCCATCCGTTCCGGCGGAGCGGATTTTGGTCATTCGTCTCGGGGCAGTGGGCGATGTGGTGCGGACGCGTTTCGCGTTTTTAGGCCTCCGGGAGCGTTATCCGGACGCCAGAATTGGCTGGTTGATCGAAGAGCGCGCCGCAGCCGCGCTGGATGGAATCGTGGGGCTGGACGAAATCATCCGGGTGCCAAGGGCCACGTTTCGGCTAGCGAGGCCGTGGAATGCCGTATCCGCGCTCCGGGGAGTCGTCGCTCAGCTTCGGAACGGCGGCTACACGCTTTCGGTGGATTTTCACTGCATTCTCAAGAGCGCGTTGCTGCCCTGGCTCGCAGGAATTCCAACCCGGCTCGGCTATGCGGCTGGGCTCGCCCGCGAAGGCAGCCACTGGCTGCTCACCGACCACGTTTCCAGTCCGCAGAGCCATATTTCGCGATTTGAACGGAATGCGCTCCTGGTCGAGCACCTGGGGGGGCGGGTGCCTTCCAAGCCGCCCCCGCTGCGGCTGCCGCCCAGTGCGTTCGAGGGGACATTACCGGAGCGGTATCTGGTCATGCATCCCGGAACCAGCCCCACGACGCTCTACAAGCGCTGGGCGGCCGATCGCTACGCACGCGTCGCGCGCCAGCTCCAGGCGGAGTACGGTCTGAAGAGCATCGTGAGTTGGGGGTCCGTGGTGGGCGAGCGAGAATTTGCCCAAGAAGTCGTGTCTGGCGCCGAGGGCAGCGCGCGGCTGGCGCCGCTTACGGCTTCGATCGCACAGCTGTTGGTGCTCTATCGCGGGGCCCAGCTCTTTATTGGCAGCGACTCCGGACCGCTGCATCTGGCGGCGCTGGCGGGCCTTCCGATCGTCACCCTGTTTGGTCCCACAGACCCGATCGAAAATCAGCCGTTTCCGGGTGTGGAGTCTCGCGTAATCCGGCAGGATGTGGGTTGTAATCCGTGTCGCCGGGGATGCCCCACACGAAGCTGCATGGCGGCTGTCGACACCGAAGCCGTAATTCAGGCGGCACGCGAGCTCGTTGCCGCGCCGTCGGCGCTGCAGTAGAGTTCCGAGCCGGGATAAAGCGTAAGTGCAAGAGAACAAAGAGAAAATCGCTGTAATTCTGCCAAATCATCTAGGTGATGTGGTGATGGCCACACCGGCGTTGCGTGCGTTGCGGCGTGGTCGGCCGGATGCACAGATTGTCGGCGTGCTGCGTGGGAGCGTTGCAGCCGTGCTCGAATCGTTTCCGCATCTGGATCGGCTGATCAAGCACGAAGTCTATGAGGCGTCGCAGGGCCGGATGGCGAGTCGACGTGCGCTTGCGGCCGAGCTGGGTCCCATCGATACGGTGATCGTGTTTCCCAACTCGTTTTCCAGCGCGTTGCTTGCCCGTATGACCGATGCGCCGGTACGGATCGGCTATCGGCGCCGCTGGCGGGGGCGGTTGCTCACGCACGCGGTGACCCCACCGCGGCGCGGTTTTCGTTTTCGTCCGCAGGCGATGGAGCGGTACTACCTGGACTTGGTTCGTGCGCTCGACTGTCCCGATCTTGGAACCGATGTCGAACTTTACACCGATGCCAAATCGGAAGCTGAATGCGATCGGCTCATGCAGAGTTTTCAACTCGACTCCAAACGACCGCTGGTTGCGATCGCACCGGGTGCGGGCTTTGGTCCGTCGAAGCTCTGGCCGTTGCGTTATGTGGCCGAGGTTGCGCAGGCGTTGATGAAAGAAGGCGCGGAACTGGTTTTGGTGTATGCGCCGAACGAAGAAGCATTGGCCGATGAAATCATGCGGCACGCGGGACCCGGGATCCATCGGATGGGAGGCGCGGGCATGGGTTTGGGCTTGCTCAAGTCAGTGATCGCGCGGTCCAGTTTGTTGCTCTGCAACGACGCGGGTGCACGCCACCTCGCCGCGGCATTTCGAATTCCAACGTTGGTGATGATGGGACCCACGAGCATCCGTTATACGAATCTCAACCTCGGAACCACACGGTTGCTACGCGAGGCGGTGAAATGTTCGCCGTGTCAATTGCGCAGTTGCCCCATCGATCATCGCTGCATGCAGCGCCTTTCGCCGTCGCGAGTCATCGAAGAAGCCAAGGCTGCGCTCTTTAGCGCCGATTGGCGAGGCAGCACTGAACTGGAGCTGGCGTAATGAGTGGATCGGTGGATCTTTCGATTGTGATTGTCGCGTGGAACGTACGAGATCTCGTACTCGATTGCCTGGCATCCATTGAGGATGCAAAGCTCGGTATCAGTTATGAGGTGATCGTCGTCGACAATGGCTCCGTGGACGGCACCGTCGAAGCGACGCAGCGACAGTTTCCAGAGACTCATGTCATTGCGCTACCGAAGAATATCGGCTTCGGTGCGGGCAATAACCAAGGTTTGCTGAAAATGAACGGTCGACATGCGGTCTTGCTCAACAGCGATACGATCGTACTTCCGGGTGGTCTCGAGCGCTGTGTTCGATATCTCGATGACAATCCAGGTGTCGGTGTTGTTGGTCCGCAATTGCTCAACCCGGATCGCTCCAAACAAAACTGCATCCACAACGTGCCAACGCTAACCTCGGAAATCGTTTCGCAATCCCTGCTGCGACGACTCTTTCCGTCGCGCTATCCGAACAAGTATGTCGACTATTCCGAACCAATCGATGTGGAAGCCGTGCTGGGTGCGTGCCTCTTTGTACGCGCCGAAGTGATTCAAGCGGTTGGTCTGATCGATGAGGACTATTTTTTCTTCCTGGAAGAAACGGACTGGTGTCATCGCATCCGGTGCAAAGGCTGGCGCGTGGCGCATATTCCGGATAGCTACGTGATTCATCTCTACGGTGAATCGACCAAGAAGAAGGTCCCTCTGCGTACCCGGATTGAGTACTACCGCAGCCGTTATACGTTCTTTGGCAAGCACCGCGGCCCGGCCGCTAACGCGGTGCTTCGCGCATTGGTCATGACGAAGATTCTGCTCGGCTGCATTTTCGGTGGCAGGCGACGCGTTGAGTACCGACATCTTTTGGCCTGGCATCGAGCGGGACGTCCCGCGGATGCAGGGCTTGGCGCCGATTAAGTACAGAAGGTAAGCGAAGAATCATGAAAGTTTTGGTCACTGGTGGTGCAGGTTTTATTGGGTCCCATCTCGTTGATGCACTCGTACGGGAAGGTCACGAGGTAAGGGTTTTCGACAATCTCGATCCGCAGGTCCACGGTGAATCGGGTGCGTGGCCCGACTATCTCACCAACGAGGTCGAGCGTATTCACGGTGATGTACGTGATCTCGATGCAGTGAGTAAGGCGCTCGAGGGTATTGACGTGCTCTATCACGAGGCGGCGATCGTGGGTGTGGGCCAGTCGATGTATGAAGTCGATCGCTACGTATCCGCAAATTCGCTCGGTGCTGGTGTGGTTTTGCAAGCCGTGTTGGCACGATCAGATCGGGTGCAACGCATGGTGGTGGCTTCGTCGATGTCGATCTACGGCGAAGGCGAGTATGTCGATGCCGACGGTCAGGTCGCCCATCCGTTTCTGCGACCTGAAGCCCAGCTCGAAGCGCGAAAGTGGGAGCTGCTGGACGAACAAGGTCGGCCACTCAAGCCCGTGGGTACACGCGAATCGAAGCCGTTGGTTCCGACGTCAGTTTATGCGGTTACGAAACGTGACCATGAGGAGCTATTCCTCTCGGTCGGAAACGCGTATCGCATTCCAACGGTCGCGCTGCGTTATTTCAATGTCTATGGTTCGCGCCAGGCGCTTTCAAATCCATACACAGGTGTAGCCGCCATTTTCAGTGCACGTCTGATGAATGGCAATCGGCCACTGGTGAACGAAGATGGATTACAATCACGCGACTTCATTCACGTCTCCGACATCGTGCGTGGCAACCTCCTGGCTATGAAATGCGATGCCGACGGTGGACGGGTGTTTAACCTCGGAACAGGTCGTGCGACGTCCGTGCTACGGATCGCAGAGCTTTTGGCCGAAAGACTAGGTGTGGATATTCAGCCCGAAATCGTGAAGCGCTTCCGGGCGGGTGATATTCGCCACTGCTTCGCGGATATTGAGCACACCCGCACGAGTCTTGGCTTTGAACCGCAGGTGCGACTTGAAGACGGCATTGATGAAGTGATCGAATTCGTACGTTTGCAAAATCCAGAAGACAGCGTGGAACAAGCCGCACAGGAACTGGAGAAACGAGGGTTGGTGCGATGATCAATCCGGACCGCGCGCAGGCGATTGTCGAAAGTTTTCGCAACCACCGAGTGCTCGTGCTCGGGGATCTGATTTTGGATCGCTATGTTTGGGGCGCCTGCGAGCGAATTTCGCCAGAAGCGCCGGTACCGGTCGTTCGGGTAAAGGAAGAATCCATTATGCTGGGTGGAGCGGGGAACGTTGCACGTAACCTCGCGAGTTTGGGTTCGCAGGTGCAGATCGTCGCGGTGGTGGGTGAGGACGATGCGGCGCGCGAGTTATCGCGACTCTTTAGCGATTGGAAAATCGATAGCGACGGACTCGCGGTGGATGCCGAGCGACCCACGACGCAGAAAACCCGCATCATCGCGCGAGGGCAGCAGGTCGTGCGTTACGATCGCGAATCTGACAACGCAATTGCAGCATCGGCTGCGGAGAAACTGCTGTCTTCGATCCGCGCGCGCGCGGTGAATGTAGATGGCGTGGTGATTGAAGACTACGGCAAAGGACTATTGACGCCAGAACTCTTGCGCGATGTGATGACGATCTTTCGAGAGCATGATGTGCGTATTTTCGTGGATCCCAAGGAGGCACCTTGGGACGTATTCCATGATGCCGAACTTGTAAAACCCAATTTGCGCGAAGCCGAGCAGATTACAGGTATTCGCGTTCGCGGACCGGAGGACATCGAGCGACTCGGCCGCGCAACGCTTACGTCCACGCGTGCGCAAAACGTTGCGATCACGCGCGGCGAAGAAGGCGTCACATTGTTTTCGGCAGATGGGACCGAGCACGTGCCGACCTCGCCGCGAGGCGTTTCCGACGTCGCGGGTGCCGGTGACACCGCCATTTCCGTGCTGGCGCTCGCCAGACTTTCCGGCGCGAGCTGGCTTGAGTCTGCAGAGCTTGCGAACTCCGCCGCCGGTTTCGTGGTCGGAATCGCGGGTACTGCAGCGCTGTCTCCGGCGGAGTTGATGGCATCGGTACGCGCTGATTTCGTGGGACGGAGTTTGCGCGGTTGACCCGTTCGATGACCGGTTTTGGGCGTGGTGAAGCACCGCTCGGCGATGGCGTTGTGACGGCTGAAGTGCGCACCGTCAATTCGCGACATCTTGATGTTCGGGCGCGACTTCCGCGTGAAATTAACGGGCTCGAGTCATTGATTCGAGAAGCGGCATCTAAATATTTTGGTCGTGGACAAGTCGATGTTGCAGTTCGTGTCACGGGCGCAGCCTCAGGTGAAAGCGATGTGGAGATCGATGAACGCGTCGCCGCGATCTACATTGACGCGGGCCGGCGTTTGCAGGCGAGTATCGGCAGTGAGCAAGGGGTTTCAGTTGATACGCTGATGACGCTTCCTGGTGTTGCAAAGCAACGCGATATGGAATGGGATACGAAGGCGGCATCGGCCAGCGTGCTGCAGGCTGTCGCGGAGGCATGTCAGGCCGCTGTGAAAATGCGTGATGTCGAAGGCACGGCGCTGGAGCGAGAGCTCCGCAAGCGTATGGAAGATCTCCAGCGGCCGCTCGGCGAGATCGAGGCACGCGCGGAAGAGGTTAAGCTTGCGTTGCGTGAGCGCCTTCAGAAGCGTATTGGCACGTTGGCGCCCGAGCTCGACTTGGATCCGCGTCGTCTGGACCAAGAGATCGTTCTCTATGTTGACCGCATGGATATCACCGAAGAGACGGTGCGTTTGAAGAGCCATCTCGAACAGGTTCAGGCCGCGTTGCAATTGGAAGGGCCGGTTGGACGCAAGCTTGAATTCTTGCTCCAGGAAATTGGGCGTGAGATCAATACGATCGGTTCGAAGGGCTCCGACATATCGATATCGCGTGCCGTGGTTGAGCTCAAAACCGAAGTCGAGAAAATTCGCGAACAGGTGCTTAACATCGAGTGAAGCTACTTAACGTCGGTTATGGAAATGTGATTGTCGCGTCCCGGGTGATCGCGATTGTGGGGCCGAATGCTGCCCCCATTAAGCGGCTACGCGAAGAAGCGCGTGATCGTGGAAAACTTGTCGACGCAACGCAGGGCCGTAAAACCCGCTCCATCATCGTGACGGATTCCGATCACGTGGTGCTCTCGGCCGTGCAACCGGAAACCGTGTCGCTGCGTTTGGCTGGAGCCGACGGTGAGGGGGACGCGGTATGAGTCAAGGTCGTGTCGGTATACCCTTTGTGGTATCGGGTCCATCGGGCGTCGGGAAATCTTCGATTTTGCGACGAGCGCTCGAGCTCGATCCTGAACTGCGATTCTCGGTTTCTCATACCACGCGTCCGCCGCGTCCTGACGAAGTCGATACCCAACACTACTACTTCGTTTCCGAGTTCGAGTTTCGCGATCTGATCACCGAAGACTGTTTCCTCGAGCATGCGGAGTACCAAGGCAATCTCTACGGAACCAGTCGCGATGCGGTTTCGGAAACGCTGAACCAGGGTCTGGATTTGATCCTCGAAGTCGAAGTTCAGGGCGCGGCGCAACTGCGCGAACGATTGCCGGATGCGGTGTTTATCTTCATCTTGCCACCCTCGTTGGATCTATTGGAGCAGCGACTTCGCGGTCGTGGCTCCGCGCCGGAAGAGCAAGTTCTGAAGCGCTTGGCGCGTGCGAAGGATGAGCTGCGTGAGGTGCGCAAAGGTTATGACTACGTGATCGTGAATCAAGAATTCGATCGCGCCGTCGAAGACTTACTCCACGTGATTGCGTCCGCACGTCTACAGCGGGACCGGGTTCTGCCATTATGGCGGGACCGGTTGGCGTTCGAATAGACCGAGCGGCGGTGTTTTTTCGAAATGGCCCGAATTAACGAAATCATCGAACGAGTTCAGCAGAACTTTCCAAATCGCGATCTCTCGATCTTGGACAAGGCGTACGTCTACTCTGCCAAGGTTCATCAGGGTCAAAGCCGGCTGTCCGGTGAGCCTTATCTTACTCACCCGTTGGCCGTTGCTGAAATCCTAGCCGACATGCGTCTCGATCCTGTCACAGTTGCGGCGGGCCTTCTGCATGACACGGTCGAAGACACGCTCGCGACCGCGGAAGAACTCGGCGTCGAGTTCGGCGAAGAAATTGCACAGTTGGTTTCCGGACTCACGAAGCTCAGTAAAATTAAATTCTCGAGTCGTGAAGAACGGCAAGCTGAGAACTTCCGCAAGATGCTTCTTGCGATGTCGAAAGATATTCGTGTCATTCTGATCAAGCTCGCGGATCGACTGCACAATATGAAAACTCTCGAGTACATGAGTGACGATGCTCGGCGACGTATTTCACGCGAAACCCTGGATATTTATTCACCGCTCGCGCATCGACTCGGAATTTACTGGATGAAGGAGGAACTCGAAGAAGCCGCGTTCAACGAATTGCATCCCGAAGTTTACGAACGCATCACTAAGCAAATCCGCGGCATGCAACGACAGCGTGACAAATATATCGAGGAAGTCCGCAAACGTCTCAGCGTAGCGATGTCGGAATCGACTGTCAGCGCGGACGTGACGGGGCGTGTGAAAGAAGTTTATAGCCTGTACAAGAAAATGCAGGTGCAGAACCTCGACATGGAAGAGGTCTACGACCTCATTGCGTTTCGTGTTGTGGTCGACGGCACGCCGGCCACCTGTTACGAGATGCTGGGGATTATTCATAGCCTTTGGAAGCCCGTGCCGGGTCGCTTTAAAGACTATATCGCGATGCCAAAACCGAACGGCTATCAGAGTTTGCACACGACGGTAATTGGTCCATTTGGTGAGCGCATGGAGATGCAAATTCGCACGCAGGAAATGCACCGAGTTGCGGAACTTGGGATCGCATCACATTGGCAGTACAAAGAGAATAGCGATGTGACTACCGCTGAGGCGCAACAATTTGCCTGGCTGCGTCAGCTCTTGGAATGGCAGCAGCAACTGCAGGATCCTAACGAGTTTCTTGAAACGGTTCGTGTCGATCTCTTCGCTGACGAAGTCTACGTCTTTACACCGCAGGGTGAAGTCACCGCATTGCCCGCGGGCGCTACGGCGATCGACTTTGCCTACTCGGTTCATACAGAGGTGGGTAACCACTGCGCGGGTGCCAAGATGAACGGGCAGTTGGTTCCGCTGCGCAACACGTTGGCGAACGGTGACACCGTCGAAATTATTACCTCCCCGCATCAACGACCGCGTCGTGAATGGCTCGACCATGTGGTGACCGGCCGTGCGCGGAGCAGGATTCGGCATTTCCTCAAGGACGAAGAAGCCGAGCACTCAAGAACGCTCGGCCGTGACTTGTTTTCGCGCGACCTGCAAAAACGCAGTCTCAACTTCGACAAACTCAACAAAGCGGGTGAGCTGACGAAAGTCGCGAAAGAGAGCGGCTACAAGTCTTTGGAAGCGATGCTTCAGGCGGTTGCGTACGGTAAAGCCGATATCCGCCAGCTCATTCGGCAGATTGTTGGTGACGAGCCCGAAGAGAAGGAGCCGTTGCTGCGGCGCGTATTTCGCTCGCGTCGTGACCCCGGTGGCGTGAAGGTCGGTGGCATGAGTCAAGTCATGGTGCGCTTCGGGCAATGTTGTTCGCCGCTACCTGGCGACCCCGTTGAAGGCTTCATTACGCGCGGTCGGGGAGTCACGGTCCACACGCGGGATTGCCCAAAGATTTTTCATCTCGATCCAGAGCGTCGTGTGCCGGTGACCTGGGAAAGCGAACCCGATGATTTGAGGATGGTGACGGTCCGTGTCGTTTCTGAGGATCGTCCCGGTCTGCTCGCTGCGGTATCGAACAAGATCAGCGCAGAGGGCATCAATATTGCCGGAGGCCGCATTTCAACCGATGGTCCCCATCGCGCGGTACAAACCTTTGAGATCGCCGTGCAAGATCGCAAGCGCTTGGATTCCGTGATGAAGCAGATTTCGAAAATACGCGGCGTACTGTCCGTGGAGAGAATGCGCTCGTGAGCCGCCCCCCGATTTCTGGTGTTGTGATTTGTTTTAACGAGCGTGAAACCATCGCGCGCTGCCTGGAGTCTTTGGCGTTTTGCGATGAGATCGTGGTAGTTGATTCGGGTTCGACCGATGGCACCGTCGATATCGCGAAACGCTACACCGACCGAGTGGTGACTCAGGAGTTCCTTGGTTACGTGAAGCAAAAGAATTTTGCGCTCGAGCTTGCACAGTACGATTGGGTGCTTTCTCTCGATGCCGACGAGGGACTCAGCGATGAACTTGCCACCGAGATCCAGCTCGCCCTAGAGAACGTGAGCGACGATACATCGGGATTCGTATTGGATCGCATGACTTTCTTTCTGGGGATTTGGCACGACGCGGGCGAGTGGTATCCCGATCCTCAGCTGCGACTCTTTCGGCGTTCGCGTGGCCGTTGGGTCGGCCGAGATCCTCATGATCGTGTTGAACTGCAAGGGCGAAGCTTGAAATTGGCAGGGCGTCTTGGGCATTGGAACTATCGCGATCTGGCGGATCACATTCGAACGGTGGATCGATTTTCGGCGTTGCAAGCGCGAGAGATGCTCGAAGAGGGTGTACGTTTTCGTGTGGCGGATCTCGTCTTGAGACCGCTCGGCCGATTTCTCAAAGGCTATGTGCTACGCGGCGGATTTCGCAACGGCTTACCCGGCTTCTTGGTTTCGATTTCGACCGCCTATTACGTGATGATGAAGTACGCAAAACTCTGGGAGCTCGGGCGAGTCAAGCGAAAATGAAGATCCTTCATCTCACGGCGGATTGGAAGTGGACCGGTCCGGCGGAACCCATGCTGCACGCGGTACAGGGTCTGCGTGAGCGCGGCCATCAGGCAGACTTTGCAGCACCCACAGCGCCCGATGATGTGCCCGGAGCGTTGATCGAGCGAGCGCAGGAGCGTGGCATTGAACCCGCGTTCCGGCTTTCGAATCGTCGAGGCTTTCTGCCCTGGCGCGACTTTGCTGAGGTGCGTCGCTTGCGCGAAATCCTGATCGAGCGTGGTTACGAAGTCGTTCATGCGCATCATTCGCGTGATCAGATTCTTGCGCGCCTGGCGGTACCTGGAACCGCCACGAAACTTGTGATGAGTTGGCACCACGGTGACGCGATTCCTAGCCGGTTTTGGAATCGCTGGTTGCTAGGTCCAGCGTCGGTCGACGGGCTCACCGTACTGTCGTCACCGCTCTCCGAGACCATCAGTCATGACCTCCGCTGGCCGCTGGAACGCATCGGAGTGCTTCCAGGTGTCGTTGATACCGAACGCTTCTCTCCACGTCCCCAGGTCGAAGCGTTGCGTAAAGAATTTGGCTTCCCAGACGATGCGCGCATTCTCGGTGTGATTGCCAGACTGCAACCGCATCGACGTTTCGATCTCCTGCTCGAAGCCTTTCGTCGCGCACAGGCGAAGAGTCCAAACTTGCGCCTGCTCGTGATCGGACGCGGAACGCGCGCGAAGCAAGTTCTTGAGGATCCTTTGCGAAAACTCGGGCTTGAACAGGTGGTGGTCCGAGCCGGCTATCGACGCGGTGACTATCTCGACGTGCTGGGTTTGCTCGATGGCTTGGTCTTTATGGTTCCGGGCTCGGACGGGTCATGTCGCGCGGTGATGGAAGCGATGTCGATGGCACGACCCGTGATTGCAACCCAACGCGGCGTACTACCGGATATGATTCGTGATGGCGTTTCCGGTCGGGTGCTTGCCGAAGAACCCGAGGCGTTTGCCGATGCGTTTCATGATTTTTCCGAGCAGACAGAACGCTGGCGTGCGATGGGCCAGGCGGCGCGAGATTCAATGCTTAAGCGGCATACACTCGCCTGCCATGCCGAGCGGCTCGAACGTTTTTACGCGGCGTTGGGAGCGGGCGGCGCGAGCTGAATCTGAACCAGTTCGCTGTAGAGGCCGATGGTTTGCATGAGGTCGTCATGGGTACCGGTCGCGGTCACGTGCCCGTCTTCGATTACGGCAATTCGATCCGCGGCTTGTACCGTGGAAAGTCGATGCGCGATCACCAAGACCGTACGGTCTCGCATGAGGTTGCGAATCGCTTCCTGGACCTTCTGTTCGGCTTTGGCGTCGAGTGCAGAAGTGGCTTCGTCGAAGATAAGCAACTGCGGGTCTCGAAGGATCGCTCGCGCGATGGTGAGTCGCTGGCGTTGGCCACCGGAAAGCTGTGTGCCGTCTTCCCCCACGCGCGTCTCGTATTGTTCGGGCAACGTTTCAATGAACTCATGCGCGTTGGCTGCGATCGCTGCTTGCTTGACTTCGTCGAAGCTGGCTTCGGGTTTGCCGTAGCGAATGTTCTCAAGAATCGTCGTGTCGAAGAGAAATGCCTGTTGTGTGACGACGCCCGCGAGCCCGCGAAGTGATGCACGACGAATCTTGCGGATGTCGATGCCGTTGATCTCGATGCTGCCTTTTTCAAGTTCATAAAATCGCAACAAAAGATCTGCGATGGTGGTTTTCCCGGCTCCGGTTCGACCCACCAAGGCCACCGTTTCGCCGACCTTGATTTCAAGATTGATCTGGCTCAGTACCGATTCACGCCCGTAGCTAAAGCTGACGTCGCGGTAGCGAATACCGCCTTCAATCGACGAGATGTCGACGGCATCTGGAGCGTCGGCGACTTCGCCCGGTGCATCGATGATCTCAAAGAGTCGTTCGGCGCTCGGCATTGCGTCCTGCACAGCGTTATACAGGCGCGTTAAATTTTTGGCGGGGCGATACGTCATGCCCGCCAACATCAAATACGCCGCCAAAGTTCCCATCGTGAGACCCATGGTTGTATTGATGATCGAATAGACGCCGACCAATAGCATCGACACGAAAGCCGCCTGTGAGAAAAATTCGATAATGCTTCGCGCATAAACGCGATTGCGAATCACTTTCATCGAGCGACGGAAATAGCGCATGACCTCGGCCCGAAAGGCACTGTGCTCGCGCTCTTCGGCGCGGAATGCTTTGATGACTTTGATTCCCGCCAAATACTGCGATACGCGCTGCAGTACTTCGGAGTTCTGCTCCTGTCGTGCGCGCGCCGATTTGCGGACGCGTTTACCGAAGACCTGCATCACCACCGCGGTTGGCGGTGCGACGACTAAAAACACCAGAGAGAGCCGCCAGTTCAGGTAGAGCATCCCGCCGAGTGCGACCAAAACCATCGCGGCAT
Organism: Deltaproteobacteria bacterium; assembly: GCA_029261895.1. Taxonomy (GTDB): domain Bacteria; phylum Myxococcota_A; class UBA9160; order SZUA-336; family SZUA-336; genus JAJDAK01. The sequence continues at coordinate 81,686 of JAJDAK010000028.1, forward strand.
CCTGTACCCATTCGCCGTAGACCAGCGCTTGCACACGGTTCGCCACGAAGGTATCGCTACTCATACGTGCCAGATACTCGCCGCGCTTGTCCTGCTGATGTCTGGATAACGGTAGTTCGACCATGCGGTGTCCCACCGCGGCCTGTAGGTCGACCAATAACCGAGTCATGATCCACTCGCCCGAATAATCGCGAACCACGCGAACCAATGGCATGATCAAAATGAGCAACGCGCCAAACCAAGCGATCTTCCAAAAATTTTCGTCGGCGCGCGCGCGAAGAACTTGGCTCTGTCGCTTGGCCTCTTCGGGATCTACATCGGTGTTGCGGCCGCTCTCGAGCGCAACAGCCAAACTTGCGGGCTGCCCCACGTCATCCAGCAGTGGCTGTACCAAGAGCAAGCGCCCACCCGCGCCGACCGCATAGATGAGCGAGCACAGAATCGTGAGGACAACGAGCTTCCGATAGGGCCATGCGTAGCGCAGGAGTCGCCATAGATGGGCCCCTGTCTGCGAATCTTGGTTGGACACTGTCCCTTAGGCGACCTTTGTCACCTTTCCGGAACGGATGCACCGGGTGCACGCCCGGATCCGCTGGACGGTTCCATCTACCAGCGCACGCACCCCTTGAATATTGGGGTTGAAGCGGCGCTTCGTCTTATTATTCGCGTGGCTGACATTGTTGCCAACCGACGGCTTCTTTCCGCAGAGATCACAAACCTGGGCCATTGGAGCCCTCCTAAGGGAGCCTAGTTAACACAAAACTCGGCGCCGATGCCAGCGCGGGTCCGGAGATCAGAGCCCACGCTTCCGCGCGCCCAGCCGATCCGCGATATGGAGCGCGATTTGGCGTGATTGGAGCACTTCGCCGATGAATCCCAGGCCTGGGGCGAGCTCCGGGCCTGCGGTCGTAATCAGCGGCCGGGAGCAGAGCACGGCTGGTGCCCCGGGGTATAGAAATCGAACCTCAGCACTATCGCGGTCCCAGTGTCCCGGTGGACCGATGTCTACCGGGATGATCCGGCCGTCGGAGAACGGGGCAAGACGCGGCAACGGATCCATCGGATCAACCTTGGCGGCGCCTGGCCCGCCGAGGACCAACCAACTAAACGCGGCCTCTTTCCAATCGGGAAGTGTGCTCCACCAATGCCAGCGTTCCGGATCGTCATCGTCTGCGCGGATACCGTGGGTCGCCATGCCAGCGGGCAGCGCGATTTTTTCGGCGCGAAACAGTCGCTGCGGTTGTTCAAGTGGCGCAACGGGCGTTTGTAACCAGCGTGGTGTGGGTCCGCCGGGTGCGAGAAAGCGTTGCACGCCCTCGCGAGGTGCAGCAATGACCAACGCACGCGCAAAGATGGTATCGCGCTCCAACTCGATGCCGATCTCTTTGCGTGTTTCAATGACGCGAAACTGATCGACACTTTGGATCTCGCCATGAAAGGCGCGCAGCCGACGCTGGAATAAGCCGTGAAAACTTTGTCCTGAATGCGGCATTTGAAATGAACCTTCGCGCGTGCCGCGTAGCAGCAAAGCGGGAACCGGACAGCTATTCGCGGGTTGCAGACTTGTGAGCGCCATCAACAACGCCTCGACGGTGCGCGCCAAGCGCTGGGGCGGAACCGGCAGCCTCTGGTCAATGGTTACGGTTGCGGGACCCCGCGCCGAACGTGGACGGGCACCCGCGGGTGCAGCATCAGACCAAAGACGATGCCGTGCTTGTTGACCAAGATCGTCGATCTTGCCGAACCAAGCTTCGATTTCTTCGATCGATCCGAACCCCTGGCAGGCAAACTCACGCGCCAAGGCGCTACGGCCGCGAGGCAGATCGAGCCATGCGTCGGCCAACAACACCTGCAATGCGATCGGTTCGCGCTGGAGTTGGCGCTGCTCGATCAAGGGCAGCGCGAGCTCGCGCAAGACCCGATGAATAACGCCACCCGACTCAAGACCAGAAAGTAGAAAGGGATCGCGAAGCAGGGCGGGACGTTTACTCAAGCCCTCCTCTTCGAGCATCAGCACGCGCAAGCCGGCCCTTGCCATATAGTTGGCAGCAATCAGGCCTCCGAGGTTGCTTCCCAGCACCAGCGCATCACAGCGAAGAGTCGTCAATATCGATCCCCCGGCGCGATCATCTTTCCGACGGGCAGGCATTGTCAAACTGCGGTCGGGCTCGCAAGATCCCGGCGTGTTGAAAGCGGAGTCCGAAGTCAGCGTGGTGATTCCCACGCTCAACGAAGAAGCTCAATTGGAACAGGTGTTTCGCGCCATCCTTGGGCCCGGGCTGGAACGTATTGTTGTGGATGGCGGATCCACAGATCGAACCCGGGCGCTCGCGGAGCGCTTGGGTGCGGATTGCGTTTTGCGCGCATTACCTGGTCGCGCACGCCAACTTCAGGCGGGCTATCTGGCCGCGAATGCTGAATGGATTCTCTTTCTTCATGCCGACACGGTGCTGGAGGATGGATGGCGGGGGGCGATGCGGGAGGCGATGCGGGATCCCGCCGTTGCGGGTGGCGCGTTTCGCTTCGGCTTTCAGCCGCGGCTTTGGCGCTATCGTTGGATTGAGTGGGGGGCGGAATTGCGTTGCCGCTGGGGCGGCCTGCCGTATGGCGATCAAGCGATCTTTGTACGGCGCAAAGTTCTCGATGAATTGGGTGGGGTACCGGATGTGCCGATCTTCGAAGATCTCGATCTTGCGGTCGGGATTCGAGCTGCGGGTCGTCTTGCTTTGCTCCGACCCCATGCTTGGACGTCTTCACGGCGCTACGATCGTAATGGCGTGTTCCGAACCTGGCTGCGTAACACGGCTGCACTCTTCGCATTTCTGTGGGGCGTGGACCGAGATCGCGTAGCGCGATGGTATCGAGGGCGACCGTCAAAATGAAAAAACTACTGACCTTTCTGAGCGACTTCGGCTTGCAAGATGGCTATGTGGCAGCGGTAAAGGGTGCGGTTTTTTCGCGTGCGGATGGCGTACAAATTGTCGATATCACGCACGAAATTCCACTCGGTGCGATCGATGCGGCATCGTATGTGTTGCAGCAGGCGGCTCCGCATTTCCCCTTGGGTACAGTGCATCTTGTGGTGATTGATCCAGGTGTTGGTTCAACGCGCAGAGCGATCGTCGTGGATGCCGACGGGCATATATTTGTTGCGCCCGACAATGGCGTACTCACGGGTATCTTGGACACCAGCGCTGAGATTCGAGCGCACGCGATCACCAAGGAAGAACTCTGGAATCCGTCGGTTTCCTCGGTCTTTCATGGTCGCGACGTTTTCGGCCCCGTTGCGGCGTACTTGGTCAATGGCGGATCCATCGAAGAGGTGGGTGAGCCGGTTCGAATGGAAAGCTTGGTCCGATCGGCTTGGCCCGAACCACGATCCGATGGAACTTCGTGGCTTGGCCAAGTGGTCTACGTGGATCGATTTGGAAATCTTATTACCAATCTGCCGCTCGATGCGTCCGTGGGTCATCAAGGGCATGTGGAAATCCAAGAGCACCGGATCGTATTGCGACGTACCTACAGTGAAGTCGCTCCGGCCGAGCTGGTCGCCTTGCGGGGCTCGTCGGGTCTTCTTGAGATTGCATGTAACCGCGGGAATGCGGCCGACATCCTAGGACTCGGCCGCGGCGCAGCGGTGGTATTTCGCATGCAGCAGCGGGGCGATCCGATTGAATAGATTTTGGCAATACGCCATGCAGTACCGCGGGCGTTATGTGCTGGGCCTGCTGTTGACGCTGGCTTATACCGGGTGTTTTCAGCTGATTCCGCTCTCGGTTCGCGCGGTGGTGCAGCGGATTCAAGCGCAAGCGGGGGCGTCGGCGATTCTGGATGGCACGCTGGTTTTGGTTGCGGTCGCCTGCGCGTTAGCGCTGACGCGTATCAGCTCACGAATTGTGCTCTTTCGCGCCGGACGTCATGTCGAATTTCAGCTGCGGAACGATCTCTTCGATCATCTACAACGACTGCCCCAGTCCTACTTTGCGGTGAATCGTACGGGCGACCTGATGTCACGTGCGGTCAACGATATCAACAGCGTGCGAATGTTTCTCGGCATGGGTTTGCTCAACATGGTGCAGACGCCCATCTTGTATCTGGGTGCGATCGCGGTGATGTTCACCATCGATGCACCGCTCACCCTCTGTGTGCTCGTGCCGTATCTCTTACTCATCGGCATCGGACGTGTCTTTGGTCGACGCATGCACCAAGCCAACCTGGGAGCGCAGGAGCAATTGGGTTGGTTGTCCGCTGTGGCGCAGCAAAACGCTGCGGGTGTCCTCGTGGTCCGGGCATACGGACTCGAGTCGCGAGAAGAGGAACGTTTCGGGGTCGAAAACGACGAGCTCTACGAGCGCCAGGTTCGTTTGGCCAAGATCAATTCGTCGATGATGCCGGTCATGACTTTCTTGCCCGCGCTTTCGATGATTCTCGTGCTGCTCGCGGGTGGTGCGCGCGTGCAGGCAGGCGCCGTCGAACAGGCGGATCTCTGGGCCTTCTACACGTATCTCTTTATGTTGGGTTTTCCGACGACGATGTTGGGCTTTGTTATTTCAATCACTCAACGCGCACGCGCGGGGATGTCGCGCCTCAATGATATTCTCAACACCGTGCCCGCGATTCGCGATCGCGCGGATCGTGTCGAAGTGCAGGACCTTGCCGGTCGCGTAGAAGTACGCGATCTCAGTTTCCGCTTTCCAGGTCGCGAAGCCGAGCCGGCACTTCGTGGGCTGAGTTTCCGGGTTGAGCCGGGACAAACCGTAGGCATCGTGGGTCCGGTGGGGGCGGGTAAGACAACGCTTGTGAGCGCGATCCCACGGCTGCTGGATATCGAGGACGATCGCGTCTTTGTCGATTCCGTTGACGTAAACCGACTGCCGTTGAATCTGCTGCGCTCCAGTATCGCGATGGTGCCCCAGGATAGTTTCCTGTTTTCGACTACGGTTCACGACAATATCGCGTTTGGCAAACCCGATGCAGAGCTGGCCGAAATTCGAGCTGCCGCCGAGCGTGCCGGAATCTGCGACGAGATTGATGCGTTCCCTAACGGTTTCGAAACGTTGGTGGGCGAACGCGGCGTGACTCTTTCCGGTGGTCAGCGTCAGCGAATCGCCCTCGCACGTGCACTGCTACTGGATCCAGCGATTTTGATTCTCGACGATAGCTTGTCGAGCGTCGATGCCGCGACCGAAGAGCGGATCCTGAAAGAACTGCGGCATGTGCGCGAGGGGCTTACCAGTTTCATCGTGGCACATCGTGTGTCAGCCGTGCGCGACGCGGATTTGATTCTTGTGCTCGAGGACGGCCTGCTTGTGGAGCAAGGTCGCCACCAGGAGCTGATTCAGCGCGACGGTTTCTATGCGCGAATTCGTCGGCAGCAGGAAATCGAAGCCGAGATCGAGTCGGATCTCTGATGTCGATGGGGCATCATGAAGAGGAGCAGCTCGGCAAAGTCTACGATCGCGACTTGGTCCGCCGACTTTGGCCCTATATGTGGCATCACAAGGCGATGATCGGTGCGGCGTTATTGCCGATCCCGCTGCGCCTGCCGGTTTTAGCCGCGCCAGCAGTGCTCTTCGGTGCGGGGCTCGACTACTTGGTCGGTGGCGAGGGCGCAGCGCTGGAGCGTCTACCCGATTGGCTGCCTTTGCCTGGGTTCCTGCCGATGCTCGCGGCATTGGCGCTGTTGATGTTGTTCGCGACGACCACCTCGGCGGGATTGGAACTGCTACGCGCGATTAGTACCGCTTTACTCGGCCAGCGCGTGATGCGTGAACTGCGTCAGGATCTTTTCGCCCACGTGCAGCGCTTGCCCATGAAATTCTTCGACCACTATCCGGTGGGCCGCTTGGTCACGCGATTGAGTAACGATGTGGAGTCGCTTGGCGAGGCGTTCTCCAGCGGCATCGTAATGCTCTTCGCAGATCTGCTGCTGATGGGTTTTTTCGCGTACTTGCTGTTCCAGATCGATGTCACGCTCGCGTTGGTCTCGATGTCGATCGTGCCGGTGCTCACCATCGTTGCTGTCCTCCTGCGCTGGAAAGCACGTGAAGCCTTTCGCACCGTGCGCGTGCGCATTGCGCAGATCAACGGTCACCTTCAGGAAACCATTTCAGGCATGAAGGTCGTACAGCTTTTCGCCCGCGAAGAGCGCAACCTGCGTGATTTTTCGAGGACCAATGCCGAGCACCGCCGCGCTTGGTTTCGTTCGATCAACTACGAGTCCATGCTCACCGCGATCATCGAACTGGCGCAGAACCTCACGGTGGCGGCCATTCTCTGGTTCGGGGCCGGGCTTTTGGATGCGGGCACGCTCAGCCTCGGGACGCTTTTCATCTTCGTGGATTGGATGCGCCTCTTCTTCCGGCCGGTGAACGATTTGGCCGCACGCTATTCGACGATGCAATCGTCGATGGCGAGCTTTGAGCGAATTACTGAATTGATGGAAACGCCGGCCGAACCTGATGACGGGGGGCAGGGTCTGCCCGCCGGCCGCGAAGGGGAGGTCGAGTTCGACAACGTGAGCTTTGGCTACGGCAATGAGCGGGTGCTGAAAAACGTTTCGTTTCGGGTCGCGCCGGGGGAGCGTGTGGCGTTTGTGGGCGCGACCGGTGCCGGGAAAACCACGGTCTTGAAGCTCCTGCAGCGACTTTATTCGGTGACCGAAGGCACGATTCGTGTCGGCGGACGGGATATTCGTGAGATATCACGGACCGAGCTGCGGCGGCGGATGGCGTTCGTGCTTCAGGACGTATTTCTTTTCCGCGGCGGTGTGGAGGAAAATATCAGCCTTGGCCGCCCCGAAATCAGCCTCGACGACGTCAAACAGGCGGCGGCTACCGTGTATGCGGATCGCGTCATCGAGCGCTTACCTCTGGGGTACCAGGAGCCCGTGCTCGAGCAGGGGGTGAACTTCTCGGCTGGCGAGCGGCAGCTACTGGCGTTCGCCCGCGCGCTCGCACAGCGCCCGGAGATCCTGCTGCTCGATGAGGCGACCGCAAGCGTCGACACCGAAACCGAGGCATTGCTCCAGGAGGCGGTCCATCGATTGATTGCGGGTAAGACTTCAATGGTGGTGGCTCATCGGCTTTCGACCATTCAGGACGTCGATCGGATTTACGTGCTCCACCATGGCGAGATCCGGGAGGTCGGCAGCCATGAGGAATTGCTCGAACTCCGCGGGCTCTACTGGCGTCTCTACCAGATTCAATACGCCGCACAGGAGCGCCCAGCCGCCTGATCCGGGTGATTTTCTTGTGGCGACGAGCGTTTACATGCCAGCGTCGGGGTGCTAACTCTTTCTCAACTCAGGACTCACGGGGCGTGTCTCCAGCCATCGTCGGTCGAACTCCCCTCCGGGCCGCGCGGCAAAAGATGCAGGGGATAGTTTGCGAATCCGTTCGCTCGAGATTTCGGGATTCAAATCGTTTGGGGAACGTGCGGTTCTCCAATTCGGTCAGGGTATCTCTGCGATCGTGGGACCCAACGGCTGTGGAAAGTCCAACGTCGTCGATGCCATTCGCTGGGTAATGGGCGAGCAAAATCCGCGGCATCTCCGCGGTCGGTTAATGGAAGACATTATCTTTTCCGGCACCGAGATCAAGCAGCCCGTGGGTATGGCGGAAGTCGTGATGCTGCTCGACAACACCGACCGACGAGGGCCTACGGGGTTCGCAGACTTCAACGAGATCCAGATCGCACGGCGGCTCTATCGTTCCGGCGAGAGCGAATATCTCATCAATAAGATTCCAGTGCGAATGCGTGATGTCATGGACTTCTTCCTCGATACCGGCGTCGGCACCCGCGGTTACACGATTGTCGAGCAGGGCCAGATTGCTGGAATTGTCTCGAACAAGCCGGAGGAGCGGCGGGTCATTTTCGAAGAGGCGGCTGGGATTGGAAAGTACCGGGCGCGCCGTCGTGAAACTGAAAACAAGCTGAAAAACACCGAGCAGAACCTGCTCCGCGTCACCGATATTCTTGGGGAGTTGAAGCGTCAGATCGGTTCTCTCGATCGCCAAGCCCAGAAAGCCACGCGCTACAAGAAGCTCAGTGCGAGTATCCGCGATCTGGAGCTGGTGGTCAGCCGCGAAGAGCTCAGCGCTGAAGACACCAAGGTCAGGGATGCGAAGTCTCAATTTGAGGTAGCGCGCACGCGTTCGGTGGCGTTGGACGCCCAGGTTTCGCGCGCTGAGGCTGCGGTCGCGGAAGAGCGCAAGGCCCACGTGGATCGCGAGCGCGAGCTGCAGTCGAGCAACGATCGACTCTTTGCGCTGCGCTCCGAGATTCAAGCCCTGCAGAGCCGCATCGAATACGAGCGCCGCGAACGCGAGGGCTTGCAGCGCTTGATGGATGAGCGCGATGTAGAAATCAAGTCGCTGGAAGAACAGGCTGACGCGCATACCTCATCGCTCAACAGCTTAGTCGAAGAGCTCAGCTGTTTGACGGAGCGCCTCCAGACCGAAGAGGTATCGTTGCGTGAGCGCGAGCAGGCGCTGCAGCAGCAGACCGAAGCGCTTGCAAGTCTGCAGGGGCGCCGCGAGGCCGCACAGGCGCGGATCATGAGCTGTTCGACTGAAGTCGGCACACTCGAGAGTCGCATCGAGTCATTCGATGAGCGGCACCAGGAGCTCGAACAATCGGCGCGGAAGAACGATGAACGACTTGAAGCTCGGAGTCTTGAAGTCGAGAGTTTTCAGCGTGAGGAAATCGGACTCGGGGACCGGCTACGTCAATCCATGTCCGACCAAGACGAGCTGGGTCGGCGCCTTGCCGATGTGATTCGAGCGCATCAAGACGCGGTCGAGATGCAACAGAATTTACAGGTGCAGTTGGCGTCGACGCGCGAGACTGTGCAACAGATTGTCGCGCGATATGATTTGCTGGAGGAAGCGGAGCGCGAGGAAAGCGAGCGGGTCGCCGAAACCCTTGAACGGCTTCCCGATGCTCAGCGTCGTGTCTTGAAGGGGCGGGTCGCGGATGTGCTCCGAATTGAAGACGGTCTTGAGGCCGCGCTCGAAGCCGTACTCGGGCCAGTGGTGGATGCGGTCATCGCGTCAGATGCGGACGGCGCGCTCCAGCTCTTGGATTGGTTCAAGCGTTCGGTTTCCGCTCGCGCCACGGTTCTACCGCTCGATGGTGGCGACGTTCGACCTCGATCGGGCTTTGTTCCTTTGGGTGAACCACTGCTGCGATACGTTCATTCCAAACCACCGTTCGAAGGGGTCGCCGCGCGATTGTTGAGCGATGTGTATCTGGTCGACTCTCTCGACGAGGCGGTAAAGCGCTTCTCCTCCTCAGATACCAACGCGGTTTTCGTTACGCGCGAAGGTGAACTACTAGATCGCATGGGCGTGCTCACTGGCGGTGCGGGTGCACCTGCGGGCGCGGTCGCGCGCGCGGCCGAGCTACGACGTCTCGGCGGTGAGCGCACGACGTTGCTCGCGGAGGTCGATCGGCTGGAACAGATGGTCGCGACGCAGATCGGTCGCGCGAAAGAACTGGATCGCGAAACGGAAAACACGCGCAACCGTCGCCATACCGCGGAACTTGCCGTTGTAAATGTCGAGAAAGATCTCGAGCGTGTGCGCGAACGGGGCAAAGAGGCAGCGGAATTTCTGGAAGAGCACCGCTCGGGGAAAGAAAAGATTTCAGGACAACTCCAAGTCTTGCAGCAGGATCGTGGCCAGGCGGCGGAGCGACTGCAGGCCCTCATCACTGAGCGATCGACCGCCGAAACCGAGCGCGATCAACTCGCTACGGAGATTGGCTCGCTCTCGCGTGATGTCGAGCGCCTGGAGAAGCAGGTGGTTCAAGATCGCATTCGGCTTGCCGAGCAGGGAGCGCGCCGCGATCAACTCGTCGAATCTCGGAATCGTGTGCAGACGTCACTGACCGATGCGAACGATTGGCTCACGCGCCGACGTGAAGAAGTTCGGACCGCCCGTGAGCGTTGTGAGGAATTGGAAACTTCGGCCACCGAGGCGATGTCGGCCTTGACGGCGAAGACGCGCGATGAAGATCAGTTTCGTGAAGCTCAGGAAGCATTGCGCGAAGCCTACAATTCAAGCGGTCAACGCTTGGAAACGACGGAATCCGAGAGTCGGACGGCAATTCAGGAGCGTGAAGCGCTGCGCGAGGATTTGGCGCGTACTGAGATGGCGTTGCATGAGGCGCAAATGCGCCGCGAGCAGTTGATCGAACGCATCGACGAGCGTTACGGGCTCAATCTGGCCGAGTACGAACCGCCAGCGGAAGCGCTGGAAGGCGATCCGAAAGAGCGCGCACGCGAGCTTGAAAAATTACGCAGCAGTTTGCGCTCGCTGGGTGAAGTGAACTTGGGGGCGTTGGAAGAGTACGAAGAAGTCAGCGAGCGTTTTCGCTACCTCGGCGAGCAGAAAGCCGATCTCGAACTTTCGATCGAACGTTTGCGGAATGCCATCGGTCGCATCAATCGCACCAGCCGTACGCGGTTTCGCGAAACCTTTGAGGCGGTCAATGAAGAATTCAAACGCCTCTTCCCGAAGATGTTCAAGGGTGGCAAGGCGCATCTGAGTTTGACCGAGGCGGAAGACGTACTCGACTCGGGTATTGAAATCACCGCACAGCCACCCGGAAAGAAATTGCAGAACGTGAACCTGCTCTCCGGCGGTGAGAAGTCGCTGACCGCGCTCGCACTTTTGACCGCGGTCTTTACCGTGAAGCCGTCGCCATTTTTCTTGCTCGACGAAGTCGATGCTGCGCTGGATGATGCGAACGTCGGCCGCTTCAACGAAATGTTGAAGGAGATGTCGAAGACTTCTCAGTTCCTTGTGATCACGCATAACAAGGGCACGATCGAGATTTCCGATACGCTCTACGGCGTAACCATGCAACGCCCCGGTGTTTCGACACTCGTCACCGTCGACTTGAAGCAGTAGAATCCGCGTCTATGCAGATTTGGGAGATCCAGGGCTGGATTGAGCCATTGTTGCTCGGTGTTGTCGCGGTCGGTGGGTTGGGTGGACTTGCCGCACTACTGATCGCGTTGCCGAGAGCCCGCCGCGAAACCCAGCGGCTTCTTGACGCGCAAGCCACCCCGACCCCCGAGTCCACTGTCAGTATACCGCGTGGTCGCGCGTCGGCGGAAGCTCATATTGCACGTGGTCCCGAGTCTGCCGCCAGAGTAGCTCCTAGTCCCGCGTCGGCTTTGCCGACGCCAGCGAAGCCGACACCAACACCAACGCCGGATATTCGAAGTGGTCTGAGGCGAAGTCGATCCGCGCTTTGGGGACGCCTCGAAGACCTGTTCAGTCGGCGTAACACGCTGGACGCATCCACACTCAGCGAGATCGAGGAAATCCTTTTTGCCGCAGATCTTGGTGTGAAAACCGCAGACGATTTACTCGAAGCAGCGAAACAGGCAGGTTCGACCGACGCGGTTCATGCCGCGCTCGAAGCGCGTGCGCTTGAAATTCTATCAGGTGTTTCGACGCCGCCCGAAGCGGACGTAAGCGGCCCTAAAATCGTGTTGATCGTGGGCGTGAATGGCTCAGGGAAGACGACATCGATTGGCAAGCTCGCCGCACGTCATATCGCCGCTGGCAAGAACGTGTTGTTGGCAGCCGCGGATACCTTTCGCGCGGCTGCGATCGATCAATTGGGGATTTGGGCCGAACGTGTGAACGCAGAAATTGTTAAGGGCAGCCCGGGTGGCGACCCAGCTGCGGTCGCGTTCGATGCGGTAAAAGCCGCCCAGTCGCGCGACGTGGACGTGGTCTTGATCGATACGGCGGGGCGGTTGCAAACGCAGGGTAATCTGATGGATGAGCTCGGTAAGATTGCACGAACGGTGAAGAAATTGGTTCCCGATGCGCCCCATGAGGTGCTGCTCGTTTTGGACGGCAACACCGGCCAGAACGCGATTCGTCAGGCACAGGAATTTTCGCGGCAGGTTGATGTGACGGGCATCGTGTTGTCCAAGCTCGATGGCACCGCGAAAGGTGGTGTCGTGCTTGGCATCGCACAGGAAGTTGGAATTCCCGTGCGCTTTGTTGGTGTGGGGGAGGGAGTCGAAGACCTAATCGACTTCGAGCCGGGCGCATTTGTGCGCGCGCTCTTTGATCGGGATGGACACGGGGCGCCCGAGTACGCATAGTTGAGTGATGTACGTCCTGGCGTTAGATCAAGGCACAACGAGTTCACGCGCGATCGTCTTTGACGCATCGGGCCGCATCGTCTCCAGTCAAGCCCACGAATTTACGCAACACTTCCCAAAGCCCGGATGGGTGGAACACGATCCGAACGAGATTTGGGATACCCAACTTCGGGCCACACGTGAAGCGGTTCAGCAGGCTGAAATCGGCTTCGACCAAATCGAAGCCATTGGCATTACCAACCAACGTGAGACCACTGTGGTTTGGGATCGAAGCACGGGAGAGCCCGTGTATCGCGCGATCGTTTGGCAATCGCGTCAGACGGTTTCAATCTGCGAGGATTTGAAGGCGCGTGGCCTCGAGCCGATGATTCGCGAACGTACCGGACTCGTGGTCGACGCGTACTTTTCGGGTACGAAGATCAAATGGATTTTGGATCAGGTGCCGGGGGCTCGCGAACGCGCGCAACGTGGTGAGCTCATGTTCGGCACGATTGACACGTGGTTGATCTATAAACTCACGGGCGGACGCATTCATGCGACGGATTACAGCAATGCGTCGCGCACCTTGCTCTACGATCTTCGAAAGCTCAGTTGGGACTCCGATCTGCTGGAAGCGTTAGACGTTCCTGCGGCGGTTCTGCCGGAAGTCCGGGATTCGAGCGGAGACTTTGGCGCGACAGAGGCGTCGCTCTTCGATGGCACATCGATTCCCATTCGTGGCGTCGCTGGAGATCAACAGGCTGCGCTCTTTGGGCAGGCGTGTTTCACCCCGGGTAGTACGAAGAACACCTACGGTACGGGCTGTTTCATTCTGATGAACACCGGTGCCGAACCGAAGACTTCGAACAACGGCCTCCTGACCACGATTGCCTGGGGGATCGATGGGAAAGTCGAGTATGCGCTTGAGGGGTCTATTTTCGTCGGGGGCGCGGCCGTGCAATGGCTTCGCGACCAATTGGGTTTGGTCAAAGACGCTGCCGAGACCGAAGCCATCGCGAGATCCGTTGAAAGTTCTGCCGGCGTGTACCTGGTTCCCGCGTTCACTGGATTGGGCGCGCCGTATTGGGACCCCAACGCGCGTGGCACGCTCGTGGGTCTGACGCGTGGAACGAATCGAGCGCATCTGATCCGTGCGACGCTGGAATCGATCGCATTCCAAAGCGTCGACGTGATGCGCTGCTTGGAGCAGGACACGGGTTTGGCCGCGCATGAGCTTCAGGTTGATGGCGGTGCGACGGCGAATGATTTCTTGATGCAATTTCAAGCGGACATACTAGGCGTAACGGTTCGCCGGCCGGAGGTACTCGAAACAACGGCGCTTGGCGCTGCATACCTGGCCGGCTTAGCGGTCGGCGTGTGGAATAGCCGCGAAGAGATCGCCAAGAACTGGAATGAAGATCGTCGCTTTGAACCATCGATCGACGTAGCGACCCGAGAGAAACTCTACGCGGGTTGGGTGAGAGCTGTCGAGCGGTCGCGCGGTTGGGCGATTGATGAGCCTGCTTAATATCGCTCACCGCGGCGCGTCGTCGCATGCGCCAGAGAATACGCTTGAGGCGTTTCAGCTCGCGATTGTTCATAACGCAGATATGATCGAAACCGACTTACATCTCACGGCAGATGGTGTCGTCGTCGTCACGCACGATCCAGATGTGGGTGGCGTGGCGATTGATTCTATGGAGTTCATCGAATTTTATCGGCAGCGACCTTTCAGCCCAGCGCTAGGTCGTGTGCTGGATTCATTCGCGGATCCGATTCCGTTTAATCTCGAGATCAAGTATCCGCGCAGTGGTTACTACGATGGTATCGAAGCGGCCGTGCTCGATAGTGTGCGCAAGCATGGTGTTTTATCGAAAACGTTGTTTTCTTCGTTTCGTCTGCCGGTACTCCAACGCCTGCGTGAACTGGAATCGACTGCGCGGATCGGCGCTCTCATTGAAGGCGGCCTTGGTGTGGATGATGTGCGTATGCGTGTTGATGTATTGCGCGCGGAAGCGGTACACGTTGCACTATCGTGGTGTAGGGAAGATCGTGTCGCCGAGCTTCATGCGCTTGGTGTGAAGGTCTATGTTTTTACGGTGGATCGTTGGGAGGATCAGCGACGGTTGATCGAGTGGGGGGTCGACGGAATCTTTACCAACGATCCGGGTGCGCTCAATACGCGTTTGGGTCGCGAAAGCTCCGCAGAAACGTCAACGCAATAATTTTCATATCGAAGAGCAGCGACCAGCGTCGCATGTACTCCATATCGTATTCGAGGCGCTTTGTGATCGAAGTATTCCCTCGACACCCGTTCACTTGAGCCCAGCCGGTGAGGCCACCTTTCATCTTGTGCCGCTGCATGTAACCTGGAATTTCTTTGCGGAAATCTTGGATGAATTCGGGGCGCTCGGGTCGTGGGCCAACGATGCTCATATCACCTCGAACCACGTTCCAGAGCTGCGGCAACTCATCGAAGTTGAGTTTACGCAACCAGCGACCCAGAGTCGTACGACGTGGATCGTCGGGCTTGGCCCAGACGGGGCCGGTTTTCGATTCGGCGTCGGGCACCATCGTACGAAACTTATGCATCGTGAAGAGTTTGCCATCCAGACTCATTCGCTGTTGGCTAAACAGTACGGGTCCACGAGATCCGAGCCTGATTCCAATTCCAATGGCAGCCAATACAGGCGACAGCACGAGTAACGCGGACGATGCGATGCCGATGTCCACGGCGCGTTTTGAAATTTCGGCCCATCCCACGAGCGGAGATTCAACCAAGCGTATGACAGGTAAGCCGTCGAAGTCTTCAATGCCCGCTTGCAACGTGGTTAGATTGAGCAGGTCTGGAACGATGCGAATTGCGGCGGTTGTATCGCTGAGTTCGTGAGTAAGTTTTATTGGGTCAGCATCGTCGCTGCGATCTAACGCAATCATCACTTGGTCGACTTCGCGTGAGACGACGATCTCATGCAACTCGGCATATGAACCGAGATGAGGTGGGTTGTGCCCCCCGAGTCCGATCTGTGACGGACCTACGAAGCCGATTACATTGAACCCTGTTTCTGGATGATCCCGAAAACGTTCGAAGACCGCGCGTGCAAGAATTCCGGTACCCACGATCAATACGGCGCGCTGGTTATAGCCGCGTCGACGAAACTCGCCGAGCGAGTAACGCAGTCCCGCACGAAATGCGATCAAGCTGAGTGACGATGTTCCCCAGAAGAGCATCAGTACCAAACGTGAAACGGGTCCGACTCGCCAGAAGAACGAGACGGCCGTCAGAATCAATGTGCCGAACGAGGTGACCTCGAGTACGCGACGCGTTTCTTCCAGGCGTGAGAGTCCCCGGCGAGGTTCGTACAGGCCACGGTAGCGCAGCAAGAGGTGCCAAATCGGCAGGGTGAGGAGTCCCATGGCGAGGTTTTCTTGGAATGCGGCGGGATCCGAAGCCGTCGGCAATAGCTCGGTTTGAAACCGAATCACGCAGACTGCGATCCACGCGGCTGCAATGACGCCAAGGTCTGCGATCGCGCAGAGCGTACGAAAAACCTCGCTGTACCTGCGCAGCACGTGCGCTCCCCCCACTCCTTAACCCAGGTCGATGCTATCCATCGCGCCCCGCTTAAGCCACCCCTGAAGCGCCATCGCGTTCGACATAGGTCCTCCGCGGGGAAGATGGTGCTCCCATCGAGTTATGCAACCCGCTCCTGACCTCTTTCGTGCGTGGGCTATCTAGCTCGTAGCCTTATCTAGCCCGCACTGCAGACGGTCCGTGCGCGGCTCGCATAACTCGCATGGCGCATGCTCGTCCGACGACACGATTGGCATAGCGCGTTCGACGTAGGTACGAAGCGAACTTGGGCTGCCCTGGGGTCCCAGCGAGCGGAGGACTTATGTCGAACGCGATGCTGGCAACTAGAACTCGGTCTAAGAGTTGAGGAAGCGGTCGACTTCGGCGGCGCATTCGCGGCCCTCGGCGATCGCCCAGACGACCAGCGATTGACCGCGGCGCATGTCACCTGCCGAGAAGACTCCAGGGACACTTGTCGCGTACCCATCGCCTGTCGAAATATTTCCCCGATCCGTGAGCTCGGTCCCGAGCTGTTCGATCATGCCGTTCTGAACGGGTCCCAGGAATCCCATCGCGAGCAGCGCCAAGTCAACGTCTAGCGTAAACGCGCTGTCCGGAACTTCTTCCATCGCACGTCGACCGGTCTTTGGATCGGGCTCGCCGAACTGAACGCGAACCGCGTGCATGCGTTCCAGCTTGCCGTCGGAGCCGCTAAAGCGTGTTGTGGAGATTCCCCAGTCCCGGCTGCCGCCTTCTTCATGTGAAGTCGAAGTGCGAAGGATTCCCGCCGGCGCCGGATGGATGGGCCATGGCGCAAGTTCGTCGCGACTTTCGGGCGGTTTGCCGAGCAATTCAAAGTTGTAAACGTGCTTTGCACCTTGGCGATGCGAGGTGCCGATGCAATCCGAACCCGTGTCTCCGCCGCCCAAGACCAATGCATTCTTGCCTTCGGCGATGATGCCCTTGTCGTCGCTGACGGTGTCGCCGGCAACACGTCGGTTCTGTTGTTCGAGAAATTCCATCGCTAAGTGGACGCCGTCGAGGTCGCGACCTGGAATGGGCAGGTCGCGCGGATGCTCGGCACCGCCCGCCAGAACCATCGCGTCGAATTCCTGCTGGATTTCGTTCGCCGAGATGTTTTGGCCGACATGCATACCCGTGCGAAACTCAATGCCCTCTGCCTCCATGATGTCGATGCGTCGGTCGATGGTCCATTTTTCAAGTTTGAAGTCGGGGATTCCGTAGCGGAGTAGCCCACCGATGCGGTCATTGCGTTCAAAAACCGTGACCAAGTGTCCGGCGCGGTTGAGCTGTTGTGCGGCTGCCAAACCCGCGGGACCGGAGCCGACAACAGCGACGCGCTTGCCGCTACGCTGTTCGGGTGGTTGTGGCGTTATCCAACCCTTGGCGAATCCACGCTCGACGATGGTTTTTTCGATGAACTCGATCGTGACCGGGTCGTCGTTGATCCCGAGTACACAGGCGGATTCACAAGGCGCGGGACAGATTCGACCGGTAAACTCGGGAAAGTTATTGGTGCGATGCAGTCGGTGCAGCGCCTCTTCCCATTTGCCTCGATACACCAGGTCGTTGAAGTCGGGAATGATATTACCGAGAGGGCATCCGTCGTTGCAGAAGGGCACGCCACAGTCCATACAGCGTGAGGCCTGAGACTGAATCTCTTCGTTGGTCGGGTCCGCATAAATCTCAAGATAGTCCTGAACCCGCGTCCGCGGATCGCGCTTTGTCGGCGTACTCCGGCCGGCCTCCATGAAACCCGTTGGCTTGCCCATTAGTATTCCTCGTCCGCGAATTCGATCCCCGCGAGTGCGCGCTTATAATCGCGTGGCATCACCTTCGTGAACTGCGAGCGGGTGGATTGCCACTTCTCCAAAATCGACTCCGCACGCGTGCTCTTGGTATGCCGATAGTGAGCCTCCAAGAGCGTGCGAACTTCCTGTTCATCCTGGTCGGTTTCAATAGGTTCCAAGTCGACCAATCCTGGGTTGTAGAGCTCGGGCAACTTGTGATCGGGATCGAAGACATACGCGATACCGCCACTCATTCCCGCTGCGAAGTTGCGGCCCACCGGTCCAAGAATCACCACGCGACCCCCGGTCATGTATTCACAACCGTGATCACCCACACCTTCGACCACCGTATTGGCACCGCTGTTACGCACGCAGAAGCGTTCGCCTGCGACGCCGCGGAAAAACGCCTCACCGCTCGTCGCGCCGTAGAGCGTGACGTTGCCGATGACGATATTCTCCGTCGGATCAAACGTGGAATCAGGGTGGGGGTAGACGATGATGCGTCCGCCGGATAGGCCCTTGCCGGTGTAGTCGTTCGAGTCACCGACCAAGGTCATCGTAATACCATGCGGTAGGAATGCGCCGAAACTCTGGCCAGCACTGCCCGTGAACCGAATTCGAATCGTATTATCCGGCAAACCCTCGAGGCCGTGCTTCTTGGAAACAGCAGCGCCGAGCATCGTACCGACGGTTCGATTCACGTTGCGGATCTGTAGATTCAGCTCGACGGGTTCGGTCTTTTCGATCGCGGGTCGGCAGAGCTGGATCAGTTCATTGTCAAGCGCCGCTTCGAGTCCGTGATCCTGGCCTTCGATATGCCGAATCGCCACGTTGGCATGCGGTGGTTCCGGCCGATGCAGGATGGCAGAAAAATCGATGCCCTTGTTCAGCTTCCAATGATGGATGCTGTCATTGGCTTCGAGGTATTCGCTATGTCCGATCATCTCTTCGAACTTGCGGAAACCGAGTTCTGCCATGAGCTCGCGGGTCTCTTGGGCCACAAACTTGAAGTAGTTCACCACATGGTCTGCCGTGCCGGTGAACTTCTCGCGAAGCTTCGGATTTTGTGTAGCGACGCCCACGGGGCAGGTGTTGAGATGGCAAACCCGCATGACGATGCAGCCAAGTGCCACCAGAGCGACCGTACCGAAGCCGAATTCATCTCCGCCGAGCATCGCGCCAATGATCACGTCACGGCCGGTGCGTAGCTGTCCATCCACGTGAACACGAATGCGGCCCCGTAGATCGTTCATCACCAAGGCTTGCTGGGTTTCGGAAAGGCCGATCTCCCAGGGTACGCCCGCATGCTTAATTGAAGTCTGAGGTGAGGCACCGGTGCCGCCTTCGAAGCCGGCGATTTGTACCGACTCGGCGTGCCCCTTGGAAACGCCAGCCGCGATTGTTCCCACGCCACTCACGGAAACCAACTTCACCGATATGTCTGCATCGGGATTGCTGTTTTTTAGATCGTGAATCAGTTGCGACAGATCTTCGATCGAATAGATGTCGTGGTGAGGCGGTGGCGAAATCAAACCCACGCCGGGCGTGGAGTTGCGCACACGCGCGATATTGCGATCGACCTTATGCGCCGGCAGCTGCCCGCCTTCGCCGGGCTTGGCCCCCTGGGCAACTTTGATCTGAAGTTCGTCAGCGTTTACGAGGTACCAGCTGCTTACACCGAAGCGTCCGGAGGCGACCTGTTTGATCGCTGAACGACGCAAGTCTCCATTGGCGTCGGGAGTGAAGCGCTTGGGGTCTTCGCCGCCTTCGCCGCTATTGCTCTTGCCGCCGATGCGATTCATCGCGATGGCCAGCGTCTCATGCGCTTCAGCGCTGATCGAACCAAACGACATGGCACCGGTGCAGAACCGCTTCATGATCTCTTCCGCGGATTCGACCTCTTCAATCGGTACCGGTTCGCGATCCTTTTTGAAGCGTAACAAGCCGCGAATCGTGTAGAGGTTCTTCGCCTGTTCGTTGATTAGCGCCGCGTACTCCTTGTACTGCGAATAATTATCCTGGCGCAGTGCATGTTGAAGCTTGTGGATCACGGTGGGATTCATCAGGTGTCGTTCGCCGTCGCGACGCCATTGGTACTGTCCCCCGAGTTCGAGTTCTTCCTCGTGATCGATTGTCGCGGGGTATGCGTAGATATGTCGACGTCGTGCTTCCTCGGCGATGGTTTCGAGATCGATGCCGCCGATCCGGGTCGCGGTATCGGTGAAAAATTCATCCACCACAGGCCGTGAAACACCGACCGCTTCAAAAATCTGCGCACCGCGATAACTCGCGAGGGTGGAGATGCCCATTTTCGCGAAGATCTTCAACAGGCCCTTGCCCGTCGCCTTGATGTAGTTCTTTACCGCGTCCTCGTAGCTCAGCTGACTTGGAACGAATGAACCGTCCTTGACCAATTCGCCGATGGACTGCAACGCCACGTAGGGGTTGATGGCGCAAGCGCCGTAACCGATCAGAAATGAGAAATGTGCGATCTCACGCGCCTCACCGGTTTCAACCACGATGCCACAGCTCATGCGGAGGCCCTGACGAATGAGGTGATGGTGCACCGCACCCGTTGCGAGCAAGCTCGGGATCGGAATCTTGTCGGGACCGGCTTCGCGATCCGACAGAATCAAAATATTCTTCCCGCTGCGCACGGCTGCTTCGGCGTCCGCGGTTAGTTGATCGATCGCTTTGCGTAGGCCGTCTTCAAGAGCGCCTGTCGCGGCGAAGGTGATCGGTAACGTGGCGCTACTGAAATCCGCATGATCGATCTGGCGAATCCGCTCGAGTTCATCGTCCTGAAGAATCGGCTGCTCAAGTTCTAGCAAGCGCGCATGCTCAGGTGTTGTCTCGAGTAGGTTCTTTTCCGCGCCAATCGTGCTGATCAAACTCATCACGGATTCTTCACGAATCGAATCGATCGCGGGGTTGGTGACCTGCGCGAAAACCTGCTTGAAATAATTGAACAGCAGGTGAGGACGGTCCGAGAGTGCGGCGATCGGAGCGTCGTTGCCCATCGATCCGGTGGCTTCGATTCCGTTCGCAACCATCGGCGCGATTAGAATGCGCAGATCCTCAAGCGTGTAACCGAAGAGCTTCTCACGCGTGAATAAGCCGGTTTCCCCATCTGCAATCGTGCGTGGTTGATTGGCCTCCGGGAGCCGATCTAACGTCAATAGATTGTCGTCAATCCATTGGCGATAGGGTTCGCGACTGGCGTAGTCGGCCTTCAATTCCTCATCGGGGATGATGCGACCTTCGGCGGTGTCGATGAGCAGCATGCGGCCCGGCTGGAGCCGGCCTTTGTATTTCACGTCCGCAGGTTCGATCGGAAGAACTCCCGCTTCCGACGAAAGCACGATGAAGCCGTCTTTCGTCACCCAATAGCGGGAAGGGCGCAAACCGTTGCGGTCGAGGACGCCCCCCACGCGGATGCCGTCGGTGAATGCGATCGACGCCGGTCCGTCCCAAGGCTCCATCAGGCTTTGATGGTACTGGTAGAAGGCCTTCTTCTCGTCCGGCATCAAACTGTCGCGATCCCAGGCTTCCGGAATCAGCATCATCATCGCGTGCGCGATATCGCGTCCGGAAAGCATCAGGAACTCGAGTGCATTGTCGATCTGTGCCGAATCGGAAAAGCCGGGTCGGACAATGGGAAAAACCTTTTCAAGATCGTCGCCCCATAACTCGGACTTCATGATGGCTTCGCGCGCGCGCATCCAATTGTGATTGCCGCGTACGGTATTGATCTCGCCGTTATGACAAAGCGTTCGGAACGGTTGCGCGAGATCCCAGGTGGGCCAGGTGTTGGTGCTGTAGCGCTGGTGCACCAGGGCTAAGCTGGTATCCATGGTTGGGTTTGCGAGATCTGGATAGAACTCTTTAATCTGATAAGCGAGCAGCAGACCTTTGTAAACGATGGTACGACTCGACAGGCTCGGCACATAAAATTCACCGAACTCTTCGCCCGCGAGCGCGTGTTGTACAAGCTTTCGAATCACAAAGAGTTTGCGCTCGAATTGATCCTGGTCGAGGCCGCTGCCGCGCAGAATGAGGATCTGACGAATCACCGGTTGCGCGGCACGCGCATTGACTCCGATGGCTTCGGGGCGAACGGGAACATCGCGCCAACCAAGCAGGTGTTGGTTTTCCTCTTCGATGATGCGTACCAGGGTTTCTTCGCAGCGTGCGCGCTTCGCAGCGTCGCGTGGCAGAAAGAGGACGCCCACGCCGTATTCGCCGGGTTCCGGTAGGCGTATGTCGAGTCCCCGGCATTCCTTTTCCAGGAACGCATGCGGGATCTGCATCAAGATGCCAGCACCATCACCGGTCTCGGGATCTGACCCCGCCGCACCGCGGTGCGTAAGATTGACCAGAACCTGTAGCCCGCGTTGCACGACTTCGTGCGAGCGTCGTCCGTTGATATTGCAGACGAAACCCATACCGCATGCGTCGTGCTCGAAGCGCGGGTCGTAGAGGCCTTGTTTCGCAGGCATGTAGGGGTGTGACAATTAAACTCCTGGTCTTTGAATCCGTGGATGCCGAGCAGAGCATCATAGAGGCTGGCCGGTCCTGGCGTCTCTCCCTGAGTTGCTCTTTCGAGCATGTCGCACGCGCAAGCTCTTGCGTTATCACGGGAAAATCGACCGGGCCTAGGCTAGCTGAGAGCTCGATTTCGTGTCAAGCGACGCTCCAAAGAGGCTTGAAAACACTGCAGATCTACGTGCGAGAAGCGCTCTAAGGTTTCTGTTTACAAGCGATTTTTTGAAATCCTGCTTGACTCGGATCGGCAGGCGAGGAAAGATCGGTCGGGTCTGGGGCAGAAGGGTGAGGGCGGTCGAGCCTTATAATCCTTTCGCTCGGTGTATATAGGTGGATCTGCGTCGAGAGGCGCATAGGAAAGGAAGCGGTCGATGGGGGAGCGCGCAGAGAAGGTTGCGGAGAAAGCTGCATTGGGATCGGAAGACCTATTGTCAGTACTGAAGAGCCGAATTGAAGCCTTGGTCGGTCGGCACGGCGAGGCTAAAGCCAAAGTCAGTACATTGACTCAGCAGTTGGCGGCCAAGGATGAAGAGCTGCGCGAGCTTCGCGCTAAGCTCAAGCAATCGGATCAATTGCGCTCCGACGCGAGTCGTCGCGTGAAGGATTTGATCTCGAAAGTGGACAAGCTCCGCCAGTTGGAAAACGAATCCACGCGTACTGCGCACGCTTAGGGGGGAATGTGGCCATTAAAGATATGAGAGCAGGCGAGGCCGTGACGATTAAGATCCTGGGCAAAGAGTATCGGGTGCGCGGCGATGGCGACACCGACTTGCATCAGGTCGCAACGTACGTCGACGGTGTGCTGCGAGAAATGAATCGTGGTGCCAAAGATACGCAGGATGCCGCCATCCTTGCGGCACTTAATATTGCGAGCGAATTGATGGGTTCGAAAGGATCCACGGGCGTACCCCGTGCACGCGTGCAGGAACTGATTGACCTGGTGGACTCCGCTTAGCCGCAATGTCGGACGAGCCCGTCCAAGCGCGAAAGGCGCAGTTGCGGGAAGCGGCGCGGCGTGTGTTGGTCGAAGATATCGAGTCGGCCAACACTCGGGTTCTCGCCGAACTGCATAAACTGCGCTCTTGGCATACCGATGAATGGGTCGCACTCTATGCTGCGGCCGATCACGAGGTGGATGTCCGACCGTTTTTCGATGGGCTGCGAGCCCGCGGCATCCACTGCGCGCTACCCCGGGTTGCTGGGGATGAGCTGAATCTGCACGAAGTTACGTCATGGCATGAGCTTGAGACCGGGTCGTTCGGCCTGCTCGAGCCGCCTGCTGGCGCGCGGCCGGTCGTGTCCGCGACGATTGCGGTCTTTGTTCTTCCAGGATTGTTGTTTGATCGCCGTGGTCATCGACTCGGGCGCGGCGGTGGACACTACGATCGCTTGCTCGCACAAGCCGATTCGGCAGCATTCCGGATTGGACTTTGCCACGCGGAGCGACTTATCGGAGAAATACCCGTCGCGGCGTGGGACATTTCGGTAGATTGCGTGGTGACCGATCGCGAGGTCATTCGTGTGGAGGGGACGTGAGCGTCGATATTTTTCAATCCAGAACCGACACCTTGGTGTCGGTCGACGAGCTCAGCAAGAAGCTCAAAAAGGGCAAGCCGCTTCGGATCAAGTATGGCTGTGATCCCTCCGCGCCGGATCTGCACCTTGGCCATACGATCGCGCTTACCAAACTGCGAGAGCTTCAAGACGCGGGCCATACGGTCATCTTTCTGATTGGCGATTTCACTGCGATGATCGGCGACCCGACGGGCCGCTCGAAGACCCGGCCGACTTTGTCTGCGGAGGAGGTACGTGAGAATTCGGAAACCTACCAGGAACAGGTGGGTCGCGTACTGGACACAAGCCGTGTGGAGGTTCGGTTCAATAGCGAGTGGATGAGTCAGATGAGCTCTGCAGATCTGATTCGTCTCGCGTCGCACCAGACGGTTGCTCGGATGTTGGAGCGCGATGACTTCAAGAAGCGCATGGCCGCCGAAACATCGATCTCGATTCATGAGTTTCTCTATCCGTTAGTGCAGGCTTACGATTCGGTCGCGTTGGAAGCGGATGTCGAGGTCGGGGGCACGGATCAATTCTTCAATCTTCTTCTAGGACGAGAGATTCAACGCGCCTATGGGCAGGAATCTCAAATCGTGATGACGTTTCCACTTCTGGAAGGCACCGACGGTGTGGAGAAGATGTCGAAGTCGCTCGGCAATGCGATTGGCATCAACGAAGCGCCGGAAGAAATCTACGGTAAGACGATGTCGATTCCCGATAGCTTACTACCAAGCTGGATTGAATTACTCGCAGATCCGAGTTGGGAACTCGAAGTGCTGGGCGATTCCCCACGCGACCAAAAGGCGCTGCTGGCAAAAAGACTGGTGTGCCGATTCCACACTTATGAAGCGGCGACTAAAGCGGAGGCGCATTTTGAGCGCGTGTTTCGTCAGCACCAGGCACCAGAGGACATGCCGGCGTTTGAGCTGGCGGCGAACACGTCGCTATTGGTCGCAGTTATGACCGCAGGTTTCGCGAAGAGCAAGGGCGAAGCCAGGCGGCTCTTGGCTCAAGGTGGCGTAAAGCTCGACGATGAACGTATTACGGATGGTGAGGCGACACTTGGTGCGGGTGAGCATGTTCTACAAGCAGGGAAACGCCGTTTCGCCAAACTCAACGCGAAGTAGAAATCGCGAGTTCATGAGGGGATAAGATGGTGGTTCGAGTTTTGGTTGGCCCTAATACCTGCAATTAATGGGGACGTTGGCTACCTGCAATTAATGGGGACGTTGGTTAAAAAGTTGCACATTTCCGGCATCCGCCGAAAATGTGCAACTTTTTAACCAAC
>JAJDAK010000029.1 GCA_029261895.1 Deltaproteobacteria bacterium
ACCGAGGTGGCAGTGACTTCGGCGAGGACGTTGTCGAGTCCGCCACCATGAACGAGGCGGATAAGTTCTCCACCGCGGGACTCGACCCACTCTCCGAAGTAGAGGGAAGTCGCTTGGCCGGTTTCGGTACGCTTATAGCGAGCACCTTGCGCGTCGTAGTAGAGGCTCGTGGTTACGCTTGTTTGAGTTTGAACCACCTCGCGGAGACGCGAGAAGCTGTCGTAGCGGTAGGTCGCGGATACTGCGCCAGAGACGCGATGCTCGGTACGTCGACCCACAGCGTCGTGAGAGAAGCTTTCGATTTCTTGATCTAGTTGATCGAGAATCTGGGTCAGTTGTCCAGCAGCATCAACAACATACTTCTGAGTGAGACCGCTTCGATCAGTGTGTTGGGTTCGGTTACCAAAGACATCGTACTCGAACGATTCATTTCCCTCGGTGCCGGGATACGTAACGGTTTTGACTCGACTCAAGGCATCGTAATCAATAGATGTGACGCCTTCGGTGGTGTTGATGGCCCCCGGGTTTCCGACATCATCGTAGTTAGAGTATGCAAAGAAGTCGATCTGACCGCTCGGTCCGGAAACATCAATGCGATCGATAAAGCCCTCTTCGGTGTAGGCAATTTGTCGCAGGTAACCGCCTGGGTCCTTTCGCTCGATCATTCGAGCAGCAGCGTCGAATTCGAATTCCCAAGTACCGGCCATTTGATCAGCGATCGAGGTCAGCAGACCGCGGCCGTCATACTGGTACGTGGTGACGACACCTTCCGGGAATCCGCCAAGGTCGCCATCGGGCGCCACTAGTTGAGTGACACGACCATCAGCATCATAGATCCGTCGTGCAGTGCCAAATTTGGGGTCATAAACTTCTGTCGGGCGGTCCAGCTCGTCGTAGCGAAACGTTTGAGTAGAAGTCAGATTTCGGGCGAGCACACGACGGCCCAGGCCATCGTACCCATACTCATCATCGATTTCGTATGAACCGCTTGCACGGCGCCGCGTGAGCAGACCCCGTGAATCGTACTGGTGAGTCACCGATTCACCGGCCGCGTTGATGGATGCGGTTAGATTTCCGACTTCATCATAGTAGCGGCGCGAAACTCGCTCAAGCGGGTCGGTAAAGCTTGCGGCACGTCCTGCGGCGTCGTAGGAGATGCGCTCGGTTCTCGAGTCTGGCAATCCAAAGCCGCGCGTGCGACTGAGGACACGCCCCTGAAGGTCATATCGAAATTGTGTGGTGGACTGTTCGTCCGGAAACGGAAAGTCGACACTCCCCGGATTCACGCCGACGGGTGCAGTGATTTTCTCTACTCGGCCGAGACTGTCGTAAGATGTGAGAACCGCGCGACCTTCGGCATCGCCCACACGAATGGGACGGCCGTCGGCGTCATAGTCGAGAACCTCTTGAATCAATCGATTCGCGGGACCGATCTGTTTAACGACCCGGCCTTCCTCATCATAGTCAGTGCTAGAAATTCGACCGAGAGGGTCGATGGTTTTGACTGGGCGATCCTCGGCATCGTATTCGAATTGAATCACCGCGCCAGTCGGATCCGTCGATGAGATAACATTTCCATCAAGGTCGTACCGTGTAGATACGGAGTTCCCAAGAGGACTGGTGGCCTCTACCAAGCGCCCGCGCACGTCGTACGAGAACTGTGACGATTGACTGAGCGCATTTGTTGTCTTCTCAAGACGGTCGAAAGAGTCATAGGCGTTGATGGCATCTATCCGAATCGTTGGCGGATCATTTCCTCGCGGCACGATCGTTTTTTGAGATCGCACCAGCCTATTGGCATCGAAATCAATCGAAGTAGCAGTGCCCGCGGGGTCGACCGTCTTCACCACTCGGTTCAGTGCGTCGTACTCGAGGCGTTCTACGATCTGTTGGCGACCGTTCCTATCTTCTACAGTTCTCTCGCGAATCCGCTTGGTCACTCGGCTGAGAGCATCGAGCTCGAAGATGGTTTCGGATCCGATGGGATCCTTGACCCAAGCGATGCTTGTTCCGGTTGAATCGGGTTCCCAGACGGTGACCTCCGGAGCGACTGCAGGCAGCCCCGTGAAGCGGCGCTGCAGGACGCGATTGCCGAACTCGTCGAATTCATTTTCAACGATCGGCGCCAGGGCGAACGGCTGACCTGCGCGATACTGCGTGACGTTCCCGTTTGGATCGTACGACCATTCTTCTTGTCGACCGCTGCGCATCGTATGCGAGACCGGCTGGCTGAAGGAGTTGTAGGTCCAGGTTTCTTCTTCACCCAGACGATCAACACGGCGAATCATGTTTCCGCGAGCGTCGTACTCGGCTTGGGTCTCGAACCCGAAACCATCACGCTCAGCAATGCGGTCCCGTGCAAGCTCATCATAGTCGTAGTCGCGAATGATGCCTCGTGCGCTGACCTGTTTGGTGATATTTCCGTAGAGGTCGAAGAAGTGCTGCTCCACAGTGCCATCGGGATGAGTCACGGCCGTGCGTTGACGGAAATAGTTGTAGTCAAACGTTGTCGTCTCGCCGAGTGAGTTCGTATGGCGAAATACGCGATCGGAGTCGTAGTAGACGAACTCCATGGAGACATCGCCCACGCCGTCACCATCACGGTCTTCTGGCTTGGTCCAAAGTTTCAAGTTGTGATTCAGCGCCGGGTTTTGGAAACCACTGTAGTACTCAAAAACCCACGGCCCCCCGGTCTGATTGGGATCGGCCTCGCGTTCGACCTGTACAGCATCTAAGAACTCGACTAGATCACCTTGACTGTCCACGGTGTAGCGAACTTCGCGCCCCGTCCAATCTGCAACGCTCTCGAGATGACCCTGGGCATCGTACCGGAAGTCAATCTGGCGTCCTGCCGTCTCGAGAACGGCATCAAGCCGCCCACCACCGTCGTAGACGCAGGTGATTCGGTTGCCGTTCCGATCCTGAATGAAATCGAGGCTCGCCCGCTCCCCCACAAAAGGATAAAACTGGTACGTCATACCCGTCTTCGTGGTGAGGGTGAATGAATTGTCAGGATTCTTTACAAGTGAGTGGTAGACCCAGGGATGGGTACTAAAACCTCCCGCTCCGTCATCAAAGAACGATGTTTCTGACCCAGTTTGATCGACCCATAGTGTCCGATCATCGTTGGGGTCGTTCGGATCCCCAGCGAAAGGTCGCAAGTGTTGATCGAAGGTATGAATCCACCCAAACCCGAGGGGGCCATCGTAGTCGAGCTGCGATCCGTAGGAGCGAACTAAGGTGAAGTCAAAGCCTCCGCGGCCGGCGATCGAAAGATCGATGTAGTTTGCGAAAAAACCGCCACTAAAAATTGCGACCGGATCAGCAGTGTTGTCTTCCTTGAGATCGCGCTCCGTTGGCGGGGCAGGGAAAGTGCCCTCCCAGTAGAGTGCACCCTCGAAACACTGCCCGAAATCACCTATCCTGCTAGTCAAGAATGGCGCAGCATCGCATGCCCCAGCGACGTAACCACCGCCCGAAGAAATACCGCCATTAACGATGACATGTGCGCGAATAAGAGTACCCGACTGACTTCCCGCTACTTCATAAACATGGCCGTTAAAATCGAGAAAAGTAAAGCCCGATTGATCCAGGACGATCAGTTCATCCGCAACAAAAGTGTTTCCGAACTTCGCAGATGGGCCAGCGATCTGGCCACAGAACGGATCAAAGCCGGACGCTTTCCAGTTACCCAAAGGACCAAAGGCATCTTTGATCAAGCAGTACGAGGTAAAATCGAGATCGGAACAGGTCGTTCCATTGCAGCTAGACGTTGCCGAGTCTGCCTCGCTGGAATTGGTGACTCTAATGAGGTCCGTCGTACCCGAGTCCATCACACGCTGAAACCCACTTACCGTTGAGATCGCGGGGTGGGCAACGATTTCTTCCCACACGACATGCTCAGCCGCCGCTCCCTGCGTACTCGCGAGATCAAGCCCATGCGGCGAGTTAGGCAGAGTCCCAGTCTGCGGGTCCAGACCAAACGCGTTTACGCTCAGAAGGTCAATAAGTAGATTGCTCGGTCGCACGACCAGCGGTTGGTCCAGCACGAAATCCACATCGAGGCCCGCTTCAGTCGTGCCAACCATTCCTCGATAGGATCCCTTTTCATGGTGAATCTCACGAACGCGACGGCGGCCGTCCGATTCGAGCTCCTCGTACCGAATCTTCGCCAGGTTAAGTAAACCACCAATTAGTGCTTCTTGCGCAACAAAGTGTTGACCGAGATACAGTTCGCCCGGGTCCTTGATGCCATTTACTGGCTGGTCATCAACAAACGGTGCATTGGCATCTTCAGCAATCGGATACTGCAGACTTGAACTCAAAAGCCCTTCCGCCGCTCGAAATGTCAGATCTCTCGACGAAGTGAAGGAACTAAACACGGGAGAATACATCCCACCGATAACAATGTTCCTTACTCTTCTGATCCTTCTTTCATTACTTACATCGTGGGGCTCAAATCTCGTCAGCTCGAGTGTTGCCGCATCGCAGAGGTCTACATCTTTCGTATTCGGAATCACTTCCATCTGACCATCGACCCAAATCGTTGGGCGAGTCACGATCCCTGCAGTGCAATCAGAATATCCGTTCGGGCCGACCACTCCGCTGACCGCAGGAAAGGTCAAAGTCACCCGTGAGCCAACGAGATCGGCCGACCAACCAGACCAGGACAGGAGGCGGTCCGGATCTGTTTCTGGCAAGTCGAGGCAATTACTAACGCCGGACTTGCAAACGGAAACCACCCAAAGATGTCGGTAGTCCTTTTCTCCAAGGAGTACATCATTCCGGAAGTCCCCGACCCCAGGCACAAAGAACAGGTTCTTGAAACCCTGTCCAAAATGAGTTTCGTCGTGCAAGTGCAAAAGCCTTGCATCACGACGTGCACCCATGGGATCGGTCGAAGGCTCAGTGATTCCATAGGGAAGCGAGGTTGGCAATACACCCGCCGTTTGTTTCCGTATCTCTCCTGTCAGTTTAATCTGATCTAGAGACTTGCCGCGCAGCTCCGAGTTGCTAGTCGTCGCCAAGAAATTTCGGACTTGGTCCTCAAATTTCTCGATAGGCATTTCAGGATGGCTGGATCGGTAATATCCATCAGCACCCACCTTATTGAATACGAAAGATTCAGGATCGGTTGGGTCGTCAATCGGAACTCGAACATCATGCTGCCAATCGCTTAGCTTGAAGCTTGGATCAAGAGGGACCCACGCAGTAGGAGCATTTGCCGTGCTTTTTGCGCCGCGATAGCGTGCAAGGGACACCTTCGCCTCAACCCAAACATGCAGGCGATTAATAAATTCTATAGCTCCGCTATTAGGATCGTCATCTGAGGTAACGGTCACAAACAGAAAAAAGGGTCGCGATAAAATGAAATAGTTCGCAGCAGCAAGAGCTTCTTCTGTCCCGGTCCAGTCCATCGCTTGCTGTGCAGTGATACGCTGCGTACCGCGAACGAATCGCGCTGGAACGCCAGACACGCGCAGCAACGATACAAGGAGCGCAGAAAGGTCGTATTCATTTCCTGCACGTGAATTCAGCGTTTGCTCTGGGCCTTTAAGCAATCCGAAATAGGTTTGATACTCAAATTCGTTGTAGACGAATTCATAGATCTTCACCGCGTCGTGGTCGAGCGCGGCTGCCTGATCGCGGATCGCCTGACTGAAGACGACGTCTGGAAGATCTTCCGCCAGATATGGGTCCGCCGTTTGAGCGAATACGATATTCGCACTGACAAGCAGAAAGGAGACCCATGCGACGTTTAGAAGTTTCATCGCGTTGGCGTCCTGGGCGCCGGAATATGCGGCTTCGGACCGCGGGGTCGGTGCTCGGAAAGAATCTTAATTTTCTCCGCATGAGTCAGCACATGCGGATCCGTTAAGATCGCGCGTCCGACTTCATCATTGGATTCATGCGTTGACTCGAGCAACATGCCCGGAAATTCCTGCTGCATCCAATCGACGAGCTTTTGCGCGGCTGCCTTTTGATCTGAACCGATTTCTGCAGAGATGATGGTCGCAACGTGTGATTTGAGCTCACGAAGTCGCGCTGTTTGGCTTCGTAAGACCTTGCCCTTCGACGATTCAGTGGGAGCATCAGCACGACGTGCCTCGAATCGATAATTTAGAGCCCCCGCAGTGGCTTCGAGCGAAGCAACATCGTTTTCAGAACTTGAATTCTGCAATCGACCGGCGATACGCGTTGCGAGCTCATACAGTTGCTTCAATTGGTTTCCGCTATTCCGATTTCCGTCAGCGGTGGCCCCTAACTGTGAACGAGTTCGCTCGAT
Source organism: Deltaproteobacteria bacterium (assembly GCA_029261895.1). Classification (GTDB taxonomy): domain Bacteria; phylum Myxococcota_A; class UBA9160; order SZUA-336; family SZUA-336; genus JAJDAK01. The sequence continues at coordinate 6,287 of JAJDAK010000029.1, forward strand.
GTTTTGAGACGTAGATCGCACATCGACCACGCCCTGTGCATCTGCAAGGTTAGAAACACCAGCCGCTACGAATAAGAGCAGAAGTAACATCTGGTTCCGTATCAAAAGTTTCATCTCGTTACCTCCTAGGGCGCATCGATTTCGACGACCTGATAGCCCCGACTACCACTAGCCACATGAGCCTCGCTACCGCGCACGATGATGTCTTGCATGTCGACCGAACCTGAATTGAGCTCAGCCACGATTTCTGGAACGACAATATTCGACACGTCATACACCGACATACCGCCCGAGTCTTTCGCGATATACACCCGGTTACCATCTACGGCTACGCCGTAGGCGGAGTCTTGCACATGGGATACCTCACCGGATAAGCCGAGAGAATCGATCCGAACAAAGGCAAGGCCGTCGCCTCGACCCGCTACGGCGATGTGGTCGCCAATGTGTTCGAGGTCGTACGCGGATTGACTCGCGTAGGGAGTCAACGCCGTTACCGAGCCCGGATTTGTAACATCTAATCCTTGAATACCACCTGAACCCGTAGCCGCAAGTAGGAAAGTGCGACCGCTTACATCGGTCAATAGAACTTCGAAAAGCGTCGTTGCTCCCGGAAAGCCAACGATCGCAAGCTGACTCGGACTCGTTGGGTTGCTGATGTCATAGAGAACCGCCTGAGACTGCCGCCCAACCGCGAGCAAATTCCCAAGAACGGACACGCTCTGAACGCTATCCACGAGCCAGCCACCGCTTCGAGCCGGGTTCGCTGGGTTCGAGAGGTTGTAGATGCCAAATCCTCGGTCATCGTTCGCCACATAAGCCCAGTTTCCGTCGTCTGTAACTTCAACATCACGAATGTCATTCGGGATGGTCACGCTTCGACTCACGGAGGTCTCAGTATCTCGGAGTTGAAGACGCAAATCACCGAGCGTCGGCCCCGTCGATACAATTTCGAGCGAGTGCACGCCACTCGTCCCGGCCTCAACCACGATGCAACTTCCTGCGATGGTTCCGCTCGGAGAGTAGAAACGAACGTCATCGCCGCCAGATACGCCTGGTACAGATTCGAAATCTAAACTCGAACAAGTAGAGGAGTTGCAAGCCGACATCAAAATGGAACCGTTTAGGCTATCGAACACTAGCGCTATACCGCCACCGATAGGTACTGCTTCTGTTGGGTTTGATGCCGGAATTGATGAGCAAAACCCTGTCGATGATGGCTTCGTAATGGAACAGCCTGAATTCACTGTGATCATCGCCCTGAGTGCTGGGTCTGCAATACACATCTCTTCATCAAAAAATGGCCATACCGCGATAACGTCGAGAGACACATTCTGCGACGAAGACGATTGCTGATCATCGGTATCGATAGAGCTGGAACCCACGTTTCGCGTATCGTAAGTTCGTAGACCTGCGGTTCCTGCAGCTACATAGGCGTAGTTCCCGTTCAGCGCGACATTTCGCGAGAATCCACCCGGGTCATGACTACCAACAAGCGCAAGATCCGGAGTCCCATCTCCATCATCATCGTCATCGCAAGCATCGCCAAATCCGTTGCTATCTGTATCGGTTTGACTCGGATTGAAAACGCCGGGGCAGTTTTCGCATGCGTCTCCGAAGCCGTCGAAATCGGCGTCGGTTTGGTTCGGGTCGAAGACCCCCGGACAGATATCTCGACCGTCGTCGCAGATACCATCCAGGTCCACATCAGCAGCGACACACTCATCGCATAGGTCGCCAATGAGGTCGGCATCGCCGTCTTCCTGCAGAGGATTAAACGTGTCTGGGCAATTGTCAGATAAGCCGCAAATGGTGTCGCCGTCGAGATCGTTGATCGTGTCGCCCAAGCACGGGTCGCAGGCATCGCCGAGGCCGTCGGAGTCTTCGTCATCGGCCTGGTTGTTCGATACGCCTGGGCAATTGTCGACGTCCTCACAAGCAGAATCGCCGTCGGGATTGTTTAGCGGATCGTTCGGGCAGTTGTCGCAGAGATCACCGAGTCCATCACCATCTGCGTCACTTGTTGGGGTGGCGTCGAGTTCGCAAAGGTCCGCTGCGTTCAGGATCAGGTCGCCGTCCTTATCGTCGTCGCAGTTATCGCCGATGCCATCGTTGTCTGTATCTCGCTGAATCGCATTGATAATGAAGGGGCAGTTGTCGCTGCCGAAGTTGACCTCTGCGTTATCGCCGTCGATATCGGCGTCACATGCATCACCGAGCGCGTCGCCGTCCAAGTTTGCTTGATCTGCGTTGGAGATCGCGGGGCAGTTGTCACAGAGCTCCCCTACCCCATCTGAGTCCACGTCCGCCTGAAACTCGTTTGCGATTAAGGGGCAGTTGTCGATCGCATCGTCAACACCGTCACCGTCTGGGTCATTGTCTCGGAACTCGGGGTCTGCATCGGGGTCGCAGGCATCACCAACTCCGTCGCCGTCATGATCGGCTTGGGTGGAGTTCGCGATCGAAATGCAGTTATCGCAGGCATCGCCGAACGAGTCGCCGTCTAGATTCGCTTGACTCGGGTTGGAAACGTCATCACAGATATCAAGCACGTCCGCAACGCCATCGTCATCGGAGTCTACCCGCGGATTCACCGGACGTTCTACGCGCCGAATGATTTCGATGACATCGCCCATGTTTAACCCTTGCGGATCGGCGAGATCGCCCGCGAGCAACGTGACGTCTTTCTCATCCTGCGAAAGTGAGTCTAAGACATGCGGTCTCTCTATAAGACGCATCGCGACCGATATATCTGCAGCGTTAAGTTTGAAATCAGGGTTGCCCAGTGGTGCCACGTCGCCAGGACGGCCCACGTGAAGTGCGGCATCTGTGGGACTGGTACCGAGCTCACCTTCCCCATCGACAAAGCCGTCGCCATTGAGATCAAACCCGTTCAGGTAGTCGGCGACTAGAACGAATCCATCGAAACCATCCACCCATCCATCACCATCAGTATCAACCTGTAGATCGGAAGTTCCGGCAGCGTACTCCTCGAATGCGAGCAGGCCATCGCCATCGAGATCTAGGCGAAGGACCTGTGCTTGAAATCCTGGGGAGTGACCGACCCCATTAGAAAGAACAAATCCCAATCCGAGGCCCGGCGTTGGTGTTGATTGCGCGCCGGTGACAGTCATTCGAATGGGTGGCGAATCGAAGAGCGGCTCATCGGCAACCGTGATTCCGCTGAAGCTTGTATTCGACAGAAACGGACGCACGAATGGGTTGGTCGGATCGCCCGCAGGGTCAGCGAACTCGGTGGGGTCGAGCACCCCATCCGAATCCGTGTCTGCAAGGAATGGACTACTCCCATTCGCGCTTTCGAATCCGTTGGTGAGTCCGTCGCGATCGAAGTCTGAGTTCGGATCAAGAATAATGAAATCATCTGGGGTTGAATCAGGATTGTCGGGATCAGAGCCCGCACGAACCTCTACGGCGTCCGGATACCCATCATTGTCATCGTCCTGATCGAAGGCAGCGCACGAAAGATCGCCGTCAATATCGACGGTGCCCGTGGGATCGAGATCACAAGCATCGACGTCTGGGCAAATAACGTTTCCGTTCGCATCGGTACCATCTGGAAAACCAGGACAGCTACAAACGCCATCGCCGTCCTGGTCGGTTCCTCCCGGATTCAGCGGGCATGGGTCGAGGCCGTCGGGGTCACCATCCCCATCTGTATCTTGGTTACGAGGATCGAGCCCAAGCGCAAGTTCATCAATGTCCGATACGCCGTCGTTGTCATCATCGAGGTCTTTGCTGTCCTCGAGACCCGATTCATCGAGGTCGGTCGACTGGGTCGGGTCGTTGGGGAAATCATCGAGGTCGTTCGGAACCCCGTCTCCGTCGATGTCAGCATCGAGGTCATCAGGAATGCCGTCGAGGTCTGTATCGACTTCTTCTGGCGGATCCGTATAAACCACCAACGGGTCAGGAGTGGTAGAGAGTGCCGTCAACCCGAGTGAATTAACGAATGGATCTTCACCCCAAATTCCATTTGTAAGTCGCGCGTCGGAAAGGAGTTCGGACTGCAGTACACCATCGAGATCATCTGCAGCGTGTAGAGCTGCTAGTCGAGCCGCAAGCTCCAACGTACTCGACAATGCGTTTACCGGTGCACCGGTGCTTTGCAGGACTGATATCGTAGGTGCAAGCTGCGTCGTACCAAGGGCTTCAACCGTGGCACGCACGATCTCTGCACTGGTCGTCATATCGCTCGCGGCACCCGCCAAATAGGGGATCGCATCCCCTCCCCAACCCTGATCCCCACGACGCCTTGCAAATAGTGATGCGATCATCAGGGTTTCAGTTATGGGCGCGAGTCCCGCGGCCTTGACGGCTCCAAGAGCAAGCGCTGAATCGTAGGCGGTCAAGATTCCATTTTCCGAATGGCCCCAGCCCAGTCCTACGTTGTCGTCGAGCAACTCTTGCGCACGGACTTGAGTGTCTTCACCAGCCGCGATCAATGCGCGAAGCACGCGCGCGCGATAGTCGGTGCTGCTGATATCCTGACTCTTCAACCAACTAATCGCGCGTCGAACGCTCCTGGAGTCAGAGCGATTGGATTTGCTCAGCGCGAATACAGCCTCGGCAGTGGAAAGCACGCGCGTCGAGCCCGTTCCCCACGAGCCATCTTGGTTCTGAGAACGATCGAACCACTGAATCAGCTCGTCGTGGGTTTGCTGTGCGCTCGCGGCAAGAGTCGGTTGTGCGCCGCAAACACCCAGTACGAGCGCGATTCCTGCGAGCACAAATATTGTATTCCGAAGCAACATGAACTGCCTTTTGACTCAGCGTATCCAGTCGATTTCAAACTGATGGTCAGTAATTGGATTTCCGGTAATGTCGAAAACATCTTGGGACACGATCGAGAACGCATTTGGATCGATCGATTCCATCTCTGCCGAGCGCAGCCGAAACACGATCGCAAGCTGCGGCGTATTACGGTCCGGGTCAACGAGGTGTACTTCGATTTGATCCGGGAAACAGAATGCAGCCAAACAATCTTCGAGCGTAGGAAAGACACTAGGCACCAGGAAATCGCAGAAGATATTCTCGGTCGCGCAATCAAAGTCGTCATCGTCTGCATTCATTCGATACGTCCCATTCGTGTTCCGCCAGCGAATCATCGAACGCTGGCCAAAATGCGGCTCTTCGTGGATCGAAAGGATTTGGACTTTATCCGATGGGTAGTCGAGCAAAAACGTAGCGGCAGATGGCCCGTTCCCAGGCACACCGCCCGTCGGGGTCTTGTAGCGAAGAACTAACTTAGGGAACGGAACAAGTTGCTTAAGTTCTGGTGAAATATCTGCGTTAGACCCTACGAAAGGAGACTTCTCGAACGGCGTCGAAATTCCCGGGCCCACCAGGGCAGGGTCTACGACCTGAACATTGCCCTGAAACGGCGTCACTCCAAAGCTGTAGGCATTGCGCAAATCCCCGCCGGCTTCATCACGAATGAGCACTACAATCGCATACATACCCGGAACAACGGTTTCGGGTACGTCTACGAGCGCGAGATATTGGGCAACGAGTGGTGTCGCGCTATAGGTAGGCGCATCGTTGACGTAATTTATTTTTCCGCTGATGCCCGCCGGCGACGAGCGCTCAGGCAGGACTGCAGTTACATACCTTGTTGGCATCCCGACGCCGAGCGCGATATCCGACTGCCCTGATGGGAAGTCATCGGTTGGGAAACAGTGATTCATGCCAAGCGGGCATAACACGAAGAGCATTTCCCCCCGCTGCACATCGAATCCGTCAACTGCATGCTCAAAGGCGTCGGGATCGGGAAACGGCTGCTGGGTGACATCGCTGGTATACCCAACATCGAAGCGGGGGAAAATACTGAACATCGGCACGTTTTCGCCGCCGAACGGGATCAGCATGCTTGAACCCGGCACCGCCGTCATTGGAATCGGACGCCCCGTGCACGCGGTCCCCAACGCAACCACCAGTGCCAGAAACACTAGAGACGAACCTGATTTCAACCTCATCGCAATACCTCCGAACAACACCGTTTAACGTCGATATCACCGACGACCCATTCGCTAGTACGAACCCCACTAAGGCGCATTAGATATACGCACATCGTCCACGTAGAATTGAAGTCCGCTGTTCTGTTTTTGAATGCCCTGAATCATGACGTAGTTCACGCTAGACGGATCGTAGGTGCCATTCTCTATGTTGGACGCTGATGCCGGGTCAATCGTGACCTCAAACCATTGGCTTACCGCCAGACCATCAGAAGTGCCGTAGTTCCATCCACGCAAATCCTGACTAAAGACCGAGCCGGTTCCGAGAACCACTCGAATCCAATCGGTCGCGGAGGTGGCGGGGTCTACAGGCGCTTGCCCTGCTCGAATCCATACCTTTAGCGTTGCCCCACTTGATAGGTCATACGGCCCGCCCGGGAGTAGCCTCTGTGCGGCGGCGACTGACCCAGCACCGTCCGAAACGATCCGCAGCGCACCCACTCCCTCCTGAAAGAGCACGGGCTCATCGAACAGGGTGGACCCATCTGGCGTCCAAAGTGCAACCTCGTTATCCATTGGAAAGACAACACTCACCGGCGGCAATGGCGCCGTCGCTTGAATAGCCAGCCAGTCGGTTCCGTTGCAAACTTCTACTTGTTTCGAAGCGAAGCTATATCGCAGGGTCCCTTCGAGCGTTAGCGAACACTCGGCACTCGAATCCCCGAGCTGCACTGCACCCGTCACACCGGCATTGCCCGCCGCCATTGCATAAGGGACGCTGGCAATCTGTTGTCGGGGCGCGAAAACAAGAGGATAAATGATCCCGTCGTCACCGGGCCCACCCGTCAACTCGACTTCCATGTAGAAGTTCGTTCCGCCGGTAAAGATCTCAGTAAGCGGAATCCCTGCATCAGGCTCGGACAGGATCACGTTATAGAGCCCGTTACGAACACCAACACTCAGCATCTTGCTATACAGCGCAACCCCGCCGGCAGGTGTTGCATGCACACGAAATGTGATCGAGTACGTGCCGTCGGTGACAACCATTCCGTTGTCCAGCGTAAGGACACCTTGATAGCTCAGTAAGTCTGGCGCTTCCGCGTGAACCAGCGTCGAAAACATCAGCGCTACGGCCAGTGAAACAGCCTTGATGAACTTGAGAAGACTTCCAATTCTCACAACAACACTCCTAGTAATTCCCGTTCTTCCGTTCCAGCGATGAAGCAATCGACATATCATGGTCGCCTTTACGCCAGCAACATCTTCATAATGCGTCAATTCATTATTAAAGTGATCCATTTTTTTCATTTAGTGCCTGACTTTTAGCTATATGAGAATTCAGGTCTTGTAGATGATCGTCGCAAACCGGATTCGAGTTCCATTGGAATCTCCGTCGCCTATGGCTTTCCAAGATTCTGACCCAACAGACCTTTTATTCGAATGACGCGATCCGTATCAATTTGCGTTCTCAATTGATTCAGAATCGCCAATCGCATAATTCTTCGAATGTTCATGCGCTGTGATAGAGCAAGTGGCGTGCCAAGGATTGACACGGTTTAGCGTCACATTCGACGCTGTTTCGATGGCGGTTTCGCCAGTATTGGCCAAGTCGCGGCCAGAACTGGCGACCGGCGCGAAGCCGTGGTGTGTACGACAGAGTCCGCCGACGTTGACGGCGGTTCACTGATCATGTGTCCAACGCCCTGCACTGCGCGCTAATCAAGAAAACCGTCGATGGCACGTACATTGCTCAGCTTTAGCCCCACCGGCGGATTCGTACTACACGACAGTACGATTTGGGCATCTATCAACATCGATGACGGCGGAGTAGGTTCACGCATCTGGCTTCTGACTCGGATGCACAGATAGCCCATTGGTTTGCAATGAGGATTTGGGGTCTAAGGAAGATGGGATCAAGCGATCGCACCAAGTTACTTCGACGGAATCAAGATCTTGAGGAAGGTCTGTTGGAGGTTGCTGTGGTTTTACGGCGGCTCGGCTACGGGCTTGGCGATTCGCCGTTGCTCTCCGCAGAAATCCTTGAAGAGCTGAGCCCGCGTCAACGGCAGGTGTCACTCTCGATTCTCAAGTTTCACTCGGTCGAGACCGTCGCCGACGAACTCGCCATCAGCCCCCACACAGTGAGGAACCATCTACGCATGATCTACCAACGCCTCGGCGTCCGATCGCGAGCGGAGTTCATTGCGAAGCTCCGGGCTTCGGAGTAGCGGATGCCACATCGAGGAATGACGCGCCGTGTTCAACCGGCAAAGAAAACCGGTACTTTGTCTAGATCCGCAGTGACTAAGGCAGTCCGGAAAATAAAGGCCTCGCGTAGTGCGACATCTTCCCGCAACAAACCGACCAACACATCACGAAGTTCAACTCGATCCCGAAAGCGATAGATAGGCGGATCTGGAGATAGATTGCGAACGACGTTCTTAGGAGGTGAGAATGGCCGGCCCGTCACATATTGAATGGACCGACATGACGTGGAACCCGGTAACCGGGTGCACAAAGATCAGCCAAGGATGCAAGAATTGCTACGCGGAGAGAATGTCGAAGCGCCTCCGTGCAATGGGCGTCGAACGATATAGTGATGGTTTTAGAGTTCGCCTACACCCGGACCTGTTGGATCAACCCACTCGATGGAGGGGGTCGCGTCGCGTGTTTGTGAATTCAATGAGCGATCTCTTTCACAAGAACGTTCCCGTCGAGTTCATTTCACGTGTATTCGACTCCATCTCCAATAGTCCGGCCCACGTTTTCCAAATACTCACCAAGCGAACCGGGCGCCTCAAACAGATCGCGGACAAGCTCGATTGGCCCCCTAATCTTTGGATGGGCGCGAGCGTGGAAAATGAACGGACTACTGCTCGAATCGAGCAGCTTCGAAACGTACCCGCCGCTATTCGGTTTCTATCGATTGAGCCGTTGCTCGGACCGCTGAAAGAAATGGATCTCGACGGCATCGACTGGGTCATCGTAGGTGGCGAATCGGGACCCAAAGCACGCCCAATGGAACCCGAATGGGTCGAATCCATTCGGATCCAGTGTCAGCGCGCGGAAGTCGCGTTCTTCTTCAAGCAGTGGGGAGGGGTTCGCAAGAAAAAGGCAGGCCGGCAGCTCAATGGCCGCACCTACGATGAATTCCCGAGTGCCGAGCACTCGATCGTGGGCAACCACGGGTATAAGGCTGCACATTAGGATGCATATGATTCGATTTCTTACATTGTTAGTTGTTGCTTCTTTCTTAGGATGCATCTCAGGCCCTCGGCCTATCATTGTCGCCGAAGGCGACACAGTTAAGATCCCTGGCACATATCTTTCAGGATCAAATCTAACGGAGCCCCGACCTACTGAAAGCGCAATGCTTCGGCTGGTTAGTGCTGGGACCGTGGTTCTGGAAAATGGCGCGGGGCTCTATGCCGTCCTTGAATTCAAAGCACCTCGTACAAGAGAGTACTACGTGAGGTCGACATGGCCCGATCCTCTCGACCCAGAGCAGCCCATCGTCAATGGCGCGGTTGTACCCATTGAATTATCTGAGTTTGGACTAAGCTCACCAAGAGTCATCAGCGGACTCGAGATCTACAAAAACTACAAAATCGAGATCGCTGTCTTTGAATCCGAAGATGCCATCGAACCAGTTGATGTACTCGAACAGAAGCTTCGATCCTACGTGGACACACATGGAATACCAACGATGATACACGGTCGACTGCGCCCGCGATGATGCCATGTAACAAGCTGCTAAAAGCGCACGTATCCCCGGCCAATCCTTCAACATTATGATTTTTGGAGCATCGAGTCGCGTTACCGCCTATACGTTGTCGGCGGCGCTGTCTGATCTAGACGATGCAGATCTATCTAAGATGCACTTTCTTTTGATTTGTGATGCGCCAGATGCAGTCGTGGTTGAGACTGTTGCCCAAAATATGAAGATTGCGTTCTCACACGACGAGCCCATGGAACCCTAACGTGCCAGGACCGACTTCGCTCAGCGCTTTGCTCTGTATACAAGGGATATCATGATATCTTCCACTAAGAGTGGACAATGAATAACCTTGATAACGGACCTGCAGTCCAAACCCGAAATCTGCACAAAACCTACGAAGACGGCACAGGAGAGCTGCAAGCACTGCGCGGAGTTGACCTGGTCGTTCCATACGGCGAGTTCGTATGCGTCTTGGGCCCAAGTGGTTCCGGCAAGAGCTCGCTGCTTCATCTTATCGGCGGACTTGACACGCCGACCGAGGGATCGGTGTCGGTCTCGGGCACAAGAATCGACAGTCTCACACCGGACGCAGCGGCAGTATTCCGTCGCAGAACGGTCGGCGTGGTGCATCAGTTCTTTAACCTCCTGCCATCACTAACTGTAGAAGAGAACATTGCGACACCACTCCTGCTCGACGGCAAACGGCTCCCGCAACTCGAACAGGAGATTGAGGAGCTATTGGATTTTTTTCAAATCACAGCACATCGCTACCGTTACCCTGATCAACTCTCTGGCGGCGAAATGCAACGTGTGGCATTGGCACGTGCAGTGCTGATTCAACCCAGGGTTATCTTGGCTGACGAACCTACAGGGAATCTCGATGCCAAGACGAGCGAAGACGTCTTATCGTTTTTCCGGAGAACGGTAGATGAACGTAGAATCGCCCTTATCCTAGTCACACACGATCTTCGCGCGACCAGTCACGCCGATCGGATTATTGAAATGGAAGATGGCAAGGTGAAGAGCGACATACGACCACTCGCCGACCGGCCTGGTTAGCCGCGTTACGGTGATCGCTTGAAACGACTAATCCGAAATCTACCATTCGCGATTCTCGTTGGTGTTCGCTCACATATGCGAAAGGGGCAACGTGTACTATCTGCGATGACGATTCTCGCTATTGCGACCGCTGTTGCGTTAGCGAGTGGCCTGGAGATGGCGTCTCGTTCCGTAGAGGCAGAACTCGAACGTACTGCAGATGTTCTCGCGGGTTCGGCAGAACTGGAAATCACTGGGGGACCTGCAGGCGTACCTGAAGAACTACTATCTCTCATCGAAGATGTACACGGTATCCGAGCAGCGGCTCCATTGCTCGAGGCTACTTTGCGGGTACGTGCGGAGCCACACCTAGGAGAGGCACTACATCTCCTAGGCGTAGATCTTCTAGCCGACACTGAAGTCCGCGCATATAAATTCAATCAGGACTCAGTCGGCGCGCGCGACACCATGCGGCTTATTCTCGCGGAAGACTCAGTCGTCGTTACGGAAGAACTGAGCCACCGTTTGTCACTCGGCCTGAATGAAACGCTCGAGCTTGATTCGGACACCGGACCTGTGGACCTCAAGGTTCAAGCCATTCTCCGCGGCGGGGGCGTTGCAGACGCGTTTGGCGGACAGGTTGCGGTGATGGACGTGTACTTAATGCAAGCCCTATTAGAGAGGCAGGGCTTTCTCGACCGCATTGATATCGTGCTTGAGGACGATGCCGATTTAGCCAACGTAATAATGGTCGTTTCACAGAGGATCGGGGGACGAGCGACTCTGAGGAGGGCCGCGTTACGAGGCGAGTGGGTGGACAGTACAATCAATGCGATCCGATTTATCATTTGGGCTATTCTTGTGGTCGGGGTTCTCGTTGCAGCGCTGCTTTCGTTTTCAACTCTCTCACTATCAGTCGACCGACGAAACCGAGAGTTCGCAATATTGCGTTCAACGGGCCTTGAGCCAAGGCGTGTCCGACGATTGGTCTACACGGATGCGCTGCTATTCTCTTCCGTCGGCACTATTCTCGGAATTGTTATCGGGATGTTCCTATCCCGAATTTTCGTTTCTATCCTATCCAGTCTTTCAGCTTATCTTCAGGATGTAGAAATTCAGCAGCTAACGCTGTCACCCGCCGCTGTTCTAATTGGAGTCGCAGTTGGAATTGTTGTCGGCATCTTGGGAAGCATCGAACCCGCTTACAGAACCACTGCGAAAGCACCTCTCGAAGTTATCAAGAACAAGGGCGTTGCGAATCGCAGGCACCATTCGACAACACAACAGACGTTGTCTTTTTTCGGGCTAACCTCTGTCTGGATCTTTCTCGCGGTAGGCCTAGTTTCCATCGACCCATCTGTACATCTCGGACTGATATTTTTCCTCGGTTTAGCACTAAGTGCAGCAATGGCTCGTCATGGCTTTCCACGTTTGATCCGCACCATGCGCCCATTGATGGAAGCACTTATTCCCCGAATCGGTCGGTTCATCGGTACTTCGCTTCTTGAGCGGCCACTTCACACTGCGATCACCCTCGCGACACTATCCGGAGTGATCGCTGGAGTTACCGTAACAATGATCGCCGTATCGAGTTTATCCTATACTCTCGATGATTGGACGGCGAGCCAGTATCCGAATGGCGTGTTCGTGGTCGCGGGTAATCCACTCGGTGGCAAAGATCGCGAGAACATTTCCAAGGATACAACCCAATTGGTCCGCACTACTCCAGGCGTGCGTGCCGTATTCGACCACTACACGACAAGCATAATCTACAAAGGCGAGGAAGTATTAATCGCTGGTTCATCTATGGTCGCCATGGCAAAACACGGGAGACTGCCCACGATAGACACAGACCCAAGAAAACTTGCACTAGCGCTTGCTCGCGGTGAAATCGCGATCTCCGACCAGTTTAAAAAACGATTCGCAATCGATACCGGCGATACTCTCACACTGTCGACTCCCCGAGGCCCACGTAACTTTCGCATAGCCGGTGTAATCCGAGACTATGCAGGGCCCACAGGATCATTGAACGTTGACTTAGCCGTGTTTGACGGTCTCTGGCCCCGAACAGGATCCACGAATCTTGTCATCTGGATAGACGGAGAAATTGAATCCGTTTTAGCGGAGATCCGCCGAAGGACACATAACTATCACGATCTTTTTTTTGTCTACGGAGACGAGCTAAAGCGATACGCGAGCTCCGTAGTCGGACAATTTACGGCGATGTTAGACATCGCCTCCTACCTTACCGCGATTCTCGGCGGCATCGCGATTATGAATCTCTTGCTGGGTTCAACGATGGAGCGTCGCCGCGAAATTGCGCTCCTCCGTTCCGCAGGAGCAACCTCTCATCAAATTGTGGCACTCATTATTTTCGATGGAATGCTTGTCACAAGTGCAGGTGTGGTGGTCGGCATAGTATTAGGCCTCGCGTGTGCGTATCCAATGATCACCGGTGTCGTTCGCAATGCTTTCTCTTGGTGGGTACAGTTTTCGGTCGATACATCTGAGCTTCTCATCCTCGGTCTACTGTTTCTTGTAGTCGGCTTCCTAGCATCTCTGTATCCAGCGTGGCAGATTCAGGGGATTCCGGCTCGTGAAGCATCGGTGCCGGAATGACACACGTATCTCGATTTCGAGTTACATCGATATTGTGCACTGTATTGATCGCTTGGGGCGCACAGGCCGAAGAAGATTTCGTCCCGCTCTCATCCGATGCTGTCAAAGATCGCTGGCATAACCGACTGAACAGCCAGCACTTCGTCGCCCGGATGCGAATGAAGATGAACCTCGCGGGATTGAAAGAAGAACGTGAGATGGTTGTGTTCCGTGACGATGACGGGGGCTCCAGAGAGCGTGTGCTCGTGCGCTTTGAAAAGCCTGCAGACCTTCGTAAGGGCGCGATTCTCTACATTGAAAACCCGGGTCGAAGTAACGACTATTTTCTCTATCAACCATCCATCCGCCGGGTTCGCCGCTTGCCTGCATCGATCGCTGATGACGATGTCTACGGCATCGATCTCGAATTTCTCGGCTTTGGAGTCGCACAAAGCACCGCAACAAAGATTGATTCGATGAAGAAAGAACGCATCAATGACCGAGACACCTATCGCCTGGAGGAAACGGCCATCCAACGCAACCCGCGCTTCGACCGCCGAATCACTTGGGTCGATGCCGAGCATTTTGTGCCTCTCAAAACCGAACATTTTATGAACGACAAACTTGTTCTCCTCGCAGAGACCAAACGAGTCGAAACCATCAACGGAATTGCCACCCCTCGCGAGATGTATTTCCAGCGGACCAGGTCTGGTGAAGAGCGCGAAGTAAGCCTAATTATTGACGAAGTTGACTACCAAAAAGACATACCCGAAGACGTATTCTCAGTCTTCAATCTGACACGCAGGCAACGCCCGGGAAATTGAGCCAAATTTCTGCTCCATCGATCAGGGTTCGCCGTTCTCGGCTAGCCATTATCGGCCAACTCCACTGGTAAAAGCCCAAGTCGATGGCCATAGCCCACAGAGAACGCTCCGCCACACATAGGCAGGCTGGCCCTGTTCTTGCTTAGTTGGGGTCCATGACAATTGGCCCAACCCAAGCGAGCAGTTCAGGTATCCAGGTCAAAGACCTCTCGATGGTCTATGGCAATGACGAGAAAGCAGTTCCCGTGCTGCAAGGCGCAGATCTGAAGGTTCAGCCGGGAGAGCTCATATGTCTCCTGGGGCCAAGTGGTAGCGGTAAGTCGACATTGCTGCATCTCATCGGAGGCCTTCTCACACCGACACGCGGTGAAATTCGAATCGGCGACATAGATATCACAACCTTTTCGGACGATGAGAAGACGGACTTCCGTCGTCGAAATATTGGCTTCGTATTTCAGTTCTTTAACCTGGTTTCCGAGCTAACTCTGCGCCAAAACGTCGCGTTGCCACTTCTAATGGAAGGCGTAAAGCTGCGCCACACGCTGGAGAGAGTCGACTTCTGGCTGGAGAGACTCCATTTGACGGACCGCAGACATCACGCGTTGGCGGAGTTGTCCGGGGGACAAATTCAACGTGTTGCGATCGCACGAGCATTGGTCGCGAATCCTCAAGTAATTCTGGCGGACGAACCAACAGGCAACCTTGATGCTGCCCATGCTCGTGCAATATTCGAGCTGTTTCGCGAGCTCTGCGATGAAGCAGGCATTACTACACTTATCGCGACCCACGATACAACGGCGTCTCGAATCGCTAACCGGACATTGATCGTAGACAACAGCAAGCTCTGCGAAGTGCGATGACGGGAGATCGCAGCTGGCTATCGTTCGGACTGATCTACTCGATCCGTTCACAATTGCTTAATCATCCGTTGCTTACGGTTTTGACCATTTTTTCTATCAGCATCAGTGTCGCGCTCGCCGTCTCTATGCAAATGAGTGCAGCATCGATCCGCACACAGCTTGAGAACACAGCAGAAGCCCTTCAAGGTGCCGCGCAACTGCAACTTCGGTCCGGAAAGATCGGGCTCCCCGAAACCTTCATCGATGAACTCCTTGACCAACCAGGGGTGAGATTCGCCGCGCCACTAATCGACGCAAATATTCGAATCATCGAACGGGATACTCCAGGGCAAGCCGTTCACGTGCTAGGTGTGGACCTACTAGTGGACCAAGAGATTAGAAACTACTCGGCACTCAGAGATCAATTGCAGGTAAGCGATCCTCTGCGCCTCATTGCCACATCGAATTCCGTTATCATCACGTACCGACTCGCGGAACAACTCGGCGTAAAAGAAGGCGACTCATTCGAGGCAATGACCTCAAAGGGGCGCCAAACTCTCGTGGTACGGGGTGTGCTCCTCAAAGGCGGCATCTCAGAAGCTTTCGGCGCGCAGCTCGCGATCATGGATGTTTATTCCCTGCAAACGATTCTTGGGCAGGAAGGAACTGTAGATCGAATCGATATCGTCCTGACCAGTGACTCAGACGAAGCTGCCGTTCGAGAAGACCTACAAAAACGATTCCAAGGACGCGCAACCGTTGGCATCCCGGATACCCGCGACCGTTTCATTGAATCCGTTATGTCAACACTCATGGTCGTGACCAACGTCCTCGCAACGACGGGATCAATTGCCGCAATCCTGGTTGCACTAGGTGCGGCCTTGGTATCGATCCAACGCCGACAAAAGTCATTCGCGCTGCTCCGAATTGTTGGATTACGACGACAACAAATGGTACGGATCGTATTCGCTGATTCTCTAGTCATGGGTGCTCTGGGGACGCTGATAGGTCTTCCTCTCTCGTTGCTACTATCAAAAACTGTATTTCAGCTATACGCTCGAGTAGCCACCCAATATGGAGCCAACGTCGCTCCGGAATTGGAGTTTTCGACTACCTCGCTAATTCTAGGATCCTGTATCGGTATCGGGGTCTCGATTATCTCAGCGATTTCACCCGCGAAAAAGGCGCAACAGCAGCAGCCACTTAACATCTTTGCACTCAATCACACGGAACCAATTGTGCCGGGCAGTATTCAGTCAAAACTCAAATTGTTTTCTGCGTTCGCATGTGGCCTTACATGGATAGGACTGACTGTTCCATCATTCGACGGTTGGACCGTCACTCAAACGAGTCTTGTGTTCATCACGGGACTCGCTTCACTCATTCTGATTTATGATATTTGGAGCGAAAAATCGGCTCAAACCATCGGTCGTGCATTTGAAAACATCGTTGGTGGTATTGGTTGGTTTGTCGCAGGATCGATTCGTAGTCGAGCGGGCCAAATAAGAATGACAGTAGGTGCGATCACCGGCGTCATTGCTTCCGCTATGATGATTCTGATACTAATGTCAAGTCTCGCGATAACGATCGATAGCAATTACCTGGGGCGCGACAGTTTTGTTATTCGGTATGGGAATCTACTCGAGAGTTTCCAACTCAATCTAATTCCCGACTCCGTCATCGAAGAGATTGTGCAGCTGGAAAGCGTCAAGGCGGTATTTCGACACTACTCGACAACAACGACGTTTCAAGGGCAAGAATTTTCACTGAGTGCGGGAGACTACGAAACATTAGGGAAGCTAGACTGTTTTTCGATCATCGAAGGCCCTGACTGCGTGACAATCGGCGAAAAAATTCGAGACGGAGGAATCGTCGTAGATCAAGCGTTCTCTCGATACTTCGATATCAAACAGGAAGATACAGTAACGATCAGCAGCCCGTCCGGCCCAGTTACGTTTCCTGTGGTCGGCATCGTTGAAAGATATATGTTCGGAAAGACAGGATCCGCGCGTATCCACATCGACATTTTCGACAAGTACTGGGACCGCTCAGGATCGACAAATTTCCTGATATGGCCATCGTCGTCCGCTGAGGACACGATAGATCAGATCAATCGCTCGATCGAAACAGAGCACCCGCTGTTTTTTACATTGCCGGATGAAGTCCAGAATTCTACTCGTAATCTCGTATTTGAAACGACCCACCTTCTATACGTTCTAATGGCATTAACATCGATTCTTGGCGGCATCGCGATCCTAAATCTACTAACGGGAATAACTGCCAATCAACGGCGGCAACTAGCGCTTCTGCAAGCTGCTGGTACTGCGGGACATCAAATTGTGCGTGGGACTGCTTTCCTTGGCGGTTTCGTTTCATTGTAAGCGCTCAAGTAAGTACGTGTTTCATGGTAGCGATGCATCTGCGAAGTTGTTTTCTCTATGAGAGGGAGGACACGGGATCATGAGCGAAGAAGTTGTATCGGATGCGTTGATCGAGTCGCATCTAACGGAGCGGC
>JAJDAK010000030.1 GCA_029261895.1 Deltaproteobacteria bacterium
TTTCTCTCGCTGGCGAGTACCTGCTTGGGTGCAGGTTTGCCCAGTGAAGTCGCGACGTTTGTCGGCAGCGCAGCCGCGGCGCTCGATGTTCAGATCGTTTGTAACCGCGAAACCGTCGGTATGGCGAATCTCTTCAAATACATCACGACACTGCTCAAGTAGTTCTCGGCGATGAAAATTCTCTACCCGCTGGAAGCTGCCAACCGCGTCGGGGAGCTGGGCGAACAGCTCTACTACCTACGCAATCTCTATTTCGATCGGCAGTCTGATCTGGTTGTCATTATCTATACGCCAGAAAAATTGCCGAGACTCAATCAAGCACTCTTCAGTATTGCTACCCGCGGATTGACCGTGGTCACTTCGCCGAACGACGAGCTGGTCCAATTGGGCCGACGTATCGATGCGGGTCAAAAACTCGATATCGAACTACCGCCGGGCTATGAGTTCGCACCGTTCGGCCAGACTCGTGAGAAGATCGCGTTTTCTAAACAGTTCGGGCGGTCGGTTCAAAAGCCGTTCCACTATACGTTGTCGGATGAAGAGAGAGCGTCTGGACTCCAACTCCGCGACCGGCTGGGGATTCCGCGTGACGCGAAGATTGCGACCGTACACGCGCGTGAGTCCGGTTACTTACCGAACCTTTCGTATCACTCGTTTCGTGACGTTGATATACAGACATACGTTCCAGCCATCGAGCATCTGGTTGATCAGGGGTTTTGGGTGGTTCGTATCGGCGATTCGTCGATGGTGCCGCTGAAAACATCTCGGCGTGAGGTCGTTGACCTGACGACCTTGCAGCCAGCAGACGATTTCAGTTTTCCTTATTTCGTTGCAGAATCGTCGCTCTTTCTTGGTACCGCTTCAGGTCCGAGTGGTGTCGCGCGCGCGTTTCATATTCCATGCGTCGACGTAAATTGGCCGATCGATTCCGCGATGTGGGGCGGCTCTCACGATCTACTGGTTCCGATGCATCATAAATCGCTGCGGCTGAATCGTCGGCTGACGTATGAGGAAATATTAATGTCGTCGCTCCCAGAGTGCTGGGAGGCCGACGAATACGTAGCGGAGTCCGTTGAGCTGGAGCGCAACAGCCCTGAAGAAGTATTGGCTGCGGTCGATGAAATGATTCATCGCCTCGAGGGCCGGTTCCAAACGGAAACGGAGTTGATCGCACATGAACGACGTACACGGGCCATTGAGGAGAAGGCACATCGCCTGCGTGTCCATCAGCCAGAACTTCGAATGCCCATGTGGCGACCATTCGTCATGCCGTGCCAGATATCCAAATCGTTCACAGATCTCAACCCTGAGTTTCTAGGACATGATTGGCGCGAGCCACTTCCCTGTAACGTGAGTTCGCCGGCTGACTTCTCACTGAAACTCGACGTCAACGTCTAGGCGGGAAAATCTCCGCTCACGAGCTGATCCGTACGAAGTCCGAATTCGTCGAATCGTTGCTGCCAGTAAGGTGACTCGTTGAGATACTTTTCCAAACGTGAAATGACCGCCGGACCGGTCGCGCCCAATATTCTATGCTCGAGTACGCCAGAGAAATACTGCGCAAACGCGTTATCGGGCGACACGAGATCGGCGATGTTACGTAGGTAAGCGAGCTGTTGTTTCATTTTGATCGGCCGATTCTCGTCGAAAAGGCGCCGGAAATTCAGGTGGAAGTTCATATAGGCCCAGATATCGTCGAGTTCTTCACCACTCGGAATTCGATCTAGGTCCACCTGACTGAACGCGTCTTTGAAGTCGCGCGCCAGCATATCGCGATTCAGTTCCGCCGATTTTCGATGTTTTCCGTACGCGCCCGAGTTGTAGCGGATTTCCTCAAAGCCGACGGAATCTAACAGGCCTTGTTCGACCATCGACATAAAGATGGGCGTACCGGGCAGGGGTTGAAGGATTGTGACGTTGTACCAATCCAGGTTCATCTGCTGAGATACTTGGATCGTATCCAGGATCATCCGGTAGGTTTCACCGGGAAAACCGAGCATCAAGAAGACCCGAGCGTTTATCTGCGGATACTTTCGCAACACTTCGGCCGCCGCGAGAAAGTTTTCAACGGTGCCTGGCTTATGCACCTCACGAAGGATCTTGGGGTTACCAGATTCCATTCCGAGATTCAGGCCGAGACAACCGCTTGCTGCCGCGGCAGAAATGACGTCCTCTGTGCAGGAGGCCGCGATCACCCCGTTGGTGCAGTCCCAAGTGATCCCCACGTCTTGACGGACCATTTCATTGAAGAGCTCGATCGAACGCTTTCTTCCGTAGAGGAAGTCGTCATCGAGCCACATCACGTGGCCGACACCGTAGTCATGTCGCAAACGCAGTAACTCGTCGATGACAGATTGTACGGAGCGTGTACGAACGCCTTTGCCGTTGAAGCTACGAACGCTGCAGAAAGTACACCGTGCGCGACAGCCGCGATTTGAAAGCACCGTCGCAAAGCGTGTGCCGGGGTCTACGAGGCAATAGAAGGAGCCGATTGTACCGTGACTTGAAAGTTCATCCAGATTCATCAAGTCGAGTGCAGGTAGTCGGTCGAGCTCTTCGCCTTCCATGGCCGCGCCGCGGTTGGTGAAACTGAGTTTGTCATCGAATGTATTGAAATGTACCTGAATCAGCTCGCTGCACGGCCGTTCCTGATTCACGACTTCAACAAAGCGAACGAACGCGCTTTCGGCTTCGTGGGTAAACAGGAAATTCGCCGCACCGAAGTCGCTCAACATCGTCTTAGAAGTATTTTGGGAGCTCAGGCAATTCGTGACATGAACGCCGCCAAGCGTGATCGGTAGCGTCGGAAAAATCGTTCTCAATTCGTTGAGAACCGCAACCGTTGAATTGTGTGTCTGCGTGAACATGCAGCTTACGCCGACCAGGTCGGGCGCGAAGTCCCGAATGCAATCGGAGAGCGGTGTACGCCAAGCGGCGCGGAAGTCAAATGAGCCTTCTTCGGTCTCCTGGGCGGCACGAAGCACGAGATTGTTCAGGTTGAAGATGGAGACTTCAATTCCAATTGCTCTCAGGTGCGCAGCGATGACGCCGGCGCCGTAACCGGGATAGTTGTAATACCTGCCCCGCTTGGCCGTATCGAGATTGAAAAGTCGCTCATCCGCATCGGGTGGTATTACAAGGAGAACTTTCTCAATCGAGCGCTCCGGAAACACCGACAGCAGCGCGTCGTCCGCGAGGCGCGCGAGATCGTCATTTGCATTTGAGATGAGTTCGACGTCCATGGCAGCGGCCTAGCAACCACCGATTTCGTATTCGCGACCGAAGTGGAAGCGATCGAAAACCTTGGCGATCGTTCGAAGTCCATAACGACCCTGGGCCGTCACTCGCAGTTCTCCGTCTTCTTTGAACTCCACCATCCCAGCTGCCGTGAATCGATTCTTTAACTCTTGGATTTCAGCGGCGAAATAGTCGTGTGCGTCTATGTCGTACTTCTCTGAAAGCCACTTGAAGTCCAATGTTTGGTTGGTGATCAACTGCATAATCGCAGCGCGGCGAATCGTCTCGTCGACCGAGAGTGCATAACCGCGATGAATTGGAAAGTCGCCTCGGTCCAGACATTCGTAGTACTCGTTGTTATCGTAGACGCCTTGGAAGTAGTACTTTCCAAACGATGTTGTCGTCGTCGGGCCGAGGCCGATCATGTGCTGGGTTCGACCCGGCGTGAAGCCGTTGAAGGTTCGACCGACCGTACCGTTCCGTACCGCCTTCGCCAGCGGATCGGGATGGCGAGCGAAGTTATCGATGCCGACCCATTCATAACCGGCACCCGTCAGTCCCAGAACAGCGTCTTCAAATAGGTCGGGTAGGTCAGATTCAGGTGTGAGCTCTTCTTCGTTGATGAGCTTCATGTGCTTACGAATATTGGGAACGTGCGCATATTTGAGCAAGGTCACGCGATCCGGTGCAAATTCTTTGACTAACTCGAGCGTTCGGCGAAAAGTAGCTCGCGTTTGCCTAGGCAACCCGTACAACAAATCGAAATTCAGGCCTTGAAACAGGCCGCGCACTCGATCAGGTAACAGCTCTCGAATCAACTCAGGAGGTTGAATCCGATTGATCGCCTTCTGTACGCCTGGATCGAAGTCTTGGACGCCAAACGATATCCGCGTTACGCCTCGACTGGCATAGAAATCGAGGTCCTCGCTTGTGGCAGTTCGTGGATCAATCTCCATCGCGAATTCATCGACCTGATTCACATCGACCAACTTGTTGATTGCTTCCACCAACTGGGTCCATTGGCCGCGATCGAGATGAGAAGGGGTGCCACCGCCGAGTTGAAGTTCGGTAATCCTCGGTTGGATCGAATGCTCCTCGAAAAACTCGCGTAGCTTGTCGGTTTCTCGACATAGCTGGTCGACGAATTTCTGGATGCGTTCGCGGTTGTTCGAAACGCGAATATTGCAGATGCAATACCAACAGAGCTTGGCGCAGAAGGGGATGTGAATGTAGAGATGGACCGGCTCGGCT